>DASYYF010000017.1:0-2673 GCA_035934055.1 Steroidobacteraceae bacterium | reverse complement strand
ACCCTCGCCGAGGGCCCCGTATACAGTGTCGTCGAATCGTACGTACTGGGTGGCGCGGAAAAAGTGCGCACATAGACGCCAAACGGCGGTACGCGCGTGCACCGGGCGGCGAAGCTTTGTGGGATAATTCCCTCCCGAAATGTCGCTCATCGTGACACCACTCCCGGGAAATCCGCAGATGGAAGAGAACCGCAAGAAGGCGCTCGCCGCCGCACTGGGTCAGATCGAGAAGCAGTTCGGCAAGGGCTCGGTGATGCGCTTAGGCGACGCCACGGCGAGCTACGACGTCGAGGCGGTCTCGACCGGCTCGCTCGGCCTCGACATCGCGCTCGGAATCGGCGGCGTGCCGCGCGGGCGCGTGGTCGAGGTCTTCGGCCCCGAGGCCTCGGGCAAGACCACGCTCACCCTGCAGGTCATCGCCGAGGTGCAGCGCGCCGGCGGCACCGCCGCCTTCGTCGACGCCGAGCACGCGCTCGATCCCAGCTATGCCGAGAAGCTCGGCGTCAACATCAACGACCTGCTGGTTTCGCAGCCCGATACCGGCGAGCAGGCGCTCGAGATCACCGACATGCTGGTGCGCTCGAACGCGGTCGACATTGTCGTGATCGACTCGGTGGCGGCCCTCACGCCGAAGGCGGAGATCGAGGGCGAGATGGGCGAGATGCAGGTGGGACTGCAGGCGCGCCTCATGTCGCAGGCGCTGCGCAAGCTCACCGGCAACATCAAGCGCTCCAACACCATCGTGATCTTCATCAACCAGATCCGCATGAAGATCGGCGTGATGTTCGGCAACCCCGAGACCACCACGGGCGGGAATGCGCTCAAGTTCTACGCCTCGGTGCGCCTCGACATCCGCCGCATCGGCGCCATCAAGAACGGCGAGGAAGTCGTCGGCAACATGACGCGCGTCAAGGTGGTGAAGAACAAGGTGGCGCCGCCCTTCCGCGAGGCGGAGTTCGAGATCATGTACGGCGCCGGGATCTCGCGCGAAGGCGAGATCATCGAGCTCGGCAGCTCGCTCGGCATCATCGAGAAGTCCGGCGCCTGGTACGCCTACAAGGGCAACCGCATCGGCCAGGGCAAGGACAATGCGCGCGCCTACCTCCAGTCGAACCGCGAAGTGGCGCGCGAGATCGAGGAGCAGATACGCGTGCGGCTGCTGCCACCGCGCCAGCAGCGTAACGGCGAGCAGGCCGCGAACACGGCCTGATCGCCGCCGTGCGACGGCCGCCTCAGTGGGCGCCCATGTTCTGCTGACGCAGACTCTCTTCCACGCCCCTTCTGGTCTGCTGCTCCATCAGCTTCAGCTCCTCGATCGTCCCGCAGGTCTTGACCGCGGAAAGGCGCGAGCCGACGACATTGTCCTTACGGCAATAGACTTCCTGCCCGTGGTGCATCTCGGGCTTGTAGCCCTCCGCCAGGAAGCGCTTTACCTCCACGTCCTCTGCGGGCTTGGCGGCCGGGGCGGGGGTGGATGCGGTGCTGGCCGGCGTGGCGGCCGGGGCCGGGGTCGCAGGCGGGCTCGCGGCGGGCGGGTCTGCGAACGCAGCACTCAGGGCGGCGGCACTCAGGCACGCCAGCAATCCAACCACAATGCGCATGATGTTCCTCTGGGTCCGTGATGACGATCGACGGCTCCCGGGGGAACCGCCGGATCCGATGACTATACTGAAAAAATGAACCTGCGCCGAGCGTCCGGATTCGCCAAAGAAGGGGCCGCAGATCCCGCGGCAGCACATGCGGCGGCGGTGGCGCTCCTCGCACGGCGCGATTTTGCGAGCGCCGAGCTCGGCGAGAGGCTCGCCGCGGCGGGTTTTGACACGCAGGCGGCGGCCGAGGCGCTGGCGGCGCTTGCGGCCGAGGGCGCGCTCGACGATGGGCGCTACGCGCACAACTATGTCGCATACCACGCCGGCCGGGGCCGCGGTCCCATCCGCATCGCCGCGGATCTGCGCGCGCGCGGCGTGGCTCAGGAGCTCATCGAGGCGGCGCTCGCGGGGGGTCCTGACTGGCGCGCCGCCGCGGCCGCGGCCCGGGCGCGCCGCTTCGGCAGGGCCGCGCCCGGCAACTGGCGCGAGAAGGCGCGGCAAGCACGCTTTTTGCAGTATCGTGGCTTTTCAGCCGATCATATTCGCGCGGCTACCGGAGCCGATTCCGACACGGACTGAAGGACCTTGGGCAAACCGACCTACATGAGTGCGGCGGACGTGCGTGCCGCGTTCCTCGAGTTTTTCCGCGGGCACGCCCACGCAGTCGTGCCCTCGAGCTCGCTGGTACCCGCGAATGACCCGACGCTGCTCTTCACCAACGCCGGCATGGTGCAGTTCAAGGACGTGTTTCTCGGGCGCGAGACGCGCGACTACCTGCGCGCCGCGAGCGCGCAGCGCTGCGTGCGTGCCGGGGGCAAGCACAACGACCTCGAGAACGTGGGCTACACCGCCCGCCACCATACGTTCTTCGAGATGCTCGGCAACTTCTCCTTCGGCGACTACTTCAAGGAGGAGGCCCTCGTCTACGCGTGGGACCTGCTGACCCGGGTCTACGGTCTCGACGCCTCGCGCATGATGATCACCGTCTTCGGCGGCGCCGACGGCGGGCCGGCCGACGACGAGGCGCGCGGGCTCTGGAAGAAGGTCACCGGTCTGCCGGACGAGCGCATCGTCGGCATGGGCA
>DASYYF010000010.1:0-13793 GCA_035934055.1 Steroidobacteraceae bacterium | reverse complement strand
ACCTTGCCGTCTATCGAGATGCCGTTGTCATCGTAGAAGACGATGAGCTTGCCCAAGGCCAGCGTCCCGGCGAGCGAGCACGCCTCGTGCGAAACGCCCTCCATGAGGCAGCCGTCGCCGCAGAAGGCATAGGTGTAGTGGTCGACGACCGGAAAGCCCGGGCGGTTGAAGCGCAGCGCGAGCAGCTTCTCCGCGAACGCCATGCCGACCGCGTTGGCGAGTCCCTGCCCGAGCGGTCCGGTGGTGGTCTCGACGCCGAGCGGCAGGTCGAGCTCGGGATGTCCGGGCGTCCTGCTGCCGAGCTGGCGGAAGGCCTTGAGGTCCTCGAGCGTGAGCGGATAACCGGTGAGATGCAGCACCGAGTAGAGCAGCATCGAGCCGTGGCCGTTCGAGAGCACGAAACGATCGCGGTTCGCCCATCGGGGATTGCCCGGGTTGTATCTCAGGAAATCCGACCACAGCACCTGGGCGATGTCCGCCATGCCCATCGGCATGCCCGGGTGGCCGGAATTCGCGCGCTGCACGGCGTCCATGGAAAGCGCACGGATGGCATTGGCAAGTTCGCGGCGAGTGCTCATGCGGTGCCCCGGGAGGCTTTCGAGGGGCCGCGGTGCCTGGCGGCCGTGCAGGGGCGCGCATTCTCCCAAAGGCGCGCCGGATGCTCAAATTGCGCGCCCGCGCCGCGCTGCGCGCCCTCGGCTCGCACGCCAATTGCGCAGGCCGCGCCCGCGCCCCCGACTGCTTGATTGGACTTAAGTTCCCGCCCTGCGCAAACGCCGCGGGCGTGCTTCACATTCTGAGCGGCCCGGAACGGGCAGCCTGTCATGAGTGTAGAGATTGCACGACAGGCGGCGCTCTTCGGCTGGCGACCTGGTTCACTTCCTCTTGCGGCGCGCTCTGCTAGGCTGGCTTTTCATGAGCGTGGTTCGCCTCACACAGTTCACCGACCCGCATCTCTACGGCGGCGAAACCGAGGCGCTGCGTGGAGTGGCGACTCTGCCGGCCGTCACGGCCGCGCTGGCGCGCGCGCAGACGCACGACTGGCCGCCGGATGCGCTGCTCGTGACCGGCGACATCGTCCAGGACGATCCCGCCGGCTATCCGCACTTCCGCCGCCTGTTCGGCGCGCTCGGCCTGCCGGTGCTCTGCATTCCGGGCAATCACGACGAGCCCGAGGCGATGCGCCGCGAGCTCGCCGGACCGCCCTTCGTTCTCGGCGGCCACGTGGATCTCGGCCGCTGGCGCATCGTGTTGCTCGACAGCTGCCTGCCCGGCTCGGCGAGCGGCCGCCTGAGCCCCGAGGCCCTGATGGGACTCGAGGCGGCACTCGGGAGCGCCGGCAAACGCCATTGCATGGTGTGCCTGCATCACCACCCGGTGCCGATGGCGAGCCGCTGGCTCGACCGCGTGGGGCTCGAGAACGCGCCGGAATTCCTCGCGACCCTCGACCGGCACCAGAACGTGCGCGCCGTCGTATGGGGCCACGTGCACCAGACCTACGACGCTCTGCGCAAGGGGGTGCGCCTCCTGGCCACGCCCTCGACCTGCGCGCAGTTCCTGCCCAATTCGGACGACTTCGCGGTCGATCCGCGGCCGCCGGCGTATCGTACGTTCGAGCTGCGGGCCGACGGCTCGCTACTGACGGAGGTCGTGTGGCTGGATCAGCGTGCCGGTGGCTCCTCGCGCTCGGCCTGCTCGGCTGCCTGAGCGCCGAGGCCGCGGCGCCCGTGTGGGCGATCCGCGGCGCACATAACACCGTCTATCTCGCCGGCTCGATTCATCTGCTGCCCGAGGCCGATGCTGCGCTGCCGCCGGCCTTCGCGCGCGCCTACGCCGACTCGGCATGCCTCGTGATGGAGATCGACCTCGGCAAGCTCGATCCGGCCGGGGCGCTCGACACGCTGATGCAGCACGGCGGTCTCCCCGAGGCGACCAGCCTGCGCGAGATCGCCGGCGCGCCGCGCTACGCGCGCGCCAGCACGGCGGCTGCGGCGCTCGGCCTGCCGGCCGTCTCGCTGGATCACGAGGCTCCGTGGATGGTGGCCCTGCAGCTCACCGAGCTCGAGTACGCACGCCTCGGCTTCGACCCCGAGCAGGGGGTCGAGCAGCAGCTGCTGCGGCGTGCGCTCGCGGATCACAAGACCACCGACGGACTCGAGAGCCTCGCGGACGAGATGGGCGTCTTCGAGGCGCTCACGCCCGCCGCGCAGCTGCGCTTCCTCGACATGGTGCTCGACGATCTCGACGACACCGGCGAGGAGACGCGCGCAGTGCTCGGGGCCTGGCGGCGCGGCGACGCAGCGCGGCTCGCCACGCTGCTCGCGGCCGAGTACCGCTCCTTCCCGGCGCTCTATGACGCCCTGGTGATGGATCGCAACCGGCACTGGCTGCCGCACATCGAGCAGCTGCTCAAGGGCGACGAGAATTGCCTGGTCGTGGTCGGAGCTCTGCACCTGGTGGGCGAGGGGGGCCTGCTCGAGCTCCTGCGCCGCGACGGCATCGTGGGGCAGCAGCTGGATTGACGGTCTTGCGCTCGCGCCGGCACGCGTCGCTCGGTTTCAGCGCGCCCGCTCGCGGCGCCCGCCTCGTCAGTCTCAGCCCGCCTGTGTGCGTGCCCGTGCGCTGCGTCGCGAGTAGAAGCGCCACAGCGGCACGGCCAGCAGCACCGTCCAGCCGAGCACCAGCCAGCCGACGAAGCCGTCGAAGCGGCTGAGAAGGAATCCGAGCGAGGCATCGCGGCGCGGCGCGCTCAGCTCGTGCGCCACCAGCATGACCCACACCCAGCCGGCGTGCAGCCCGAGGCAGGCGGCGATGTTGCCGGTCGCCTGCCGCACGAGGGCGAGCACCACGCCGACCGCCATGAGCGCGAGGAACGCGTCGGCGATCCCCGCGAAGTGCGCGAACGCCTGCAGCGACTGCCCGAGGAGCGCCAGGCCGCTCCAGGGCGTGACGTCCTGCGGGGCGATGCGCGCCTTGCCGACGAAATGCGTTGCCGCGTAGAGGAGCGCCGTGAGGAGCACCGCGGTGCGCGCGCCCGACTCGCGCCCGATGGCCGTGTACATCGCCCCGCGCAGAAACGTCTCCTCCATGAATGCCACGGCGAGCCCGCTGGCGAGGCGTGCGATGAGCAGCTGCGCCAGCGCCGCAGGGCCCATGCCGCCGGCCGGCGACCAGTCGAGGAGGCCGAGCGCGCTCATCGCCGTCACGATGAGCAGCATGGTGGCGGCGCCGAGCGCCAGCCCCACGAGCATCTCGCGCACGAATGCCCGCCGCGCCAGCCCGTAGCCGAGACTGGCGCGATCGGCGAGCCCGAGGCGGCGCGCGATGAGCATGAACCCTGCGAGCAGCGCCAGCATGCCGATACGCTCGCCGATGCGATGGAACGGGAAGTCGAAATGCGGGTGCAGCAGCAGCCAGGCCGGATAAGTGCCGCAGGCGATCGCGGCCAGCGCGACGGCAATCAGCAGCAGGAACCAGGCGAAGGCGCGCATGACCGCTCAGGCCCCGAGGTGGCTGCGCCACTCGCCGGCGACCACCGAGAGGCGAAAGCGCGGATCGGGTCCGACGCGCGGACGCCCGCCTTCGCGCCAGGCTCCGATGCGCTCGATGCAGCGGTCGAAGAGCCCGAGGCGGTCGGCCAGCAGCGCGCACGCCGCCCGCCAGCGCGGCGCGAGGCGGTGCAGCGGCGCCTCGTAGGCGCGCTGCGCCCAGGTGACCGGCAGCAGCTCCTGCACGTCGCCGAGCACCTCGCGGGCGGCGCCGCAGTCGTACGTCAGCACCGGCGTGCCGACGGCGTGCGATTCGGCGAACACGAGGCCGAAAGTCTCGGGGATCACGAAGTTCGGGCTGAAGGTACAGAGTGCGGCCCGCGCCTCGGTGAGCACCCGCGCGTGCGGCAGCGACCCGAGCCATTCGACCCCGGGGGCGGCGGCCGCGGCGAGGCTCTTGTACCCCGGATTGCCGACGCACAGCCGCAGGTCCGGCATGCGCCGCCGCAGCGCGCGAAACGCATCGAGCGCGAAGCGCAGTCCCTTGTTGGGGGAGGAGAGGAACAGCAGCTTGGTCGGATCGACGGGCGTGCCGTCGGGAACGACGGCATCGTCGACCGGATTGTAGATGCGCCGCACCGCGAGCCGTTCGCAACCGGGAATTCCGGCCAACGTCGCCGCAACCCGCGCGCGCTGGTAATCCGACACGCACACGATGTCGGGCTGCAGGCGGCGCAGCTCCGGCACGGCGCGCGCGAACCAGCGCGCGCGCGAGGATCCCGGCTCGATGCGATCGTGCACCCACAGCGTGAAACGCGCCCCGGGAAACAGCCGCGCCGCTCCCTCGAGGGCCCGCGGATCGCGCAGCACCACCACGTGCCGCACGTGCGCGACGGCGCTCGGCGGCCGGTAGCGCCCCTCGACCTCGGTGCGGTTGTGCTGCGCCACCCAGGCATCGAGCGCCTCCGCGATGCGCACCGTGCTCGCCTCGGTGCCGGCCAGCCCCCCCTCGCGCAGGCTCTCCTCGCCGTAGGGGCGCGGGCACAGCGGATCGAAGAACAGGAGCGGCGCCATCGTGCGGCTCGATCCTTCAGCAGCGCGCGGCAACACGCAGCGGGAGACTTGCCGGAGCGCAGTACTCTACCATTCGCAGCCGTGTCGACTCCGAGCGCCCGCCTGTTGTTCATTCCGGTATCCGGACCCCGGGGTATGGGAGAGTACGCGCGCTGCCTCACCATCGCCACGGCGCTGGCGCGCCGCGCACCGGGCCTCGAGATGCACTTCGCGTTGAGCCGCGCGGCGCCGTACGCGGCGGGCACGCCCTTTCCCACCACCCTTCTGCCCTCGTCCGCGACGTTCCATCCCCGCGAGGTGTCCGCCCTGATCCGTGAGCTCAAGCCCCGCGTCGTGGTGTTCGACAACGCCGGGCGCACGGCGCAGCTGCGCGCCGCGCGCGCATCCGGTGCGCGCATCGTCTACGTGAGCTCGCGGCGCCGCCAGCGCCGCAAGGGGTTCCGGCTGCGATGGATGCGCCTGATCGACGAGCACTGGATCGCGTACCCGCGCTTCATCGCCGGCGCGCTCAACCCCATCGAGCGGCTGAAGCTGCGGGCCCTCGGGCGCCCGGCGGTGCGCTTCATCGACACGCTGCTGCCGGCCCAGGACCTGGCGCGCTCCAACGAGCTGCTGGCGCGCTTCGCGCTCGAGGCCGGCGGCTACGTGCTGATCGTACCGGGCGGCGGCAGCGCCCACCCGGGGGCGGAGCACGCCCCGGCGATCGTCGCCTCGGCCGCCCTGGGGCTCGCGCGGCGGGGGGTGCCGACGCTGCTCGTGGGCTCCGATGCCGCCGCCCCGGGCGGCGGGCATCCGGCATTCCTCAGGGCGGCGCCGCGGCTGCCGCCCGCGGAGCTCGTCGAGCTGATCCGCACCGCGCGCCTCGTGGTCTCGAACGGCGGCGACACGCTGCTGCAGGTGCTCGCCTGCGCCCTGCCCTGTGTCGCCGTGCCGATCGCGCGCGACCAGGCGCACCGCATCGAGTGCTGCGTGCGCGCCGGGCTGGCGGTGCGTGCCGAGCTGGATGCGCGCGCCATAGAGAGCGCGGCCTTCGCCGCCCTCGGGCGACAGCGGCAGGGCGCGCCGCCCGCCGATCAGCCGCGCGTGCGCAACTGCATGGAGGATGTGCTCGGTGCGCTCATGAAGTTGCTGCAGAGCGGCGGAGCTCCGTGAGGAGCTTCTCGTGCAAGCCGCCGAAGCCCCCGTTGCTCATGATGAGCACGTGATCACCCGCGCGTACGCTGCCCGCGAGCTCGCGCGCGAGCGTCGCGACGTCGCCGGCCGCATGGCCGCGCGCCCCGCAGGCCGCGACCACCGCGCTCGCGTCCCAGCCGAGATCCGCCGGGGTGTAGAGCCACACCTCGTCCGCGCCCGCGAGCGACGGAGCCAGCGTGTCCCGATGCACTCCCATGCGCATGGTGTGCGAGCGCGGCTCGAGCACCGCGACGATGCGCGCCTCTTTCCCCACCCGGCGCCGCAGGCCCTCGACCGTGGTGGCGATGGCGGTGGGATGATGCGCGAAGTCGTCGTACACGCGCACGCCGCGCACCTCGCCGCGCAGCTCGAGGCGGCGCGCGATGCCGCGAAAGCCCGCGAGCGCCTCGATGGCGCGCGGCACCGGGACCCCGGCGTGGCGCGCGGCGGCGATCGCCGCCAGCGCGTTGTCCACGTTGTGCGCGCCGATCAGCTGCCACGCGACCGTGCCTTGCGCGCGGCCCGCCTCGAGCACTTCGAAACGCGAGAAATCCTCGGCGAGCGGGCGGGCGCTCCACAGGGCCTGCCGGTGCCCGGCGCGCGCAAAACCCTCGAGCGGCGTCCAGCAGCCCATCGCGAGGGTCTCCTGGAGGCGCGCATCGGCTGCGTTCCACACGATGCGCCCGCCGCCCGGAACGATGCGCACCAGGTGGTGGAACTGGCGCTGGATCGCGCCGACGTCCGCATAAATGTCGGCGTGGTCGTACTCGAGGTTGTTGAGCACCGCGGTCCGCGGCCGGTAGTGCACGAACTTGGCGCGCTTGTCGAAGAAGGCCGTGTCGTACTCGTCCGCCTCGATGACGAAGAACGGCGCGCTGCCGAGGCGCGCGCTGGTGGTGAAATTTGCCGGTACGCCGCCGATGAGGAAGCCGGGAGCGAGGCCGGCGTGCTCGAGTATCCAGGCGAGCAGCGAGGAGGTGGTGGTCTTGCCGTGCGTGCCCGCCACCGCCAGCACCCAGCGGTCCTTGAGCACCTCCCGCGCCAGCCACTCCGGGCCCGAGAGGTACGGCTTGCCCGCCTCGAGCAGCGCCTCGACGACCGGCATGCCGCGCGTCATCACGTTGCCGACCACCACCACGTCGGGCTTCAGATCGAGCTGCTCGGCGCCGAATCCCGCGGTCACCTCGATGCCGAGCGCCTCGAGCTGCGTGCTCATCGGCGGATACATGTCGCGATCGGAGCCGGTGACGCGCCAGCCCGCCGCGCGGGCGATGGCCGCGACGCCGCCCATGAAAGTGCCGCCGATGCCGAGTATGTGGACGTGCACCTGGGCGGTCCGTCAGCTGCTCGGAGGAAACAAGGCGAAGAGCAGCAGCTGTCCGGCGAGGATCTGCAGGATCACCAGCGCCACGCTGGTGGCGCTCGACCAGTCGAGCGCCGCTTTCACCACGTGCACGCTGGCCGCAATCAGCCAGATCACCAGTGCGAGCCCCGCCACCGCAATCGGCAGCTGCCAGGTCGTGTCCTGCCCGAAGCGCCGCATCAGCCATTCGGAGGCGATCAGCAGCGGCGACAGCACCGACTGGAAGCCGAACACGGCGGTGGCGGTCTGCAGGAAGCGCTCGCTGCGGCCGGTGAGCTGCAGCAGCGCCGCATACCAGGCGAGCGTGAACAGCACGTCGACGGCCAGCTGCGGCGGCCAGCCCGCGCTCGGCGGCAGCAGGCTGCTGACCAGCGCGTTCACCGCCGCGTAACCGCACGCGGTGAGGATCAGCAGCAGCCGCGAGGCCGGCAGGTCCTGCGGCCCGCGGCGCAGCAGCGCGATCTGCACGTAGAGACGAATTACCTCCCTCATGACTTCCGGTAGCGGCACGCCCTGCGCATAATTGGACCGTCCCGATTGTACAGATCATCGCCGTTGAGTTTGCAGACGACCGTCACGACAACGCCCGCTCTGGCGGAGATCTGCGCGCGCCTCACGGCGCAGCCGCGCGTCGGACTCGACACCGAGTTCCTGCGCGAGCGCACCTACCACGCGCGGCTCTGCCTGGTGCAGCTGGCGGCGCCGGATGAGGCGGCCTGTGTCGATCCGCTCGCGTTGCCTCAGCTCGCGCCGCTCGCGACGCTGCTCGCCGCCCCCGGCACGCTCAAGGTCATGCACGCCTCGCGTCAGGATCTGGAAGTGCTGTATCCGCTCGCGGGCCTGACGCGCCCGGTGTTCGACACGCAGATTGCCGCGGCGCTCGCCGGATTTCCCGCGCAGGTCGGCTACGCCGGGCTCGTTCGCGGGCTGCTCGGGCGTGAGCTCGCCAAGTCCCACACCCGCACCGACTGGTCGCGGCGGCCGCTGTCGGCGGCGCAGATCGAATACGCGCTCGACGATGTGCGCTACCTGCTGCCGGTCGCCGCGCAGCTCGAGGAGCGGCTCGGGCGGCTCGGCCGCCTCGCCTGGCTCGCGCAGGAGCTGGCCGAGCTCGGTGAAACCCGCGGCTTCGCCATCGAGCCGGAGGAAGCCTGGCAGCGGGTGCGCGGCCTGCGCGGGCTCGATGCCGGGCGCGAGCGCCTGGCGCGCTCGCTCGCCGCCTGGCGCGAGCGGCGCGCGCTCGAGCACGACCGCCCGCGCGGCTGGATTCTCGAGGACGGCGCCCTGCGCGAGATCGTGCTGCGCGTGCCGCGCAGCGCCGCGCAGCTCGCTGCGATCAGCGAGCTGCCCGCCGGCGTGGTCAAGCACAGCGGCACGGAGCTGCTCGCGTGCGTGGCCGCCGCCGACATTCCTGATCCGGCCCCGCCGGCCCCCGGCCGTCCGCAGTCTGACCCGCTGAGGAACGCGCTCATCCGCAAGCTCGCTGGAATCAGTCAGGCGGTCGCCGCCGAGCTCGAGCTCGTCCCGGAGGTGCTCGCGACGCGGCGCGAGCTCGAGCTGCTCGCCGACGGACGGCGCGACGGCGCGGTGCTGCGCGGCTGGCGCCGCGGCGTGCTCGGCGAGCGGCTGCTCGCGGCGCTTTAGCCGCGGCCGCGCACGCTGAGGAAGCGAGGGTTCAGCGCCGGCGGCGGCGCGCGCCGCGCCGCTTCACCGAGCCGGCGGCGCGGCGCCCGCTCTTGGCGGCGGCGCGTGCCGGCGTTTTCCTGCGCGGCACCTTGCCGCGGCGCGCACGGCTCTTGGCCGCCCGTGCCGCCGGCTTGGCGCGCACCGCGCGGCGTACGGGGGCCTTAGCCGTGCGGGCGGCGGCCGCGCGGCGCGCTGCGATCCCGAGGGCCTGCGCGAGGCGCTGCGTCACCGTATCGATCTCGCCGGCGGCGTCGATGGCGCGCAGCAGTCCCCGCGACTGGTAGAAGGCGATCAGCGGCCGCGTCTTCTCGTCGTACACCCGCAACCGCTCGGTCACGGTGGCCTCGTTGTCATCGGCGCGCTGGGTCAGCCGGTGCGGCGCGCCCGTCCTGGGACAAATGGCCGCAGCTCCGCTCGGCGGCGCCGAGGTGAGCACGTTGAAGACACGCCCGCAGTCGGCACAGGTGCGCCGGCCGGAAATGCGCCGCACCAGCTCGGCCGGCGCGACCTCGAACTGCACCACCGCATCGAGCGGCTGCCCGAGCTCCGCCAGCAGGCCGTCGAGAGCCGCGGCCTGGACGAGGTTGCGCGGGAAGCCGTCGAGGATGAAGCCGGCGCGCGCATCGGGCTGGCCGAGACGCTCGCGGATCATGCCGAGCACCAGCGCATCGTCGACCAGACGGCCCTCCTCCATGACCGCCTTGGCCTTGAGTCCGAGCTCGGTGCCGCGCGTGACGGCGGTCCGCAGCAGGTCGCCGGTCGAGATCTGCGGCATGCCGCTGCGCTCCGCCAGGCGTTGTGCCTGGGTGCCCTTGCCGGACCCCGGAGCCCCCAACAGGACGATACGCATGTTGTATTCAGTATGAGACCGCTGCATCGGCAGCACAGACGTGCGCCACGTTACCGAGCGCTCCCCGCCAGGTCAACGCGCCGCCCGGAGCGGCCGCCCCTGCGCTATTCTTGGCGGGATGAAAAAAACCGCCCGCAGCAATGCCTTCTACGCCCAGTCCGGCGGGGTCTCCGCCGTCATCAACGCCTCGGCAGCCGGGGTCATCGAGACGGCCATGCGCTCGAAGCACATCGGCAAGGTGTACGCGGGGCGCGACGGCATCGTCGGCGCGCTCACCGAGGACCTGATCGACGTCTCGCGCGAGAGCGCGGCCACCATCCGCGCGCTCAAGCACACGCCCGCGGGCGCCTTCGGCTCGGCACGCTTCAAGTTGAAGGGCATCGAGCAGAACCGCGCCGAGTACCAGCGTCTGATCGACGTGTTCCGGGCCCACGATATCCGCTACTTCTTTTATAACGGCGGCAACGACTCGATGGACACCGCCCTCAAGGTGTCGCAGCTCGGCGCCTCCCTCGGCTTTCCCGTCACCTGCGTCGGGGTGCCGAAGACGGTCGACAACGATCTGCCCCATACCGACTGCTGCCCGGGCTTCGGCTCGGTCGCCAAGTACGTCGCGGTCTCGACGCGCGAGGCATCGCTCGACGTCGCCTCCATGGCGCGCACCTCGACCAAGGTGTTCGTCTTCGAGGTAATGGGCCGGCACGCCGGCTGGATCGCCGCCGCCGGCGGGCTCGCCGGGCGCGGCCTCGACGAGCCGCCGCACGTCATTCTGTTTCCCGAGGTGCCGTTCGACGGGCGGCGCTTCCTCGACCGCGTCAAGCAATCCGTGACCGACTACGGCTACTGCGTGATCGTGGTGTCGGAGGGCGCCGCCTACGAAGACGGCAAGTTCCTCGCCGACGCCGGCACGCGCGACGCCTTCGGGCACACCCAGCTCGGGGGCGTCGGTCCGGTGGTCGCCAACATGGTGCGCGAAGCGCACGGCTACAAATACCACTGGGCGGTCGCCGATTACCTGCAGCGCTCCGCGCGCCACATCGCCTCGAAGGTCGACGTCGAGCAGGCCTATGCGGTCGGCAAGGCGGCGGTCGAGCTCGCCGTGAAGGGCGTGAACGCCGTGATGCCGACCATCGTGCGCAAGTCCTCCAGGCCCTACCGCTGGGTCATCGGGCACGTGCCGCTCGCCGAGGTCGCCAACAAGGAGAAGAAGCTCCCGCCCGAGTACCTGCGCGCGGACGGCTTCGGCATCAGCGAGGCCTGCCGCCGCTACCTCGAGCCGCTCATCGCGGGCGAGGCCTACCCCCCTTACCGCAACGGCCTGCCCGAGTACGTGCGCATCCGCGGCGTGCCGGTGAAGCGCAAGCTCAAGGACGAGTTCAAAGTGTAGCTTGCTGCGCTGCGGCGCAGACCTCCGTGGTATAGTTCGCGGCCTTTTTTGGGGGGAGATTTCTCGATGGATCTCAGCATGTGGCTGTGGCTGGCGATCGGCGCCGGCGTGCTCGCCGTACTCTACGGCGTGTTCTCCATGGCGGCGATCCTGCGCCTGCCGGCGGGCAATGCGCGCATGCAGGAGATCGGCGCGGCCATCCAGGCCGGCGCCCAGGCGTACCTCAACCGCCAGTACAGCACCATCCTCGTCGTCGGCCTCGTGCTGTTCGTCGTGATCGGCTTCTCGCCGCTCGGCTGGGCCACCGCCGGCGGCTTTGCCGTGGGCGCGGTGCTCTCGGGGCTCACCGGCTACATCGGCATGAACATCTCCGTGCGCGCCAACGTGCGCACCGCGCAGGCGGCCACCAGCGGACTCAATGCCGCGCTCACCGTCGCGTTCCGTGGCGGCGCCATCACCGGCATGCTGGTCGTGGGGCTGGCGCTGCTCGGCGTCGCCGGCTACTACGCGCTGCTGCAGCAGTTCACCTCGGTGGGCGCCGAAGGTGCGCTGCACGCGCTGGTCGGCCTCGCCTTCGGCGGCTCGCTCATCTCGATCTTCGCGCGCCTCGGCGGCGGCATCTTCACCAAGGGCGCCGACGTCGGCGCCGACCTGGTGGGCAAAGTCGAGGCCGGCATACCCGAGGACGATCCGCGCAACCCGGCGGTCATCGCCGACAACGTCGGCGACAACGTGGGCGACTGCGCCGGCATGGCTGCGGATCTCTTCGAGACCTACGCGGTCACCCTCGTCGCCACGATGCTCCTCGGCGGACTGCTGTTCGCGCGCCGCGGGGCCGAGGCGGCGCACGCCGCGGTGATCTACCCGCTGGCGCTCGGCGCCGCCTCGATCGTCTCCTCGATCATCGGGACGTTCTTCGTCTCGACCCGCGAGGGCGGCAAGATCATGAACGCGCTCTACAAGGGCGTGATCGTCTCCGGCGTGGTGTCGGCCGTGGCCTTCTATTTCATCACCCGGGAGATCATGCCGGCGCACTCGGCCGAGCTCTTCGGCTGCACGCTCATCGGTCTGGGGCTGACGGCGGCGATGATCATGATCACCGAGTACTACACCTCCACCGAGTACAGCCCGGTGCGCAAGATCTCGGCCGCCTCGCAGACGGGCCACGCCACCAACATCATCGCGGGCCTCGGCGTCTCGATGAAGGCGACCGCACTGCCGGTGGTGGCCGTGTGCCTCGCCATCTGGGGCGCGTACACGCTGAACGGCCTGTACGGGATCGCGATCGCCGCGACCGCCATGCTGTCGATGACCGGCATGATCGTGGCGCTCGACGCCTACGGCCCGATCACCGACAACGCCGGCGGCATCGCCGAGATGGCGCATCTGCCCAAGGAAGTGCGCAGCATCACCGATCCGCTCGATGCGGTCGGCAACACCACCAAGGCCGTGACCAAGGGCTACGCGATCGGCTCGGCGGGGCTTGCCGCACTGGTGCTGTTCGCCGACTACACCCGCAACCTCGAGGCGGCCGGCAAGACCGTCAGTTTCTCGCTGTCCGATCCGGCGGTGATCATCGGCCTGTTCATCGGCGGGCTCGTGCCCTATCTCTTCGGTGCCATGGCCATGGAGGCGGTGGGGCGCGCGGCCGGGGCGGTGGTCACCGAGGTGCGCCGCCAGTTCCGCGAGATCAAGGGCATCATGTCCGGCACCGAGAAGCCCGACTACTCGCGCGCGGTCGACCTGCTGACGCGCGCTGCCATCCGCGAGATGATCGTGCCCTCGCTCCTGCCGATCCTGGTGCCGATCGTCCTGGTGCTCGTGACCAACACCCTCATGGGCAACGGCGCCGGCGTGCGCGCGCTCGGCGGCCTCCTGATCGGGACCATCGTCACGGGACTCTTCGTCGCCATCTCCATGACGACCGGCGGCGGCGCCTGGGACAACGCCAAGAAGTACATCGAGGAAGGCAACTTCGGCGGCAAGGGGTCGGATGCGCACAAGGCCGCCGTCACCGGCGACACGGTCGGCGATCCCTACAAGGACACCGCCGGGCCGGCAATCAATCCGCTCATCAAGATCATCAATATCGTGGCGCTGCTGCTGGTCCCGCTGCTGTAGGGGCGGGATGCAATGCCGAGCGCCGCGCAGGGGCGACGCATGGCCACGGACGAGAAATTCACGGTCGAGAAGACCCAGGACGAGTGGCAGCGCGAGCTTGGCTCCGACGCCTACCGCGTGCTGCGCGAGCACGGTACCGAGCGCGCCGGCAGCAGCCCGCTGAACGACGAGCACCGCGCCGGCACTTTCCGCTGCGCGGGCTGCGGGCAGCCGCTGTTCGCCGCGGACACCAAGTTTGAGAGCGGCAGCGGCTGGCCGAGCTTCTTCAGGCCCCTGCCGGGCGCGGTGGGGACTCACGAGGACCGCAGCCACTTCATGCGCCGCACCGAGGTGCACTGCTCGCGCTGCGGCGGGCACCTCGGTCACGTGTTTCCCGACGGCCCGCAGCCGACCGGCGAGCGCTACTGCATGAACGGGGTGGCGCTCAGGTTCGAGCCCAAGAGCTGACCCGCCGGGGCCCGGCGCTGATGGGTCCTCTGGGCAATAGTTAGGCACTTGCCTAACTATTGGGGAATGGACTATCGCGTACGCCCGCGCTCTGCTGCGCGGGTGGCGCTCAATGATCGACAGCTCGACCGCGCTTTCCGCGCACTCACGGATTCCACGCGCCGCTGGATGATCGAGGCCCTGCTCGAAGGCGACGCGTCGGTG
>DASYYF010000055.1:0-12929 GCA_035934055.1 Steroidobacteraceae bacterium | reverse complement strand
GAGATCATGCGGCGGTTGCTGAGTCCGCTCACCGCGGCGCAGGTGCAGCGCTCGCTCGAGCACTCGGGCAAGCGGCTGCGCGGGCAGTCGGTCGATCTCGCCGCAGAGCGCTTCCTGCTGTACGTACCGCCGCGTGCTCCGGCGGAGGGCTACGCCCTCCTCATCTTCGTCCCTCCCTGGGATGAGGCGCAGCTGCCGCCGGGATGGGCGCCGGTGCTCGACCGCTACGGCGTGATCTTCGTGAGCGCGGCGCGCTCGGGAAACGATACCGACCCGATCGGCCGGCGCGAGCCGCTCGCGCTGCTCGCGGCCTGGAACCTCATGCAGCGCTACCGCGTGGACGCACGGCGGGTGTACGTCGGCGGCTTCTCCGGCGGCTCGCGCATCGCGCTGCGCCTCGCGCTCGCCTACCCCGACCTGTTCCGCGGCGCGCTGCTGAACGCCGGCAGCGACCCGATCGGCGCCCGTCCGCTCAGCCCGCCGCCGCGCGAGCTGCTCGAGCGTTTCCAGGAGTCGACCCGGGTCGTGTACGTCACGGGGGAGCGCGACACGGTGCGTCTGATGATGGACACCGCGAGCTTCGAGTCGATGCGCAACTGGTGCGTGTTCGACACGGCCGCCAAGGTCACCTTCGGTGCGGCCCACGAGATCGCGAGCCCCGCGGCGCTGTCCTGGGCGCTCACCGCGCTCGCCGAGCACGTGCGGCCCGATGCGGCGCAGCTCGCCGTCTGCCGCGCGGCGCTCGATCGGCGCCTGGCGGCGCAGCTCGCGCAGATCCGGTCACTCATCGACGGCGGCAGGAGGGCCGAGGCCGGCAAGCTCCTCGAGGAGGCCGACCGGGAATTCGGCGGGCTCGCCGCCCCGCAGAGCCTGACGCTCGCGGCCGCGCTCGAGTAAAGGCGATCGGCCAAAAAAGAGGCAGCCCGATGGCTGCCTCGTGGACCTAGCGCACTGTCAGTTCGGTTGGTCTGCCGTACGGAGTCGCTCAATCAACCACACTTGGAATCGCCGCAATTCAGGCAAGTCATGCAGCCGTCCATCATGACGACCGCCGCGGTGCTGCACCGGCCGCACAGCTGCGCCCCTTCGGGGAAGTGCGGCTTGGCGAAGGCGTCGGCCTGCTTGGCGCGCGCCTCGAACTCGGCGCGCTTCTCGTCGACCAGCTTGCGCTGGTGGACGTCCAGCTCGGGCTTGCGCATCAGCCCGATCGCCTGCAGGTGCTTCTCGATGACGTGGCCGAGCTCGGCGATGATCGAGGGCATGAACTTCCCGCCCGGCTGCCAGTAGCCGCCGCGCGGATCGAACACCGCCTTCAGCTCGTCCACCAGGAAGGTGACGTCGCCCCCCTTCCTGAACACCGCGGAGATGATGCGCGTCAGCGCCACGATCCACTGGAAGTGGTCGAGGTTCTTCGAGTTGATGAAGACCTCGAAGGGCCGGCGCTGCTCGTACTCGGTGCCCTCGTTGAGGACGATGTCGTTGATGGTGACGTACATCGCATGATCGGAGATCGGCGTCTTGATCTTGTAGGTCTGCCCGATGAGCATCTCCGGCCGCTCGAGCCTCTCGTGCATGCGGATGACCTTGGCGGTGCGCCCGCTCTTGTCGCGCACCGTCTCCGGCTCCGCGCCCGCCGCCGCCGCTGCCGCCGCCGCTGCCGCTGCCTTCGGCTCCGGCGCCCCGGCCTTCTCGGCCGGCTTGTCGGGCGCCTTGTCCTCGGGCTTCTGCACGTGGTACTTGACGATCTTCCGCTCGATCTTGATGGCCATGGTCATTTCCTCGGTTCGCGTTGAGCGCTTTTCAAGCCCTCACATGCGCCCGTAATACCCGTCCCTCATCGCATCAAACAGATTAGCGGCGGTATGGATCTCGCCGTCGTAATCGATCTCCTCGTCGCCGCGCGCCTCGATCACCGTGCCATCCTCGAGCGTGAACCTGTAGATCGTGTTCTTGAGGTCCTGCTCCTTCACCAGCACGCCCTGGAACGCCTCGGGGTTGAAGCGGAAAGTGGTGCAGCCCTTGAGTCCCTGCTCGTGTGCATACAGATAGATGTCCTTGAATCTCTCGTAGGGGAAATCCGTAGGCACGTTCGCCGTCTTAGAAATCGATGAATCGACCCACTTCTGGGCCGCAGCCTGCACTTCGACATGTTCCTTGGGGGTGATGTCTTCGGAGGCGATGAAGTACTCGGGTAGTCTCTCAGCATCGGTCGTGCCCCCCGGCGTGGCGTTGGGATTGACGAGCTCGCGGTAGGCGAGCAGCTCGAACGAGTAGACGTCCACCTTCTCCTTGGACTTCTTTCCCTCGCGGATGACGTTGCGGAAATAGTGATGCGCGAACGACGGCTCGATGCCGTTCGAGGCATTGTTGGCGAGCGACAGCGAGATGGTGCCGGTGGGTGCAATCGAGCTGTGGTGCGTGAAGCGCGCACCGGTCTCGGCCAGCTCGTGCGCCAGGCGCGGCGCCACCTCGGCCACCCGCTGCATGTAGCGGCTGTACTTCGCGTGCAGCAGCCGCCCGGCGATCTTCGCACCCGGCCGCCAGCCGTCGCGCACCATCTCCGGGCGCTTGCGCAGCATCTCCTTCGTGACCGTGAACTCCTCGTTCATGATCGGCGCCGGGCCCTTCTCGCGGGCGAGCTCGAGCGCGGCTTCCCAGCCGGCGAGCGCCATCTCGCGCGACACATCCTCGGTGAACTGCACCGCTTCGGGCGAGCCGTACTTCATGCGCAGCAGCGTCATGGTGCTGCCGAGGCCGAGGAAGCCCATGCCGTGACGGCGCTTGCGCAGGATCTCCTCGCGCTGCTTCTCGAGCGGCAGGCCGTTGACCTCCACCACGTTGTCGAGCATGCGCGTGAAGACCTTCACGACCTCGCGGTACTCGTTCCAGTCGAACTCCGCGAAATCCGTGAATGCATGGCGCACGAAGCGCGTCAGGTTCACCGAGCCCAGGAGGCAGGAGCCGTAGGGCGGTAACGGCTGCTCTCCGCATTGCCCCGTCACCAGGCCGTTGAAGATGACCGTGTTGTGGTCCGCCTGCGTCGTATCAAACACCGCCTCCTTACCGACATGGGTGATCGCTTTGACGCGGCTCACGAAGCGCTGCGCCCTCCCCGGCGCTTTGCCGGCAACCCAGCCGGCGTACTTTGAGTTCCTGCGCTCCGTAATGAAGCCGATCTCAGACATGAATCGCTCGCGCGACTGGCCGTCGACGATCAGCTCATAGTCGGCCTCGCGGTCGCAGGGCGGGCGTCCCCCCTGGCCGTCGGGCAGCAAGCGCCGACCCGCCGTGCGGCGCTTCAGTACGCGGCAAAAGATGCCGAAGTTCGCCAGCAGTACCTGCACGTCCTTGAGAAGCGACGGATAGCTCGAGGCGAGGCGCACCGAGCAGCGCGTACTCTGGCGGCCGGAGGTGCTCACCGTACCGTCGGTCTGGAAGAGCCCGCGCAGGTAGCCGCGAACGCACCCCTCGGTGCCGCGCCAGACCACCTCGGGAACCTGCACCTTGGTTCGGGCCGTAAACCCATACTGCTCAAGCGCCCGCGCCAGCAACACGGACCTGATCATGACCATGTTCCGCTGGGGCACGCCGCGCGCGCCGACCCGACAGTCGCGCGCATGGCCGGCCCAGCCGCTGATCAGCGCGTTGATCTGGGCAACGACCTCCTGCACGAAGCTCCGATCGCCGCCCCGGAGGCTCACGACAGCCGCAGTTTCCTCGCCTCCGCCGGTGAAGTGCCCGTCGCCGGTCAGCAGCCCGAGCAGTGTGCCGAGCTCGCCAGACCCACGGCTCCCGAACTGCCCCTTGCCGGACTGCACCAGCAGCTCGTCGCCGGCCTTGAGATCTTTCAGCTTGATCTTGCCGCGAGTCGTGTAGAAGTCATGCCAATCGGTCGCTTTGATCTCGTAGCCGTCCTCGGTTTCGACGCGATACACATCGGCCGACCAGGACGTCATGAATGCGGGAACGGCGGCGCGGACCGCCGTCCCCGGTCCCTCGCCGAGGGCGCGTCGGTCCACGGTTGCGTGAATCTCCGCACCCGCGGCGGCCAGCTCGCCGATCGGCACCATGCCGTAACTCGTCGCCAGACGCGTGTCGGCCGTGACGCACGGATTGGTAGCGCGGATGTTCTCGCACCACCAGTTGTTGTTCATCTCGTTGACGCGGTCGATGAGGATGAAGCCGGGCTCGGCGAAGTCGTAGGTGGACGTCATGATGACGTCCCACATGCGCCGCGCCGGCAGGGTCTTGTAGACCTTGCAGGCCACCAGGCCCTCCTCGTTCACGACGTAGCCCTCGTGGATCGACCATTCGCGCCACACGAACTTGCGCGCGTCGCCGAGGTCCGGGCGCTCGGCCTCGAACTCACGCAGCGTCAGCGGGAAGGCCAGCTTCCACTCGCGATCCTCGCGCACTGCCTGCATGAATTCGTCGGTGATGAGCAGCGACAGGTTGAACTGCCGCAGGCGCCCGGCATCGCGCTTGGCGCGGATGAACTCCATGACATCCGGGTGGCCGACGTCGAAGGTCCCCATCTGCGCGCCGCGGCGACCGCCGGCGGACGAGACCGTGAAACACATCTTGTCGAAGATATCCATGAAGGACAGCGGCCCCGAGGTATAGGCGCCCGCGCCCGAGACGTAGGCGCCGCGCGGCCGCAGCGTCGAGTGTTCATAACCGATTCCACATCCCGCCTTCAGCGTGAGTCCCGCCTCGTGCACCTTCTTCAGGATGTCGTCCATCGAGTCGCGGATCGTCCCCGACACCGTGCAATTGATGGTCGAGGTCGCCGGCTTGTGCTCGAGCGCGCCGGCGTTGGACGTCACGCGCCCGGCGGGAATCGCTCCGCGGCGCAGCGCCCACAGGAAGCGCTCGTACCACTGCTCGCGCACGTCGAGGCTCTCGACGTCGGCGAGCGCGCGCGCGACGCGCTGGTAGGTATCGTCCATCGTCTTGTCGATGGGCGTGCCGTCCTTGGCGGAGAGGCGATACTTCTTGTCCCAGATATCGAGCGACGCTTCCTGAAAAGGAATGGCATCGATGTCCTTGGGGTCGATCTTCACTACGGTGTTCATGGAATCCGCGGCGCTCCGGAAATCTTATTGACGCCTAGTCCAACGGATTGCAGGGAAAAACCAGTCAGGTGGCGGAGCTCAAGGAGCCGCAAGCCTGACCGGTACCTGACTGTCCTTACTGAGTTGGAACAGTTCAGGGCCCTGAAACCTCCCCCGACTGCGTGACCCTCGTCGCTCTCGCGAACACAAGATCTTGTGTCGGGGTCAAAAGCCTAATGAGCGTGCGCGGGTGCGTCAAGATTCAAAACCATATTTTGTCGTGTCATTTTTATATATATATTTCATATATTTACATCATTCTCCGCGGTAAATTGCACGATAATTCTTGAAGTCCCGGGCGTCCCGGGATGTCAACCCCCAACCCCAATATATTGTGCTCAGGTCGAGCACAGGTTTTGCACAGGCTTGCCCACAGCAGAGTGGATGTGGGGCCTCGCCTGCGGGATCTCGAGCGCCGGCTTCGCTGCGCGCCTCGCCCCTTGAAACGCCCGCGGCCTATCCGCACATCAGTGCGAAGCGCAATTGCGCACCAGTTTCTCAACTTCAGTTCCGAGAGGAGACCTTTCAATGACTATCGTTCGTTACGAGCCGTGGGCGCTTTTCGGGCGGCTGCACCGCCAGCTCGAGCAGGCCTTCGGCGAGACTGACGCCGCGAGCGTCAGCTGGATCCCGCGCGTCGACGTCCGCGAAGAGACCGATCGCTTCGTGGTCGCGGCCGACCTGCCGGGCGTCGAGAGCAAGGACATCGAGATCACGGCCGACAAGGGCGTGCTCACGATCCGCGGCCAGCGCGGCTCCGCGAACCAGACCGCCGGCGAGGGTTATGAGCGCGTCGAGCGCGCGAGCGGCAGCTTCCTGCGCCGTTTCACGCTCCCCGAGACCGTCGACGCCGAGGCCATCAAGGCGACGCATGTGAACGGGGTGCTCGAGCTGAGCGTTCCGAAGCGTCCCCAGGCGCAGCCGCGGCGCATCGACGTCCAGGCCGCCTGAGTTAATTCCTCAAAGCCCGTCCGGCGGCGCCCGCGCGGCGCCGCCGGCCCGGGGCTTCTCACCGCGGCCCAAGCCCCGCGTCGCGGCGCGGGCTAGAATTCCCGCCAGCATGAGAGCCGCGTTACTCGCCCTCGGGCTCGCCGCGCTGGCGCTCGCACCGCCGGCCTCGGGCGGCGTTCCTCCGGCGGTCGGCGACACGCCGCTGCCGAGCCTCGCGCCGATGATCCGCAAGGTCTCGCCCGCGGTGGTGAACGTCTCCACCCGCGGTACCGTGCTCGAGAGCGGCCCGCAGAACCCTCTCCTCCAGGACCCCTTCTTCCGCCGTTTCTTCGACCTGCCGCGGGGTACAGCTCCGCACGAGCACCTGTTCCGCAGCGCGGGCTCGGGCGTCATCTTCGACGCCCGGCAGGGCTACATAGTCACCAACGCGCACGTCGTCGAGAACGCCAGCGAGATCACCGTGACGCTGCAGGACGGGCGCGACCTCAAGGCCAGGGTGGTCGGGAGCGACCAGCCCTCCGACGTCGCGGTGCTCAAGGTGAGCGCCGCCGGGCTCGCGCAGATGCCGCTCGGCGATTCCTCGCGCCTCGAGGTCGGCGATTTCGTCGTGGCGATCGGCAATCCCTTCGGCCTCCAGCACACGGTCACCTCGGGAATCGTCAGCGGCCTGTCGCGCACCGGCATCAATCCGGACGGCTACGAGGACTTCATCCAGACCGACGCCTCGATCAATCCCGGCAATTCCGGCGGCGCGCTCGTCAATCTGCGCGGCGAGCTGATCGGCATCAATACCGAGATCATCTCCCGCAACGGCGGCAACGTCGGCATCGGCTTCGCCATTCCGGTCAACATGGCGCGCAACGTCATGGAGCAGCTCGTCAAGTACGGCGCGGTCAGGCGCGGCCAGCTCGGGGTCTCCCTGTACACGGTCACTCCCGACATCGCCGACTCGCTCGGGCTCTCGAGCGCGGCCGGCGCGCTGGTATCGCAGGTGGTCGACGGCTCCCCGGCCGACAAGGCGGGGCTGCGGGTCGGGGACGTCGTCACCTCGGTGAACGGCCAGCCGGTAAGATCCAACACCGAGCTGCGCAACGTGATCGGGCTGCTGCGCGTCGGCGACACCATGGACATCGCCCTGGTGCGCGACGGCAAGCCCATGCGGGCGACCGCGGTGATCGCCGCCGTCCCGGGACACTGAAGGAGGCGCCGTGAATATCTGCGTGCTCGGCGGAACCGGTTTCGTGGGCACCGAGCTCGTCACCCGCCTGGCTCTCGACGGGCACTGGGTACGGGTGCCGACCCGCAACCTGGCGCGGGCCGAGCGTCTGCGCGTGCTCGAAACGATCGAGCTGCGCGCGGCGGACGTGCACGCGCCGACGACGCTCAGCCAGCTGTTCGCCGACTGCGACGCCGTGATCAACCTCATCGGCATTCTCAACCCGCGGCGCGGCGCCAGCTTTCAGGCGCTGCACACCGAGCTGCCGGGCAGGATCCTCACGGCGGCGCGCGGCGCCGGCGTGCGCCAGGTGCTGCACATGAGCGCGCTCGGCGCCGACGAGCGCGCGCCGAGCCAGTACCTGCGCAGCAAGGCCGGCGGCGAGGCGCAGCTGCGCGCCGCGCCGCCGTCCTCCGCGCACGCGCAGCCGGCGGTCACGCTCCTGCGGCCGTCGGTGATCTTCGGCGCCGGGGATTCGCTCACCAACCGCTTCGCGAAGCTCCTGCGGCTCACCGCCGGGTTTCTGCCGCTGGCGCGCGCGGGTACGCGTTTTGCGCCGATCCACGTGCTCGATGTGGTGGAGGCCTTCAGCCGCGCACTCGGCGCGCGCGCGAGCTTCGGCCGGCTCTATCAGCTGTGCGGACCCGATGTGATGACGCTCGGCGAGCTCGTGCGGCTCACGGCCAGGGTCGCCCGCCTCCCCTGCCACATCGTGCCGCTCCCCGACGCGGCGGCGCGCCTGCAGGGGCTGGTGATGGGGCTCCTGCCCGGCAAGCCCTTCTCGCTCGACAACTTCCGCTCGCTCACCGTCGACTGCCTATGCCAGGAGGACGGCTGCGCGCGCCTCGGGATCGAGCCGCAGCACATGGAGGCTGTGCTCCCTACCTATCTCGGCGGCGACGACATCGAGACGCAGCTCGCGCTGCTGCGCCGGACTGCGGATCGCTAGAGCGTCGATCGCGGCGGGCCTGCTGCTCCTCCCGGCCGGCGCCGCAGCCCTCCGCCGGCGGATGAGGGTTCCGGCACGCTGAGGACCGACGCGGTCGGCGCGGCCTGAGACGCCGGTGCGGCCGCGCCGCACAGCTGCGCGTGGCGGGCGGCGCGCGGTTCCCTGGCGAGCTCGCGCACCGCGGCGTAGAAGCGCGGCAGGTCGCCGTTGCCGGCGGCGAGCAGCCGTTTGAATCCCGGCACGCAGTCGTAGTAGGTCGCCACCGCCGCGAGCTGCGCGTTGTTGAGTCCCCTGGCGATCCACTCGTCATATACCGGGTAGTGCACGCCCTGGCGGCGCTCGAGCGCCCCGATGTCCGCGGCCAGCCCGGCCAGGATCTGCCGCTTGCGCTCGCGCAGCTCGGCGGGCGGCGCTCCCGACTCGTAGAGCGCGGCGAGCCGCGTGCGCGCCGGCAGCAGCAACGCGAGCAGCGCCGTCTCGTGCTGCTGCTCGGTGCGGAAGCGCTCGATGCGCCCTGCCGCCCGCTGGTGCTCGAGCCAGCGCGCCAGCCCCGCCTCCTCGACCGTGGTCGCGAAGGCCTCGTTGAACTCGGAATCGTTCTTCACGTAGATCAGCTGATGCGCCAGCTCATGAAAAATGGTCGCGGCGAGCTCGTCGTCGTCGTAGCGCAGCATGCTGGAGATCACCGGATCGGCGAACCTGCCGAGCGTCGAGTAGGCCGGCACGCCCTCGACTACCGCGTCGAAGCCGCGCGCCTCGAGCTCGAGCGCCAGGTCGCGCGCGCGGCGCTCATGGAAGTAGCCGCGGTAGGCGACGCAGCCGGCCACCGGGAAGCACCAGCGCTTGGGATGCAGGGAGAACTCGGGCGCCGCCACCACGTTCCACACCACGAACGGGCGGCCGATGTCGGCGTAGCTGCGGTAGCTGCCGTTGTCCGGGAGCCCGAGCTGCTGCGAGGCGAACTCGCGCGCCGCGTGCACCCCGCCGAGGCGCGCGCGCAGCGCGGGCGGGGTCTGCGGATCGCCGATCACGGTGTCGATCGGCACGCGCGCCTTCAGCAGGCGGTACTCGCCGCTGGCCGCCTGCATGAGATAACAGCCGCCGAGCAGCAGGCACAGCGCGCCGCCGAGCGCCGCGCGCGCGGCCGCCTTGCGCCGCGGCGCGCTGCCACTGTGCCTGTCGGTTAACATGAGCACCATGCGAGTCTACTTGGTCGGTGGCGCAGTCCGGGACCGCCTGTTGGGCTTGCCGGTGCGCGAGCGCGACTGGGTCGTGGTCGGCGCGCTGCCCGAAGAGCTCGAGCGCCAGGGCTATCTGCCGGTGGGACGCGAGTTCCCGGTGTTCCTCCACCCCGCCACCCGCGAGGAGTACGCGCTGGCGCGCCTCGAGCGCAAGGTGGCGCCCGGCTACCGCGGCTTCGCCACGCAGTTCTCGCCGCAGGTGACGCTCGAGGAGGACCTGAAGCGCCGCGACCTCACCATCAACGCCATGGCCGAGAGCGACGCGGGCGAGCTCATCGACCCCTACGGCGGCCGGGCCGATCTCGCCGCGCACCTGCTGCGCCACGTGTCGGACAGCTTCACCGAGGACCCGGTGCGCGTGCTGCGGGCGGCGCGCTTCGCGGCGCGCTTTGCCGGCCGCGGCTTTCGCATCGCGGACGAGACCATGGAGCTCATGCGCCGCATGACCGCTTCCGGCGAGGTGAGCGCGCTCGTCCCGGAGCGGGTGTGGCAGGAGACCGAGCGCGCGCTCGCCGAGGACCACCCGCAAGTGTTCTTCGCGACGCTGCGCGAGTGTGGCGCGCTCAAGGTGATCTACCCGGAGCTCGACGCGCTCTACGGCGTGCCGCAGCCGCCCCGGTGGCACCCGGAGATCGACACCGGCGTGCACGTCATGCTCGCGCTGGCCTGCGCCGCGCGCAGCGGCGTCTCCACCGCGGTGCGCTTCGCGGTGCTCATGCACGATCTCGGCAAGGCGCGCACTCCGCCCGAGCTGTGGCCGAAGCATCACGGCCACGAGGAAGGCGGTGTGCCGCTGATCGAAGCCGTCGCCGACCGCCTCAAGGTGCCGGGGACGCACCGCGAGCTCGCGATCCTGGCCGCGCGCGAGCACACGCTGGTGCACCGCGCACTCGAGCTGCGCCCCGAGAGCGTGTTGAAGCTATTGCAGGAGTGCGACGCATTCCGCCGTCCCGAGCGTTTTGGCGAGCTGCTGCAGGCGTGCGCGGCGGATGCCCGCGGCCGCACCGGGCTCGAGGCCGAGCCCTATCCCCAGGCGCCGTATCTCAGGGCGGCGCTCGAGGCGGCGGCGGCGGTGACGCTCTCCGAGGCCGATCGCCGCGGCCTCCAGGGTCCGGCCATTGGCGAGGAGATGCGGCGGCGGCGGCTCGCCGCGGTGAGCGCGGTCAAGGGGCAGCTCGCCGGAGGCGCCGGCAGCGCGCCACCTGGCGCTCAGTAGCCGGCGCGGTGCAGCAGCGTCACGGCTGCGGCCGCCGCGAGGCAATAGATCCCGAACAGGTACCAGCGGCCGGTCTCGAGCCAGCGGCTGAGCCACTTGAGCGCGAGGAGCCCGGCGAGCAGCGCGACCGCGGCACCGAGGATGGTGAGCAGTGCGACCGAGCCGAGATCGGCGCCGCCGCCCGCGTGCGCCGCGTCCCGCAGGCGCAGCACCTCGCGCGCGACCACCGGCGGAGTCAGCACCACGGCCAGCGCAAAGCTGAAGGCCTCCGCCCGCGGCTTCGCGACCCCGAGCAGCATTGCGGTCGAGATCGTGGCTCCCGAGCGCGAGAAGCCCCGAAACGGCAGGCACAATCCCTGCACCGCGCCGACTACCCCGGCGCGCCGCGCATCGAGATCGCGGCTCCCGCCGGCCCCCGCCGCCGGACGGCGCTTCTCGAGGAGACCCGCGATCACGATGAGGATGCCGGCGGCGAGCAGCGCCGGGGCCATGAACTCGAGATGGCTGAAGAGGTCCTCGATCTGCGCGTGCGGCAGGTCGCGGAACACGGTCCGCTCGATCACCTTCACGATCCCCTCGCCGATCGCTGCCGTGAAGAAGGTCGCGACCACGATCAGCCAGACGATGCTCCGCAAGGCCGCGGTGCTCTGCAAATAGATCGCGCGCCACTCGCGCCAGAAATACAGGATCACCGCGAACATGGTGCCGGTGTGCAGCATGACGAGCAGCAGCGTCATCGGGGGCGAGGAGGGGTCGAGGCCCATGAGCTTCTCCGCCACCACCACGTGCGCCGAGCTCGATACGGGCAGCAGCTCCGCGAACCCCTGTACGATCGCCAGCACGATGACTTTGAGCAAGGTCATGTCCATCCACTCAGCTTAGCAGCCGCGGCCTCACAACTGGCGGCGCAGATCCTGGAGCGTAAAGCCTGCGAGCGGCGCCGCATAACCGCGCGTGAGCGCCATGACCTTGAAGGCTTCGCCCATCTCCTCCGGCATGACGAGGCGGCGCGCTTCCCCGGCGAGCCGCGCACGGCTCGCGGCGTCGGGCGCGGCGGCCACGGCCCGCTCGAGCCCGAGCGCGAGGAGAAACGCGGCCTGGGTGGCGAAGCCCGACACCTCGAGCCCGGCAAGCGAGGCGGCCTCGGCGACGCGCGTGAAGTCGACCCAGGCGGTGATGTCCTGCAGACCTAAGTTGACGAACGGGTCGTCGTGGGCGCGCTGACGGAAGTGGCAGCGCAGCGTGCCCGCGGCGCGCTGCGCGTGGTAGTAGTGCGAGCGCGGCAGGCCGTAGTCGAAGAGCAGCACGCTCCCCCGCTCGAGGCATGCGGCGAGCGCCGCGATCCAGGGTCCGAGCCGCAGGCTCACCTCCGAGGTATAACCGTCGGGGAGTGAGCCCGCCCGCGCACCGAGCATCGCCGCGCAGGCCTCCGCCAGCGCGGCGTCCGGCGCCCGCTCGGCGTCCTGCAGCGCGCCGCCGGGCGCGAGGGCGACGCCGAGCTCCTGCAGCGTGCCGCCGCGCAGCCTGAAGCGCCGCACCGGCAGCGCATCGGCCACCTCGTTGGCGAGGATCACCCCGCGGAGCGGCGTCGGCGGCAGCCGCTCGAGCCAAACGACGCGCGCGCGCAAGTGCGCAGGGAGCGCCTCGAGGCGCGCACGCTGGCGAGCGGCGAGGTCGCCCGAGACCTCGAGGATCGCGTAACGCTCCGGCAGCGCACCCGCCGCATCGAGCGCGGCGAGCAGGGTAGCGGCCAGCGACCCGGTGCCCGCGCCGAGCTCGAGGACCTCTGCGCCCGTGGCGCGCAGCACCGGCGCGCACTGCGCCGCCACGCAGCGGCCGAAGAGCTCGGAGACCTCGGGGGCGGTGACGAAATCCCCGCCGCCGCCGAGCTTCCAGCTGCCGGCGCTGTAGTAGCCGAGTCCCGGCGCATAGAGCGCGAGCTCCATGAAGCGCTCGAAGGAGAGCCAGCCGCCCGCGGCGGCGAGCTCGGCGCGAATGAGCGCCGCGACCGCCTCGCCGTGACGCTGCTCGTCGGGGCTCAGGGCGGGGAGCATTGAGCGCGCGGCCGATGGGGTCATAATCGGCATCTATGACGCGAGCCGATCCCGAGCCGGCCGGGGCGCTGCCGGCGCCGAGCAAGGCGCTCGCGGGCAAGACCGCGCTCGTCACCGGCGCGGCGCGCCGCGTCGGCGCGACGATCGTGCGCGTGCTGCACGGAGCGGGCGCCAATGTCCTGCTCCAC
>DASYYF010000061.1:0-78565 GCA_035934055.1 Steroidobacteraceae bacterium | reverse complement strand
AAGCCCTTGAGACGCGCCGTGCGCGACAGGCGCTTCAGGCGCTCGGCGACCTCGCTCGCCACCTCGGTCGCGGGAACCGCGACCTCGAGGCGCTTGCCGAGACCGCCCGTATCAGAAACCGAAACTTGCATCGTCGATCCTCAAAGCCAGCGCGGGTGCATGAAGCCCGGCGCCGGCTGCTTTACCTACGGTAAGGAGGAGACTGGTGCGAAAGGAGAGACTCGAACTCTCACGGGTTTCCCCACTGGAACCTAAATCCAGCGCGTCTACCAGTTCCGCCACTTTCGCCTTAGGCCGCTGCTTCTCCAGGTCAAACCTGGATAGAAATCAATACCTTTGGCCGCGCGTCGGGGCGGGTCGCATTATAGCTGATGCGTTTTTTGCGTCCCGCGCCCCGGTCGCGGCCGATTCAACCCACCCGGACCGTGCCGCGGGTTTGTCGCCCGAGCGCTCGGGGGCGAGAAGACGGCGGTGCTGTGCCGCGAGTTCGGCATCCCTCGTAAAGCCGGCTACAAGATCTTCAATCGATACAAGGACTCAGGGTGTTCGCCGCTCAGAGCTTCGGCATCGGGCAGATCGGCGACGAGGTGTGGCTGCTGAACCGCCGGGAAAGTGGTGGGCCGTGTCGGGATCGGTCAATTTGCGGGGGTACACGGCCCAGGTGAGTTCTTGACGCCCTCCCGAGCCGGGCGTCCGGCGGACGACGCCCGCACGGATGCCAATTGAACTCTCCGCGGCGAATGCGGTACTCACGTCTGGGAAATCACCCTGCATCGCTGTCGGTGAGATCTTTCACTGCCCATCTAATGCCAATGGAGCGAACTGGTAGAGCTCACTGTCATATGTGATTCGCCAGTGCCTTGTTTGTAGAGCGCGCAAGATTTCCATGGCACTGCACCATCATTTCATAGCAGGTCTCCATTACCCTCTGAAGGGCGTCAAGACCATTGGGAGATCGCTCGGGCTGGCTTCTGGAAATTCTCTACGAGTCCTTATCTATCATGATATTTGCCCGAAGGAGCAGCCGCGATTTATCTCGCAATTGCTGTGGTTAAAGCGGTCCTGGAGGTTTGTTTCACCAGAGCAGTTTGGCGCGCTGAGTTCCGGCGGTGACCCTGTCCTTGGCCGGAACCTCCTCCTGACGTTCGACGATGGAACTGCATCGCAGCGACGCATCGCCGAGGAAGTTCTGAAGCCATTGGGGATTCGCGCCGTATTTTTTGTTGCGTCGGACCTGGTGTCAGACAAAATTTGCGACGATGCGCTTCCATTTATCGCTGGACGCTCCGTAACGAAGTCCGGGGCTCCAAGACATGCCAGTCATTTCTCCTACATGACGTGGTCGGATTTGGAAGCACTGCTTGAACAAGGCCACTCTGTCGGTGGTCATACAGCCACCCACGCGCGGTTGTCCGAGATCCAGGCTGAGGCTGAACTCGAACGCGAAATCATCGCCAGTGCTGACACTTTGGCACGACGTCTCGGTGTGTCGATAGAGCACTTCGCTTACACCTTTGGCGACTTGGCTAGTTTCAGTACGAGGGCTCTGGCCGTGGCCCGCCGGCGCTTCCGATTCATCTACACCGGATTGCGCGGCGATAATGCCAGGAACGTGTCGCCGTCGAGGCTATGGCGCGATGCGGTTACTACGCAGGACTCTCGCGCGTTGCTGGGTGCCTATCTGGAGGGAGCCGCGGATTTCCACTACGCCCGATCCCGCGCCGAGCTTGCACGGTGGGTTCTGAAGGACGCGCTGGCCGACAAGGTGCACTCGCGACTGCAAGTGCTTGATTAAGTGGTGGGCCGTGTAGGGATCGAACCTACGACCAAGAGATTAAGAGTCTCCTGCTCTACCAGCTGAGCTAACGGCCCTGATCCTTCAAAATGGGGTGGACGATGGGACTCGAACCCACGACAACCGGGATCACAACCCGGGGCTCTACCAACTGAGCTACGTCCACCGTCCGTACCCCGGCGTCGGATGGCGTGCCCGGCAGGACTCGAACCTGCGACCCTCGGCTTAGAAGGCCGATGCTCTATCCGCCTGAGCTACGGGCACGACTTCAAGGCGCCCCTAGCCGGCCCCGCCGCACGGGGGGCGCGAATCATACGTAAGGGGCTTCGGGAGCGTCAATTTTCCTTGGACTGCTGCAGCGCGGCCTTTGTTAAACTCCATGGATCCCGTCGAGGTGCCTGGAACTTAGATGAAGGTCGTCTCCATCGCGCGTGAACCTGCCTCGGACGGCGGGGTGGACGAAGCGAGGGGTGCAGCGGCCCCGGCCAGTCATCCCCCGTCGCCGAGCGAGAACGGCTCGAGCGCGGTCGCCGAGGCGGCGCTCGCCGAGGTGCGCCGGCTCCTTGCCGCGTGGCTCGCGCACGAGCCGGGTGCACGACTCGGTCACGATCCCGAGGAGCTGCACCAGCTGCGCGTCACTGCGCGCCGCCTCGACGCGACCCTCGGTCTCTTCAAGCAGCACCTGCCGGCCCCCCTGGTTCGCGCCCGCAAGACCGCGAAGGCCGTTCTGCGCTCCCTCGGCACCACGCGTGATCTCGACGTGCAGCTCGCGGCTCTCGACGCCTACCGCGAGAAACTCTGCGAGGAGGAGCGCCCGGCGCTCGGGCCCTTGAAGGAGCGCTTCAAGCTCGAGCGCGAGCGCGCGCGCGCGCGGATGATCCGTTCGCTCGATTCCGAAGCGACCCGCCGCTGGATTCATACGCTCACCGCGGCAACCGAAGCGCCGCCCGCAGCAAACGGCACCGCAGGCGCGGCGAGCGCCGCCGCCGTAGTGGCACAGAGGGTGCGGCGCCGCTTCCGCCGCCTGCGCAAGGCGGTGCGGCGGCTGCGCGCCGATTCCCCGATGGACGACTACCACCGCGTGCGGCGCCGGGCGAAGCAGCTGCGCTACGCACTCGAGTCGGGTGCGGTCGCGTTCGGGAAACCCGCCGATGAGATGCTGAAGGCCCTGCGCCGGATGCAGGACAAGCTCGGCGCGAACCAGGACGCGCATATGGCCCGCGATCACCTCGCCGCGCTCGCCGCCGACCCCCACTGCGTGCTGCCGCCCGCGACACTCTTCCACATGGGCAAGCTCGCCGAGCATCACGCGCGCATCACCTCCGGGGCGCGTGCCACCGTCGCCAAATCCTGGCGCAAGGTGAGCGGCCGGCGCTGGAAGGCGCTGCGCGCGAGGCTCGGGGAGTTCGAGCACACCGCCTCTCCATCGCCCGATGCGCTGCCGGAATCTCCCACGGCCCTCGCCAGCCCGTCGTCCGCCGCGGAAGCCGCCCGCCTGAGTCACTGATCCCCGCAGCGAGCATGGAGCTGCTGATCGTCCGCCATGCCATCTCCTTCGAGCCCGATGCGAGGCGCTGGCCGGACGACGGCGAGCGTCCCCTCTCCCCCCAGGGCATCGCGCGTGCCCGCAAGGCCGCCGCCGGCATGAAGCAGCTGGTGCAGGCGCCCGGGCGCGTGCTGGTGAGCCCCCTGGTGCGAGCGCGCCGGACCGCGGCGATTCTCACCGAGGTGGCCGGATGGCCCAGGGCGACCCCTTGTGCCGAGCTCGCTCCGGGCGGAGCGCCCGAGGCGCTGCTCGCCCTGCTCCGGCGGATGCCCGAGACGCGCATCGCCGTCGTCGGGCACGAGCCCGGACTCGGGAGGCTCCTCGCGGCATCGCTGCCGGGAGCCGCCGGCGCCGAAGGCTTCAGGTTCAGGAAGATGGGCGCCGCGCTTCTCACCTTCCGGGGCGCCGCGCGCGCCGGCGGCGCGCGTCTCGCGTGGCTCGTGCCGGCGAAGCTCCTGCGCGCCGCGCGTTAGCTCTTACCTTCAGTGCGCGCCGGAGGCGGCTGCGCCCGCACCGCCGCCGAGCTGCGGACGCGCCAGCCACACGAGGGCGATCATCGCGATGAAGATGATCCCCGACACGTAGAAGATGTCGTCGGCGGAGAGCATGAATGCCTGGGCGTCGACCAGGCGATTGACGAGCGCGTAGCCCTGCTCGGTGCTGAAGCCCTGAGCGTGGAGTGCCGAGAAGGCCTGGGAGGCCACCGGGCTCGCCGGCGTCAGATGCTCGACCAGCTGCTCGTGGTGGAGCGTTGCGCGGTGCTCCCAGAGCGTCGTCGTGATCGAGGTGCCGAAGGAGCCGGCGGTGATGCGCGCGAAGTTCGAGAGCCCCGAGGCGGCCGGAATGCGCTCGGGCGGAAGCCCCGAGAGCGTCAGTGTCAGGAGCGGAATGAAGAAGGTGGCGGCGCCCGCGCCCTGGATCAGGGTCGGCACGAGGAGCGTCCACAGGCTCGCATTGGTGTTGAAGTCCGCGCGCATGAAAAAGACCAGCGCGAAGATCGCGAAGGAGATCGTCACCAGCTTGCGCGGATCGACGCGATGGACGATCCGCCCGACGTACGGTGTGAACAGCATGGCGAGGAGTCCGACGGGCGCGAGCACCATCCCCGCGAGCGTTGCGGTGTAGCCCATGTACTGCTGCAGCCACAGCGGCAGCAGCACCACGTTGCCGAAGTAAAGCCCGTAGCCCATGAGGAGCGCCACCGTGCTCACCCAGAAGTTGCGGCGTCTGAAGAGCGAGAGATCGACGATCGGGTGCTCCTCGGTGAGCTCCCAGATGAGGAAGATCGCGAATGCCACCACCGCGACGCACGCGAGCGCCACGATCTCGGACGAGTTGAACCAGTCGAGATCCTTGCCCTGATCGAGCATGACCTGCATGGCGCCCACCCAGACGACCAGCAGCCCCAGGCCCACCGTGTCGACCGGGACGCGCGCGGTGGGCGTCTCGCGCTTGTGGTAGATCCCCCAGGTGAAAACCGCGGCGCCGATGCCGACCGGGATGTTGATGTAGAAGATCCACGGCCAGGAGATGTTGTCGGTGATCCAGCCGCCGAGAAGGGGACCGACCACCGGCGCCACCAGCGTCGTCATCGCCCACATGGCGAGCGCCGTGCCGGCGCGGGTTTTCGGGTAGCTCGCGAGCAGGATCGACTGCGAGAGCGGGATCATGGGGCCCGCGACCGCGCCCTGGAGAACGCGGAACAGGATGAGAAGCGGAAGGCTCGTAGCCAGCCCGCACAGGAACGAGGCGAGGACGAAGAGCAGCGTCGATGCCAGGAAGAGCTTCACCTGCCCGAAGCGCCGCGTGAGCCAGCCGGTGAGCGGCAGCGAGATCGCGTTCGCCACGCCGAAGGAGGTGATCACCCAGGTGCCCTGATCGGGCGAGACGCCGAGATCCCCGGCGATCGCCGGCAGCGACACGTTCGCGATCGACGTGTCGAGCACGTTCATGAAGGTCGCGAGCGACAGCGCGACCGTCCCGATCGCGAGCTTCGAGCCCATGAGCGGCGCCAGCTCAGCCGGCGCCGCGCCTCGTGGAGCCGCCGCGGGCTGCTCGGCGTTGTCGGCGGGCATCTGACGCTCCCTCAAGACCGGCCGCGCCTCAGCGGGCCTTGACGTGCGCGGCGCCGCCCGCGGGGGCTGAGTGCGCGTCCGCGAGGAGCCCGGGGCTCGGGGCGTGGGCGCTCCCGGCCGGAGTCGCAGCCGCGCGCGCCGCAGCCGGCTCGTTGGCAGTGATGATCGCGGCGACGCGGGCATCCGCCTCGGCATCGGTCGAGCCGAACACCTCGGTCGACCACGGCGTGGCGGTGCTCGCGAGCTGCGGGAGGCGCGCCCCGCTGCCATCGTGCACGTCGACGTCGGCCCGCATGGAAAGCCCGATCTGCAGCGGGTGCGCGGCGAGCTCACGCGCATCGAGTGCGACACGCACCGGCACGCGCTGCACGATCTTGATCCAGTTGCCGGTGGCATTCTGCGCGGGCAGCAGCGAGAACGCCGAGCCGGTACCCGCCCCGAAACCCGCCACCTTGCCGTGGAACACCACGTGGCTGCCGTAGAGGTCGGCGCTCAAGGTGACCGGCTGGCCGACGCGCATGCGCGAGAGCTGCGGCTCCTTGAAGTTCGCATCGACCCACACCTGGTCGAGCGGCACCACCGCCATGAGCGCCGCACCCGGGGCGACTCGCTGTCCGAGCTGTACGTTGCGGCGGGCGATGAATCCGGAAACAGGCGCCGGCAGGTCGGTGCGCGCCCAGGTGAGGTAGGCGTTGCGCACCGCGGCCGCCGCGTCCCGCACTTCGGGGTGGTCCTGGAGCGTGGTGCCATCGACCCGCGCACGGTTCGCGGCAAGCTGCTGCCGGGCGGCGTTGAGGTCCGCCTGTGCGGCCTTGACCGCATCGCGGGCGTGCTGCAGCTCCTCGCCCGACACCGCGCCGGAGGCTCCGAGCCGTGCGCGCCGCTCGAGATCGCTCTGCGCGCGGGTGAGCTCGGTCTGCTTCGCATCGACCGCGGCCTCGAGCTGCGCGCTGGTGGCGAACTGGTTGCGCACGTCGCGCACGGTGCGCGCGAGCTGGGCCTCGGCCTGATCGAGCGCCACCTTGGCGTCGGCGCGGTCGAGGCGCACCAGGGACTGTCCGGCCTTCACGAACTGCGTGTCGTCGGCGCCGATCGCGACGACGGTTCCGGAGATCTGCGGCGTGATCTCGACGACGTTGCCGCTGACGTACGCGTCATCCGTCGTCTGGTGGTAGCGCAGCACCTGCGCCCAATACAGACCGTACGCGAGCGCGATGGCGAGCACCCCGCCGCCGACTCCGGCGAGCAGCCGCCAGCGGCGCGAGAGGGCAGGAGCTTCAGGTCTGTCGTTACTCATGGCATTCCTTGGTAGAAAATCCCTGATTCATTCGCGAGTCGGCTCAGGCGCTGGCGCGGGCCGCGGGCGCTTCCGCGTTCTCGAGCATGCGGGTCAGAAGACCCTCGAGCTGCCGCGCCTCCGCCTTGGTGAAGCCGCGCAGGAAGCGGTTCGCGACGGCGAGCGCGACCTCGCGCATGCGCGGATAGGCGGCGCGGCCTTCCTCGGTCAGCTCGAGGTGCACCAGCCGGCGATCGTCGGGACTGCGGCTGCGCCGGATCAGGCCCTTGCCCTCCAGGCGATCGAGCATGCGGGTCATGGCCCCCGCGTCGTAGGAGATGCCCTTGCACAGGTCGGATGCAGACTTGCGCTCCGCGCCCACGAGCGATGCCATCACGCTCAACTGCGCCGCGCTCAGCTCGAGCGGCGCGAGGCGCCGGTCGGCGGCCAGCTCCTCGTCGAGCGCCGACATCATCGCCACCTTCACGCGTCCGAGCAGCGAGCCGATCGACTTGCCCGGCTGGTAATTCGTGCTGTCGTAAATGTCGCCCAAGGCCGTTGCTCCTGAAATCTGTCGTTAGGGGGATCCGGACCCCCACCGGGGGATTCAGCGTGCGCGGATATTAGTTGCCTAGGCTGATATTGTCAAGGCTTACACTGCCGCTGAGTCAATTGCCCGGGCAGATCACGGGCCCTTCGTCTTCCGCAAAGTGCTGATCGAACGTTACGCAGGGGCGCACGGCGTTCGCGACGTCGTGGCTGCGGGGCGACTGCGTGTGAGGTTCCCTGCCGAATCAGGGCCAGCCGCGCTCCCTCTCATCCCGAGACGGACCGCAGGAAATGGGAATTTGGTCGGGGCAGAGGGATTCGAACCCCCGACCCTCTGCTCCCAAAGCAGATGCGCTACCAGACTGCGCCATGCCCCGAGCCGTGCCGCTGATGGCCGCGGCGGCGATTGCGGCCTCATCGTAACCCACCCGGGTGCGCCCCCGCACGCGCAGCGCCGGCCCATGGCGGCTTCCCGCCGCCCTTTTCGATTCTCCCTGCAGGCAGCCCATGACGATCCAGGGAGAAATGCTGATGAACAGTTCGGGCCTCAAAGCACGCGAGATCGAGGCGCTCGTCTTCATCCAGCCCCGGCGGCCGGGGATCCCGACTCTGCACGCGAGCACAGTAGGGGTCGCCGCCGTCATGGTCGTCGCGGCCGCCCTCGCCTGGGTGCTGCTGCGCAGCTGAGCGTCGCAGCTAAGCCCGCCGCCAGCTGGTCTTGCCGCCCGGCTTATCTTCGAGCACGACTCCGCCCGCCGCCAGCTCATCGCGGATGCGGTCCGACTCCTTGAAGTCGCGCCGCGCGCGGGCCGCGGCGCGCGCCGCGATGCGCTCTTCGACCTGCGCGTCGCCGAGCGGGCCGCGCTCGGGAGCGGTCCCCGGCCGGGTCAGGCGGAACCACTCCTCCGCCGGCACGGTGAGGAGCCCGAGCACGTTGCCGAGCGCCGTGAGCTCGGCGCCGAGCGCGGCGGCGCGCGGCGACTCTCCTGCATCCCTGGCGGTGTTGATCTCGCGCGTCAGCCCCTGGAGCGCCGCGAGCGCCTCGGGCGTGTTGAAGTCATCGTCCATGCTCGCCTCGAAGCGCGCGCTGGCGGCGCTCCTCCCCGGGGCTCCCGCCGGGAGCCCCCGCAGCGCCGTGTAGATGCGCGTCAGCGCCGCGTCCGCCTGCTCGAGCTGCTCGAACGAGTAGTTGATCGGCCCGCGATAGTGGCTCGCGAGAAAGAAGTAGCGCAGCACCTCCGGATGGCGCAGCGTCGCGAGCACGTCGCGCAGCGTGAAGAAGTTGCCGAGCGACTTCGACATCTTCTCTTCGTCGACGTTGACGAAGCCGTTGTGCATCCAGAGGTTCACGAACGCATCGCCCGTTGCCGCGCACGACTGCGCGATCTCGTTCTCGTGGTGCGGGAACTTCAGATCCATGCCCCCGCCGTGGATGTCGAAGTGCGTGCCGAGGAGCGCCGTCGACATGGCCGAGCACTCGATGTGCCAGCCGGGGCGCCCCCGGCCCCAGGGCGAGTCCCACCAGGGCTCGCCGGACTTGGCGTGCTTCCACAGCACGAAATCGAGCGGATCGCGCTTCGCCTCGTCCACCTCGACGCGCGCCCCGGCGCGCAGGTCCGCGAGGCGCTTGCCGGAGAGCCGCCCGTAGGGCGCGAAGCTCGCGACCGAATAGAGCACGTCGCCGTCGGCGGCCAGGTAGGCGTGGCCGGTCTCGATGAGCTTCGACACCATGGCGATGATCTGCGGGACGTACTGCGTGGCGCGCGGCTCGGAGTCCGGCGGCAGGATGGCGAGCCGCGCGCAGTCCTCGTGCATGGCGGCGATGAAGCGTGCGGTGAGCGCTTCGGTCGTCTCGCCGTTCTCGGCCGCGCGGCGGATGATCTTGTCGTCGATGTCGGTGATGTTGCGCACGTAGGTGAGGCGGTAGCCGCGATGCCTGAGATAGCGCGTGACGACGTCGAACACCGTCAGCATGCGCGCGTGCCCGATGTGCACGTAGTCGTATACGGTGAGCCCGCACACGTACATGCGCAGTTGCCCCGGCGTGATGGGCTCGAGCTCCTGCTTCCCGCCGCTGAGGGAGTCGTGGATGCGGATCATGCGAAGCGCGCCAGCCGCTCGCGCGCCTCACCGGGCGGCATGGCCTTCAGGAGCGGCGCGAGCTCGGGCCCGTGCGTGCGCCCGGTGAGCGCGAGGCGCAGCGGCATGTAGAGCTCCCTCCCCTGGCGGCCGCTCGCCGCGCGCGCCGCTCCCGCAATCGCCGCGAGATCGTTGCCGCTCGTGGCCGCCGCCGCCGCGGCCGCGGCGAAGTAGCCGGCGCCGGCGGCGCGCACCACGGCCTCGCCCCCCTCCTCGAGCGGCGGCGGGCCGCCGAACACCACGCCGACCCACGGCCGCGCATCCGCAGGCAGCACGAGGTTGGGGAGTATCGCGCTCACGAAGGCGGCCGCGGCCCGCTCATCGAGCCCGGGGGGCAGGACCCCCTGGAGCCAGCCGCGCGCGGCCTCGGGCGTGAGCCGATGCACGGCATCCTTCTGCCACACGGTGAGCTGCTGCTCATCGAAGCGCGCGGGCGCGCGCCCGAGGCGCCGCGTGTCGAAGCCGCGCACCATCTCCTCCGGCGTGAGGAGCCCCTGGAGCGTGGTCGCGTGGCCGAGCCGGAACAGATGATTGACGAGCGCGAGCGGCTGGTAGCCGCGCTCGCGGTACTCGCGCACGCTCGTCGCCCCGTGGCGCTTGGAGAGCGGCGCCCCGTCGGCGCCGAGGAGCAATGCCACGTGGCCGTAGCCGGGCGCCTTGAGTCCCAGGGCCTCGAGCACCAGGAGCTGGCGCGGCGTGTTGGCGAGGTGATCCTCGCCGCGCAGCGCCAGCGTCACTCCCATCGAGGCATCGTCCACGGCGTTGGAGAAGAAGAACGCGGCCGAGCCGTCCGCGCGGCGCACCACGAAATCGCCGATGTCGTCCGACGCAAAGCTCTGCGGCCCGTGCACCAGATCGAGCCACTCGACGCGCACGCCCGCGGGCACGCGGAAGCGCAGCGTCGCGGCGAGGCCCTGCGCCACCCGGCGGGCGCGCTCCTCGGCGCCGAGGCCGCGGCAGGTGCCGGGGTAGCGCGGCGGCTTGCCGGCGGCGAGCTGCGCGCGGCGCGCGAGCTCGAGCTCGAGCGGCGTGCAGAAGCAGGGGTAGACGGCGGCGCGCTGCTCGAGCTGCGCGAAGTAGCCGGCGTAGAGCGCGCTCCTCTGCGACTGGCGGTAGGGGCCGAGCGCATCCTCGCGATCGGGCCCCGCGTCCCATTCGATGCCGAGCCAGCGCAGGTCGGCGAGCAGCGCCCCCGTATGGGTGTCGAGGCTGCGCTCGGCGTCGGTGTCCTCGATGCGCAGGATGAAGCGGCCGCCCGCGTGCCGCGCGAGCAGCAGGTTGAAGAGCGCGGTGCGCGCATTCCCCAGGTGCAGCTCGCCGGTGGGGCTCGGAGCGAAACGGGTGACCGGCGGCGGGCTCATTTGAGCCCATGTTACCAGCGCACCGCTGTCGCAGACTCGCGCCGCGGCTTAGAATTCGCCGCCGCGCCGCATAATGCCGCGCGCGACCTGAAGGAGGATCGATGGCCCTCAAGCTCCGCGCACCTCTCGCCGCCGCCACGCTCCTCCTCGGTCTTGCCTGCCTGCCCGGCGCGGCCGCCGCCGAGGAACAGACCACGCAGGTGAAGGTGGTCACCAACATGGGTGATTTCGTCATCGAGGTGCGGCCCGAGCGCGCGCCGCTCACCGCCGCCAACTTCCTGCGCTACGTGAAGGAAGGCTTCTACACCAACACGCTGATCCACCGCGTGGTGCCGAACTTCGTCATCCAGGGTGGCGGGCACGATGCCACCACCATGAGCCTGAAGCCCGCCCACGAGAACATCGTCAACGAGGCGGGCAACGGCCTGCAGAACAAGCGCGGCGCCGTGGGGCTCGCGCGCACCACCGCGCCGCACTCGGGCAACGCCGAGTTCTACGTCGACCTGGTCGACAACCCGGATCTCGACCCCGTGCCGACGCGCTGGGGCTACGCGGTATTCGGCCGCGTGGTGCAGGGGATGGACGTCATCGACAAGATCGGCGAGACGCCGACCGGAGCCGTGGGACCCTTCAAGCAGGACGCGCCCTTGAAGCCGATCATCATCCAGAGCATAACCATCGTGGCGCCCACCGCGGCGGCGCCGGCGGCGGCGCCGGTGACCCCGGCCGAGCCGCAGAAGATCCTGTCGCCGAAGTAGTCCGCGCGGCGCCCGACCGCCCGCCATGGCGCATCTCTTCGTCTCGGACGTGCACCTCGGCGCCGACTCGGCGCCGGCCATCGGGCAGTTCCTCGGATTCCTGAGCGCGCACGCCGCACGCGCCGAGGCGCTCTACGTCCTCGGCGACCTGTTCGAGAGCTGGGTGGGCGACGATGACCGCAGCGAGGCGGCGCTCGAGGTGTGCGCCGCGCTCAAGGCTCTCACCGCGGGCGGCGTGCCCTGCTTCGTGCTGCACGGCAACCGGGACTTTCTCCTCGGCCCCGGCTTCTGTGAGCGCACCGGCTGCGTACTTCTCGCCGACCCCGTGGTCGCCGAGCTCGGCGGCGAGCGGGTGCTCCTCACGCACGGTGATGCGCTCTGCACCGACGACCGCTCCTATCAGGAGCTGCGCAGCATCGTGCGCCGGAGCTACTGGCAGCGGCGCTTCCTCGCCCTGCCGCTCGCGCACCGCGAGGCGCTCGCCGACGAAGTCCGCGCCGGCAGCCGCCGGCACATCGCGCGCACCGTGCCCACCATCATGGATGTGAATGGGGAGGCCGTAGACCGGGCGTTCCGCGCCGCGGCGGTGCGCCGCATGATCCACGGCCACACCCACCGCCCCGGCGTGCACGACCTCACGGTCGACGGCGCGAGCGCTCAGCGCATCGTGCTCGGCGCGTGGTACGAGCAGGGAAGTTACCTGAGCTACGAGCGCGGCCGCTTCGAGCTGCGCGCGCTGCCGCGGTAGGCGGCCCGGGCCTTCGGATTTAGTGCCGCCGCGGCAACCGCAGCGCCGCCTCGAGGCCCCCCTGGGGCAGGTTGGCGAGGGTCAGCGTCCCGCCGTGCGCCTGGGCGATGTCGCGCGCAATGGTGAGCCCCAGGCCCGTGCCGCCGCTGTCGCGGTTGCGCGAGTGCTCGAGGCGGTAGAAGGGCTCGAATACCCGCTCGAGGTCCGCTTCCGGGATGCCCGGTCCCTCATCGCGCACGCGGATCACGAGCTCGGCGCCGTCCTCGACGAGAACGCTCGCGCGCGTGCCGAAGTTGATCGCGTTGGAGATGAGGTTGGTGAGGCAGCGCTTGAGCGCCTGCGCCTTGGCGGTGAAGGGCTCGAGCGCCCGCCCGCTCACGGTCGCCGCCGCGCCCATCTCGGAGAACTGCTGCGCGATGCCGGTGAGTAGCTCGTTCACGTCGACCGGCACGGCGGGCCCGCCGTCGTCGAGGCCGCGGAAGAGCGCGAGCGCCTCGCGCACCATGAGCTCCATCTCGCTGAGCTCCTTGACCATGCGCGCCTGCAGCGCCGGGTCCTCGAGCGTCTCGACCTGGAGGCGCAGCCGCGTGAGCGGCGTCTTCAGATCGTGCGACATGGCCGCCAGCACGCGGCTGCGGCTGTCGAGATAGCGGCGCAGCCGGTCCTGCATGGTGTTGAAGGCGCGCGCCGCATCGCGCAGCTCGCGCGCGCCGGCCTCGGGGAGCTTTTCCGGGCGCGCCTCGCGGCCGACGCCGTCGGCGGCCCGCGCCAGCGCCGAGAGCGGCCGGGTGATGCTGCGCGCCGTGACATAGAGCGCGATCACGAGCAGCAGCAGCAGCACCGTCAGGTTGACGCGCAGGTTGCGCGGCAGCGGCGCCCCGCCCGGCATGCGCGTCACGCGGAAGAGCTCGCTGCCGCCGCGGGGGAAACGCACCGCCACGTCGTAGTGCTGCGCGGTGTCCTCGTGAGCGGCGAGCTCGCGCGCCTCGTAGAACGGCACGGGCAGCGTGATGGCCGGACGGCTCGCATCGAGCGTCGGGCCCACGCTCACCTCGTAGCCCGCCCCGAGCGCCGCCTGCACATGCTCGCGCAGCGTCCGCTCGAAATCGGTGAGCAGCGGCACGCGTACGAAGGCGCGCGGCGGATCGAGCGCGTTGCGCGCCGCCTGCGGCGCATCGTTCGCGCGCGGCGGCCGCGGCGAAGGCGGCATCCCGCGCGGCGCCGAGAGCTGCGCGACCGCGGCGGCGCGCGCGGCCGCTCCCAGGGGCTCGAGCATCTGCGCGGTCTCGGCGATGCGCTGCGTCCATTCGCGCACGCTGCTCTGCAGGACGAAGCTCTCGCGCTCCTGGGCGATCAGCACCAGGCCGACGGCCTGCGCGATGAGCACCGCCAGCACCGTGGCCGCGATCAGCCGCCCGAAGAGCGACTGCGGCCACGGCCTCAGGCGCGACGACTTGGAAGGCTCACCGGCTCTCGACGCTGACGCCGACGACATAGCCCTCGCCATAGACGGTCTTGATGATCTGCGGAGCGCGGGCATCGTCGCCGAGGATCTGCCGCAGCCGGCTGATGCGCACGTCGATGCTGCGGTCGAAGGGATCGGCATCGCGTCCGCGCAGCAGCTCGGTGAGCTGGGCGCGGGTCAGCACGCGGTTGCCGGCGGCGAGCAGCACCGCGAGCAGCCGGTACTCGGCGCCGCTCAGGGCCACTTCCCTGCCCTCGGAGTCGGTCAGGGCGCGGGTGATGGTGTCGAGCCGCCAGCCGCCGAAGACGAAAGAGCGCACCGTCTCCGGCGAGGGGTCGCGCGGGGTGTGCGCCGAGCGGCGCAGCACCGCCTTGATGCGCCCGAGGAGCTCGCGCGGGTTGAAGGGCTTGGCGACGTAGTCGTCGGCGCCGAGCTCGAGTCCCACGATCCGGTCGACGTCCTCGCCGCGGGCGGTGAGCATGATGATGGGCAGCTGCGAGCGGCCGCGGAGCTCGCGGCACAGCGACAGTCCGTCCTCGCCCGGCAGCATCAGGTCGAGCACCAGGAGGTCGACGTGCGAGCGCTCGAGCACCCGGCGCATCTCCCTGCCGTCGGGGACCGCCGTGGTGCGGAAGTCGTGCTTCTCGAGGTACTGGGCGAGGAGGCCGCGGATCTCGCGGTCATCGTCGACGATGAGAAGGTGCGGACGGTCGTTCATCGCGCTCGAAGCCTCTTGCGGAAACCGAGGATACCGGGCGAACAGACGCCGGGGACGGAATTTCGCGCCCGCGAGGCTTGTAACAAACTGTCAGCTCGCCGCCGGCGGCCCCGAGTGAAAGCGCAGCTCGGGGTCGGGGGCGGTCGCGAGCTGCGCCTCGCGGGCCGCGAGCTCCTCGAGCCGCCCGCGCCACTCGGCCGGTGCGCGCTCGCGCGCGAAGTCGAGATAGAGCTCGAAGTGCCGTGCCTCCGCGCGGGCGAGCTGCGCATAGAGCGTCCCGAGCGGTGCCGGGAGATGCCCCGCGAGGAGCCCGAAGCGCTCGGCCGAGCGCGCCTCGATGAGCGCGCCGATGAGCAGCAGATCGAGCTTCCTCTCCGGGTGGCTGGTGCGGGCGGCGCGGCGCAGCTCGTGCGCGTAGCGGCCGGGGCGCTGGCGCACCACGGGTATCGCGAGCTCGCGCATCGCGCGCTGCACCTGCTCGAAGTGCCTGAGCTCCTCGCGCGCCAGGCGCGAGAGCGAGAGCGCGAGCGGGCTGTCCTCGGGGTAGGCGAAGATCAGCGCCATGGCGCTCGATGCCGCCTTCTTCTCGCAGTTGGCGTGATCGACGAGGAGCTCCGGCAGGCGCCGGGCCGCGGCCGCCGTCCAGGCGGGCGGTGTCGGCGCACGCAGAATCGACTCGGCGAGCGGTGCGCTCACGCGCGCACCTCGCGTGCGAGCCACTCGCCGAGCGCGCGCGTCAGCGCCTGCGCCGCCTCGTCGGCGCTTGCCGGGCGGTCGGCCGGCGCCTTGGCGAGCAGCCGCTCGATGAGCGGTTGCAGCGCGGCGCAGCGCTCCGGCAGGCGCGGGACCGGCTCCTTGCGGTGCTTGTAGACGATGGCCATGGGATTCTCGGCGCGGAAGGGCTTCTCGCCGGCGAGCATCTCGTAGAGCATCACGCCGAGGCTGTAGAGGTCGCTGCGCGCATCGATCGGCTCGGCGTGGCCCTGCTCCGGGCTCATGTAGTGCGGCGTGCCGAAGATGGTGCCGCCGTCGGTCGCATCGGCGCTGAGCGCCGTATCCTTGGAGAGCCCGAAGTCGATGAGCGCAATGCTGCCGTCGCCGCGCAGCATGACGTTGCCGGGCTTCAAGTCCCGGTGCAGCACGCCGGCGGCGTGCACGCGCTCGAGCGCCCGCGCCACCTCGATCGCGTAGAGCAGCGCCTCGTGCGGGCTCGGGGCCGCAGCGCGCATGCGCCGGCGCAGGTCCCCGAGCGGAAAATATTCCATGACGAGCCAGGCGTGCTCGTCGCTGATGCCGAGATCGTAGAGCCGCGCCACGCCCGCGCCTGCGATGCGCTGCACGAGCTCGTACTCCTGCAGGAAGCGCCCGAAGATATCGACGGGCACGCGCTCATCCTGCCGGTCGCGCGCCACCTTGAGCGCCACGAGCGTGCCGGCGCGCTCGCTCTCGCCGACGTAGAGATCGGTGAGCGGCCCGGCCGCGAGGCGGCGGATGCGCCGGTAGCCGCGGATGAAGGCATCGCCGAAGCGCTGCGACTCGCGTCCGGCCGGGCTCGTGCGCCACACGGCGCGCGCGTGGGCCGCGCGCTGCTCGGCGGCGGCGAGCACGCGGCGGAATTCCTCGCCGTCGAGCCCTTCGCCCGTCACAACCCAAGCGCCGAGCGCCGCCAGGTCGCTCGCGGCGCTCGAGCCGGCGCGCCGGTGGAGCAGCACGATGGGCGCAAACCCGGCGCGCCCGGCAAGCTCGCGCGCCCAGCTGAGGCCCTGCCCTCCCGGCCATTCCTCCGCGAGCAGCACGGCGTCGTAGCCTTGCGCGAGGAACTCGGGAGCGAGCGCCCCCTGCGACACGGGGCTGTGGACCGTGAGGCTCGCCTGCGGGCGCCAGGCGACGAGCCGCTCGCGGATCTGCGCGCAGCGGCGCGCGTCCTCTTCGATCAGGAGTACGCGCATGGGAGCTTCAGTCCGATCACGACGTCCCCGACGTTGGTGCCGGTGGGACCCAGGTGGAGGAGATCGCCGCTGGCGGCGAGCGCCGTGCCGGAGTCGGCCCGGGCGAGGCAGTCGTCGACATCGAGCCCGCCGAGCGCCACGCGCGCGGCGCTCTCGGCATCGACCAGCGCGCCGGCGTCTTCGGTGACGCCGTCGGTGCCGTCGGTCCCGGCGGCGAGCAGCATCAGGTCGGCCTGTCCGGCGATGAGCTTGGCGGCGGCGAGCGCGAGGTGCTGATTGCGCCCGCCCTGGCCCGGATGGGGCGGCAGCTGCACGGTCGACTCCCCGCCCCACACGCACACCTGGCAGGCCGTGAGGCGCAGCTCATGCGCGAAGCGCGCCGCGAGCCGCAGCGCGTCGCCGTCGAAGCGCCGCGCGGGCGCATGCACCGAGAGCCCGCGCGCGCGCGCCGCCGCGGCCGCGCCCGCCACCGCGCGCTCGACCGAGGCGACCACCGAGCGCTCGACCCGATCCTCCCCCTCGCTCGCGATTCCCAGGATTCCCGAGCCGATCACGCTCGTGTCGTCTCCCGGCACGTCCGATACGAAGAGTGCCCGCGCGCGCCGCCCGCCGAGCCGCGCCGTGAGCCGCCCGCCCTTGATGCGCGACAGCGCGATGCGCTTGGCGTTGAGCTCGCCGATCGCGGTGCCCGCGGCGAGCTCGCGCGCCGTGAAACTCTCGAGATCGGCGAGCGTGGTGGGCGGCTGCAGCACTTCGACGAGACTCGAGGCGCCGCCGGAGATGAGGAAGAGCGGCGCGACTTGCGGCGGCAGCGCCTCGACCCAGCGAAGCAGCCGCTCCCCGGCCGCGAGCGAGCGCCGGTCGGGTACCGGATGAGAGCCGGCGACGAGCTCGACATCGCGGGCCGCGAGGAGCTCGGGCGGCGCGTGGCCCTCGCGCGTGATGATGAGGGAGCGCGCGATACGCCCGCCGAGCGCATCGTACGCACCCAAGGCCATGGCGGGCGCCGCCTTGCCGACCGCGGCGAGCCACACGGGAGCCTGCGCCGCGAGCGCCTCCCCCGCGCCGCCCGCTGCGAGCGCCTCGCGCACGCAGCGCCGGCCGTCGACGGAGGCGAGCGCCGCCGAGAGAAGCGTCAGCAGCAATTCGCGCCGCGGGTCGCTCGAGGGACCCAGCTCAGCTCCCGCGCACCACTTTGAGCTTGCGCCGCTCGCGGCGGGCGTGCTTGGCCGCGTCCGAGCGCTCGTCCTGGAGCCGCTCGAGGTACTGCGGCGTCACGTCGCCCGTGACGTAGACCCCGGAGAAGCACGAGGTGTCGAACTCCTCGATGCGCGCGTCCTCGTGCTTGCAGGCGGCGATGAGATCCTCGAGGTCCTGGTACACGAGCCAGTCGGCCCCGATGAGGTTCGAGATCTCCTCCACCGTGCGCCCGCTCGCCACCAGCTCGCTCGCGGCCGGCATGTCGATGCCGTAGACGTTCGGGAAGCGCACCGGCGGGGCGGCGGAGGCGAAGTACACCTTCTTGGCGCCCGCCTCGCGCGCCAGCTCGATGATCTGCGCCGAGGTGGTGCCGCGCACGATCGAGTCGTCGACCAGCAGCACGGTCTTGCCGCGGAACTCGAGGTCGATGGCATTCAGCTTGCGGCGCACCGATTTCTGCCGCTCATCCTGCCCCGGCATGATGAAGGTGCGGCCGATGTAGCGGTTCTTGATGAAGCCCTCGCGGTACTTGACGCCGAGGCGCTGCGCGAGCTGCAGCGCCGAGGTGCGGCTCGTGTCCGGGATCGGGATCACGACGTCGATGTCGTGATTGGGCCGCTCGCGCAGGATCTTGTCCGCGAGCCGGTCCCCCATGCGCATGCGCGCGCGGTACACCGAGATGTTGTCGATCTTGGAATCGGGCCGCGCGAAGTACACGTACTCGAAGATGCAGGGCGTGTGGCGCTGCGTGGCGACGCATTGCTGCGCGTGCAGCCGCCCGGTCTCGTCGATGAACACGGCCTCGCCGGGCGCCACGTCGCGCACCAGGCGGAACGACAGGCTGTCGAGCGCCACGCTCTCGGAGGCCAGCATCCACTCCGTGCCGCGCGCGGTGCGGCGCTCGCCGAGCACCAGCGGGCGGATGCCGTTCGGGTCGCGGAAGCCGAGGATGCCGTGGCCGATGATCATGGCGACCACCGCATAGCCGCCGCGGCAGCGGCGGTAGACGGCGCTCACCGCCGCGAACACGTCCGCCGGCGTGATGCGCGCCGCGCCGACGCGCTGCAGCTCGGAGGCGAACACGTTGAGCAGCACCTCGGAGTCGGAGGTGGTGTTGAGATGCCGGCGATCCTCGCGGATCAGGATCTCGGCCAGCTCGGCGGCGTTGGTGAGGTTGCCGTTGTGCCCGAGACAGATGCCGTAGGGTGCGTTGACGTAGAAGGGCTGGGCTTCCGAGGCGCTGTCGCAGCCGGCGGTCGGGTAACGCACGTGGCCGATGCCGGCGTTGCCCTTGAGCTCGATCATGTGGTGCTGCTGGAAGACGTCGCGCACCAGCCCGCTGCCCTTGCGCACGCTGAGCTCGCCCTCGCCCGAGGTGGCGATGCCGGCGGCGTCCTGGCCGCGGTGCTGCAGCACCGTGAGCGCATCGTACAGGCGCTGGTTGACTTGACTGGTGCCCACGATGCCGACGATGCCGCACATGGCTTTTAGCCCGTCCTCATGCCCGGATGTCGCGGCTGTGGGGCAGGCCGCCCTCGCCCACGAGAAAGCGCAGTCCGTTCGCGACCGACTCGCCGACCGGGATGAGATGTGACTCGCGCCACCAGCGATCCTGGTCGAGCTTGAGGAGCTGTCCGAGCAGCACGAAGATGCCGAAGAGCAGAAATCCCCGCAGCGCGCCGAAGGCGAAGCCGCCGAGGCGGTCCATGCCGCCGAAGATCGACAGCCGCACGAACTGGCTCGCCACCGAGCCGACCAGCGCGCCGAGGAGCAGCACCCCGAGGAGAATGACGAGGCGCGCCACCCAGGGCTTCACGCCGGTCGCCGACAGCACCCCGCCGAGGTGCGGCTCGATGAGATCCGAGAAATGCCAGGCGAGGATCAGCGCGATGATCCACGCGGCGAACGCGATACCTTCGCGCAGTAAGCCGCGCGCGGCCCCCACGAGGGCCGAGATCAGGATCGCGGCGATGATCAGGTAGTCGGCGGTAGTCATTGCCTGGGGACGCTTTCGCGCTCATTCCGCGCGGCGCGGATTGTACAAGAGCATCCCGATGCGTGCCGAGCGCTGCGTCGCACGGGGGCGGCGCTACTTCGGCACGACCGAGCCGGCATGGCCAGCGGCGCGCAGCTTCGCCGCCGTTTGCTCCGCCGCCGCGCGCTCGCGCGCCGGGCCCACCTGCACGCGGTAGAGCCGTCGGCCGGCCGTGCCCCGCGACACGCCGACCTGAAAGCCGAGGCCGCGCACCTGGGCGGCCAGCCGCTCGGCGTTCGAGCGGCTCGCGAAGCTCCCGAGCTGCACGACATAAGCCCCCCCATTCGCTGCCGCCGCCGGCGCCGCGGAAATTGTTGGTGCCGCGGTCGGGCTGGTTGCGGACTCGGCGTGCGGCGCGGGTGCCGCCGGCGGCTCCGGTGTGCGAGCCGCTGCCGCTGCTTCCGCCGCCGGGGCCGGCGGCGACGGCGGCGACGGCGAGCTCGCCGGCTGCATCCCGGGCGAGCTGCGCGCCCCGCGAGACTCGTCCGCGAGATTGATGGTGTAGGAGCGTAATGGCGGTTCCTCCGCCGACGAGGCCGGGCCGTGGGGGTGTGCTGCCGGTCGGATCGGCCCGCTGAGCAGCTCGGGCACCAGCACGACGATCAGGGCCACGAGGATGATTGCACCCGTCAGCCGTTCTTTCACCAGGATGTCCACCATGGGGGCGAGACCGAGAAAGCCAAGTGCTGCGCAGTCCGCGGCGATTATATCCGAAGCCACTCGAGCGCCGGCCCCACGGTGTGGAAGGAACCAAACACCACCACGCGGTCTCCGGGGCGGGCCAGGGCGCGCGCACGCGCGCACCCGTCCTCCACCGAATCGGCGAGCGTGACGCCCGGTGCGGGAAGTTGCATCCGCCCGGCCAGGGCCGCCGCGCTCCCGCCGCGCACGCCCGGCAGCGCGCACAGGATCCAGTGATCGACGAGCGGAGCGAGCGCGGCGGCGATGCCCGCCGCGTCCTTATCGGCGAGCACACCGGCGACGGCGATGGTGCGCCCGCTGCCTGCCGCCGCGCCCGGCGGGAGCGCTCTCTGCGCGAGGTGCGCGGCGAGCACGCGCGCGGCGGGCTCGTTGTGCGCGATGTCGAGGATCCATTCGACCTCTCCCGGAACGATCTCGAAGCGCCCCGCGAGGTGTACGCGCCCGAGCGCGGCGTCGACCGCGTGCCGGTCGAGAGCTCCGCGGAGCGGCGCCTGCGCGGCGAGCGCGGCGACGGCGGTGATCGCCGTTGCGGCATTGCGGTACTGGATCGAGCCCGCGAGAGCGGACGGCGCGAGGTCGTCGAGCGCGAGGCCCGGGCCCCGGTAGCTCCAGCGCACGTCTGCGACCTCCCAGGTGAAATCACGGCCTGCGACGAGCGCGCGCGCCCCGAGCGAGGCGATGCGCGCGAAGACGCTCGCGGGCATGTCGGCGGTTCCGAGCACGGCCGGGCGGCCGGCGCGGAAGATCCCGGCCTTCTCCGCCCCGATGGCCTCCAGGCTCTCGCCGAGCCACTCGCGATGGTCGAGCCCGACGGAGGCGACCACGGCGACATCGGCGGGCAGCAGGTTGGTGGCGTCGAGACGCCCGCCGAGGCCCACCTCCAGCACCGCCACCTCGACCGCGCGGGCGGCGAAGATGAGGAGCGCCGCGAGCGTGTTGTACTCGAAGAAGGTGAGCGTGGTCGTGCCGCGCGCGGCCTCGATGCGCTCGAAGGCCTCGATGAGCTCGGCGTCGCCGGCCTCGGCGCCGTCCACGCGGATGCGCTCGTTGTAGCGCTTGAGGTGCGGCGAGGTGAAAAGGCCCGCCGGCGTCCCGGCGGCACGCAGCAGCGCCTCGGCGTGCGCCGCCACCGAGCCCTTGCCGTTCGTGCCGCCGACGGTCAGGACGCGGAACGCGGGTGCGGCGATCCCGAGCCGCGCGGCGACCTGGCCGACCCGCTCGAGCCCCAGATCGATGCTGCGCGGGTGGACCGAGTCCTGAAGCTCGAGCCACTCGGCGAGCGTGCGCATGGACGGATCTCGGGATCGGCCTGCCGCGCCCTTCAGGCAGCGGCGGCCGGAAGCTTGAGGAGCAGTCGCAGGAGCGCTGCGATCCGGTCGCGCATGTCGCGCCGGTCGACGATCATGTCGATGGCGCCATGCTCGAGGAGGAACTCGGCGCGCTGGAAGCCCTCCGGCAGAGTCTCACGCACGGTCTGCTGGATGACGCGCGGGCCCGCGAAACCGATGAGCGCACGCGGCTCGGCGATGTTGAGGTCCCCGAGGAGCGCGAGGCTCGCCGACACCCCGCCGGTGGTCGGATCGGTCAGGACCGAGATGAAGGGCATGTGCGCCTGCGCGAGCCGCGAGAGCGCGGCGGCGGTCTTGGCCATCTGCATGAGCGAATAGAGCGCCTCCTGCATGCGCGCGCCGCCGCTCGCCGAGAAGCAGACGAACGGCCGTCGCTCCTGAATGCAGTAGTCGACGCCCCGCTTGAAGCGCTCGCCGACCACCGACCCCATCGAGCCGCCGAGGAACTGGAACTCGAAGGCGGCGGCGACCACCGGCAGCGCGTGCAGCGACCCTTCGAGCACGACCAGCGCATCGCTCTCGCCGGTCGCCTTCTGCGCCTGGGCCAGGCGGTCGCGGTAGCGCTTGCTGTCGCGGAACTTGAGCGGATCCTCAGGCGCGATCGCCGCGCCGATCTCCCCGATCGTGCCCTGATCGAGGAAGCGCTCGAGGCGCTCGCGCGCGCCGATGCGCATGTGGTGGCTGCACTTGGGGCACACGTAGAGATTGCGCTCGAGCTCGGCGGCGTAGAGCACCGCATCGCACGCCGGACACTTCTTCCACAGTCCCTCGGGCACCGAGCGCGTGCGGCGCTCGGTCTTGATGCGCGAGGGCATGATCTTGTCGAACCAGGACATCCGGCACTCTCGGCTTACCGCCGCGGCTTATCTCCCGCGGCGCTTCGATCATAACTGATCGGCGCCCGGCGGCCCTTGCGGGGCCGGCGCCGGCAGGCCGAAAGCCGCCGGGTAACGCACCTCCCAGAGGTACAGGCCGGCGGCGGGCGCGGTGGCGGCGCTCGAGGTGCGGTCGCGCCCCTCGAGCACGGTGCGCGCCCAGCCGGGCGGCTCCTCGCCCTTGCCGACGGCGATCAGGAGACCGGCGATGTTGCGCACCATGTGATGGAGGAAGGCGTTGGCGGCCGCCTCGATGACGATCCAGTCGCCGCGCCGCTCGACGGCGAGGCGCATCATGCGCCGCACGGGCGACCGGGCCTGGCATTCCGAGGAGCGGAAGGCGCTGAAGTCGTGCTCGCCGACGAGGAGCGCGGCCGCCTGCGCCATGGCGCCCGCATCGAGCGCACGCCTCACCCAGGCGGCGCGCGAGGCGTGGAGCGCCGAGCGCGCGGTGCGATTCAGGATCAGGTAGCGGTAGACGCGCGCCTCGGCGCAGTAGCGCGCATGGAAATGCCCCGGCACCGGCGCCGCCCAGGAGACGGCGAGATCCTGCGGCGCCTCGGTGTTGGCCCCGAGGATCCAGCTGCGGGCACTGCGCTCGGCGTGCGTATCGAAGTGCGCGACCTGGCCGCGCGCATGCACGCCGGCATCGGTACGCCCGGCGCACACGAGGCTCACGGGCTCGGCGGCGACGGCGCCGAGCGCACTTTCCAGGACCTGTTGAACGGTACGGAGCGAGTGCTGGCTCTGCCAGCCGGCGAAGGCCGAGCCGTCGTACTCGATGCCGACGGCGATCCTGTTCATGTTGTGACTCGCCCGTTGTTCGCGGCCAAAAGCCGCGCCTCTTGGCCGCGTGTACGTTGCGGCCGGGCGGGTTGGCCTGCGGCAAGCGCCGCAGGCGCTTGCCGCCGATTGACCAGACTAGCCTGCGGAAACGGCCGCAGGCCGTTTCCGCCGATCAACCAGGCAACGACTCCATCAGCCGCTGCGCTTCCTGCTTCTGCGCCGCCGAGCCCTCGGTCATGACCTCCTCGAGGATGTTGCGCGCGCCGTCCGGGTCGCCCATGTCCATGTAGGCGCGGGCGAGATCGAGCTTGGTGCCGACCTCGCTCATCGTCACGGGCTCGAGGTCGGGCAGCGCCAGGTCCTCGTTGGCGAGCCTCTGCGTCGCCGCAAAGGCGGCGTCCGGCACCGTCGCGGTGCCGACGTCGAGGTCGAGCTTGCCCCCGTTGCCGGGATAGGTGCCGGTGCCGAGATCGAGGTCGACGCCCGAGGTGCGGATCTCGGGGTGGGTGCCGGTCGTTGCGCTGCTGCTCACGTCGATGTCGACGGTATCGCCCCGCAGCTGCGCCAGGCGCGAGGTCTGCGAGCCGTCCTGCAGCGGCCCGGCCTGGGTGAGCGCCGACTCGAGCTCATCCTGGTCGAACTGCCACTGGCCCGTAGTGGAGGTCTTCGCGTGCATGGCCGCCTGCGCGGCCGTGTCTTCGAGGTTCTTGCGCGCCTTCTCGTCGAGCCCGGCCACCATGGTCGGCTGATCGGAGCCGGCGCCGAGCACCGGCTGCTCCTGCGTATCGACCTGACCGAGGTCGAGACCGAGATCGTCGATCGCGAGCTCCGCCGTCTGGTCCGCGCCGCCGCGCATCCGCGGCTCGATCTTCGCGCGCACCGTGCGGTCGTCGGGCGTCTCGAGCGTCGGCTGCTCGACCGTCGGGCCTTCGGCGTCCGCGGCCTGCTGGCGCATCTTGGCGGTCATCTGCCGCGTGCTGCCGGTGGCGGCGGAATCGCCGTAACCGCCGCCGCCCTGGAGCACGGTGAGGTTGCGGTCGGTGACCCCGGTCGATGCCTCGGTCATCTGCGCGGTGCCCTCGCCGACGGCGGCGCCGATATCGAGATCGACGCCCTGTCCCTCGGTCGGCACCGGCTCGCCGAGGAGGTCGAAATCGACCCGGCTCTGTCCGCCTTCGAGGTTGAGGTCGACGCCGCCCGCGGCCGCGCCACCCACGGCGGCACCGCCGGAGAACAGCGCATCCTCGGGGGCGAGCTGCTTGCCCATGATCAGGATCTTTTCCCACTCGCCGGGCGCGGCCTCGGAGCGGGTCTGCGCGAGCTCGTGCGCGGTCTGCAGGAACTGCTCCTTGTTGCCCCAGACGAAGAACACTTCGAGGAGCTTGAGCTTGAGGTCCCGGCGCCCCGGCTCGCGGCCGATGGCGATGCGGATGAGGTCGGCGGCCTGGTCATAGAGGCCGTAGGCCATGTGAAAGTCGGCTTCGGCGAGCGGGTCTCCCTGGTCGAGGTTGATCGCCGTCTCGCTGCTGATCGTGTCATCGGCGGTGACGTGCTTCGCCGCAGTCGGGGCTGCCGCGGCACCCGCGGACGCGATGCGCGGCCGCTCGTGCGTGCCGGTCTCCTCGACGTGTATGTCGGGCTCGGGCTCGGTGAGCGGCATGGCGCGCATCGGCGGAGTCTCGAACCCGCCTGAGCCGCGCGCGGAGCCTCCGCCGCTCAGGGCACCGCCGGCGCCGCTCGCCCCGGCCACGGCCGCCACCGCCAGGCGGCCGAGCGAGTCATCGAATTCCGAGGCGCGGCGCGAGCGCAGGAACCGCAGGCCCGCGACCACTGCGAGCACCAGCGCGACGAGCGCGAGCACCCACCAGTAACCGATGATCGTGTCGAGAATCGAGCCGCCCTCGGCGGGCGCCGGCGCGGGCTTCTGCGCCGCCGGCAGGGGCTTGGGCAGCGGCTTCGGGATCGGCTTCGGTGCGGGCGGTGCCGCGGCGGCGACCGGGGGCGGCTGCTCTTCCCGGGCCGCAGGCTTTTCCGCAGGCACGGGGGCGGGCGGAGGCGGCGCGGCCTGGGCGACCGGCGGCTTCACCGGCGCCGGAGCCGGAGCGGGTGCGGGCACGGGGGCCGGCGCGGGCGCCCTGGCGGCCGCCTGCTTCGCGGCGAGCTCCGACTGCAATCGCGCGAGGTCCTGGTTCTTCAAGTCGAGGAGGCGCTTCGACTCGGCGAGCTGCCCCTCGAGATCGTGCACGCGGCCCTTGAGCTCGTTGACCTCGGCCGCGTTCGCCGCCGTGCCGGTGCCCGCGGAGGCGCCCTCCGACGGCGTAACGAGTTTGAGCCGGCCGGGCTGCGAGCCCTGCGCGGCGGCTTCGGGCCCGCCAGTCGCGGCGCCACCGGCGGGAGCGGCCGCACTCGAGCGCCACGCCGCGAACTGCCGGTTGATCTCGGCGGTCGCGTCCGCAGGCGAGACGGCCTCCGCGGTCGCCGCGTCCGGAATGCGCACCACGGCGCCCGAGCGCAGCAGGTTCATGTTCTGCTCGAAGGCCTTGGGGTTCGCCTGGTAGATGGCGAGCATCCAGCTGCGCGTACGCGCGTTGTTGGTGCTCGCGCCGGTCACACCGCGCGCGATCTCGGAGAGCGTCTCGCCCTTCTGCACGACGTGACTCGTGTTGGCGCCCTGCTCCGCGCCCGGCTCGGCCGAGGGGCCGGCAGGTGCGGGGCTCGCGCTCGGGGCTTCGGGAGCGGCCGCCGCGGTCGCGCTCGGCGCCGGAGCGGCTTTCTTCGAGCTGGCAGGCGGCGTGGGCGCGGGCTCCGCCGCTTCGGCGGGCGCTGCCTGCGCACTCTCGGCGGCCGCAGGCTCGGCGGTGGCCGACGGAGCGGGCGCCGCGGCCGCGGGAGGCGGAGTCTCCGCATTGCGCGCGATCGTCCCGGCGCGGCTCTCGGCGCCGGTCGCGGGCGCGCTCACCGGTGCGTTGGCTACCGCCGGCTGGTTCGGCGTGTACACCGGCGGGTCGAGCAGCATGGTGTATTCGCGCACCAGCTGCCCGTGCGACCAGCTGACGTTGATGAGGAGCGTGATGAAGGGATCGGTGATCGGGTCAGCGGACTTGATCTTGATGACGTGGTGGCCGTCCGGGGTCTCGACCGTGCGCAGCTGAACGCTCGTCAGGTACGTGGGATAGTCGAGGCCGTTCTGCGAAAAGACCTCGCGCGCTGCCAGGGTCGCCCGCACCGTGTTGGCCTCATCGGGTGCGACGTCGGTGATCTCGATCTGCGCATCGAGCGGAGAGTTGAGCGAGGAGTTGAGATGAATGTCTCCGAGACCAAGGGCAAACGCCGCTGACGGCAAAACCAGCAGCAATGCCAGCGCCCGGCTTGAGCGTTTGGCGAACATCAGGGCACCCCGGCAGGAGTCATTTGAAATGTCTTGTAGAAACAATCGGATGGACCACAAGTTGCGAGTCCACCACGAATTGGGCGGCAATATAACTTAAATAGGCATCCAACCCAAAGCCTGAAGGCTTCCGCTGCCGTCGATCGCGGCTTACCGGCGCACATTGTCGGGCACAGTCCTCGAGTTAAGTCCCCATTGAGAAGCAGAATCTTCACGGATTCTTAGGACATAAACTGTGTCGCGGTTCGCCTCGGAGGGGGGTCGCGGCGCTCGGGTGGTGGCGGAACTGTGATCGCCGCCACATCTCCCGGGCCGAAAGCGTGGGAGCCGCAAGGAGAGCCGCCCGCCCGCCGCAAGCGCGGCGCCGAGGCTCGCTGCCCTCAAGAGCGCGGGGCCCCCGGGATCGCCGGAGTCGGGGACTTCACGTCGGCGTTCTGCGCACGCTGGCGCAGGTAGTGGTCCATCAGCACGATCGCGAGCATCGCCTCGGCGATCGGCACGGCACGCAGCCCCACGCACGGGTCATGCCGTCCGGTCGTCACGATCTCGACCGGATTGCCCGCGACGTCGATGGTGCGCCCGGGCACCTGGATGCTGGAGGTCGGTTTCAGCGTCAGGTGCGCGAGGATGTCCTGCCCCGAGGAGATGCCGCCGAGGATGCCTCCGGCGTGGTTGCTCAGGAACCCGCCGGGGGTGAGCTCGTCGCGATGCTCGCTGCCGCGTTGCGCGGCCGAGCCCACCCCCGCGCCGATCTCGACCGCCTTCACCGCATTGATCCCCATCAGGGCATGGGCGATGTCCGCATCCAGCCGGTCGAACACCGGCTCGCCGAGGCCCGGCGGGACGCCGCTCGCGACCACGGTGATGCGCGCGCCGATGGAGTCGCCCGCCTCGCGCGTCTTCCAGATCAGCTCCTCGAGCTCCGGCACCCGCTTCGGGTCCGGGCAGAAGAACGGGTTCTGGTAGGCGGACGCGGGGTCCACCGCCTCGAGCGCGAGCGGGCCGACCCGGCTCAGGAAGCCGTAGATGCGCACGCCGAGCCTCGCGGCGAGGTAGCGCCGCGCGATGGCGCCGGCCGCGGTGCGCATCACCGTCTCGCGCGCGCTCGCGCGCCCGCCGCCGCGGTAGTCGCGCACGCCGTACTTCTGCTGATAGGTGTAGTCCGCGTGCCCCGGGCGGAAGCGGTCCTTGATCTTCTCGTAGTCGCGCGCGCGCGCGTCGGTGTTCTCGATGAGAAGGCCGATCGGCGTGCCGGTGGTGCGCCCCTCGAAGACCCCCGAGAGAATGCGCACCTGGTCGGCCTCGCGGCGCTGGCTCACGAAGTGCGACGTGCCGGTGCGGCGGCGGTCCACGTCCTGCTGCAGATCCGCCTCGCTGAGCTCGAGCCCCGGCGGGCAGCCATCCACGATGCACCCGAGCGCCGGCCCGTGGCTCTCGCCGAAGGTGGTGACGGTGAAGAGCCTGCCGATGCTGTTGCCGGACATGGGCCTAGTGTGCCACGAGTTGCTCGCGCGTCAGCAGGAACACCCCGCCGCCGCCGCGCGCGAACTGAAGCCACAGGAACGGGAGCCTCGGGTACGCGCGCCGCACCGCGCCTTCGGTGTTCCCGACCTCGACGATGAGCAGCCCGCGCGGGCGGAGGTGCCGGCGCGCCCCGCGCAGAATGACGGCTACCGAGTCGAGGCCGCGCGCACCCGCCGCCAGCGCCACGCGCGGCTCGTGCCGGTACTCCGGCGGCAGGCGCTTCAGCTCGCGGGCGCCCACGTAGGGCGGATTGGCGACGATGATGTCGTAGGTGCCGCCCCCGAGCGCACGGAAGTGGTCGGATTCGACGAGCCGCACGCGCCGCGCGAGGCGGTGGCGGCGCACGTTGAGGCGCGCGACCTCGAGCGCCGCGGCCGAGATGTCCACCGCATCGACGCGGGCCTTCGGCAGCGCCTTCGCGCAGGCGATGGCGATGCAGCCCGAGCCGGTGCCGAGATCGAGAATGCGCCGCACGCGCTTGAGATCCGCCCACGGCGCGAAGCCCCGCTCGATGAGCTCGGCGAGCGGCGAGCGGGGCACGAGCACGCGCGCATCGACCCTGAACGGCAGGCCCGCGAACCAGGCGACGCCGGTGAGGTAGGGGGCCGGAACGCGCTCGGCGATGCGCCGCCCGATGAGCTTGCGGGCGCGCGCTGCGTCCGCGGCGCGCACGCGCCGGCGATAGAGCGCCGCGCCGCCTGCGTGCGGGAGGCCGAGCGCATGGAGCGTGAGACCCGCGGCCTCATCCCATGCGTTGTCGGTGCCGTGGCCGAAGAAGACGCGTGCGCGCTGCAGGCGCCGCGCGCCGCGCGCGATGAGGCGGTGTACGGTGAGAGGAGGAGTACGCCCGGCCTGTCGTCCGGGCTTGGATGCCGCCGCCATCCGCCCTCGAACACTATGAAATAATTCGCTCATGAGCACCGTGAGTACCGTCCGAACGCGCTGGCTCTGGATCCTCGGAGCGGTCGCCGCCGGCGCGGCCCTCGGGGGCTTCTGGCTCGCGCAGCAACTTGACAGGGAATCTCCCGTGCTGGCAAGCGGCACGTGGCTGCCGCAACCCAAGCCGATCGCGGACTTCGAGCTCACCGACGGGAGCGGGCGGCCGTACCGGCGCGCCGATCTCACCAGTGCGCCGACGCTCGTCTACTTCGGCTTCACGCGCTGCCCGGATGTCTGTCCGACGACTCTCGCCAAGCTCGCGCAGGTGCACCGGCGGGCGGCGCTCGCCTCGCTGCGCGTGCTCTTCGTCAGCATCGACCCGGAGCGCGACACGCCCGCGGCGGTCGCCCTCTACGCACATGCCTTCGATCCCACCTTCCGCGGCGTCACCGGCAGGCCCGGGGAGATCCTCAAGGTCGCGAAGAGCTTCGCGGTGGCCGTCAACCGCGTCGACCTTCCGGGGGGCGACTACACGATGGATCACTCGGCCGTCCTCTTCCTGGTCGATGCGACCGGGATCGTCGCCGTCTTCACGCCCCCCTTCGAGGTCTCCGCCCTGGCGGCGGACCTCGAGCGGGCGGCGCCCCGCCTCGTATCCGCCGCGGACCGCCGCCCCACATGAGCGCCGACGACACCGGGGCGCGGCTCTTCGTGGGCCTGCAGTACCTCCTGCCGCAGCACCTGTTGTCGGGCGCGGTGCACTCGCTCGCGCGGCTGCGCGTCAAGTGGGTGAAGAACGCGCTCATCGACAACTTCCTCGTCCACTACCGCCCCGACATGAGCGAGGCCGAGGAGCCGGATCCGCACGAGTACGCGAGCTTCAACGCCTTCTTCACGCGCGCGCTGCGCCCGGGCGCGCGGGCCGTGGACTCATCGCCCGCGGCGCTCATCTCGCCGGTCGACGGCACGGTGAGTCAGATCGGGCGGGCCGACGGCTCCTCGCTCGTGCAGGCCAAGGGACTCGGCTACACGCTCGAGGCGCTCCTCGATGAGGCGGCGCCCGCGTGGGCGCCGGTGTTTCGCGGCGGTGAGTTCGCGACTCTCTATCTCGCCCCGCACAACTATCACCGCATCCACATGCCGCTCGCCGGCACGCTGCAGGCCGCCTGGTACGTCCCGGGCCAGCTCTTCAGCGTGAATGCCACCACGGCGGCTCAGGTGCCGGGGCTCTTCGCCCGCAACGAGCGGGTGGTGTGCGTGTTCGCGGCAGGGACGCTGTCTTTCGCGCTGGTGCTGGTGGGAGCGCTCTTCGTCGGCAGCATGTCCACCGTCTGGCACGGCGATGTCACGCCGCGCAGCCCGCGCGTGCGCGCCGGGCTGCCGCTCGACTTCGTGCGCGCGGGCCCGAGGCTCGAGAAGGGCGCGGAGATGGGGCGGTTCAACATGGGATCGACCGTGATCCTGCTGCTCCCGCCCGGCAGGAGCGAGTGGCTCGCCGGGCTCGCCGCCGGCAGCGCCATCCGCGTCGGCCAGGCCCTGGCGCGCCTCACGTGAAGCCGGGCGAGGACTGGCGGCCGAGCGCCACCTCCCGCGCGCTGCGTGAGCGTGCGGCGCTGCTGGCGCGCGCGCGGGAATTCTTCGCCGCGCGCTCCGTGCTCGAAGTCGACACCCCGCTCCTCGTCAACTCGCCGGTGAGCGATGTGCACATCGCGAGCGCCACCGTCGGGCTCGGCGAGGCGCCGCCGGGAGCGGCGGCCGCCGCGGCGCTCTACCTGCACACCTCTCCCGAGTACGCGATGAAGCGGCTGCTCGCCGCCGGCTCCGGCGACATCTACCAGATCTGCCACGTGGTGCGCGGCCACGAGCGCGGAGCGCTCCACAACCCGGAGTTCACGCTGATCGAGTGGTACCGCGTCGGCTTCCCGCTCACGGCACTCATGGAGGAAGTGGAGGCGCTGGTGCGCGTGCTCCTGGGTCCCTCGCACGCGGCCCGCCGCAGCGAGCGCCTGAGCTACCGGGAGGCGTTCCTGCGCGAGCTCGCCCTCGACCCATTCGCCGTCGCGGACTCGAGTCTCCTCGAGACCGCGCGGCGCCTCGGCCTCGAGTCCCGCGGTGCGGACCGCGACGAGCTGCTCGAGTTCCTGATGGGCGTCGCCGTCGGCCCGCGCCTGGGCGCCGGCGCCCTGACCTTCATCCACGGCTACCCCGCGACCCAGGCGGCGCTCGCACGGCTCGATCCGCGGGATGCGCGCACGGCGCTGCGCTTCGAGCTCTACTGCGAGGGCGTCGAGCTCGCCAACGGCTTCCATGAGCTCGAGTCGGCGGCCGTGCAGCGCGCGCGCTTCGAGCGCGACAACGAGGAGCGGCGGCGCGCCGGACTTCCCGTGCGGCCCCCGGATGAGCGGCTGCTCGCGGCGCTCGCGGCCGGGCTCCCGGACTGCGCCGGGGTGGCGCTCGGCTTCGATCGCACGCTGATGCTGGCGCTCGGCGCGCGGCACATCGACGAAGTGCTCTGCTTTCCGACCGCCCGTGCGTGAGGGCGCCGTGACTGCGGCGCGTCTCTCGCCGCGGGGGCTCGCGGCCGGCGCCGCGGCCTTCACGATCTGGGGGCTCTTCCCGGTCTATCTGCACCCCTTGAGCGGCGTGCCGGCGCTCGAGATCATCGCGCACCGCGTCGCCTGGTCGTGCCTGCTGCTCGTCGCCGTGATGCTGCTGCGCGGCGAGCTCGGCCGGCTGACGAGCGTGCTCGGCAGGCCCCGACTCCTCGCCGGGCTCGCGGCGTCCGCGCTCCTCATCAGCTGCAACTGGCTGGTGTACGTCTGGAGCGTCACTCACCAGCACATCGTCGAGTCGAGTCTCGGCTATTACATCAACCCGCTGGTGAACGTGCTGCTCGGGGTGCTGGTGCTGCGCGAGCGCCCCAACGCCGTGCAATGGACCGCGATCGCCCTTGCGGCGCTCGCGGTGCTCTATCTCGCGGTGCAGGCCGGGCGTCCGCCCTGGATCGCGTTCGCGCTCGCCGCGAGCTTTTCGCTCTACGGCTTCGTGCGCAAGGTCATCAGCGTCGAGGCTCTCCCCGGGCTCGCGATCGAGACGCTGCTCCTCCTGCCGCTCGCGCTCGGGCTTCTCGCCTGGTACGAGGCGCGCCACGTCGCGGCCTTCGGCCATGCGGGGCCCGCGATCACGGCACTGCTCATCGGCAGCGGAATCTTCACGGCGGTGCCGTTGTTCCTCTTTGCCTACGGGGCGCGCCGGCTGCCCTACTCGACCGTAGGCGTGCTGCAATACATCGGCCCGAGCCTGCAGCTCCTGTGCGGAGTGCTCTTCTATCACGAGAGCTTCGAGCCCGCGCGCGCGGCCGGCTTCGCCCTCCTCTGGGCGGCGCTGATCCTCTACGCCGCGGACGGGCTGTGGCGCGCACGCGTACGCGCGCGCGCGGGTGCCTGATCTGCGCGCGCCGGCGCCGGCGCAGCCCGCAGAGGCTTACTGCTTGCCGCGCGAGATGTACTCGCCGCTGCGCGTGTCGATGCGGATCACTTCGCCTTCGTTGATGAAGAGCGGCACGCGTACCACGGCGCCGGTCTCGAGCTTGGCGGGCTTCTGACCGCCGGTGGCGGTGTCGCCGCGCAGCCCGGGGTCGGTCTCGAGCACCTTCAGCTCGATGTGGGGCGGCGGCGTGACGAGGAGCGGCACGTTGTTCCACAGCGTCACGATGCACACCACGCCGTCCTTGAGCCACTGCGCGGCCTCGCCGACCGCCGACTTGCCGGCGGTGTACTGCTCGAAGTTCTCCGGCACCATGAAGTGCCAGAAGTCCCCGTCCTGGTACAGGTACTGCATGTCCATGTCGACGACGTCGGCGGCCTCGAGCGACTCGCCCGACTTGAAGGTGCGCTCGATCGTGCGCCCGGTCTTGAGGTTGCGCACCTTGATGCGGTTGAATGCCTGGCCCTTGCCGGGCTTGACGAACTCGTTCTCGACGACCGAGTACGGGTCGCCGTCGAGCAGGACCTTGAGACCCGAGCGGATCTCGCTGGTGGTGTAGCTGGCCATTCTCGGATCTCGCGATGGATCGGCAGGCGGCGGGACGTTGCCGCCCTGTCAAAAAGGGCCGCGTATGATAGCGGCATCACCCCGGGGCCGCCAGCGAGCCTCTCAGGGCGCTCTTTTCCGCGAGGTCGCTCACGCGGGCGGCCTGCCCCCGGGTGCTAGACTTCGCTGGCTTTTGCTTGTGTGAGTCCAGGGAGGCCGTCTTGATCGAGCAGAGCGCCGTTCCGCTCATCGTGTTCAGCGCCACGCGTGATCCCGTCGAGGCGATCAACGGCATGCTGCGGCGCGCGGGTGAGCCGGCGCACTGCACCTGGATCCCGGCGCTGCGCGATCTTGGCGACGCGCTCACCCAGCTCAATCCCGAGCTGCTGGTGCACGTGATGGCCGACGAGCAGGAGCTCGAGGCCGTCATCGCCATCCGCGACCAGCTGGCCCCCACCGTGCCGGTCCTGGCGCTCGCCCACCAGGCCGACGAGGCCGCCATCGCCCACGCCCTCATGCTCGGCGCCCGCGATCTCGCCTCGCTCGCCCACCCCGAGCGGCTGCAGGCGGTGATGATGCGCGAGCTCGCGACCTTTCGTGGCCGGCGCACTCTCGATGCCGCGATACGCGCCGCCCAGGACGCCCGCAGCCAGCTCGACACCGTGCTCGAGCGCTCCAACGACGCGATCGTCCGGGTGCAGGAAGGGATCGTGACCGACGCCAACCCGGCGTGGCTCGAGTTGTTCGGGGTCGAGGACGGGATCGCGGGTCAGCCCGTGATGGACCTCTTCGAGGAGTCGTCGCATCCGGCGCTGCGCGGCGCGCTCGCCGCGTGTCTGCAGGGGCGCTGGGGCGGCGATCACACGCTCCGGGCCAACGCCCTGCCCGCCGACGGCAGCATCCTGCCGGTGGAAATCGCGCTCGCCATGGGCGAGCACGAAGGCGAGCCGTCCGTGCGGCTGGTCGTACCGGCGGCGCCGCGCGAGCGGGCGGCGCAGGCCGACACGCGCGCCGCCGAGGGCCCGGCCGCGCCCGCCGACGCCTACGGACTCCTGCCGCGCCGGGAGCTGCTCGCCGCGCTCGGCGAGCGGCTCGCGACGCGTCCCTCGGGCGGCGTGCGCTGCCTCGCGGTCGCGAAGCTCGACAAGTTCGCGACTCTCGAGCGCGTCATCGGCGTGACGGCGAGCGAGGACGTCGTGGCCGAGTTCGTGCGGCTGCTGCGCGAGACGGTGCGGCCGAAGGAGCTGACCGGACGGCTCGGCGGGATGCTGTTTCTGGTGCTGCTCGAGCGCGGCAACGAGAACGACATCAATGCCTGGGCCGAGCAGCTGCTCACACGCGTGCAGAAGCACGTCATGCGTGTCCGCGACAAGGCGGTGTCGGTGACCTGCTCGATCGGCCTGTCGACCGTGTCGCCCGGGCGCGCGGGGCTCGATGCGGTGGTGGCGGACGCGCTCGACGCCTGCCGCAAAGCCGGCTCGCGCGGCGGCAACCAGAGCGTCGCCTCGGACCAGGCCGACACCGAGAGCCGCGTGATGTCCTACGACAAGGTGTGGGTCAAGCACATCAAGGCCGCGCTCATGGAGAACCGCTTCCGGCTGGTGCAGCAGCCGATCGCGAGCCTGCGGGGCGAGGACCCGGGCATGTTCGACGTATTGGTGCGCATGATCGACACGCAGGGCAAGGAGGTGCTGCCCTCGGAGTTCATGGCGGCGGCGGCGCGCAACGACCTGATGAAGAACATCGACCGCTGGGTGGTGGGAGCGTCGCTCTCGTTCGCCGCGCAGAAGAAGCCCCAGTGCCTGTTCGTGCGCCTCTCGCGCGAGACCGTCAAGGACGAGACCTTCCTCGACTGGCTCAGCAATCATCTGCGCTCGAGCCGCGCCGAGCCCGAGCGTCTGTGCTTCCAGGTCACGGAGGAAAGCGCCGCAACCTACGTCACGCAGCTCAAGGCGCTTGCCGGGGCGCTGCGCGGGCGGCGCTTCCGCTTCGCGCTCGAGAGCTTCGGCGGCGGGCACGACAGCCTGGGGCTGCTCGAGTCGGTGCCGCTCGATTTCGTGAAGATCGACGGCGCGGTGATCCAGGGACTCGCCGCCGATCCCCAGCTGCAGCAGCGGGTGCGGGCGCTGGTCGAGGCGGCGCAGAAGCGCTCGGTCCAGACCATCGGCGAGCGCGTCGAGGACGCCAACACCATGGCGGTGCTCTGGCAGCTCGGCGTGCAGTTCATCCAGGGCTACTTCGTCAACGAGCCCGAGGAAGTGGTCCTGAGCGCCGGGCACTGAGCCCCGCGCGGCGCGCTCCGGCCCCGCTCCGGCCCCGCTCCGGCCCTCAGGCGCTCTCGAGGCCCCGGCGGTCTCTCAGACCTTCGGCGCGCCTGGCTGCGGCAGCTGCGCCTCCATGCGCTCGATCCTGCGCGGCCAGCCGCGCTTCAATACCGCGCCGCGCTGGGCCCGCTGCCCGAGATAGTCCTTGAGATCGCGCCACGCGATGACCTTTTGCGTCTCTCCCGACCACAGAACGAGGCTCGCCTCCGGCGGCACTACCGCGAGCGCGGTCATGAGCTCGCTGCGCGTGCGCGCCTTCTTGCCGGGGATGTCGTAGAGCTTGTTCCCCTTGCCGCGCGGCATCTCGGGCACCTCGCTCACCGGGAAGGCGAGGAGCTTGCCCTCGCTGCTGACGACCGCCACGAGCGAGTCGGGCGATGCCACCGGCGCGGGAGCCAGCACCTGCGCGTTCTCCGGCACCGAGAGCACCGTCTTGCCGGCGCGCCGGTCCGTGACCAGATCCTTGAGGCGCGCCGTGAAGCCGTAGCCGGCATCGCTCGCGAGCAGCCACAGGTCTTCCGGCTCGCCGATCATGACGCCGGCGAACTTGGCGCCGTCGGGCGGATCGAGACGCCCCGAGAGCGGCTCGCCGTAGCCGCGCGCCGAGGGGAGCGAGTGCGCCGGGAGCGTATAGGTGCGCCCGGTGCTGTCGATGAATACCGCGCTCTGCAGGCTCCGCCCGCGCGCCAGGGCCTGGAAGGCATCGCCGCCCTTGTAGGAGAGCGCGGCCACCTCGACCTCGTGACCCCTGGCCGAGCGCACCCAGCCGCCCCTGGAGAGCACCACCGTCACCGGCTCGTTGGGGATCAGGCTCGTCTCGTCGATCGCCTGCGCCGCCTCGCGCTCGATGATCCTGGTGCGCCGCTCGTCGCCGTACTTCTCGGCATCGGCGCGGATCTCGGCGGCGATGAGCTTGCGAAGCTTCGCCTTGCTCTTCAGCAGCCCCTCGAGCTCCGCTGCTTCCGCGGCGAGCGTCTTCTGCTCCTCGCGGATCTTCATCTCCTCGAGCCTGGCGAGGTGCCTGAGGCGCGTGTTGAGGATCTCCTCGGTCTGCTCGTCCGTGAGCTTGAAGCGCTTCATCAGCACCGGCTTCGGCTCCTCCTCGCGGCGGATGATGCGGATCACCTCGTCGAGATTGAGGAAGGCGATGAGGAGCCCGTCGAGAATGTGCAGCCGCTTGCCGACCTTCCCGAGCCGGTGCTCGAGGCGGCGCGTGACGGTCCTGGTGCGGAACTCGAGCCACTCGCCGAGGATCTCCTTCAGCCCCATCACCCGCGGCCGCCCGTCGAGGGCGATGATGTTGAGGTTGACGCGGTAGTTGCGCTCGAGGTCCGTGGTGGCGAACAGGTGGTTCATGACCTCGGTGAGGTCCACGCGGTTCGAGCGCGGCACCAGCACCAGGCGCGTCGGGTTGTCATGGTCGGACTCGTCGCGCAGATCCTCGATCATCGGCAGCTTCTTGGCGCGCATCTGCTCGGCGATCTGCTCCATGACCCGGGTCGGCGATACCTGGTGGGGGAAGGCGGTGATGACCGCGTTGCCTTCCTCGATCTCCCAGGTGGCGCGCGCCTTGAACGCGCCGACGCCCTTGTCGTAGAACTCTTTCAGATCCGCGCGTGGCGAGATGATCTCCGCCCCGGTGGGCAGATCCGGCCCCTTCACGTGCTTCATGAGCGCGGCGGTCGTGGCGTCCGGCTCCTCGAGCAGGTGCATGGCGGCGGCGGCGAGCTCGCGCAGGTTGTGAGGCGGGATGTCGGTCGCCATGCCGACGGCGATTCCGGTCGTGCCGTTCAGGAGCAGGTTCGGCAGCCGCGCCGGAAGGATCGCCGGCTCCTCGCGCGAGCCGTCGTAGTTGGGGACCCAGTCGACGGTGCCGTCGGAGAGCTCGCCGAGCAGCACCTCGGCGTAGCGCGTGAGCTTGGCCTCGGTGTAGCGCATGGCGGCGAAGGACTTCGGGTCGTCCTGCGAGCCCCAGTTGCCCTGCCCGTCGATGAGCGGGTAGCGGTAGGCGAAGGGCTGCGCCATGAGCACCATCGCCTCGTAGCAGGCGGTATCGCCGTGCGGGTGGAACTTGCCGAGCACGTCGCCGACGGTGAGCGCCGCCTTCTTGTGCTTCGCGACCGCCGAGAGCCCGAGCTCGCTCATGGCGTAGACGATGCGCCGCTGCACCGGCTTCAGGCCGTCGCCGAGCGCCGGCAGCGCCCGGTCGAGGATCACGTACATCGAATAGTCGAGGTAGGCCTTCTCGGTGAAGGTCGAGAGCGGCTGGCGCTCTATCCCTTCGAAGTTGAGCTCCTGGTTCTCCGGGGGGCCGCTCATGGCTGCACTTCCGCGAGATTGCCCTTCTCCTCGAGCCACTCGCGCCGGTCGGCGGCGCGCTTCTTGGCGAGCAGCATGTCCATGAGCTGATCCGTCCTGTCCTTGCCTTCGATGGTGAGCTGCACCAGGCGCCGCGTGCGCGGGTCGATGGTGGTCTCGCGCAGCTGCGTCGGGTTCATCTCCCCCAGGCCCTTGAAGCGGGTGACCGTCGGCTTGGGTTTCGTCGGGCTCTCCTTTTCTATCTTCTTCAGCAGCTGCTCGCGCTCGGCGTCATCGAGCGCGTAGAGCACCTGCTTGCCGGCATCGATGCGGTAGAGGGGCGGCATGGCGACGTACACGTGTCCGTGCGTCACCAGCGGGCGGAAGTGCCGCAGGAACAGCGCACAGAGCAGCGTCGCGATGTGCTGCCCGTCGGAGTCGGCGTCGGCGAGGATGCAGACCTTGTGATAGCGGAGCGAGGAGAGGTCGGCCGAGCCCGGCTCCACCCCGAGCGCGACGCTGATGTTGTGGACCTCCTCGCTGCCCGCGAGCTGCCCCGGGTCCACCTCCCAGGTGTTGAGGATCTTGCCCCTGAGCGGCAGGATCGCCTGGAAGTCCTTGTCGCGCGCCTGCTTGGCCGAGCCGCCGGCGGAGTCGCCCTCGACCAGGAACAGCTCGCCGCGCTTGGGCTCCTGGCTGACGCAGTCGGCGAGCTTGCCGGGCAGCGCCGGCCCCCCCGCGATCCTCTTGCGCACCACGCGCTGCGCGGCGCGGGCGCGCTCCTGGGCATTGGCGATCGCGAACTGGGCGATGCGCTCGCCGGCGTCCGGGTGGCGGTTGAGCCAGAGCGCGAGCGAGTCGCGCGCGAAGCCCTCGACCAGCGCCGCGGCGTCGCGCGAGCCCAGACGCTCCTTCATCTGGCCGGCGAACTGCGGCTCGCGGATCTTGATCGACAGCACGTAGCTCGCCTTGTCCCAGACGTCCTCGGGGGTGAGCTTGATGCCGCGCGGGACCAGGTTCCTGAACTCGCAGAACTCGCGCACCGCCTGCGCGACCCCGGCGCGCAGCCCATTGACGTGCGTGCCGCCCTCGGGGGTCGGGATGAGGTTCACGTAGCTCTCGCCGATCGAGAGCTCCGCGTCCGGCGCCCAGCAGAGCGCATAGTCGACTGCGTCGTTGTCGTCGGCGCGCGTCCCGGTGATGGGCTCGGCGGGAATGCGCTCGAGCTTCTCGAGCTCCTCGACGAGATAGGCGCCGAGGTCCCCGGTATAGAACCACTCGTCCTTCTCGCCCGTCGCCTCGTTCCTGAAGGTGACCTTGAGGCCGGGGCACAGCACCGCCTTGGCCTTCAGCGTGTGCTTGAGCTGCGGCACGGAGAACTTGTCGGAGTCGAAGAACTTCGGATCCGGCCAGAAGCGGATCGTGGTGCCGGTGTTGCGCTGGCCGACGGTACCGGTCTCCTCGAGCTTGGACGCGATCTTCCCGTCCTTGAAGCTGATGTTGTATTCCTTGCCGCCGCGCTTGATCCAGCATTCGAGGTGCCTGGAGAGCGCGTTCACCACCGATACGCCGACCCCGTGCAGGCCTCCCGAGAACTTGTAGGTCTTGTCGGAGAATTTCCCGCCGGCGTGCAGGCGTGTCAGTATCAGCTCCGCCCCGCTCACCTTCTCCTTCGGATGGATGTCGACCGGCATGCCGCGGCCGTCGTCGGCGACCCCGAGGGAGTTGTCCTTGTAGAGGACGACGTCGATCTGCTTGCAGTAGCCGGCGATCGCCTCATCGACGCTGTTGTCGATGACCTCGTGCGCGAGGTGATTGGGGCGCTGCGTGTGGGTGTACATGCCCGGCCGGCGGCGGACGGGCTCGAGGCCGGAGAGGACCTCGATGTCGGAAGCGGTGTACGACTGGCTCATCCGCTGTGCATCATGCGTTTACACCCCAAACCGCGCCGCGCGTGCCGTGCGCGGCGCCTCGAGGTGCGCGCTCGCGCGGCGCGAATCTTACCAAAATGCGCCGCGGTGCCCGGCCCTGTCGCCGCGGACCGTCAGTCGAGATCGGCGAGCAGCGCCGCGCGCACCGACGCCGGGACCGGCTCGACCGCGTAGCGGTAGTGCTCGTGATCGATACCGGCGCCGAGGGCGGCGCCGGCGCGCAGCGCGCCGATCATCGCGGGCCCGAGCTCGAAGCGCAGGAAATGCACCGCCGAGGTCTTCGCCTCGTTCTCGCGCGGCAGATCCTCGTCCGCGATGGCGCTCACGCGCGCGTGACCGGCGATCTGCACCCAGCAGCGCGCTTCGATTCCCCGCAGGCCCGCGAGCGCGGCGCGCCGCTCCTCGGGCTCCGCGAACTCGATGAGGAGCGTCGCCTTCCAGTTGTGCCCGTCCGGGATCAGCGGGTTGTAGGCGGCCAGCTCCTCGGCGATCCCCTGCGGCTCGAAGATACGCTCGATGCGCAGCATCTCCTGGATCTGGTACTGCACCGTGAGGCGGTCCTCGAAGGACCAGGTGGTGTGGGGACCGACGTGCAGCTGCCGGGCGCGCTTGTGCTCGAGCACCCGGGCGCGGAACGCCGCGCGCTCGCGCGCGTACTGCTCGAGGCTCATGAGGTCCGCGGCGGCGAGCTTCACAGGCCGTACGCCAGGCGCAGCAGCGTCAACGGATGCTCGGGCTCGCGGCCCCCGCTCAGCCCGCTCTCGATCTGCCGCCCCGCCATCGGGCAGTCGCTCGAATAGTGATCGGCGTGCGCACTCTCGACCCGCTGCATCACGGGGCGCCCGATCCTGACCGAGGCGGCGCGGAAGCGCTGCTTCACCCCGTAGGTGCCGTCGTGGCCCGAGCAGCGCTCGATCGGCTCGACCGTCGTCCCGGGCACCAGCAGGAGTGCCTCGCGGGTCTTCAGACCCAGGTTCTGCACGCGCAGGTGACAGGGCACGTGGTAGCTCACCTTGCCGAGCGCGCGCGAGAAATCGGTGCGCATCAGTCCCGCGCGGTGGCGCAGCATCAGGTACTCGAAGGGATCGAACATGTGCTCGGCCACCGTGCGCACCGCAGCGTCCCCGGGGTACATGAGCGGCAGCTCCTGCTTGAACATGAGCACGCACGAGGGGATCGGCGCGACGAGGTCGAAGCCGTCCGCGACGGCCTGCGCGAGCACGGGAATGTTGCGCTCTTTGAGCCGCGCCACTCCCTCGAGATCGCCGAGCTCGAGGCGCGGCATGCCGCAGCAGCGCTCGCTCGGCAGCAGCCTCACCTCGATGCCGTTGTGGCCGAAGACCGCGGCCAGATCCTCATCGAGCGCGGGCGCATTGCGGTTGCCGTAGCAAGTGGTGAAGAGCGCCACCCGGCCGGTGGTGTCGGCGGTGGGGCGTGCCTGCGGGGCTTCCCGCTGCGCGGCCTCGCGCGTCGTGCCGAGCTCCGCGAGGCGCGCGCGGGCGCTGCGGGCGTAGTACTTCGGGATCGGAGCGCTCCGGTCGACGCCGAGAGTCTTCTCGAGGAGCGCCCGGCCCGCGGCGGAGCGGTTCACCGCGTTCACGAGCTCCACCACGACCGGGATGCCGGCGATCGCGCCCACGGTGTCGGTGGCGGCGAGCACGCGCTCGCTGAAGCGCAGCGCGCCGTCGCGGGCGCGCACTGCCTTGGCGCGCAGCATCAGGTGCGGGAAGTCGACGTTCCAGGGATGCGGCGGCACGTACGGGCACTTGGTCATGAAGCACATGTCGCAGAGGTAGCAGTGGTCGACGACGTCCCAGTAGACCTTCTTGTCGACGCCCGCGACCTCTCCGCCTTCCGTCCCGTCGACGGCATCGAACAGGGTCGGAAAGGCGTTGCAGAGACTGAAGCAGCGGCGGCAGCCGTGGCAGATATCGAACACCCGCTCGAGCTCCTGCTCGAGCGCGGCATGGTCGTAGAACTTCGGCTCCCGCCACTCGAGCGGCAGGCGCGTCGGAGCCTCGAGGCTTCCCTCGCGCGCGCCCGGCGGCGGGGTCGGGGTGCTGCTCATGAGACGCGCATGAGGCCCGCCCCTTAAGCGGGCCTCACCACGCTGTGTTCGTCAGATTGCGTCGAGCGCCTTCTGGAAGCGATTGGCGTGAGAGCGCTCGGCCTTGGCGAGCGTCTCGAACCAGTCGGCGATCTCGCCGAATCCCTCCTCGCGCGCGACCTTCGCCATGCCCGGGTACATGTCGGTGTACTCGTGCGTCTCGCCGGCGATCGCGGCCTTGAGATTCTGCCTGGTCTCGCCGATCGGCAGCCCGGTCGCGGGATCGCCCACCGCCTCGAGGTACTCGAGGTGGCCATGGGCATGTCCGGTCTCGCCTTCCGCGGTCGAGCGGAACACGGCGGATACGTCGTTGAAGCCTTCGACGTCGGCCTTCTGGGCGAAGTAGAGGTAGCGGCGATTGGCCTGCGACTCGCCGGCGAAAGCGTCCTTGAGGTTCTTTTCCGTCTTGCTGCCTTTGAGATTCATGGCGATCCTCACTTAGACTCGGTCTAACGAAGGGCTGCGACTCTATCGCCGCGGCCCGAGGGACGTCAAGAAAGCGCGTTGACCCTCGGCGGCGGCGCTGTGTAACGTTGCCCGCCCTCGAAGAACCCGACCGATTCCCCGGAGGAGACTCATCTTGGCCCGCGACAGCAAAGCCCCGGACTTCGAGCAGGCGCTCGCGGAGCTCGAGGGGCTGGTCGAGCGGCTCGAGCACGGCGATCTGCCGCTCGATGAGGCCTTGAAGGCTTTCGAGCGCGGCGTGGCGCTCACACGGCAGTGCCAGGCCGCGCTCCAGGCGGCGCAGCAGAAGGTGGAGATTCTCCTCAAGCGCGGCGCCGGCGCCGAGGCCGAGCCCTTCGAGGAGTCCGCGGACGAGGCAGCGGGCGCACCCGACGCGTCCGAGTGAGCGCAGCGCCGTGAACGACGCCCGCCCTCCTCCCGCCGCCGATTTTGCGGTGCGCGTCGCCGCCTGCCAGGCACGCATCGAGCGTGTCCTCGATGAGGTGCTGCGGCTCCCGGATCCCGGCACCGAGCGGCTGCGCGATGCCATGCGCTACAGCACCCTCGGTGCCGGCAAGCGCCTGCGGCCGACCCTCGTCTACCTGACCGGTGAATCCTTCGGCGCCCCGCTCGCGAGGCTCGATGCGCCCGCCGCGGCGGTCGAGCTGATTCACGTCTACAGCCTGGTGCACGACGACCTGCCGGCCATGGACGACGATGACCTGCGGCGCGGCCGCCCGACCTGCCACCGGGCCTACGACGAGGGCACCGCGGTGCTCGTGGGCGATGCGCTTCAGGCCCTCGCCTTCTCGGTGCTCGCGCACGAGCCGATGGCCGGCGCCCCGCCCGAGGCGCGCCTCGAGATGATCCGCGTGCTCGCGCGCGCCATCGGCACCGGCGGCATGGCCGGCGGCCAGGCGGCGGACCTGGAGGCCGTCGGCAGGACGCTCACGGTCGCCGCCGTCGAGAACATGCACCGCCGCAAGACCGGCGCCCTCATCCAGGGGAGCGTGCTGCTCGGGGCGCTCGCCGCCGGTGTGAGCGGCGACCGCGAGCTCGCCGCCCTCGCTCATTTCGGCGCCGAGATCGGGCTCGCGTTCCAGATCCAGGACGACATCCTCGACGTCGCGGGCGACCCTGCCCTCCTCGGGAAATCGACGGGGGCCGATGCGGCGCACGCGAAGCCGACTCATCCCAGCACGGCCGGGCTCGAGGCCTCGCGGGCGCGGGCCCGGGAACTGCGCGACGCGGCGATCGCCGCCCTCGAGCCCCTCGGCAGGCGTGCCGGAGCGCTCGCCGAGCTGGCCCATTTCGTCGTCAGCCGTGCGAGTTAGTACACTGACGGCCCGATGAGCGCGCCGCCGGACAAATACCCGTTGCTTGAGGGGATCGAGAGCCCGGCGGACCTGCGCCGGCTGCCCGCGGCCCGGCTCCCGGCGCTGGCCGCGGAGCTGCGCGAGTTTCTCATCCAGAGCGTCAGCACGCGCGGCGGCCATTTCGCCGCGGGCCTCGGCACCGTCGAGCTCACCATTGCGCTCCACTACGTCTACGACACGCCGCACGACCGCCTGGTCTGGGACGTGGGCCATCAGGCGTACCCGCACAAGGTCCTGACCGGCCGCCGCGACCGGCTGCACACCATCAAGCAGGACGGCGGGCTCGCCCCGTTCCCCTCGCGGGCCGAGAGCGAGTACGACACCTTCGGCGTCGGACATTCGAGCACCTCGATCAGCGCCGCGCTCGGCATGGCGGTGGCGGCGGCGCGTTCCGGCGAGGACCGGCGCGTGGTGGCGGTGATCGGCGACGGCGCGATGACCGCCGGCATGGCCTTCGAGGCGCTGAATCACGCCGGCTCGCTCCCGGCCGACCTGCTGGTGATCCTCAACGACAACGACATGTCGATCTCGGAGAACGTCGGCGCGCTCTCCAATCACTTCGCGCGGGCGCTCTCGGGACGCGTGTACGCGCACCTGCGCGAAGGCGGCAAGAAGGTGCTGCGGCAGATGCCCACCGTGTGGGAGCTGGCGCGCCGCTCGGAGGAGCACCTGAAGGGCATGGTGCTGCCCGGCACCCTCTTCGAGGAAATGGGCTTCAACTACATAGGTCCCATGGACGGGCACGACGTCAGGGCGCTGGTGCGGACGCTGCGCAACGTGCGCAAGCTCCGGGGACCTCAGTTCCTGCACGTCGTCACCCGCAAGGGCAAGGGCTACGCGCCCGCCGAGGCGGACCCGATCAAATGGCACGGCCCGGGGCCGTTCGACCCCGCGAGCGGCACGATCTTCAAGGAGAAGGCGGCGGGGCCGAGCTACAGCCAGGTGTTCGGCCAGTGGCTGTGCGACATGGCGGAGCGCGACCCGCGCATCATCGGCATCACGCCCGCGATGCGCGAGGGCTCGGGCCTGGTCGAGTTCTCCCGGCGCTTCCCCGAGCGCTACTTCGACGTGGCGATCGCCGAGCAGCATGCCGTGACCTTCGCCGCCGGCCTCGCCGCGGAGGGCCTCAAGCCCGTGGTCGCCATCTACTCGACCTTCCTGCAGCGCGCCTACGACCAGCTCATTCACGACGTGGCGCTGCAGAACCTGCCGGTCGTGTTCGCGGTCGACCGCGCGGGTCTGGTCGGCAGCGACGGGGCGACTCACCAGGGAAGCTTCGACCTCTCGTACCTGCGCTGCATCCCCAACCTCGTCGTCATGGCGCCGGCGGACGAGAACGAGTGCCGGCAGATGCTCTACACGGCGAGCACCCTGAAGAGCCCCGCGCTGGTGCGCTACCCGCGCGGCACGGGGCCCGGCGTGCCGGTCGCGGCGGAGATGACGGCGCTCCCGCTGGGGAAAGCGCAGCTGCGCCGCGAGGGCAAGAGCGGGCTCGGGATCCTCGCCTTCGGCGCGCTCGTGGCGCCGGCCCAGCAGATCGCCGAGGCGCTCGATGCCACCTTCGTCAACATGCGCTTCGTCAAGCCGCTCGATGAGGACCTGATCGTCGCGCTCGCCCGGCGCCACCGGGCGCTCGTGACCATCGAGGAGAACGTCGCCCATGGCGGCGCCGGCTCCGCGGTCGGGGAGCTGCTCGCCTCCGACGGGCTCTCCATTCCGCTGCTCGAGCTCGGCATCCCCGACCGCTTCATCGAGCACGGCTCGCGCGAGGGGTGCCTCGCGGCCGCGGGGCTCGATGCGGCCTCGCTCAGCGCCAGCATCGAGCGCTGGTGGGCGCTGCACGGCCGGGAACGGCTGCGGTCGGCGGGGGGAAGCTGAGCTCCTCATTAAGGAGGACGCGCTTGCCGGGCATTCCTGTAGGCTTTTGACACATGACACCGAAAGCCGCCGCTGCCAAAGCCGTCCGCGCCCCCGCCCGCGAGCTCGAGGACGTGCAAGCGCGCGCCGACACGCGCGCGCTGCCGATCAACCGCGTCGGCATCAAGGACATCAGCCACCCGGTGCGGGTCAGGGACCGCTCCGCGGGAGAGCAGCACACCATTGCAACCTTCAACATGTACGTGAGCCTGCCGCACGACTTCAAAGGCACGCACATGTCGCGCTTCGTCGAGGCGCTGCACGCCGAGCGCGAGATCTCGGTGGAGTCGTTTCGCGCCATGCTGGCCGGGATGACGGCCCGCCTCGAGGCCGAGACCGGCCACATCGAGATGAGCTTCCCGTTCTTCGTGACGAAGAAGGCGCCGGTCTCGGAGGTCGAGAGCCTCATGGACTACCACGCGAGCCTGATCGGCGAGCACCGCCGCGGCCGCACCGAGCTGTGGGTGCGCGTGGCGGTGCCGGTCACGAGCCTCTGCCCCTGCTCGAAGCGCATCGCCGACCGCGGCGCCCACAACCAGCGCTCGCACGTGACCATCACCGCGAGGCTGCGCAGCCACATGTGGATCGAGGAGCTCATCGAGATCGCCGAGAGCGAGGCCTCGTGCGAGCTCTACGGGATCCTGAAGCGCCCGGACGAGAAATACGTGACCGAGCGCGCCTACGACAATCCGAAGTTCGTCGAGGACCTGGTGCGCGACGTCGCGGGACGCCTGAATCGCGACGAGCGCGTCGCCGCCTACGTGGTCGAGGCGGAGAACTTCGAGTCCATCCACAACCACTCGGCCTACGCCCTCATCGAGCACGACAAGGACGCGTAGATCGCACGCTGCCCCGCGCATGACGATTTCTTAATGCCGCCGTCATCGCGGCGACAGGCCGCGGCAGCTAATTTCCCGAGCTTCGTCGTCCGCGACGGCAGTGAGGAGCTGTGCGCATGAACTCAAGGATTCTGCTGGCCGCTCTGGCCATCCTCGCCGCAGGCGCCGCGCTCGCCGCCGACCCGCCCTCTGCGCCGACCGCCACGCCCGTGAAGCACCCGACGCTCAAGGCCTGCAACAGGGAAGCGACCGCGAAACAGCTCTCGGGCAAGCAGCGCGAGCAGTTCGTCAGGGATTGCACGGCGGGGAAGACCCCGGCGGCTCCGCCGCCCGCGCCGCGCGCCGATCATGGCTGACGGGGCAGCTCGACGACGACCCTGAGCCCGGGCTCGTTGCTCTCGAGCTCGAGCCGCCCGCGGTGCAGCCGGGCGATCGCCGCGACGAGACTCAACCCGAGGCCGCTGCCGCCCTGCTTCCCCGGTCCGAAGCGCGCGAAGGGCTGGGCGGCGCGGGCGCGGTCTTCGGGTGCGATGCCCGGACCGTTGTCGCTCACTACGAGGCGCACGCAACCGGCGAGCCGCCGCACCGCCACCTCGATCCTGCCGCCCGCGGGCACGTACTTCAGCCCGTTCTCGATCAGGTTGGTGAGCAGCTGCGCGAGCAGCTGGCGGTTGCCCTGCACCAGCGCCTGGGGCTCGTGCTCGCAGGCGAGCTCGACCCCCTGGGCCCCGGCGACCGGCTCGAAGAGCTCGACCAGCTCGGCGGCCAGCTCCCCGACATCGACCGCGGCCAGCGAGGCGAGCGGGGCTCCGGATTCGGCCAGCGCGATCTGCAGCAGCGTCGCGAGCGTGCGCTGCAGCTGATCGACCTCGCGCAGCGCCGACTCGATCGACTCCTGCACCGCGGGCTCGAGCGGCGAGCGCAGCAGCAGCGCATCCAGGCGCGTGCGCAGCCGGTGCAGCGGCGCCCGCAGGTCGTGCGCCGTCGAGTCGAAGGTGGCGCGCAGCGTCCCGGCCTGATCCTCGAGGCGGTCGAGCACCCGGTTGACCGAGGCCGCGAGCGAGTCGAACTCGTCGTTGGCCCCGGCGAGCGGCAGCCGCGAGCCGAGATCGCCCGCTACGATGCGCTGGCAGGTGCGGGTCACCTGGTCGACGCGCCGTGCCAGTCGGTAGCTGAACCAGAAGCCGGCCAGAGCGGCGACCAGCGCCGAGAGGCCGATGCCCCAGACGGTCGCGAAGCGGAACTTCTCGGCGAAGCGCCGTCCCTGGGAGATGTCGGTGCCGACCAGCAGCAGGTCGCCGCCCGGGAGCGCGCGCACCGCGGCCCGCACCGGGTGCACGGCGCGCCGGCCCGGCTCGATGGTGGTGATCTCGAACTGCGGCCAGGCCTCCCCGGGCATGCCGTCGAACGGCCAGCTGGTCAGATTGCCGGCAATGCGCTCGAAATTGGCGTCCGCGATCATGTACACGCCGCCGATGCGCCCCCAGCTCTCGATGCGCAGATTGATCTCGTCGGTCACTCCCGGGACGCCGCTGCGCGCGTACTTCTCCTCGAGGCTCTTCAGCTCCGTGTCGATGATCAGGTCGAGCTCGTCGTCGATCAGCCGCTCGGTGAGCTTGTAGGCGCTGACGAGGGTCGCCGCGACGGCGAAGGTGATGAGCAGCGTGTAGCCCACCGACATCCGGAACGCGGTGGTGTTGAACAGATCGAGCTTCACGTCCGGCCCTTCACGGGTGCACGGGCGAGGCGCAAAGCGCCGCGCGGGTGCACAGGGACGTGCACCCGGGGTTTGCGCAGCAGGACAGCGCAGCGCAAGGTACCCGCGCCGCAGGCGGCGGGCGGCGAGCAAGAACCACGCTCTTTGCTCGCCGCGCGAGGGGCGCGAGGGGCGCGAGGGGCGCGACAGGGACGGCGCGATCCCGGGCAATTCATGTCAACTGTCGCTGCGCAGCACGTAGCCCGAGCCGCGCACCGTGTGGATGAGCGGGTGATCCGAGCCGCGGTCGATCGCCTGGCGCAGCCGGCTGATGTGCACGTCGATCAGGTTGCTCTGCGGGTCGAAGTGCAGGTCCCAGACGCCCTCGAGCAGCATGGTGCGCGTCACCACCTGGCCGGCGCGGCGCATGAGGAACTCGAGGAGCTTCAGCTCCCGCGCCGTGAGCTCGACCTCGCGCCCGGCACGCCTCACGCGCCGCGCCAGCAGGTCGAGCTCGAGGTCCTCCACCCTGAGCCGCGTGGCCTGCGGCGCGCTCGAGCGCCGGCGCAGCAGCGCCTCGACGCGCGCCAGCAGCTCCGCGAATGCGAACGGCTTGGTGAGGTAGTCGTCGCCTCCGGCCTTCAGTCCCTTGACCCGGTCATCGACGCTGCCGAGCGCCGACAGCACCAGTACCGGGGTGGTCAGCCCCTTGCGGCGCATCAGCTCGATGATCGCGAGCCCGTCGATGTGCGGCAGCATCCGGTCGGTCACCACCAGGTCGAACTGACCCTCGGTGGCGCGGAACAGGCCCTCGCGGCCGTCGGCGGCATGGTCGACCGTATAGCCGCTCTCGCGCAGGCCCTTCACCAGGAAGCGTGCGGCCTCGAGGTCGTCTTCGATGAGGAGCAGGTGCACGGCTGACAGAGTAGGAGCCGGCGGCGGCGGCGCGCAAGAGCGCTCGCCGCGCGGGGAACCGGGGCGCCCGGAGCGCGCCGCGGCGCGCCTTCAGGAGGCGCCGGTGACGGCCGGGAGCGGGACGCGCTCGGCGCTCTGCAGGCGCGCGATGAGCGAGCGCAGGAACACGCGGTTGAAGCGCAGCTGACAGGAGGCCGACACCTGCTCGAGCAGCGTCGAGCTCACCTTGAGCACCGTCACCTGCGCGGCGGCGCGGATGGTCGCGGTACGCTTGGCGCCCGGGACGTAGCTCGCCTCGCCGAAGCAGTCGCCGGTGTCGAGCGCGCCGACGCGCCGCCCGTGACGCTCGACCGCGCAGGCGCCCATCACCAGGATGTAGAAGCGGTCGTCCATCTCGCCTTCTTTGACGATCTCCTCCCCGGCGCTGTAGTCCTGCCAGCTGCTGGCGCGCAGCACTTCCCAGATCTCGGCGTGCGAGAACTCGTGGAAGAACTTCAGCTTGCGCAGCACGCCGAACTGCTCCTGGCGGTCGATGCGCGCGTTGGCTTCGCGCAGCCGCTGATGCACGCGGGTGAGCTCGGCCGCGAAATCGAGTCCGCTCTTGTGCCTCTTGGTCGGGTCTTTTTGCAGCGCTATCGCCACCACCGCCTCGAGCTCCTCGGGGATTTCCTTGCGCAGCGTATGAATGGGCGGCGGCGTCGCGTACACGATCTGATGCAGGAGCTTCTGCAGATTGCCGGCGCGGAAGGGCCGCTGGCCGGTGAGCAGCTCGTACATGACGGCGCCGAGCGAATACAGATCCGAGGCGTTGGTGAGATCGAGGCTCTGCACCTGCTCGGGAGACATGTACGAGGGGCTGCCGGCGATGCCCTCGATGCGCGAGATGTCGGAATCCGCCACCAGCGCGATCCCGAAGTCGATGATGCGCACGTCGCTGTCCTGCGTGAGCATCACGTTGGACGGCTTGATGTCGCGGTGGATCACGCCGCGCGAGTGCGCGTAGTGCAGCGCCTTGGCGCACTTGAACATAATCTCGACGGTATCGTCGATGCGCAGCAGGTTGTCCGGGCGGCAGTAGGCCGCCAGGGTGCGCGCGCCGTGCACGTGCTCGGTGACGATGTAGCAGCGGCCGTTCTCCTCGCCGGCGTCGTAGATCGGCAGGATGTGCGGGTGCTGCAGCATGCCCACCAGGTGCGCTTCCGACAGGAACATCTTGCGCGCGATGCGCGCGCGCTCCTCGTCGCCGCCGGTGTCCATGTTGTAGACCTTGATGGCGACGTCGCGGCCGTAATAGGCATCGTGCGAGAGATAGACGACGCCGGTGCTGCCGCGCCCGACCTCCTTGATGACCGCGTACTTGCCGATCTTGTCGGGCATGCGTGCGACGGGCTTGGCGGGTGGAATTGATCTTGTAGCCGGTAGCGTCATGCGTGTTGGCAGCAGCCAGAAACGCGCGGGAGCATACGGCGACACCCGGCGGCGCGATGTGATGTACGCCTCACGCTCCCCGCGCTGCGTGCGGCGCCCGCGCTACGCCCGGCGCCGCGCGCGCTCAGGCGGCCTCAAGCGAAATGCTGGTATCCGGAATGCGAGAACTCCATCACAGTACCGTCGCGCGTGAGCACGGCGCCGGGAGCCGCGCGCAGCACGCCGATTTGACGGTAATTCCACTGTGCCGCAGGCAGCTCGCGCTCGAGCTCGGCGGCGCGCGCCGGGTCCACCGCGAACACGAGCTCGTAATCATCGCCGGCGGTCAGCGCGAGCTCGCGCGCCGCGTCGGGCCCGAGCGTCTGCAGCAGGGGCGCCGATAGCGGCAGCTCGCCGCAGAAGATCTCGAGCCCGACGCCGCTCGCCGCCGCGAGCTTGGCGGCATCGCCGAGCAGCCCGTCGGAGACGTCGATGCAGGCCCGGGCGTAGTCGCGCAGCCGCTGGCCGAGCGCCACGCGCGGCGTCGGCAGCAGAAAACGCTCGCGCAGGTACGGCGCCGCCTGCGGCGGCGCCGCGAGGCGCCCCTGCTCGATCGCGAGTCCCGCCCCGGCATCGCCGGGCGTGCCCGATACGAACAGCAGGTCCCCGGCCCGCCCGCCTGCCCGCGTGAGCGCGCGGCCGTGCGGCACGTGTCCGAGCAGCTGCACGGTGATGGTGAGCGGCCCGCGCGTCGTGTCGCCGCCCACGAGCGCCACCTCGTGCGCGCGCGCGAGATTCCCGAGACCCGCGGCGAACTGCGCGAGCCATGCCTCGTCCGCCGCCGGCAGCGTGAGGGCGAGCAGCGCCCATGCCGGGCGCGCACCCATCGCCGCGAGGTCGCTCAAGTTCACGGCGAGTGCGCGGTGGCCGATCGCGGCTGCCGGCACCGAGGTCGGGAAATGAACGCCCGCGACCAGGGTGTCGGTGGCGGCCACCAGCTGCATGCCGGGCGGGCACTCGAGGAGCGCCGCGTCGTCGCCGACTCCGAGCGCCACGTCGCGCCGCTGCGCACCGCAGGTGCGGAAGTAGCGCGTGATGAGCTCGGATTCCGACAGCGCCATGTACTACCCGTCCAGGCGGCCAGGACCGCGCTCTTGGCCGCCGGCAACGGAGCCGATGTCCGGCCCCATGAATCAGTGCTCGGCCGGCCTCAGGGTGCGCGCGGCGCGGTCCAGCACCGCGTTCACGAACTTGTGGCCGTCGGTGGCGCCGAAGCGCTTGGTGAGCTGCACCGCCTCGTTGATCGCCGTGCGAAAGGGAACCTCGGGCTCGAACTCGAGCTCGTAGAGCCCGATCAGCAGCGCCGCGTGCTCGATCGGATCGAGCAGGCGCGGCTCGCGGTCGGTGCAGCCGGCGAGGCGCGCCTCGAGCTGCGCGTGCGAGCGCACCACGCCCTCGATGAGCGCGCTGAAGTAGTCGCGGTCCGCGCGCGGCATGTCCTCGGCGTCGGCGAACTCCTGCACCAGGTCCTGCCACGGGCAGTCGTTGAGCTGCCAGCGATAGAGCGCCTGCAGCGCGAGCTTGCGCGCCACGCTGCGCGCGCCGCTGAATTGCTGCGGGGTGTTGCCGCTCATCGGCGCCGCGCTCACAGGCGCTCGAGGAGCGCGGCCATCTCGAGCGCGGTCTCCATCGCCTCCCCGCCCTTGTTGCCGGCTTCGGTCGCGGCGCGCTCGAGTGCCTGATCGACGGTCTCGACCGTCAGCACGCCGAAGGCGACCGGGACGCCGGTCTCGAGGCTCGCCTGCTGCAGCCCCCGCGCACATTCGCCCGCGACGTACTCGAAGTGCGGCGTGTCGCCCCGGATGACGCAGCCGAGCGCCACCACCGCGTCATAGCGGCCCGAGGCGCCGAGCTTCTTGGCGGCGAGCGGCAGCTCGAAAGCGCCCGGCACGCGGATCACGGCGAGGTCCGCGGCCTCACCGCCGCGCGCCGTCCACGCAGCGAGCGCGCCCTTGATGAGGCTCGCGACGATGAAGTCGTTGAAGCGCGCCGCGACGACCGCCACGCGCTGGCCGCGCGCGCCGACTTCGCCTGCGGGTGTCCGCGGCCCGGTCACCCCTCTTCCCCGACGTAACCCTCGATCTCGAGATCAAAGGCGGAGATGCCGTGCATCTGCTTCGGCGCCGACAGCACCCGCATGCGCTTGACCCCGAGGTCCTTCAGGATCTGCGCGCCGACGCCGAAGGTCCGCAGCACCGAGCCTTCGCCGCCGCCGCCCGGCGCCTCGGCGGGCGGCGCCTCGCGCAGCGGGGCGATGGAGCGCAGCGTGCCGGCGAGCCCGGCGGGCGGCTCCTGCTGGCGCAGCACCACCACCACGCCGTTGCCCGCCTCGGCGATGCGCTCGAGCGCATCGTGCAGCGTCCAGGCGCGCGTGCCGGTGCGCACCCCGAGAAGATCGCGCAGCGTGTCCGGCAGGTGCACGCGCACCAGCGGCGCCTCGGGCCCGTCGAGCTGGCCGCGCGCGAGCGCCAGGTGCACCTCGAAACTCACGCGGTCCTGGTAGGCGTAGAGACGGAACTCGCCGAACGCCGTCTGCACCGTCTGCTCGCCGATGCGCTCGACGGAGCGCTCGGTGCGCAGCCGATGGCGGATGAGCGAGGCGATCGTGCCGATCCTGAGCCCGTGGCGGCGCGCGAACTCCTCGAGCTGCGGCCGCCGCGCCATGGTGCCGTCGTCGTTCATCACCTCGCACAGCACCCCCACCGGGGTGAGCCCCGCGAGCCGGCACAGGTCGACCGCCGCCTCGGTGTGCCCGGCGCGCACCAGCACGCCGCCGGCGCGCGGGCGCAGCGGGAAGATGTGGCCGGGGCGCACGAAGTCCGCCGCCGTCGAGCGGCTGTCGGCGAGTGCGCGGATCGTGGCGGCGCGGTCGGCGGACGACACGCCGGTGGTGGTGCCGTGCGCCAGGTCCACCGACACGGTGAACGCGGTGCGGTGCGACTCGCTGTTGGCCGGAACCATCTGCGGCAGCTCGAGCGCCGTCAGCCGCCGCTCCTCGATCGGCACGCAGATGATGCCGCTCGTGTGGCGGATCATGAAGGCGACGGCCTCGGGCGTGGCGTACTCGGCCGCCATGATGAGATCGCCCTCGTTCTCGCGGTCCTCGTCGTCCATGACGACGACCATGCGTCCCGCGCGCAGCTCCGCCAGCAGCTCCGCGATCGAGTTGAGGCCGGTTGCGGGCGCGGCGGGCGCCGGCTTTCCCGAGAGTGGCACGACTCTGGACATGGCTCGCCAGTATACAGTCAGTCCCTGCCGCGCCGCGGCCGGCGCTGCCGGGAGGGGCGGCACCGCCTGCCGAGGGCGATGAGACTCATCGCCGCGATTGCCGATTTGTTCACTGCTCCCGCAACCGCTCGACGTAGCGGGCGAGCTGATCCACCTCCAGATTGACCGCGGCGCCCGCGGTCAGCGCCCCGAGCGTGGTCACCGCCTGGGTGTGCGGGATGATGTTGACGCCGAAGCTCGCGCCCGCCACCTCGTTCACCGTGAGGCTCACGCCGTCGACGGTCACCGAGCCCTTGCGCGCGATGTAGCGCGCGAGCTCCCCGGGTACCGCAATCGTGAGCCGTCGCGAGCGCGCGTCGGACTCGACGCTGGTGACGCGCGCGATGCCGTCGACGTGTCCCGACACCAGGTGGCCGCCGAGCGCGTCGCCGGCACGCAGCGCGGGCTCGAGATTCACCGCCGCGCCGACCGCGAGAGCCCCGAGCGTCGTGAGCGAGAGCGTCTCGCGCGAGAGATCGGCGGCGAAGGTGCGTCCCGCGCGCGCGGCGACGGTGAGACAGCATCCCTGCACGCAGATGCTGTCGCCGATGCGCACGCGTCCCTCATCGAGCTGCGCGAAGCCGACGACGAGGCGCAGGTCCCCGCCGCGGGGCTCGCGCCCGGTCACCGTGCCCAGGTCCGTCACGATCCCGGTGAACAAGCGTCCTCCTCCTCCTGGATCTCAGTCGGCCGCCGCCGCCCGCGGGCGCAGCCGCAGCCGCCAGTCATCGCCGATCATACGGGCCTCGACCGTGCTGAAATCCTGCGCCTCGCTCAGGGTCGGCGGTTCCGGCAGCGCGAGCAGGGGCCGCGCGCGGTTGCCGAGGACTCGCGGCGCCAGGTAGACCAGCAGCTCGTCCGCGAGCGACAGCCGCACCAGCTCACCGGCGAGGGTGGGGCCCGCCTCGACCTGCAGCTCGTTGACCTCGAGCTCCCCAAGCCTGGCGAGCACCGCCTCGAGCGACAGACGACCATCCGTCTCCGGCGCCGCCTCGATGCGCGCCCCGCCCTGGGTGAGCCGCATACCCGACTGCACGTCCTGGAACGAGCTCTGCGCCGTCAGAATCAGCACCTCCCCGCCGGTGGAGAACAGCCGCGCGCCGGGCGGAGTACGCAAGTGGCTGTCGAGCACCACGCGCAGCGGCTGCCGCGCACCCTGCTCGTCCGCTTCGGCGTGCAGCCGCACATCGAGCCGCGGGTCGTCGGTGAGCACGGTGCCGACGCCGGTGAGGATCGCGGAGCTGCGCGCGCGCCAGTGCTGCACGTCCGCGCGCGCCGCCTCGCCGGTGATCCAGCGGCTCTCGCCGCGCGCGAGCGCGGTGCGCCCGTCGAGGCTCATGGCGAGCTTGACCCGCACCCACGGCAGACCGGTGCGCATGCGCTTGAGGAACCCGGGGTTGAGCTCGGCGGCCTCGGCGGCGAGCAGACCCGCCTCCACCGCGACACCCGCCGCGCGCAGCCGCTGCGCGCCCTGTCCGTCGACCTGCGGGTTGGGATCGTCGATGGCGTACACCACGCGCGCCACCTGCGCCTCGATCAGCGCCTCGACGCACGGCGGCGTGCGCCCCTCGTGACTGCACGGCTCGAGCGTCACGTACACGCTCGTGCCCGCGGCGCGCGCCCCCGCCTCGCGCAGCGCCACCACCTCGGCGTGCGCCTCGCCGGCGCGCCGGTGCCAGCCTTCGCCGACGACGTCTCCGCCGCGCGCGATCACGCACCCGACCCGCGGATTCGGCTCGGTGCTCCCGAGCCCGCGGGCCGCGAGCTCGAGCGCGCGCTGCATTGCCCTGCGGTCGAAGTCGGAGAACATCGGCTACTGCTTGCCGCCGGCGCCCGGCTCCTCATCGCTCCCCTCCCCGGGCAGGAGCGGCAACTGGTCGCGGTTCGCAGCGCGCCCGGCGCGGCGCTTGTGCGCGGGCGGCTGCCGGTGCGCCGGGGCGGAGGTGCGCGCGCTGCGCAGCCGCTCGATCTCGTCGTGAAATGCCTGAACGTCCTCGAACTGCCGGTACACGGAGGCAAAGCGCACGTAGGCGACCTCGTCGAGGTGCCGCAGCTCCTCCATCACGAGCTCGCCGATGGCGCGCGAGCTCACCTCGCGCTCCCCGAGGCTGCGGACCTGGTGAACGATGCGGCTCACCGCCTCATCGAGCTGCTCGCGCGGCACCGGGCGCTTCTCCAGCGCCTTCTCCATGCCGGCGCGCAGCTTCGCCTCGTCGAAGGCCTCGCGCGCGCGATCGCCCTTCACCACCACCGGCATGACGAGCTCGGCGGTCTCGAAGGTCGTGAAGCGCTCGCCGCACTTGAGGCACTCCCGGCGGCGGCGGATCTGCCGTCCCTCGCCGGCGAGCCGCGAGTCGTTCACCTTGGTCTCCTCGTGGCCGCAGAAGGGGCAGTGCATGCGGCTTGAGGCTGCGGCGCGGTCCGCTCAGGCGCCGTAGACCGGGAAGCGCCGGCAGAGCTCGATCACCTGCGGGCGTACGCGCTCGATCGCCGCCGCCGCACCCTCCGCGTCCAGCACCTCGGTGATGAAGTCCGCCACCTGCTCGACCTCGCGCTCCTTGAAGCCGCGCGTGGTCGAGGCGGGCGTGCCGATCCGCAGTCCGCTCGTCACCATCGGCGGCCGCGGGTCGTTCGGCACGGCGTTCTTGTTGACGGTGATGTTGGCGCGCCCGAGTGCCGCATCCGCATCCTTGCCGGTGATGTTGCGGTCGGCGAGGCTCATGAGGAACAGGTGGTTGTCGGTGCCGCCGGAGACGATCTGGTAGCCGTTCTTCGCGAGCCGCGCCGCCATTGCCCGCGCGTTGGCGAGCACCTGGCGCTGATAGTCGCGGAACTCGGGCTGCATCGCCTCCTTGAATGCCACCGCCTTGGCGGCGATGACGTGCATGAGGGGCCCGCCCTGCAGCCCGGGGAACACCATCGAGCCGAGCTTCTTCGCGATCTCGTCGTTGGCGCGCGCGAGGATCAGCCCGCCGCGCGGGCCGCGCAGCGTCTTGTGAGTCGTGGTGGTCACGACGTCGGCGTGCGGCAGCGGGTTCGGGTAGAGGCCGGCCGCCACGAGCCCCGCGACGTGCGCCATGTCCACCACGAAGTAGGCGCCCACTTCGCGCGCGATCGTCCCGAAGCGCGCCCAGTCGACGACGCGCGAGTAGGCGGAGAAGCCGGCGACGATCATCTTCGGCCGGTGCTCCTCGGCGAGGCGCTGCACCTGCGCGTAGTCGATCTCGCCGTTCTCGGGGCGGATGCCGTACTGCACGGCGCGGAAGAGCTTGCCGGAGAAATTGACCTTGGCGCCGTGCGTCAGGTGCCCGCCGTGGTCGAGGCTCATGCCGAGGATCGGATCGCCGGGCTGCACCAGGGCGAGATAGGCCGCGGCGTTCGCCTGCGAGCCCGAGTGCGGCTGCACGTTGGCGTAACTCGCGCCGAAGAGCTGCTTCGCCCGGTCGATGGCCAGCTGCTCGGCCACGTCGACGAACTCGCAGCCGCCGTAGTAGCGCCTGCCGGGATAGCCTTCGGCGTACTTGTTGGTGAGCACCGAGCCCTGCGCCGCCAGCACCCGCGGGCTCGCGTAATTCTCCGAGGCGATCAGCTCGACGTGATCCTCCTGGCGGCGGCGTTCGCCGTCCAGCGCCCGGGCCAGCTCGGGATCGAAGTCTGCGATGGTCTCGTTGCTGCGGAACATGCGGGTACGCCTCGGCTGCCAGCCAAGCGGAAACGGACCGTAAATTGTACCGGAAGGGCCCCGCTGCCGCCCTTGTCGTCGACGCGCCGTGGCGGAAGGCTCGCGGCCCGGCTTAGGGTCTACAGCAGGTTTTCCAGCACCGCGTTCCAGGCCTGGGCGAGGTTGCCGCGGTTGTAGCCCCCGCCGCCGAGCGCCAGCACGCGGCCGTGCCCGAGGCGGTCGGCGAGCTCCTTCAGCGAGCGGGCGGCGTGCCCGTGCGAGCGGGCCGAGAGGCGCAGGTGCGTGATCGGGTCGCCTTCGAGGCTGTCGGCCCCGCACTGCAGGATGACGAATTCGGGCTCGAAGCGCTCGAGGTGCTGCAGCACGCGCGGCCACGCCTGCTCGAAGACGGCATCGTCGGCGCCCGGCGGCAGCGGCACGTTGAGCTTCATGCCGGCCGCCGCTCCGCGGCCCGTCTCGCCGCTCGCGCCGGTGCCGGGATAGAGGTAGCGCCCGTCCTCGTGCAGGTCGGCGAACACCACCGCGGCGTCGTCCTCGAAGGCGTAAAACACCCCGTCGCCGTGGTGCGCGTCGATGTCGACGTAGGCGACGCGTTTCAAGCCCGCGCGCTTCAGGAGCTCGATCGCGACCCCGCAGTCGTTGAAGACGCAAAAGCCCGCGGCGCGCTCGCGCGCCGCGTGATGCAGTCCCGCGATCGGCACGAAGGCGCGGCGGCACTCGCCGCGCATGATCGCCTCCATCGCGCTCAGGGTCGCCCCCACGACTCCCGCGGCCGCCTCGTACACGCCGCGGAAGGCCGGCGTGTCGCCGGCGTCGAGGAGCCCGGTGCCGCTCGCGGAGCGCTCGCGCACGAACTCCAGATACGCGGGGCTGTGAAACGCGCGCAGCTCCTCCTCGGAGGCGGTGCGCGGCTCGAGGACCTGCACGCGCCGGTCGAGGCCGCGCGCCTCGTACTCGCGCATGAAGGCGGCGAGCCGGTCGGGTCCGAACGGATGGCCGTCGCCGAAGCTGTAACGGGCGAGCCGCTCGCTCACCACCACCCCCACGCCGGCATTCATGTGCGTCGACAGCTCCCGAAGGCTTGAGTCCGCCGGGAGGAGCCTAGCACAGCGGGGCGGAGCCCAAAGCCGTCCGCCGCGCCGCACCCCGTATAATCGTTCCATCCCCTGCCACCGGTCGTTCCATGGCTCAGTACATCTACACGATGAACCGCGTGTCGAAGCTCGTCCCGCCGAAGCGGGTGATCCTGCGCGACATCAGCCTGTCCTTCTTTCCCGGCGCCAAGATCGGCGTGCTGGGCCTTAACGGCGCGGGAAAGTCGTCGCTCCTCAGAATCATGGCGGGCATCGACAAGGAGTTCGACGGCGAGGCGCGCCCGCAGAGCGGCATCCGCATCGGCTTCCTGCCGCAGGAGCCGCAGCTCGACCCCGGGCGGGACGTGCGCACCACGGTCATGGAAGGCCTCGGCGAGACGTTCCGCCAGCTCGAGGAGTTCATGGCGCTCAACGAGCGCTTCGCGGAGGAGCTTCCCGAGGAGGAGATGAGCAGGCTCCTCGACCGCCAGGCGCAGCTGCAGGATGCGATCGATGCGGGCGGCGGCTGGGAGCTCGAGCGCAAGCTCGAGATCGCGGCCGACGCGCTGCGCCTGCCGCCGTGGGAGGCGAGCATTGCCACGCTCTCGGGCGGCGAGCAGCGCCGCGTGGCGCTCTGCCGGCTGCTGCTCTCGGCTCCCGACATGCTGCTGCTCGATGAGCCGACCAACCATCTCGACGCGGAATCGATCGCCTGGCTCGAGCGCTACCTCGAGGAATACCCGAGCACCGTCATCGCGGTCACCCACGACCGCTACTTCCTCGACAACGTGGCCGAGTGGATCCTCGAGCTCGACCGCGGCTTTGGGCTCCCCTGGCACGGCAACTACTCCTCCTGGCTCGAGCAGAAGGAGCAGCGGCTGGCGCTCGAGGAGCGCGAGCAGGAGGCGCTGCGCAAGGCCCTCGCCCACGAGCTCGAGTGGGTGCGGCAGAACCCCAAGGCGCGCCAGGCGAAGAGCAAGGCGCGCGTGCAGCGCTACGAGGAGCTCGCCTCACGCGAGTTCCAGGAGCGCAACGAGACCAACGAGATCTACATCCCGCCGGGCGAGCGCCTCGGCGACCTGGTTGTCGCGGTCGAGGGTCTGCGCAAGGGCTACGGCGAGCGGCTGCTCATCGACAACCTCGCCTTCAGCCTGCCGCGCGGCGGCATCGTCGGCATCATCGGCCCGAACGGCGCCGGCAAGACGACGCTGTTTCGCATGCTGACCGGCGCCGAGAAGCCCGACGCCGGCGAGATCCGCGTGGGTCCGAGCGTGCGCCTCGCCTACGTCGACCAGTCGCGCCAGACGCTCGACGACCGCAAGACCGTCTGGCAGGAGATCTCCGGCGGTCTCGACGTGATCAAGGTGGGCGCTTACGAGACCCCCTCGCGCGGCTATGTGGGCCGCTTCAACTTCAAGGGCGCGCAGCAGCAGCAGCTGATCGGCGAGCTCTCCGGCGGCGAGCGCAACCGGGTGCATCTCGCCAAGGTGCTGCGCGCCGGGGGCAACGTGCTGCTGCTCGATGAGCCGACCAACGATCTCGACGTCGAGACGCTGCGCGCGCTCGAGGACGCTCTGCTCGCCTTTCCGGGCTGCGCGGTGGTCATCTCCCACGACCGCTGGTTCCTCGATCGCATCGCGACTCACATCCTCGCCTTCGAGGGCGACTCCCAGGTCGTGTGGTTCGAGGGCAACTACCAGGAGTACGTGGCCGACTTCCAGCGCCGCCGCGGCGCCGAGGCGCTGCAGCCGCATCGCATCAGGTACAAGCCGCTCACGCGCTGACGGAGGCGCCGCACAGTCTTGTCAGCGCCGAGGCTAACGGCAGGGGAGTTGGGCGAGGACCGCGGCCGCTGGCGCTGGGCGGGGCCGCTCGCGGCACTGCTGGTATTCACCGCGGTGGTGCTGATCCTCCACCGCCAGCTCGCGCACCTGCACGTGCGGAGCGTCCTCGCGCACCTGCACGCGATCCCGCGCCGCCAGGTGCTCGCGGCGCTCGGCTTCACCGCGGCGAGCTACTGGCTGCTGTCCAACTACGACGTGCTGGCGCTCGCCTACCTGCGCCGCGCGATCCCCTATCCGCGCATCCTCTTCACCTCCTTCATCGCCTACTCCTTCGGGCACACGCTCGGCTTCTCGGCCTTCACCGGAGCGGCGATCCGCTTCCGCCTGTATGCCACGGCGGGCGTGAGCGCGATCGATGTGGCGACCATCTCCGCCTTCTGCAGCCTCTCGCTCGGCATCGGACTCGCGACCGTCGCCGGGCTGTCACTGTTCCTCTCCCCCGCGCCTGCCGCGCAGATCCTGCACCTGCGTCACAACTGGGCGCTGCTCGCCGGGACGGTGCTGCTCGCCGCCGTGGCGCTCTATGCGCTCTGGGCGGCGCTCGCGCGCGGCACGCTCGAGCTGCGCGGCTGGGCGCTGCGCGCCCCGGGACCGGCGATCGGGCTGGCGCAGCTCGCCCTCTCGGTCGCGGACCTGTCGCTCTCCTCGGCGGTGCTCTGGTCGCTGCTGCCGGTGGAGACGCACATCGGTTTCGTGCCGTTCATCGGCACCTATGCGCTCGCGGTCATCGCCGGCATCGTGAGCCACGTGCCAGGCGGGGTCGGCGTGTTCGAGGCGGTGATGCTCCTCACCCTGCCGGGCGTGCCGGCGGATGCGCTGCTCGGCTCGCTGCTCGCCTACCGCGCCGTCTACTACCTGGTGCCGCTCGTGTTCGGGACACTGCTGTTCGGCTCCAAGGAGCTCGCGGCGCAGCGCAGCCGCGTGCTGCGGGCGCAGGAGCTCGCGTCCCTCTACATCGCACCGGTCGTGCCCCAGGTGGCGGGCGCGCTCACCTTTCTCGCGGGGGCGCTGCTGCTCTTCTCGGGGGCGACCCCGGCGATCGAGGAGCGCCTCGCATTCCTCGACCGGTTCCTGCCGCTCGCGGTGCTCGAGGTGTCGCATCTGGCGGGCAGCATCATCGGCCTCGGGCTTCTGGTGCTCTCGCGCGCCCTCTTCCGCCGCGTCGAAGCCGCCTATCACATCATCGTGTGGCTGCTCATCGGGGGCATCTTCGCCTCGCTCCTCAAGGGTCTCGACTTCGAGGAGGCGACGCTGCTCGCGCTCGTGCTCGGCGTGCTGGTGCTCGGCCGGCGCGCCTTCTACCGCCCGACCGCGATCTTCTCCGAGCGCTTCACCCCGGTGTGGGTGGCGAGCGTCGTCGGGGTGGTCGCGCTCGCGGTCTGGCTCGGGGTCATCTCCTACCGGCACGTCCCCTACTCGCACGAGCTGTGGTGGACCTTCGCGCTCGATGGCAATGCGCCGCGCATGCTGCGCGCCACGCTCTCGATCGTGGTGCTCGGCACCGCTTACGTGCTGCTCAACGTGCTGCGGCCGGCGCGGCCCGAGCCCGCGGTCGCAGGTCCCGACGAGCTGGCGCGGGCGCGCGTGCTCATCGGGCGGTGCGACAACACGCTGGCGAACGCGGCCCTCACGGGCGACAAGCGCCTGCTCTTCAACGAGGCCGGGACCGCCTTCGTCATGTACCAGATCGCGGGCCGCAGCTGGATCGCGCTCGGCGATCCCGTGGGCGCGCGCGAGGGCGCCGAGGAGCTGGTGTGGCGGCTGCGCGAGATGTCCGACCATCACGGCTGCGACACGGTGTTCTACCAGGTGTGCGCCGAGCGGCTCGCGCTCTACGTCGACTTGGGTTTGGCGGCGCTCAAGATCGGCGAGGAGGCGCGCGTGCCGCTCGGGGAGTTCTCGCTCGAGGGAGGCTCGCGCGCGGAGCTGCGCCAGGCGCACCGCCGCGCGCAGCGCGACGGTGCCAGCTTCGAGGTCGTGCCGCCCGAGGGCGTCGCGCCGCTCCTGCCCTCGCTCAGACGCATATCCGACGCCTGGCTCGCGAGCAAATCGACCGGTGAGAAGCGCTTCTCGGTGGGGGCGTTCTCGGCGCAGTACCTCGAGCAGTTTCCCGTCGCGGTGGTGCGCGCCGAAGGTGCGCCGGTGGCGTTCGCCAACCTCTGGACGACGGGGACCAAGGCGGAGCTGTCCGTCGATCTCATGCGCTTCGGTCCCGAGGCCCCGCGCGGCGCGATGGATTACCTCTTCATCGAGCTCATGCTGTGGGGACAGCGCGCCGGCTTCCGCCATTTCAATCTCGGCATGGCGCCGCTCGCGGGCCTCGAGGCGCATCCGCTCGCGCCCGCCTGGCATCGGGTCGGAAACTTCATCTTCCGTCACGGCGAGCACTTCTATAACTTCGAGGGGCTGCGCCGCTACAAGGCGAAGTTCGACCCGGCGTGGGAGCCGCGTTACCTCGTGGCGCGCGGCGGCATCGCGCTGCCGCGCGTGCTGATCGACGTCTCGACGCTGATTGCCGGAGGAATGAAGGAGCTGTTCGCGCGATGACCCCGAGACTCCCTGCCGTGATGCTCATGCTGCTCGCCGCTTACGCCGCGTCCGCCGCCCACACCGCCGCGGCCGCCGCCGGCGCCGCGGCCGCACCGGCCGCCAGGACGCACAAGACCGCCGCCGGCGATGGCGCCGACGTGCACCTCTCGGCCGGGCGCTTCGGCACGGTGAGCGTCTACATTCCCGACCGCAAACCCAACAGCGTCGCCATCTTCCTCTCGGGCGACGGCGGCTGGGAGCTCGGCGTGATCAACATGGCGAAGGCGCTGCGCGACACGGGCGCGGTGGTGATCGGCGCCGACATCCGCCGCTATCTCGCGCGGCTCGGGGAGGCGGCCGCCAGGCCCGGCGCACCCTGCCAGATGATCGCCGCGGATTTCGAGGCCCTCAGCCACCAGGTGCAGAAAGAGATCGGCATGCGCGAGTACCACGTGCCGGTGCTCGTCGGCTATTCCTCGGGCGCCACGGTCGTGTACGCGACGCTGGTGCAATCGCCCCCCGGCACGTTCGCCGGCGCGCTGAGCCTCGGCTTCTGCGCCGACCAGGATTTCGCGGGTGCGGCGCTCTGCCCGGGCGCCGGGCTCCACTACACGCCGAACAAGCAGCACGAGCTGGTGCTGGCGCCGGCCGCGACGCTCAAGCAGCCGTGGGTCGCCTTCCAGGGACAGAAGGACGAGGTATGCAGCGCGAAGGCCGTCGACGAGTTCGCCGTGCAGGTGGCCAACGCCGAGGTGGTGCGGCTGCCGCTCGTCGGCCACGGCTTCTCGGTCGAGCGCAACTGGATGCCGCAGTTTCGCGCCGCCTGGGCGCGGCTCACGACCCCGGCCGAGACTCCCCCGGCGCGGCCGCCCGAGATCGGCGATCTGCCGGTGACCGAGGTGCGCGCCGCCGGGAGCTCCGCCGAGCTCGCGCTGCTCCTCACCGGCGACGGCGGCTGGGCCGGCCTCGACCAGGAGCTCGCCGCGCGCCTCGCCGCGAGCGGCGTGCCGACCGTCGGGCTCAACTCGCTCAAGTACTTCTGGACGCAGCGCACGCCCGATGAGACCGCGCGCGACGTGGCGCGCCTCATGCGCCACTACCTGGCGGCGTGGAACAAGGAGCGTGTCATCCTGGTCGGGTATTCCTTCGGCGCCGACGTGCTGCCCTTCGTGGTCAATCGGCTGCCGCCGGACCTGCGCGCGCGGGTGGCGAGCGTCAGCCTCCTCGGCATCGACTCCAGCGCCTCCTTCGAGGTGAGCATCGCCGACTGGGTCGGCAGCGGCGACGGCGGTCCGCCCACCCGCCCCGAGGTCGCCGCTCTCGGTGAGGTGCCCGTGCTCTGCATCTACGGCGAGGGCGAGTCGGATTCGATCTGTCCGGGCCTCGCCTCCGGTGCGCGTCTGGCACGCGAGCAGGTCGGCAAGGGTCACCACTTCAGCGGTGAATACGCGACGCTCGCCGACCGCATCCTCGCCTTCGCGCGCGCCGCCCGTCCTGTGACATAACGTACCCCGCCGGGCGGCGGCCGCCGCGGCGGCGCGCGCGCAGCGGCTTTTCCGGCACGGAGGGGTGGCTCGCGGCGCGATCAGGTAACATGGAGCGGCGCAGCGCGACGGACACGAAAACAACAGCCCGCGCAGTGCGCGATGAAGGGTATGTCGTCGTACATCGACTCGGCGAGCCGCCTGCATCACGACCAGGACAAGAACCTGGTCGTGACCTGCCCGCATTGCCAGACGGTCGCGCACATCACGCCGAGCGCCGTGCCGCGCTTCGAGGATCTGCAGCTCTACCGGCCGAAGCAGGTCGGGGTGGTGTACCTGTGCGACGCCTGCCACGCGCCGATTTTCCTGCGCTTCACGGTGCGGGTGTACGGCGCGGCGCGCATCGAGCTCTCGCCGCAGTTCACGGAAGTCGAGCGGGCGCGGGAGAAATTCAGCTTCACCTACATTCCGGAGGAGGTCGAGCTGCTGTTCCGCGAAGCCCTCACCTGCTTCACGCACGACGCCTTCAACGCCTTCGCCTCCATGTGCCGGCGCACTGCGCAGGCGATGTTTGCCGACCTCGGCGAAGCCGGCAAGCTGCGCCTCTTCGATGAGCTGAACGGACTGCGCGACCTCACCGACATCGCGCCGGACCTCTTCACCCGCATGCGCAACGTACTGTTCGGCGCCGAGCTCGACGCGCGCGCCAACCTGCCGCTGCTCGACGGCTATCAGGCGGGGATCATGCTCGAGGTGATGAAGGACCTCCTGTACGAGGCCTACGTGCGCAAGGGCCGCCTCCAGCAGGCCATCATGGTGCGGCGCTTCTTCCTCGAGGAGACCGGCAGCCACAAGATCACGCCGCTCGTCGAGGCGAGCTGAAGGCTCCGTCAGCCGACGAAGAGCCGCGCGTTGCGGAAGAGGCGCATCCAGCCGCTGTACCCGTCGGCGCCGCCGGGCCGCCAGGAATTCTGCAGGTACCGGAACGAGCGCTCCGGGTGCGGCATGGTGATGGTCACGCGCCCATCCGCATTGCAGAGCGCGGCGATACCGAAGGGGCTGCCGCTCGGGTTGGCGGGATAGGCGGCGGCGACGCTGCGATCGTGCCGCACGTAGCGCAAGCCCACCCCCCCGCTCGCCGCGCAGGCGGCGGCCGCCTCGGGCGAGGGAAACTCCGCCCGCCCCTCGCCGTGGGATACCGCGATCGGCAACAGCGATCCCGCCATCCCCTGAAGCAGCACCGAGGGCGAGGGCAGCACTTCCACCAGCGGGAAACGCGCCTCGTACTGCTCGCTGCGGTTCTGCACGAAGCGCGGCCAGTGCCCGGTGCCGGGAATCAGGCTCTTGAGCGCCGCAAACATCTGGCAGCCGTTGCAGATGCCGAGCGCAAAGCTGTCGGCGCGCGCGAAGAAGCGCTCGAACTCGGCGCGCACCGCGGCGTGAAACAGGATCGACTTGGCCCAGCCCTCGCCCGCCCCGAGCACGTCGCCGTAGCTGAAGCCGCCGCAGGCCACGAGTCCCTTGAACTCGCCGAGCGTGCGCGCCCCGCCGAGGAGGTCCGTCATGTGCACGTCGTGCGGCTCGAAGCCCGCCTGGGCGAACACCGCTGCGGTCTCGGTCTGGCTGTTGACGCCCTGCTCGCGCAGGATCGCGACTCTGGGCTTCACGCCGCGCGCGATGTAGGGCGCTGCGATGTCCTCGCGCGGGTCGAACTTGAGATCCACCGTGAGGCCGGGGTCGGCCTCGGCGCCCTGCGCGGCGAACTCCTCGTCGGCGCACTGCGGGTCATCGCGCAGCCGGCGCATGCGCCAGGAGGTCTCGGACCAGGCGCGCCTGAGATCCGTCCACGCCTCGTCGATCAGCACCGCCCCCACCCGCACCCTGACGCGCAGCTCCGCCTGCGGCGCGCCGAGGCGCAGCGCCGCGGAGCTCAAGCCATGACGCGCGAGAATATCGCGCAGCGCGGGCTCATCGGCCGCGAGGACCTGCACCACCACACCGGGCTCCTCGCTGAAGAGCTGCGCCGCGGCGTCGCCGCGCGCCTCGGGCAGCGCGATATCGAGCCCGCAGTGCCCCGCGAACGCCATCTCGAGGAGCGTGACGAGAAGTCCGCCGTCGGAGCGGTCGTGGTAGGCGCGCAGCAGCTTCGCGGCGCGCAGCTCCTTGAGCGCCGCGGCCAGCGCGATCAGCCGTTGCGGCTCATCGAGATCGGCGGGCTCCTCGCCCAGCTCCCCGTACACCTGCGCGAGCGCGGAGGCCCCGAGGCGGTTGCGGCCGGCGGCGAGATCGATGAGCCACAGCGAGCTTGGGTTGCCATCGAGCGCGAGCGCCGGGGTGAGCGTGCGGCGCACGTCCGCGATGGGTGCGAACGCCGAGACGACGAGCGATACGGGCGCTACCACGCTCTTCTCGACGCCGCCCGCGCTCCAGCGCGTCTGCATCGAGAGCGAGTCCTTGCCCACGGGGATCGCGATGCCGAGCGCCGGACAGAGCTCCTTCGCGACCGCCGCGACGGTCGCATAGAGCGCGGCGTCCTCGCCGGGCTCGCCGCTCGCGGCCATCCAGTTGGCCGACAGGCGTATCTGCGAGAGCGAACCGACATCCGCCGCCAGAATGTTGGTGACGGCTTCGGCGACCGCGAGCCTTCCCGAGGCGGGCGCATCGAGGAGCGCCGCCGGGGTGCGCTCGCCCATCGCCAGCGCCTCACCGGCCACGCCCTCGTAATCGGCCGCGGTGACGGCGACATCGCTCACCGGCACCTGCCACGGTCCCACCAGCTGGTCGCGGCTCACGAGCCCGCCCACGGTCCGGTCGCCGATGGTGATGAGGAAGGTCTTGTCCGCCACCGCCGGCAGCCGCAGCACGCGGTACAGCGCCTCCGTGGGGACGACGGACTTTGAGTCGAAGCGCCGCCTGAGCGGGGCGACGCTCGTCGCCTCGCGATGCAGGCGCGGCGGCTTGCCGAGCAGCACATCGAGCGGCATGTCGACCGGCCGGTCGCGAAACAGCGGATCGGACACCGTGAGCCGGCCGCTGCCGTCGATCGCGCCGATCACCGCGAACGGACAGCGCTCGCGCGCCGCGCATGCGGCGAAGCGCCCGAGCGCTCCGGCTGCGATGATCAGCACGTAGCGCTCCTGCGCCTCGTTGCACCAGAGCTCCATGGGCGACATGCCCGGCTCGGCGCTCGGGATCGCCCGCAGGTCGATGCGCGCGCCGCGCCCGCCGGGCGCGACCGACTCGGGTACGGCGTTGGAGAGGCCGCCGGCGCCCACGTCGTGGATGAGCAGGATCGGATTACGCTCCCCGAGCGACCAGCAGTGATCGATCACCTCCTGCGCGCGGCGCTGCATCTCCGGGTTGCCGCGCTGCACCGAGGCGAAATCGAGGTCGGCGCTCGAGCTGCCGCTGCCGACGGAGGAAGCGGCGCCGCCGCCGAGGCCGATCAGCATCGCGGGTCCGCCGAGCACCACGAGCTGCGCGCCGGCCGGCACCGCGGCCTTCTCGACGTGCGCGCGGCGGATGTTGCCGAGGCCGCCCGCGACCATGATGGGCTTGTGGTAGCCGCGCGCGCGGTTCGGGCCGTCCCCGGGAAGCTCGAGCTCGAGCGTGCGGAAGTACCCGCATACCGCCGGGCGGCCGAACTCGTTGTTGAAGGATGCCGCTCCGATCGGGCCCTCGGTCATGATCTCGAGCGCCGAGGCAATGCGCGCGGGCGCGCCGAAGTCGCGCTCCCACGGGCGCTCGTAGCCCGGAATACGCAGGTTCGACACCGAGAATCCGGTGAGCCCCGCTTTGGGTTTGGCGCCGCGGCCGGTCGCGCCCTCGTCGCGGATCTCGCCGCCCGAGCCGGTCGCGGCACCCGGGAAGGGCGAGATGGCGGTCGGATGATTGTGGGTCTCGACCTTGATCAGGATGTCGATCGGCTCGACGCTCGAGCGGTAGATGCCGCTGTCGGGATCCGGGAAGTAGCGGGCGCCGACGCTGCCCTCGATCACCGCGGCGTTGTCGCGGTAGGCGGACAGCACGCCCTGAGGATGCACCGCGTGCGTGTGGCGGATCATCGCGAACAGCGACTCGGCGCGCGGCTTGCCGTCGATGGTCCAGGCGGCGTTGAAGATCTTGTGGCGGCAGTGCTCGGAGTTCGCCTGCGCGAACATCATGAGCTCGACGTCGGTCGGATCGCGCCCGAGCGCCGTGAAGCTCGCGAGCAGATAGTCGATCTCGTCCGCGGAGAGCGCGAGCCCGAGCCGCTCGTTGGCCGCCGCCAGCGCGGCGCGCCCGCCGGCGAGCGGGACGGTCGCGAGCGGCTTCGGCTGCGTGTGCCCGAAGAGGCGCGCGGCCTCGCCCGAGTCGAGCAGCGCCATCTCGGTCATGCGATCGAACAGCACCGGCGCGAGCCGCGTGAGTCCGGCGGCCCCCAGGGTGCGCGGCGCGCGCAGCGTGTACTCGATGCCGCGCTCCACCCGGCGGACGCCGCCAAGTCCGCAGACCCTCACGATGTCGGTCGCCTTGCTCGACCAGGGCGAGATCGTGCCGGCGCGCGGCACGATCAGCACCCGCTCGCCCGCGGCGGCGCCGTCGCCGGCCGGGAGAGTCGGACCGTAGGTGAGGAGCTGCCCGAGCACTTCCCTCTCGGCGGCCTCGAGCGGCCGCTCGAGGTCGGCGAAGTGCACGAAGCGCGCCGTGAGCCCCCTGACCGCGGGCTCGACGGCCGCGAGGCGGTCGAGGAGCTTGGCGATGCGAAACGCGGACAGTGCCGGTGCGCCCGGAATCTCCAGCATGCGCTACCCGCACCTCACTTCTTCTCTCCGGGCGGCGCGGAGTACATCGGCACGGGAAACTGCGCCACGTTGGCGCCCGCCTCCAGCACGGTGATTTTGGCCGTGCCCTGCTTCTTCACCTCGTCGATGCGCAGGATCGAGTGCATGGGAAGGAAGGTGCGCTTGACTCCCGAGAACTCGCCCTTGATGCGCTCCTCGGACGGGTCCAGCACCACCGAGGAGCGCTCGCCGAACACCAGCTCCTCGACCTCGATGAATCCGAACAGCTCCCCGTGGCTCACCTTGCGGGCGTACACCTCGTAAACCTTGCCTTGATTCACGAACATAATGCGGAAAATGTGACTGGCTGCCATGGCCTGCGCTGCGGGGTCGGGTAGCTTTGACGCTGGCATTATATGTCCGGGCGTGCCTGGGACGCTGCCGCGCCCCGCTGCACCCCGCAGTTTCTTGATAAGGACTCTCTTTGAGTCGGGGAACCATGACGCTTCGGCTGCGTGTCGTCAGCGACCAGCGCCGGTCGCTCGCCGACCGCAGCACCGCCGTTTTCTCCGTCGAGGGCGGCACCATCGGCCGCTCCGCGGACAACGACTGGGTGCTCCCCGACCCCTTGCGCTACGTGTCCGCGCATCACGCGCGCGTACAGTTCCGCGAGGGCCACTTCTACCTGCAGGACGTCAGCACCAACGGCGTCTACGTCAACGACGACATGGAGCCGCTCGCCAAGCGCGGCTCGAGCGGCTACCGCCTGGTGAACGGCGACGTGCTGCGCATCGGCGAATACCACATCGTCGCGGCGCTCGAAGCGCAGCGCGCGGCCCCGGCATCCGCGGAGGATCCGGCGGCGGCGGTGCCGACCAGCATTCATGCGCTGCGCACCCTGGGACACGCCCCGGACCGCGACATCGGCGCGGTGCTCAACCTCGATGAGCTGCTGGTCCCCGAGCCGCGCCGCCACCCGGTGTTGCCGGTAAATGCCTACGGGCAGGCGGTCGACTCCGCCCCGGTGCGCGCGCTCGCCGATGACGTCCCGCTCATCGACAGCGACGCCACGCCGCCCGCGCCCGCCCCCGCGGCGCCGGACACGGAAGCGGCCGCGCACGGGGAGCGCATGGCACGGCTCGCCGAGGCCGTCGCGCGCGAGCCGAAGAACGGCAACGGCGTGCTGGCGCTCGCGGACGTGCATTCGGGACTCGACGCCTTCTGCCGCGGCGCCGGCATCGAGACCGAGCGGCTGCCGGCCGATGCCCAGACCCGGCTGCTGCACCTCGCCGGCCGGCTGTTCCGCGAGACACTGGTGGGACTGAAGGATCTCGAGCGCACCCGCGCCAACACCCGCAACCGCTACCGCGTCGAGTTACCGGCGCGCGAGCAGGACGATCCGCGTCCCTCGCTCGCCGACTCGATGGTGGAGGACCTGCTGATCGATCTCCTCGTGCAGCACGAGAACCGGCGGCTCGACTCGGTGCAATGGCTGCGCGAGGTGGTCGGCGAGGCCAAGATGCACGAGAACGCCACCGCGCAGGCGACGCGCGCCGCGTTCGTCGAGTTCCTCGATCGCCTCGACCCCGCCGAGCTCGAGGCGCGCTTCGAGCGCGCCGCGCGCCGCGGCAAGGCGCGCACGGCCGACAAGGCTCAGTACTGGGAGCTGTTCGTCAGCTTCTACCGCAATCTCATCGAGATGCCGGCCGACCACCTGCCGCACACTTTCGTCGAGGCTTTCAGCTCCGCGTACCGCGAGGCGATGAAAAAGACGGAATCCTGACGGCGGGCGGGTATGGCGGAGAGGGTGGGATTGTTCGCGGCCGGACGGCCGCTCATCCCTCGCTTCGCTCGGGACCGACCGCGGGACTGCGTTCCTCTCCCACCCTCTCGCCCAAGGGCCCGGCGCGGTTCGGCGCCGACCGAGGCGAGTTGCGTGCGTCGCTGTTGGCAAGCGAATGGCGGAGAGGGTGGGATTCGAACCCACGTGCCGGTTTTACCCGACCATCCGATTTCGAGTCGGCGCCGTTATGACCGCTTCGGTACCTCTCCGGCTCCGCGACCAGGACTCATCGGCGGGGCTGGTATTCTAGCGGAAAGCCGTTCGCCAGGAGGATGTCCTTGGTGCGGGCATTGACTCTCGCCGCCGCGGCGGTGCTGCTGCTTGCCGGCTGCACGCGCCACGAGCCATCCACCCTCGAGCAGGTGCGCGCGCGCGGCGAGCTGCGCGTCGTCACGCTGAACCTCCCCACCTGCTACTACCTCGGCGCGCAGGGAACCGAGGGGCTCGAGTACCGGCTGGCGAGCCGCTTCGCGAGCCAACTCGGCGTCAAGCTCGCCATGTATCCGGCCGACAGCGAGCGCGCCATGCAGGACGAGCTCGGCGCCGGCCGCGCCGACATCGCCGCCGCCTCGCTCACCGACTCCGCGGACTGGCAGCGCGTCGGCGATGCCGCGCTCGCTTACGCGAACATTCCGCAGCTGGTCGTCTACCGCAGGAGCGGCGTGCGGCCGCGCGACACGCTGCAGCTCGAGTCGGCGCGGCTGGCGGTGCGCGCCGGCAGCCCCCAGGAGCGCATCCTCGAGAAGCTGCGCAGCACCATGGCGCCGACGCTGCAGTGGGTGCAGACGGCTCCCTCCTCGGCCGACCCGATCGAGGATGTCGATTCGGGGGACGCCGATTACGCCATCACCGATGCGCGCGAGTTCTCCTTCGCCCGCCATCTCTATCCGAACGTGCTGGTCGGCTTCGCGCTGCCCGACACGCGCCCGGTGCAATGGATCGTGAGGAAGGGCGCCACGGGGCTGCTCGAGGCGGTCGACCAGTTCTTCGGCGCGCTCGGCGAGTCGGGCGAGCTCACGCAGCTGGTGCAGGCGGCCTCGGGCGACACGCGCCGCTTCGAATACGAGGAGTCGCGCGAGTTTCAGACGCACGTGGCCGACCGGCTGCCGCGCTATCGCGGCTGGTTCGAGGCGGCGGCGGCGCAGGTCGGCATCGACTGGCGGCTGCTGGCCGCGATCGGCTACCAGGAGTCGAAGTGGGATCCGCGCGCCGTCTCCGACGAAGGGGCGCAGGGCCTCATGATGCTCACCGCCGACACCGCCCAGGCGATGGGGATCAAGGACCGCGACGACCCGCAGCAGAGCATCTTCGCCGGCGCGCGCTACCTGGCGCAGGTGCGCCAGATGATCCCGGAGCGCATCCCCGAGCCCGACCGCACCTGGCTCACCATCGCCGCCTACAACGTCGGCTTCGGCCACCTCGAGGATGCGCGCATCATCGCCCAGGCCCTCGGCAAGGACCCCGACTCCTGGATCGCGGTGCGCGAGGAGCTGCCGCTCCTCGCGCAGGGCCGCTGGTATACCCGCGCCAAGCGCGGCTACGCGCGGGGCTGGGAACCGGTGCAGTTCGTCGACCGCATCCAGCGCTTTCTCACGCTCCTCGAGTGGCAGCCCGGCGAGGCGGCGCCGGCCCGGGGCGCAGCCGCTCCCGCCGCGTCGGCGCGCGCCACGGCGACGCCGGCCGCCGCCCGCGTGCTTCCCTGAATCGCTTCTGACCGCCCGCCGCGCGCCGGCAAGAGTCCGTGCGCGGACCCTGCCGCGGAGTGCTCGGCTGCTGCCTATCGACGCACGGCGAAGAAGCGCTGCAGCAGCTCGCCGCATTCCTCCATCAGCACGCCGCCGAACACGTCCACGCGATGATTGAGCTGCGGCAGCGCGAACACGTCGGTGATGCTGCCGGCGGCTCCGGCGCGCGGATCCCAGGCGCCGAACACGAGGCGCCGCACCCGCGCATGCACGATCGCGGCGGCGCACATGACGCACGGCTCGAGCGTCACGTACAGCGTCGTGTCGGCGAGGCGATAGCTGCCGAGCGCGCGGCCGCCGGCCCGCAGCGCCTCGATCTCGGCGTGCGCGGTGGGATCGTGGCTCGCGATCGGCGCATTGCCGCCGCTCGCGATGACCTCGGCGCCAAGCACCAGCACGGCCCCGACCGGCACCTCGCCGCGCGCGCCGGCCGCGGCGGCGCGCTCGAGCGCGAGCCGCATGTAGGCGGTGTCGCGGCCCGCCGCGGCGGCACCGGTCATGGAGCTGCGGCCGGCGCCGGCAGGAACAGCGCCGGGTCGACGAAGTCGGCGTTCAGCGCGACGCCAAAATGCAGGTGCGGTCCGGTCACGCGGCCGGTCGCGCCGACCTTGCCGATCACGTCGCCGGCCTGCACGCGCTCGCCGCGTCGCACGTCGATGGCGCTCAAATGGCAGTACATCGTGACGAGCCCGTCGCCGTGATCGAGGATGACGGTCTTGCCGTTGAAGAAGAAGTTGCCGGTATCGACCACCCGCCCGTCGGCGGCCGCCCGCACCGGTGTGCCGGTGTCGGCGGCGATGTCCATGCCGCTGTGCGGGTTGCGCGCCTCGTTGTTGAACACGCGCCGCGAGCCGTAGGAGCTCGAGCGGATACCCGGCACCGGCGCGAGCAGCCGCAGCGTCGCCGGCGTCTCCTCCGTGTAGGTACCGACATCCGCGTGGATGCGCGGCTGCTCGCGTTTGACACGCGCGAGATCGCGCGGCGAGAGGTTCACCTGGCGCGGCGGGACGGTGAGGCGCTGCACCGCGTACTCCTTGCCGGCGACCTCGAAGCCGACGGTGGCGCCGGCCGCGCTCCCGTCCTCGATGTGCACCGCGGCGGGCCCTGCCTCCTGCGAGAGCGGGATGCCCACCACCGCAAGCCACTTGCCCGCGACCCGCACCACCAGCACGCGCCGCCCGCCGAAGCTGACGAGCGGCGCGCGTGCGGCGGCGGCGACCGGCAGCAGCGCCACGCCCCCGGGGACGCGCTCCTCGCGCGGCAGCTGCGCCTCGGCCAGCCCGGCCGCCGCGGCAGCCGCCGGCCCGGGATCAGCCGGCGCCTGCGGCGGCTCCGCGGCGCGCAGCTTCGCTCCCGACCCCAGGATCGCCACAATGAGCACGACGGCGGCCCGCGGCACGCTCACTTCTCCTCCCGCCGGCCGGTCACCCGCGCGGTGAGAACTCCCCGCGCCAGGCGCGCTTCGATCTCCTCGCCCGGCGCGCTGGCCGCTGCGTCCGTGAGCAGCGCACCGTCGGCGCGCGTCACGATGGCGAAGCCGCGCGCCAGCGTCGCGAGCGGGCTCACGGCATTCAGGGCGCGCTGCGCGAGTGCGAGGCGCTGTGCGGCCATCGCCATCCGGCTGGCCGCGGCGTGCCTCAGGCGCAGCCGCAGATCCTGCTGGCGCGAGCGCTGCTGCTCGAGGAGTCTCCCGGGCGAGCGCTGCATCAGCCGGCGCTCGAGCTCGGCGAGGCGCAGCCGCTCGCGCTGCACTCCGGCACGCGCCGCCCCGGCGAGGTGCAGCGCCAGGTCATCGAGGCGCTGCGTCTGTTGCTCGAGGCGCACGCCCGGGTGGCTGAGCGCGAGCCGGCGCTGCGCGGCTTCGACGCGCGTCGCGATGGCGCGCAGCTCGCGCCGCATCGACAGCGCGAGGCGTTCCGCGGCGCGCGCCACGGCCGCGAGACAGGCGGCGCGCTCGGGCGCCACGAGCTCGGCCGCCGCCGAGGGCGTCGGTGCGCGCACGTCCGCCACGAAGTCCGCGATGGTGAAGTCGATCTCGTGCCCGACCGCCGAGACCACCGGCAGCGGGCTGGCCGCGATGGCGCGCGCCAGCCGCTCGTCGTTGAACGCCCACAGATCCTCGAGCGAGCCGCCGCCGCGCGCGAGGATCAGGACGTCGCATTCGGCGCGCGCCCCGGCGGTCGCGAGCGCGGCGACCAGCGCCGGCACCGCGGCGGCGCCCTGCACCGGGGCCGGATAGATGAGCACCGCCGCCGGCGGAAAGCGCCGCCCGAGGACCTGGAGGATGTCGCGCAGCGCCGCGCCCGAGGGCGAGGTGATCACCCCGATGCGCCTCGGGAAGCGCGGCAGCGCTCGCTTGCGCTCGAGGGCGAACAGGCCCTCGGCGGCGAGCCGGGCCTTGAGGCGCTCGAACTCGCGCTTGAGCGCGCCGACTCCGGCCTCCTCGAGGTGCTCGACGATCAGCTGGTACTCGCCGCGCGCCTCGTAGACGCCGATGCGCCCGCGCAGCAGCAGGTGCGCACCGTCGCGGGGCGTGAAGCCCACCAGCGAGTTCTGCAGGCGGAACATGGCGCAGCGCAGCTGCGCGCCGCGGTCCTTGAGCGAGAAGTACCAGTGGCCGGAAGCCGGCTGGGAGAAGTTCGAGAGCTCCCCTTCCACCCAGATGACGCCGAGGCCGCGCTCGAGGACCGAGCGCACCTCGCGGTTCAGGCGCGAGACGGTATAAACATCCCGCGCCGGAGCGGTCGGAACCTCGGTCCTCGGGGCCATGCGGCACCTTAGCACGAGGTTTACCGGCGTCGCCGCGCCGCCTATAATTACGCATGCGCATCCTCGAAGAAGCTCTCACCTTCGACGACGTCCTCCTGGTTCCGGCCTACTCGGAAATCCTGCCGCGCGAGGTCGATCTCTCCACCCGCGTCACGCGCCGCATCCGTCTCAACCTGCCGGTCATGTCGGCGGCCATGGATACCGTGACCGAGGCGCGCCTCGCCATCACCATCGCCCAGGAAGGCGGCATCGGCGTCATCCACAAGAGCATGACGATCGAAGCCCAGGCGCGTGAGGTCGGGCGGGTGAAGAAGTTCGAGAGCGGTGTGATCAGGGATCCGATCACCGTCTCCCCCAACATGAGCATCCGCGAGGTGCTGGACCTCACGCGCTCGCGCGGCATCTCCGGCGTCCCGGTGGTAGTCGGCCGCAAGGCGGTCGGCATCGTCACGCATCGCGACCTGCGTTTCGAGGACAAGCTCGACGCCCCCGTGTCCTCGGTGATGACGCCCAAGGAGCAGCTGGTGACGGTGCGCGAGGATGCCTCCAAGGAGCAGGTGCTCGCGCTCCTTCACAAGCACCGCATCGAGAAGCTCCTGGTCGTGAACGCCGACCACGAGCTGGTCGGCATGATCACCGTGAAGGATTTCCAGAAGGCCACCGAGTTCCCGCGCGCCTGCAAGGACGAAGGCGGACGGCTGCGGGTCGGCGCGGCGGTCGGCACCACGCCCGACACGCTCGAGCGCGTCGCGGCGTTGCGCGAGGCCGGGGTCGACCTGGTGGTGGTCGACACCGCGCACGGGCATTCGCGCGGCGTCATCGAGACGGTGGGACGCATCAAGGCGAAATGGGCCGATGCCCAGGTGATCGCCGGCAACATCGCCACCGCCGAGGCCGCCCGCGCCCTCGTCGAGGCCGGCGCGGATGCGGTCAAGGTCGGCATCGGTCCGGGCTCCATCTGCACCACGCGCATCGTCGCGGGCGTCGGCGTGCCGCAGATCTCGGCGGTCGCGAACGTCGCCGAGGCGCTGCGCCCTGCCGACGTGCCGGTGATCTCCGACGGCGGCATCCGCTACTCGGGCGACATCGCCAAGGCGATCGCCGCGGGGGCGGATGCGGTCATGATCGGCGGCCTGTTCGCCGGCACCGAGGAGTCGCCGGGCGAGGTCGAGCTCTATCAGGGCGCCTCCTACAAGTCCTACCGCGGCATGGGCTCTCTCGGCGCCATGGCGGAGCGCCACGGCTCGGCCGACCGCTACTTCCAGGACGCCGCCACCGAGCTCCAGAAGCTGGTGCCGGAGGGCGTCGAAGGGCGCGTGCCCTACAAGGGCAGCATCGTCGCGATTCTGCAGCAGCTCTCGGGCGGCCTGCGGGCGGCGATGGGCTACACCGGCAGCCGCAGCATCACCGACATGCGCACGCGGCCCGTGTTCGTGCGCATCACCAACGCCGGCATCCGCGAGAGCCACGTCCACGACGTGAGCATCACCAAGGAATCGCCCAACTACCGGGCGTCCTGACGGCATAGAGCCATGGCGAGCGTCCCCCAAGCGCCGGAGCCCGGCGGCGTGCCGCACCCCGACATCCACGCGCACCGGATCCTGATCCTCGACTTCGGTGCCCAGTACACCCAGCTGATCGCGCGCCGCGTGCGCGAGCTCGGCGTGTACTGCGAGATCCACCCTTACGACATGAGCGACGCCGCGGTGCGCGCGTTCGCGCCCCGCGCCGTGATCCTCTCCGGCGGACCCGAGTCGGTCACCGACCGCAATCCGCCGCGCTCCCCCGCCGCGGTGTTCGAGCTCGGCGTGCCGGTGCTCGGCATCTGTTACGGCATGCAGACCATGGCGCAGCAGCTCGGCGGCCGCGTCGCCCCTTCCACCGAGCGCGAGTTCGGTTATGCGGAAGTGACCGTCACCGGCGCCTCGCGCCTCCTCGAGGCAATCGAGGACCGGCGCGACTCCGCCGGCCACGCGCAGCTCGACGTCTGGATGAGCCACGGTGATCGCGTCGACGCCCTGCCCCCGGGCTTCACTGCAAGCGCCTCGACCGCCACCATTCCCTACGCCGCCATGAGCGATGAGCGGCGGCGCTTCTACGGGGTGCAGTTCCATCCCGAGGTCACCCATACCAGGCAGGGTGCCCGGCTCCTCGAGCGCTTCGTGCGCGAGATCGCCGGCTCGGATGCGCTGTGGAGCGTCGGCAATATCATCGAGGATGCGATCGCGCAGGTACGCGCCACCGTCGGCACGGGCAAGGTGCTGCTCGGCCTCTCGGGCGGCGTCGACTCCTCGGTGGTCGCGGCGCTCCTGCATCGCGCCATCGGCGATCAGCTGGTGTGCGTGTTCGTCGACCACGGCCTGCTGCGCCTCGGCGAGAGCGAGCAGGTGATGAGCACCTTCGCCGAGCATCTCGGTGTGCGCGTGATCCGCGTCGATGCGGGCGCGCGCTTCCTCGCGGCCCTCGCGGGCGTCACCGACCCCGAGGAGAAGCGCAAGATCATCGGCCGCACCTTCATCGAGGTGTTCGATGCGGAGGCGCGCCAGCTCGCCGGCGTCGGCTTTCTCGCCCAGGGAACCATCTATCCGGACGTCATCGAATCCGCCGGCGCCCGCACCGGCAAGGCGCACGTCATCAAGTCGCATCACAACGTCGGCGGCTTGCCCGAGCGCATGAAGCTGCGCCTGCTCGAGCCGCTGCGCGAGCTCTTCAAGGACGAGGTGCGCAACATCGGGGTCGAGCTCGGGCTGCCGCGCGAGATGGTGTATCGCCACCCCTTCCCCGGCCCCGGCCTCGGGGTGCGCATCCTCGGGGAGGTGCGCAGGGAGTACGCGGATCTCCTGCGGCGCGCGGATGCCATCTATATCGAGGAGCTGCGCCGCCACGAGCTCTACGACCGCGTCTCCCAGGCCTTCGCCGTGTTCCTGCCGGTGCGCTCGGTCGGCGTGATGGGCGATGGGCGCCGCTACGACTATGTGATCGCGCTGCGCGCGGTGGAGACGGTCGATTTCATGACGGCCCGCTGGTCGCGCCTTCCGTACGAGTTCCTCGACCACGTCTCGCGGCGTATCGTCAACGAGGTGCCGGGGATCTCGCGCGTCGT
>DASYYF010000053.1:0-8579 GCA_035934055.1 Steroidobacteraceae bacterium | reverse complement strand
CCCGCCCTCAGCCCCGCAGTCCCCCGCGCAGTATCGAGGTCTGAATCTCCCACTCGACCCGCTGCTGCGAAGTGGCCGAGCGGTTGACCGACACCGGGCGCACACGGCTCGCGCCGGGCCGATGCGTGACCAGCCAGGTGTCGAACTCGCCCGCCCTGGTCGTAGCAAACCCGAACAGCAGATTGAACTTGCCGTCGGCGATGCTCTGTTCGCCGTTGACGCGCTCGTCGCAGATGACGAAGTGGCTGTCGCGCGCCGTGGCGCCGGCGAAGGCGCCCTGCGCGGCGAGCGACGCGAGGAATTCCCCGGCGCGCGCCCGGGCGCGCGCCCAGGTTGCCGGCCCGTTGTGCTCGAGCTGCACCCAGCGCGTGCCCTGCTCGATGCTGGCGGCGATGTAGAGCGCCAGGCGGCGCGCCGACAGGTAGCGCCAATCCGAGGTGCCGCCGCCCCCCGCGGCGAGCGTGCGCGCACCCAGGCCCGCGCGCGCAGCCGTGCGCACGGCGAGCAGCGTGTTGACGCCCGCCTGCGTGAGGCGCAGGCGATCCGCGTCCGAGACGCTCACGGCCGGCCGCAGCCCCGGGCGCAGCGGCGCCTCCTCGGGCTCGGCGGCCGTCCAGACCGGCCAGCTCTCGCCCGAGCGCGCAATCATCCCGGCCGCCGCGGCGCTCGATCCGAAGATCTCGACGCGCCCGCGCAGCCGGTCGAAGGCCTGAATGCGCGGGTAGTACATCACGGCGCAGTCGCTGCGGAACGGCCAGGTGCGCAGCGCCTCGAGCGCCGCGGGAGCGCTCGTCCATGAGGCGGGCGGATCGAGGATCAGCAGCGCGCAGTGCTCGCGGCAGATGCGCGCGGCGACCAGCAGCGTCGATAGCCCCACGTCCTGCTCGCGTCCGAGCGGCGGGATGCACAGGAGGTTGAACCGGTCGGCGCCTGCGAACGCAAACAACCCGGTGCCGCGCGCGCGCGAGCCGATCACGTCGTAGTCGGTGAGCGGGGCTCCGTCGTCGCCGTCGGGATTGCAGAGCGTGTAGCCGACCGCGACGCCGCCGGGCGCACCGGCCGAGCGGTCCGGACGGCGCGCGGGGACCGCACCCTGCACGCGCACCAGGCTCGATTGCAGCAGCACGTTGCTGAGGAGACGCCCGGAGCCGGGTGCGACCGATACCCGCCGGTAGATCTCCTGGTCCTCCACCAGCTCCGAGCCGGCGGTGCGCACCCGCTGCACCACCAGGTTGAAGCGGTCGGTGTCGACGGCCGAGAGGCCGTCGTAGTCGACCGATGCGCGCAGATACTCGCGCGAGCCGGGATTGAGTGCCACCAGAGTCAGCGTGCCGCCGCCCGCCGGGAGACTCAGGGTCGGAGGACGCGCGCTGTTGACGACCCGCACGATGCGCGCCTCGCGGCCGCCGTTCTCGAAGAACTGCTCCACGGCGTACGACAACGTCGACGGTTGCCACAGTCCGCCGAAGTGCTGTTGGAACTCGGCGAAGCTCTTTACCGTGAGCGGCCGCGAGACCGGACCCTTGAGCGTGCGGCCGATGAAAGCGGCGACACCGGTCGCCACGCCGTCGATGGCGTGAAAGTCGCGGCTTTGTTGGGCGAGTTGTGCGCCTGAGCTGAGGCTGTTGGCCACTCGACGCCTCTTGGTATTGTGCCCGCCGGACTCTAGCACAGCGGCTCACCGCCGTAGGCACAATCTCGGCGCGTTGCGACTTAACTCCGTGGTGCGCCGCGTGAGGAACCGGCGGGCTGAGCGGCGCGCTCTGCGCGTCGCCGCGCTTCCTCGGCACGGGCGCGCTCGAGTGCTTCGCGTTTGGCGTCGATCTCCGCCAGCATCAGCTGCAACCACTGCGAGAGAGCCGGGGCGTGCGACTCCGACCCGGAGCCCGCGTGCCGCGGCGGCTCGCCCGCCATCAGCTGCCGTCCTTGGGAGCGGGGGGCGGAACCTTGCCGGCGGCGGCGGCGGCGGGATTCGAGGCGGCAGCGGCGGGTACGGCAGCGGCCGGCGCGGCGGCAGCGGGCGCGGCGCTGCCGGGCTCGATCTCCGAGAACATCTGCTTGAAGGACGCCTCGTCCATCGGCAGATCGGAGGAGCCGTCCCAGGTGGATCCCTGCGGCAGCACGTTCTGCACTCGCGGTGCAGCAGCGAGCACCTGCTCGAGGCTCGCATCCGCTGTCGAGACCGGTACGGGGATCCCGCGCGGGTCGTGAGCGAGCGCGGCGACCAGGTTCCAGTCGATCTGCTGGTGGTGAGTCTTCAGCTGCTGCTGCAGTGCGGCCGACAGCGACTTGCCGAGGAGCTTGCGTTGCGCCTTGTTCCAGTCGCGCTCATCGTCCTCGAGCACATCGAGCGGCTGCAGGTATAGCCGCCCGTTGGCCCAGCCGAACAGGAACGGCTGATTCACCACCCGCACTTCGGTTCCGACCGGGATCATGTTGAAGAACTGCTCGATGTCCTCCGGGTAGAGGCGGATGCAGCCATGACTCGATCGCAGGCCGACGCCGGCGGGCTTGTTGGTGCCGTGGATCAGGTAGCTCGGCCACTGCAGGTAGAAAGCGTACTTCCCGAGCGGGTTGTCCGGGCCCGGGCCGATCACCGGGTCGAGATCCTGGCCGTTGTCGTGGTGCTCCTTGAGCACCGACACCGGCACGCGCCAGGTGGGATCCTTCTGCCGGCGTACGATCTTGGTGACCCCCTCCGGCGTGCGCCAGCCGACCTTGCCGATGCCGATCGGATGCGTCAGCACCACGACGGGCTCGCCGCGCTTCACCGGCGGGAAGTAGTAGACCCGCATGGCGGGGATGTTGATCACGACGCCGCTGTACGGAGCGTTCGGAAGGATGAACTGCGTCGGCACGATGATTTCGCGTCCCTCGCCCGGCAGCCACGGATCCACCTTGGGGTTGGCGCGCAGCAGCTCCTCGTAGCCGACGTTGAAGCGGCGGGCGACGTCGGTGAGCGTGTCGTCCTTGCCGGCGCTGACTACCTGCACCTCGCCCACGACGTTCTCGCCGGGCTCGAGCTGGAAACGCTCGGTCGCCGTGGGGAGCGGCAGCGCCGGCGCAGCCGGGGCCGGCGGCGGCGGCGGCGGCGGCGCCCGGCGATGCAGCGGTCCGAACAACGAGCAGGCGGCGAGCAGCGTACAGCACGCGAGGGCTCCCAGCGCCACGCGTACCCGGACAATATTCATAGGTGCAGCATTATGACCGATGTCGAGAGCGCCCGGGCCGTCGCCAATTCACTACAGCAGCACCGGCTGCTCGGGCAGCTCGCTGGCGCCTCGCGGCTTGCCGGGGAAATGCCGCCCGAGAAGCGCGGCCGCACCGAGGACCCCGACCACCGAGCCCTCGCGGAAGCGCCTTTCGCGGTAATGGTGCTCCATCTGGCGGCACACAGCCGCCCATTCGGCCTGCGGCACGTGCGCGGCGATGCCGCGGTCGGCGACGATCTCGACCACGCGATCGGCGAGATCGACGTAGATCAGCACGCCGTTGTTGTGCGCCGTGTCCCACACCCCGAGCTGCCCGAAGAGCTGCTGCGCACGCTGACGCGGCGCGAGATCGTGCCAGAGCTCGGGCAGATCGAACGCCGTCTCCACCACGAAGCGGATCTCGCCCGCGTGGCGCGACTCGCATTCCTTGATGGCCTGCTCGATCGCCGCGCGGACCGCCGGCGGAAAGCGCCGGCGCGTGCTGAAGTGCGTGCTGAGCAGATGGCGCAGAAGACGCCTGAGCTTCATGGCCTACCAGCTCCCGGAAGCGCCGCCGCCGGCGAAGCCGCCGCCCCCGCCGCTGAATCCGCCGCCGAAACCGCCGCCGAGCCCGCCTCCCAGGCCCCCGCCGAAGCCGCCCCAGCCTCCGCCGAACCCGCCGCTCGACCAGCCGCTGCCGCGCCCGAGGCCGCCGAGCAGCGTAAAGAGGAATGCGCCGAGCGCGGCGAGGCCCGCGAGCACGAGCGCGTAACCCGCGATCAATACGAGAAGCCCCGCTCCCGCTCCCGTCAGCACCGAGCCGAGCGTGCGCCCGAAGATCCCGCGCAGCACCACCGAGCCGGCGAAAACCGCAAACAACAGCGGAAGCAGCAGCCCCGAGCCGTGGCCGCGGCGGCCGGGCTGCCACTCCCTCTCGGGGGGCGGCAGCGGCTCGCCCTGAATGAGCTTCATCATCTGCTCGAGGCCGGCGTCGATGCCGCCGTAGAAATTCCCCTGGCGGAAAGCGGGCTTCACGGTCTCATCGAGGATGCGATTGGAGAGGGCGTCGGTGAGTACGCCCTCGAGGCCCCGCCCGACCTCGATGCGGACATGGTGGTCGTCCTTGGCGACGATCAGCAGCGCGCCGTCATCCACTCCCTTGCGGCCGAGCTTCCACTGATCCACCACGCGGATCGAGTACTGCTCGATCTCTTCCGGCTGCGTCGTCGGCACGATGAGCACCGCGAGCTGCGAGCCCTTGGCGGCTTCGAAGGCGGCCAGCTTCTGTTCGAGCGCCGTCTGCTGCCCGGCGGTGAGCGTGCCGGTGAGGTCCGTGACCCGCGCGCTCAGCTTCGGTATCGGCTGCAGGTTCTGGCCCGCGGCGCCAAGGGCGAGGCCGAGGAGCAGCGGCAGCGCGACTCCCGCCCAGCGGCGGGCCCGGGGCGCGGATCGGGTCATCGCATCATTGCTTGACGGGTTGACCCGCGGCCGCCGGCGCGCCCGGCGCCGGGGTGGCCGGGGCCGAGGTGTCGAAGCTCACCGTCGGCGCCGTGGCGATCTGCTGCTCGTTGGCGACCGTGAAGTTCGGCTTCACCTGGAAGTCGAACATCTTGGCCGTGAGATTCACCGGGAAGGAGCGCACCGTGACGTTGTACTGCTGCACGGCCTGGATGTAACGGTTGCGCGCGACCGTGATGCGGTTCTCGGTGCCCTCGAGCTGCGACTGCAGGTCGCGGAAATTCTGGTCGGACTTCAGCTGCGGGTAATTCTCGGTGATCGCCATCAGGCGGCTGAGCGCCTGGGTCAGCTCGCCCTGGGCGGCCTGGTACTTGGCGAACAGCTCGGGGTTGCGCAGTACCTCGGGCGTCACCTGGATCGAGGTTGCGCGGGCGCGTGCCTCGGTCACCCCGATCAGGACCTTCTGCTCCTGGGCGGCGTAGCCCTTCACGGTGTTGACGAGATTCGGGATGAGGTCAGCCCGGCGCTGGTACTGGTTGACGACCTCGGACCAGGCGGCCTTCACGTTCTCATCCTGCTGTTGCAGAGTGTTGTACCCGCAGCCCGACAATGCCAGCAGCGCAGCGCTGAGCAACGCGATCATCCACGCACGCATGGGAATTTCTCCTCGATAGACGAGCCCGCCCCGGCGCTCCGGGGGTGCGGATTGTCACATGGGGGCCGAAGCCGCGTCGATCAAGGGCAAAAAAGACCCCAGGTTTTGAGGCCTGGGGTCTGGAAGGGCGGACCTTCGATGAAGGGAAGGAAGTCCGCCAGGGGATTCAGTGCAATCGAGCCCAATGCAGGATACGGATCTCGTCCGTGTCCAGGTCAAAACTCTGCGCGAGCAGCGAGCGCAGCTCGCGGTTGGCGCGCCCCTGCGTCAGTGGCTCCCGCAGCTCCACGACGCCGCTCCACTCGTTGCCCGGGACGCTGCGCGCCTTGCCGGTGCCGGTCACGAAGTGCGTGTAGTACTTGGTGGACACGGTGCAAAGGTTAGTAGCCTCCGGCGGCTGCCGTCCGTGAGATGTTCCACAGAACCCCCGACTTCTGTAAAAAGGGCTGCGACATAATTCACAGGATTTTGCGGCAATGGGACGCGCACCCCCGCGAGAGGTCGTGGGGTCCAAATTCATCACCCCGCAGGGCGCGCAGCGCCTGCGGGCGGAGCTCGATGAGCTGTGGCGCGTCGAGCGGCCACGGGTCACGCAGGCGGTCGCCGCCGCCGCCGCCCAGGGCGATCGCTCGGAGAATGCCGAATACACCTACGGCAAGCGCCGCCTGCGTGAGATCGACCGCCGGGTGCGCTTCCTGCGCCGCCGGCTCGATCGCATGGTGGTGGTCGACCAGCCCCCGGCTGACCTCTCGAGGGTGTTCTTCGGCGCCTGGGTATTGCTCGAGGCCGAAGATGGCACGCAGTCGCGCTACCGGATCGTGGGACCCGACGAATTCGACATGGCGCCGGGGTACATCAGCATGGACTCACCGCTCGGCAGAGCGTTGCTGCGAAGGTGTCTCGACGAAGAGGTCGTGGTCGAGACCCCGGGCGGCGCGCGCGCCTACGTGATCGTGTCGATCGAGTACGGGCGAAGCGCTACCACACCACCCGCACGTTCTTGAACTGCCAGGGGTCGCTCTTGTCGACGTCCTCGGGAAAGAGCCGCTCGCGCTCGTGCAGCGGCGTCCAGTCGGTGTATTCGCCGGACACGGGACCTAGGTACGGCATGCAGATCTCGAGAGTGCGCCGGAAGTCCATCTCATCGGGCTCCACCAGCCCCTGGTTCGGATTCTCCATCGCCCAGACGACCCCCGAGAGCACCGCCACCGTGACCTGCAGACTCGTCGCATTGTTGTAAGGCACGAGCTGGCGGGCCTCGCCGATCGACAGCTGCGAGCCGTACCAGTAGGCGTTGCGGCGATGCCCGGCGAGCAGCACGCCGAGCTCGTCGATCCCTGAGGTGATGTCGTCCATGAGGATCCGCTGGCGCTCCTGCTGCACGTAGTTGCGGCCGGCGAGCTCGTGCACCGACATGACCGCCGAGTCGCACGGGTGGTAGGCATAGTGAACCGTGGGGCGGTACACCACCTGGGCGCCGTCGCGCACCGTGTAATAGTCGGCGATCGAGATCGACTCGCCGTGCGTGATGCAGAAGCCGTGGAAGTGACCGGCGCGCGGCGTCCAGGTGCGCACGCGCGTGGCGGCCCCGGGCTGCATGAGATAGATGGCGGCGAGGCAGCCGAAGTCATGGCGCTTGCCATCGCGCGGAAAGTTGCGCTCGTGCGTTCCCCAGCCCATCTCGCTCGGCTGCGAGCCCTCGCTCACGAAGCCGTCGATCGACCAGGTATTGACGAACTCTCCGGGGAGCTTCGGCTTGCTGGAGATCTGGGTATCGCGCTCGGCGATGTGGATCACCTTGACCCCGAGCCGCCGTGCAAGCTCGCCCCACTCGGCGCGCGTCGCGGGCTTGCCCGCCTCGATCTGCGTGTCCTGGGCGATGTTGAGCAGCGCCTGCTTCACGAAGTGCGACACCAGCCCCGGGTTGGCACCATGGGTGAGCACCGCGGTCGGTGCGCGCTCGTTGCCCTGGCGCAGCGCCAGCGCCTCCTCGCGCAGCGCATAGTTGGTGCGCCGCGCCACCGGCACCGTCGGGTCGGTATAGCCGCCCGGCCAGGGCTCGATGCAGGTGTCGATGTACATCGCGCCCTTCTCCCAGCACAGCTTCACGAGCGCGACGCTCGAGACCTCGACCGACACGTTGACGAGGAAATCGCCGCGCCCGAGCAGCGGATTGAGCACGCGGCGGAAGTTCTCGCGCGTCAGGCGCTCCTTGATGAACCTGATGCCGTACTTCGCAGCCTCCTCTTTGCCCCTGTCCTCGGCGGTCACGATGGTGATCCGCTCGGGCGCAATGCCGATGTGCCGCAGGATGAGCGGCAGCACGCCCTGGCCGATGCTGCCGAACCCGATGAAGAGGATCCTTCCGGGAAACTCGACGTGAAGCTTGTGCTCGTTGCTCATGATGTCCAGGGTTTACCAACGGTGGACGGCCACGCGGCGGCCGCCATTGCCGAGCGTATCAATCGGATCCGCCCGGCTCAATGCGCCCTGCTGCGTTGTGCGCGCGTGCCGCGGCGCCGCGCGCTCATTTCCAGTGAGGCGGATAGGTGCGTTGGTAGCCGGGCAGCGCCGCCATGCGCGCCATCCAGCGGCCGAGCGCCGGGTAGTTGACCTCCACCGGCATGAAGCGCGAGGACAGCTCGCGCGCCTCCGGCCGCTCGAGCGCGCGCTTCAGGAGCTGGATTCCCGGAAAGATCACCATATCGGCCGCGGAGCAGCTGTCGCCCACCACCCAGTCGCCCTTCGACAGGCGGCCTTCGATGGTGCGCGCTTCGCTCGCGGCCGCGTGCATCGCGCTGGTGATCTCATCGCCCGAGAGATCCGCCTTGCCCGAGAAGATGCCGCCGCAGATCGTATTGAGGTGCGGCTCGATGTACGCCTGGTACTCGCAGATGACGCGCATGATGACGCCCGCCTCCTCGGGCGTACGGCCGAAGATCGGCGGCTGCGGATACTTCACGTCGAGGTAGTAGAGGATCGCGAGCGACTCGAAGCACACATAGTCGCCGTCCCTGAGCACCGGCAGCCGGCCGCGCGGATTCATGGCGAGCATCTGCGGCGACTTGTGCTCCTGCTTGGAGAACTGCAGCAGATAACTCGTATAGGGCAGCCGTTTGTGCTCGAGCGCGAGCAGTACCCGCCAGGCGTACGGGCTGCCGCTGCCCCAGTAGATGTCGATCGCCATTGTGGGAATTGTAGCCAAAGGCGTGAGATAGACCTATGCCCGACACGCTCATGACTCCGCGGCAGCTCGCCGCCCGGCTGGACGATCC
>DASYYF010000026.1:0-3996 GCA_035934055.1 Steroidobacteraceae bacterium | reverse complement strand
ATTTCGGGAGGGAATTATCCCACAAAGCTTCGCCGCCCGGTGCACGCGCGTACCGCCGTTTGGCGTCTATGTGCGCACTTTTTCCGCGCCACCCAGTACGTACGATTCGACGACACTGTATACGGGGCCCTCGGCGAGGGTGCGGCTCTCGATGAGGGCGAATGCGTCGAAGCTCCACTGAACTTTCCGCATTTCGCTCGAGCGCGGCGCGCGCGCAACTTTGCGCGCCACGGTCACATGCACACGGAAGGGCTTGAGATCCGGACTAAAACCGGCCGCGGCGGTCTCGCGGCCGAGGATCCGCGCGAGCTCCGCGACGCCGGATGCCGGCGCGCCCGGCGCCTCCTCTTTGCGTTCGAGCACGGTCAGAAGCTGCGGCTTGCCCCAATGCTCGAAGCCCTCGAGATCGATGACGAGCGGCAGCGCATCGCGTGGGAAGCCGGCCGCGACGCGCCCGGCGATGGCGCTCAATTCTCCGATACGGGACTGCGGCACGCTGCCGAGGAACGCGAGCGTCACGTGCAGCTTGGACTCGGGCACGGGACGGCCGCCGCAGTGACGCACGGTCTTGGCGGCTGCGTGCTCGAGAGCCGCGCGCTGCGCTTCCTCCGGCCACAAGGCGAAGAACAGGCGCCGGGTCGGCGCGCCGCTCAAGCGGCGGGCGCCCGCAGATCGAGCCGCAGCAGGAGCTCGAGTGCGCGCTGCACGGAAGCACGGCGCACCGCGGCGCGCTCGCCCGGGAAATGCTCGAGCTCGGCGATGCTCTCGGTCCCGCCGTCCCGCCGCGCGGCTGCGCACAGCCACACGGTCCCCACGGGCTTCTCCGGCGTCCCGCCGTCGGGACCGGCGATGCCGGTGACGGCGAGCGCCACGCTGACCTCGGGCACCCGCAGCGCGCCGGCAGCCATCTCGCGCGCGGTCTGCTCGCTCACGGCGCCGAATTCGGCGAGCGTGCGCGCCGCGACCCCCAGGTCGCGCATCTTGGCGGCATCGGAATACGTGACGTAGCCGCACTCGAACCACTGCGAGCTTCCGGGCACGTCGGTGAGCGCCTTGGCGATCCACCCGGCCGTGCAGGATTCGGCCGTGGCCAGCCGCCGGCCGGCGGCATGCACGACGGCGCCGGCGCGGGCAGCGAGCCGATACAGCTCCGCGTCGGTAATCATGGCGCATGAGGCTACGCGCACGCGCCCCGGTCGTCGACCCGCCCGACTTACGGTAGCCTTCGCCCCCTCATGAGCGCAGAGCCCCTGTCCCAGCACACGCCGATGATGCAGCAGTATCTGCGCATCAAGGCCCAGCATCCGGACACCCTGCTCTTCTACCGGATGGGCGACTTCTACGAGCTCTTCTACGACGACGCGCGCCGCGCCGCGGCGCTCCTCGACATCACGCTCACGGCGCGGGGCTCCTCCGCCGGCCAGCCCATCCCCATGGCGGGTGTGCCCTTCCACGCGGTCGACAGCTATCTCGCCCGGCTCGTGCGCAAGGGCGAGAGCGTCGCGATCTGCGAGCAAAAAGGGGAACCGGGGTCTTCCCGCGGGCCGCTCGAGCGCGAAGTGGTGCGCATCGTCACGCCCGGTACGGTCACGGACTCAGCGCTCCTCGAGGAGCGCCACGAGACGCTGGCGGCGGCCGCGGTCCGCGACGGCGAGCGCTTTGGCCTCGCGTGGCTCGACCTCGCCGCCGGGCGCTTCACCGTCCTCGAGAGCGAGGGAAACGGTGCGCTCGCCGCCGAGCTCGAGCGGTTGAAGCCCGCGGAGCTGCTGGTCGCCGAAGGCGCCGCGAGCGACATCGCCCCGGGCGGCGCGGTAGTGCGCACCCGCCCGCCCTGGCATTTCGAGCTCGCGAGCGCCTCGCGCCTCCTGACCGACCAGCTCGGCACACTCGATCTCAAGGGGTTCGGGGCCGACGAGCTGCCGCTCGCAATCCGCGCCGCCGGCGCGCTGCTGCAATATGTGCGCGACACGCAGCGCTCGGCGCTGCCGCACGTGCGCGCTCTCACGGTCGAAGAGCGCGGTGACGCGCTGACTCTCGATGCCGCCACCCGGCGCAACCTCGAGCTCGATGCGAGCCTTTCGGGCAACGAGCAGGCGACGCTGCGCGCCGCGATCGACAGCTGCATCACGGCCATGGGGTCGCGGGAGCTGCGCCGCTGGCTGAACCGGCCGCTCACCGACCAGCCGCTGCTGCGCGCACGCTATCAGGCGCTCGCCGCTCTGATCGACGGGCGGCGCTTCGGGGAATTGCGCGAGCGCCTCGCCGGCGTCGGGGACATCGAGCGCATCCTCGCCCGGGTTGCGCTGCGCTCGGCGCGGCCGCGCGATCTCACGCAGCTGCGCAGCTCGCTCACGGTGCTGCCGGCGCTGCGCGCCGCGCTGACCCCGATCGACTCCCCGCTGGTGCGCAAGCTGCACGATCGCATTCACGAGCACGTGGACGAGCTGGCGCTCCTCTCGGCCGCCATTGCCGAGGAGCCCGCGACGATGGTGCGCGACGGCGACGTGATCGCGGCGGGTTACGACCGCGAGCTCGACGAGCTGCGCCGCATCGCGACTCACACCGACGAGTTTCTGCTCGAGCTCGAGCGGCGCGAGCGCGAGCGCACCGGGCTCGCGGCGCTGAAGCTCGGCTACAACCGTGTGCAGGGCTTTTTCATCGAGGTCTCACGGCGCGACGCGGAACGTGTTCCCAAGGACTACGTCCGCCGCCAGACCGTGCGCTCCGCCGAGCGCTTCATCACCGCCGAGCTCAAGAGCTTCGAGGACCGCGTGCTCGGGGCGCGCGACCGGGCGCTCGCGCGCGAGCGCGAGCTGTACGCGCAGGTGCTCACGCGCCTCATCGACGGCCTCGCGCCGCTGCAGCGGACCGCTGCCGCCCTCGCCGAGCTCGACACGCTCGCCGCGCTGGCCGAGCGGGCTGCCGCGCTCGCGTGGAGCGCGCCCACCCTGGTCGAGGAGCCGCGCCTCGTGATCGAGGCGGGGCGCCACCCGGTGGTCGAGCGCTTCGCCGATGCGCCCTTCGTGCCCAACGATCTCAAGCTCGATGCATCGCGCCGCATGCTCATCATCACCGGCCCCAACATGGGCGGGAAGTCGACCTACATGCGCCAGGCGGCGCTCATCGTGCTGCTCGCGCACATCGGCAGCTACGTGCCCGCCGACGCCCTGACGGTGGGACCGATCGACCGGATCTTCACCCGCATCGGCGCCGCCGACGACCTCGCCGGCGGGCGCTCGACCTTCATGGTCGAGATGACCGAGGCGGCCAACATCCTGCACAACGCCACCGCGCGCAGCCTCATCCTCCTCGATGAGGTCGGACGCGGCACGAGCACCTTCGATGGTCTGTCGCTCGCCTGGGCGATGGCGCGCGACATCGCGGCGCGCGTGCGCGCCTTCACGCTGTTCGCCACGCATTACTTCGAGCTCACCACGCTCGCCCTCGAGGTGGACGGCTGCGCCAACGTGCACCTCGATGCGACCGAGCATGGCGAGACGATCGTGTTCCTGCATGCCGTGAAAGACGGACCCGCGAATCGCAGCTACGGCCTGCAGGTGGCGCAGCTGGCCGGCGTTCCGCTGCCCGTCATCGGCGCAGCCCGGCGCTACCTCGAGGCGCTCGAGTCGGAGCGCGACCGGCAGCGCGCGGCCGGCAACGGCCTCGCCACCGCCTCCCAGAGCGAGCTGCCGCTGTTCACGGCTGCGGCTCACACGGACGATCGTCTGCGCGCCGCGCTCGCGGCCATCGACCCGGACGAGCTGACGCCGCGCGCGGCGCTGGAGGAGCTCTACCGCCTGCGCCGGTTGCTGTAGCTAACGCAGCGAAAATCGCCCCTTGGTAAGGAACTGCCCGGTCTCGTGCGCCACCCGCGCCGACACCAGCATCCCGAGGTGGCTCACCGGCAGCACGATATGATCGGTGGCTCCCGGCAGGCGCGTCTCGCTCACCGCGACGGTGCCGTCGTTCTCCTCGTCGAAGTGCGCCAGAAACTGC
>DASYYF010000047.1:0-22547 GCA_035934055.1 Steroidobacteraceae bacterium | reverse complement strand
TCAATTCCGGCATCCGCCAGATCTCGATTCTCACCCAGTACAAGGCGCAATCACTGATCGCACACGTGCAGCGTGGCTGGAGCTACCTGCGCGGTGAGTTCGGCGAGTTCGTCGAAACCATTCCGGCGCAGCAGCAGAAGGGCGCCGTCTGGTACCGCGGAACGGCCGACGCCGTCCACCAGAACATCGACCTCATCCTCTCGCACAGGCCGAAGCACGTGCTGGTGCTTGCAGGCGATCACATCTACAAGATGGACTACGGGCCGATGATCGCCTACCACGTGGAGAAGGGCGCCGACATCACCGTGGGAGTGGTCGAAGTGCCCGCCGATCAGTCGCGGCACTACGGCGTGCTCACCGCCACCGAGTGGAACCGCGTGACGCGCTTTGCGGAGAAGCCCGCGGTGCCCGATGCGCTGCCGGGCCGCCCCGACGCCGTCCTCGCCTCCATGGGCATCTACGTGTTCAATGCACCGCTGCTCGACAGCATGCTGAGCGCGGACGCCGCCGACGAGGCCTCCTCCCACGACTTCGGCAAGGACATCCTGCCGGAGGCGATCAACGCCGGCCGCCAGGTGTTCGCCTATCCCTTTCAGGACGTGAAGACGCGCGCGCAGAGCTACTGGCGCGACGTCGGGACGCTCGATGCCTACTACGACGCCAACATCGAGCTGGTGCACGTCAAGCCCGAGCTCAACATCTACGACGAGGACTGGCCCATCTGGACCTACCAGGTGCAGCAGCCGCCCGCCAAGTTCATCCTCGACGAGGACGGGCGGCGCGGCATGGCCATCAACTCCATGGTGTCGGGCGGCTGCATCATCTCCGGCGCCGTGGTGCGCGAGTCGCTGCTGTTCTCCGACGTGCGCGTCGAGGAGCGCACCGCCATCCACCGCTCGGTGGTGCTGCCGCACGCCGAGATCGGCCGCGGCTGCAGCATCGCCGGCGCGATCATCGACGAGGGCTGCGAGATTCCCGATGGGCTTAGCATCGGCGGCGACCGCGACGCGGACGCCCGGCGCTTTCACGTCACCGACAAGGGCGTGGTGCTGGTCACGCCCGAGATGCTGCGCAAGCTCCGTCCCTGAGGAGGCTCATCAGTGACACCCGCCGCGCGCCTGCCGGTCGTCCTCCTCTGGCACATGCACCAGCCGCAGTACCGCGACGCGATCACGGGTCAGTACGCGCTCCCCTGGACCTACCTGCACGCCATCAAGGACTACACCGACATGGCGGCGCACCTCGAGGCGAACCCGGCGGCGCGCGCCGTGGTCAACTTCTCACCCGTGCTTCTCGAGCAGCTCGAGGACATCGCGGCGCGCGTCGGCGAGCATCTGAAGAGCGGCGCCCCGCTCCCCGATCCGGTGCTGGCGCTTCTCGGGCCGGACCCGCTGCCGACGGAAGCCCCCGCGCGCCTCGCGCTCCTCAACGCCTGCCTGCGCGCCCAGCGCAAGCAGATGATCGAGCGCTTCGGGCCGTACCTCGAGCTTGCGACCATCGCCGACACGCTCGCGACCCCGGAGCGGGTGACCTACGCCTCGGACCATTTCATCCACGATCTCGCCGTCTGGTACCACCTGGCATGGCTCGGCGAGACGGTGCGCCGTGCCGACCCGCTGGTCGCGCAGCTCACCGAGCGCGGGCGCAATTTCAGCGACGCGCAGCGCCGCGAGCTCCTCGCGCTGATCGCCGATCTCGTGGCGCAGGTGATCCCGCGGTTCCGCGCGCTCGCCGAGCGGGGCCAGTGCGAGCTGTCGGTCACGCCCTACGCTCATCCGATCATTCCGCTGCTGCTCGATTTCCGCTGCGCCCGCGACGCCGTGCCCGCCATGGCGCTGCCCGAGCACGCGGCCTATCCGGGCGGCGCCGCGCGCGCCGACTGGCACGTCGAGGAGGCGATCCGCGTGTTCACCCGCGCCTTCGGCGCGCGCCCGGCAGGGACCTGGCCGGCCGAGGGCGCGGTCAGCGCCGCGACGCTCGAGCTGCTCGGCGCGCACGGCTTCCGCTGGGCCGCGAGCGGCGGCGCCGTGCTGCACAACAGCCTCGCCCTGACCGACGGTGCGGCCGCGCGCGAGCTGCGCAGCTACAACCGCCCGTACCGCCCGCAGGGCGCCGGGCTCGACTGCTTCTTCCGCGACGACAATCTCTCCGACCTGATCGGCTTCACCTACGCAACCTGGCACGGCGACGATGCGGCTCATAACCTGGTGAACGAGCTGACGCAGCTGGCGCGGCGCTACGACGGCGATCCGAACCACGCGGTGCTCATCGCGCTCGACGGCGAGAACGCCTGGGAGCACTACCCGTTCAACGGCTACTACTTCCTGCGGGCGCTTTATGCGCAGCTCGCGAGCCACCCGCTCATCGAGCTCACGACGCTTTCCGGGTGCCGCGAGCGCGGCGTGCAGGCGGCGCCGCTCCCCCGGGTGGCCGCCGGCAGCTGGGTGCACGGCACGCTCGCCACCTGGATGGGCGATCCGGCCAAGAACCGCGCCTGGGACCTGCTGTGCGAGGCGAAGCAGGTCTTCGATCGCGTCATGGCGAGTCCGGCGCTCGAGGCCGGGGCGCGCGCGGCGGCCGGCCGGCAGCTGGCGCTGTGCGAGAGCTCCGACTGGTTCTGGTGGTTCGGCGACTACAACCCGGCCGAATCGGTAAGCCAGTTCGACCGTCTCTACCGCCGGCAGCTCGTGACGCTCTACCGCCGGCTCGGGCTCGAGGCTCCTCTCGCCCTGGCGCAGCCGATCTCCACGGGGCAGGGTTCGCCCGAGCACGGCGGGGTGATGCGCCGCGCCAGCGCCGGCTGAGCGCCGAGCGCGCGCGTGGCCGGCATGCGCTTGCCCGTGTTCGACCGGCGCCGCGCGGGGGTGCTGCTGCCGTTGTCGGCGCTCGAGGCGGCCCTCGGGCGCGGTGGACGCGCTTTCGTCGACTGGCTGGCCGGGGCCGGCTTCTCCGTATGGCAGATACTCCCGGTAGGGCCTGCCGGCGCGGATGGCTCGCCGTACTGGGTTCGCTCCGACTGGGCCGGAAACGCCCAGTTCCTCGACCCGGGCGAGCTGCCGGATGCGCGCCTCCCGGTCGATGCGCAGTTTCTCGCAACTTCCGCGGCCTGGCTCCCCGACTATGCGCTGTTCGAGGCGCTCACCCGGGCGCACGGCGGCGCGCCCTTCTGGCAATGGCCCGCGGAGCTTCGCGAGCGGGACCCGGGCGCGCTCGGGCACGCACGCGCCGCGCTCGCCGCGGAGCTCGCGGCGTTGGAGCGCGAGCAGTACGCCTTCCACGTGCAGTGGGAGCGGTTGCGCGAGTATGCGCGCGGGCGCGGCGTGCGACTCTTCGGCGACCTGCCTTTCTATGTCGCGCCTTCCTCGGCGGAGACCTGGACGCACCGCGCGCTGTTTCAGCTGACGGCGACCGGCGAGCCGGCGATGGTCGCAGGCGTGCCGCCGGACTACTTCTCCGAGCTCGGCCAGCTGTGGGGCAATCCCGTGTACGACTGGCACGCGCAGCGCCGCGAGGGCTACGCCTGGTGGATAGGGCGCGTGCGCGCGCAGCTCGCGCGGCTCGACCTGCTGCGCCTCGATCATTTCCGCGCGCTGGCCGCTTATTGGGCGGTGCCGGCCGGCGCACCGGACGCACGCGGCGGCGCCTGGCACCTTGCGCCGGGCGCGGCGCTGCTCGCGCGGCTGCGCGAGGAGTTCGGCGACCTGCCGCTCGCGGCCGAGGACCTCGGAGTCATCACGCCCGAGGTGCTGGCGCTGCGCAACGACTTCGGCCTCCCGGGCATGCACGTGCTGCAGTTCGCCTTCGACGGCGACGCCGCCAATCCCCATCGGCCGTATCTGCACGAGCGCGCGAGCGTCGTCTACACCGGTACCCACGACAACGACACGACGCTCGGCTGGTACTCGCACCTCGACGCGGCGACCGCCGCGCGCGTGAACCTCTATCTCGGCGTCGCCGCGAGCGCGGCGCCCGAGGCGCTGATCCGCGCGGCGCTCGGCTCGGTGGCGCGGCTGGCGATCGTTCCGCTGCAGGACCTGCTCGCGCTCGGCTCCGAGGCGCGTCTCAACACGCCCGGCACGGCGACGGGCAACTGGTCCTGGCGGCTGCCGGCCGCGGCGCTCACCGCGGATCTCGCGCGCCGCTACGCCGGGCTCAACGCGGTCTACGGCCGCGCATGAGGCGCGCGGGTGCTTTGTTAACATGCCGCGCATGAGAGCCGTCGCCGCCGCCGCCGTGGTCGCGCTGCTCGGCAGCGGCTGTGCGCTTGCGCCGAAGTTCACGACCCCGACGCTTACCATCGTCGGGGTGAAGGTCGAGGGGAGCGATCTGCTCGCGCAGCACCTCAAGGTGCGCCTGCACGTGCACAACCCCAACGACCGCGCGCTCCCGGTCAAGGGGATCGAGTACACGCTGGAGGTCGACGGGCAGCCGTTCGCGACGGGGGAGTCCGCGGCGAGCTTCGTGGTGCCGGCGCTCGGCCAGGCCGAGTTCGACATGAGCGTGACCACCAATGTGGCCGGCACGCTGATGCGGCTGCTGACGCGGCCGCCCGAGTCCCTCGCGAGCGTCCCCTATCGCCTCGCCGGGAAGATCTCGCTGTCGGAGGGCTGGCTGCAGTCGATTCCCTTCGAGCAGCACGGCACGTTCAGGCTGCAGTGAGGCGGCGGTAAACGCCCAGGTACTCGCCGGTGGCGCGCTGCCAGGAGAAGTCGCGGCGCATGCCGTTGCGCATCAGCCGCGTCCAGTGCGCCGGCTGCGCATACAGGTCGAGCGCGGTGTTGAGCGCCCACTCGAGCGCCGGCGGGTCGAAATCGTTGAACACCACGCCCGTGCCGCGGCCGCTCTGCGGGTCGTAGTGCTCGACCGAGTCGGCGAGTCCGCCGGTGCGGCGCACCACGGGCACCGTACCGTAGCGCAGGCTGTACATCTGATTGAGCCCCGAGGGCTCGTAGCGCGAGGGCATCAGGAACAGGTCGCTCGCGGCCTCGATCCAGTGCGAGAGCTCCTCGTCGTAGCCGCTCTCGAACACCGCCAGGCCCGGGAAGGAGCGCATCAGGCCGGCGAAGAACTGCTCGTATTTCGCTTCGCCGCTGCCGAGCGCCGCGAGGGCGAGCGGGCGCTCTCCGAGCACCTTCGGCAGAGTCTCGAACATGAGCTCGATGCCCTTCTGCGCGGCGAGCCGGCTCACGACGCCGGCGAGCGGCACCTCGGGCGCGGTCGTGAGGCCCATGCGCGCGAGAAACTGCCGCTTGAGCGCCGCCTTGCCGGCGAGGTGATCCGGGTCGTAGCGAACCGGCAGGAAGGGGTCGCGGCGCGGATCCCACTCGTCGTAGTCGACGCCGTTCAGGATCCCGGTGAGCGCGTCGGCGCGCGAGCGCAGGCTGTCCTCGAGTCCCATGCCGTACTGCGCGGTGCAGATCTCGCGTGCGTGAGTCGGGCTCACCGTGGTGATGGCGCCGGCGTAGAGGATCCCGTGGCGCAGCGCGTTGATGCGCCCGGCGGCGAGGTCGTCCTGATGGAGCAGAAACCTGTCGCCGGGAGCGATACCCAGATCGGCGATGTCTGCGGCCGGGAAGATTCCCTGATAACCGATGTTGTGAATCGTGAGCACGGTGCGCGCGCGCGCGAACGGCGCCTCCCGGCCGTACTCGGTGCGCAGGAAGAGCGGCGCGAACGCGGTGTGCCAGTCATTGCAGTGGAAGATCTGCGGCGCCCACCCGAGGCCCGCGCAGCTCGCGAACACCGCGTGCGTCAGGGCGATGAAGCGCAGATGCTCGTCCGGATCCGAGGTATAGAGAGTCGCGCGTGCGTACAGTGCCGGACAGTCGACGAGATACACGGGGGCGCCGCCGGCGCCCGGCAGCGCCGCCTCGAGCACCGACACGAGGTAGCGGTGCGTACCCAGGGCGAGCGGCAGCCGCTGCAGCGCCGGCACGGGCCGCGCCGCGAGTGCCGCCCGATCGATGCTGGAATAGAAGGGGGTGAAGAGCCGCACGTCGTGCCCTGCGGCGTGCAGGGACTTGGCGAGCGCCCCGGTCACGTCGGCGAGCCCGCCGGTCTTCGAGAGCGGCGCCACCTCCGAGGTGAGCAGACAGACGGCGAGTTTTCCGGGCGCGGCGCTCATTATTTGGCGGTTCGGTGTCAGGTTAAGATTGGCGCATGCGACGCTTCCTGATCGGGCTCACGCTGGCGCTGCTGCTCGCGGTCTCGATCGGTGTGGGCGTGACGGTCGCCCGCTGGCCCCATTGCCGGCACCCGTGCCCGTGGATCTGCGCCTGGTGAGGCAGTGTAACCGAAGGCTCAGGCGGTCTTTGCGGGCCGCAAGAATCGGGTCGCGCGCTGCACGGGTGCGCCTATCATCACCGCCATGAAAGCGAACACCGACAGCTTCGTCGACAGCCGCGACTTCCGCCGCATCGCCGGCGCGATCCGTTTCATCGACGCGCATTTCCGCGAGCAGCCGCGGCTCGCCGCCATCGCCGCCTCGGCCGGACTCTCCGAGTTTCATTTCAACCGCCTGTTCCGGCGCTGGGCCGGCGTGACCCCGCGCCAATACCTCGCGTTCGTCACGGCCAGGGCCGCACGCCGCGCGCTCGCCGAGGACAACTCGGTCCTCGCGGCCGCCTACACGGTGGGACTTTCGGGTCCCGGCCGGCTGCACGACCTGCTCGTGACGCTCGATGCGGTGACGCCGGGCGAGCTCAAGGCGCGCGGGGCAGGTCTCGAGATCCGCTACGGCTTCAGCGACACCCCGTTCGGCACCGCGATGATCGCGAGCACGGCGCGCGGAGTCTGTCACCTCGGGTTCGAGGACCGCCCCCGCGCGGCGGCCGTGAAGCTCGCGGCCCGATGGGAGCGTGCACGCCTGACCCGCAGCGACGAGGACGCGCAGCGGACCGCTCTCGAGATCTTCGGGGCCGGGCGCGGCGGCGAGGGCGCGCCGATACGGCTGGCGGTCAGGGGGACCAATTTCCAGCTCAGGGTGTGGCAGGCGTTGCTCGAGGTCGCCTCGGACGGGCCGACCACCTACCGGGCGGTGGCGGAGGCAGCCGGGGTGGCGGGCGCCGAGCGGGCGGTGGGGAACGCGGTCGGGGCCAACCCGGTCGCCTGGCTCATTCCCTGCCACAACGTGCTGCGCGCCGATGGATCGCTCGGCGGCTACCGCTGGGGCGAGGAGCGCAAGCGCGCCATGCTCGCCTGGGCTCGGCGCGACATAATCCTCACCCCCCCGGAGGCGGGCCGAAGCTTCCCGGTCGACCGCAGTCTGTCTGCATAAGTATATGTTTTAATTAAATAAATAGACAAAATCGCCGGGCGGCAGGGCGCGGGAAGTGGTAAGCTTCCCCACGTTTCCCCTTGGGTCGAACGAAGCTCTCTGAACTGCGCCCGAAGGCTGACTTCAGCCCGGGGCGCGCGACGAAAGATCATGTCCGCCTCGCCCTACAAGCAGCTCGAGCAGGAATTCAAGCGCCTGCATGCCTTCCGTGGCGCGCTGTCGCTCCTGCGCTGGGACGCGGCGGTGATGATGCCTCGCGGCAGCGCTGACGTTCGCGGTGAGCAGCTGGCAGCGCTCGAGACCGAACATCACGCGCTGCTCACGGCGCCGCGGATCACGCGGCTCCTCGACCGGGCACAGGCCAATACTCAGGGACTGGCCGACTGGCAGGTGGCGAACCTGCGCGAGATGCGCCGTCAGCGCGACCACGCGATCGCCACCCCGGTGACGCTGGTGGCACGCCTCACCAAGGCCGCCTCGCGCGCCGAGGCCCGCTGGCTCGAGGCGCGCGCCCAGGGCAAGTTCGAATCCTTCGCGCCGCACCTGGAGGAGGTCGTGCACCTGGTGCGCGACAAGGCGGCGCTCCTCGGCCAGGCGCTGAACCTCGCTCCCTACGACGCCCTGGTCGATGAGTTCAGCCCCGGCATCACCACCGCGGACATCGACGCGATGTTCAAGGCGCTCTCGCGCCGGCTCCCTTCGCTCATCCGCGAGTCGATCGCGGTGCAGGAGAGCCGCGCAATGCTGCCGCTCACGGGCAAGTTCGCTGCCGGCAAGCAGCGCTCGCTGACCGTGGAGGTCATGAAGGCCGTGGGTTTCCCCTTCGACCGCGGCCGGCTCGACGAGAGCGAGCAGCCCTTCACCGAGGGCGTGCCCGGCGACATCCGCGTCACGACGCGCTTCGTTCCCGAGGATGTCTTCTCGGGGCTCCTCGGGGCGCTGCACGAGACCGGGCATGCGATGTATGACCTCGGGCTCCCGCAGGACTGGCGTGACCAGCCGGTCGGGCGCGACCGCGGCATGGCGCTCGAGGAGAGCCAGTCGCTGCTCATCGAGATGATGGTGTGCCGCAGCCGCCCCTTCACGCGCTACATGCAGCCGCTGCTCGTCAGGCATTTCGGGGTCAGCGGCCCCGAGTGGGACGTCGAGAACCTCTACAGCCATCTGACCCGCGTGCAGCGCGGCGTCATCCGCGTGGACGCCGACGAGCTCACCTACCCCCTGCACATCATGCTGCGCTACGAGCTCGAGAAGCAGCTGCTCTCGGGGGAGCTCGCGGTACGGGACCTGGCCGAGGCCTGGAGTGCCGGCATGGAGAGCCGCCTCGGCATCCGGCCGGCGAACGACCTGGAGGGGTGTCTGCAGGACATCCACTGGGCCGTCGGCTCCTTCGGCTACTTTCCCTCGTACGCGCTCGGCGCCGTGATCGCCGCGCAGCTCTACGAGAGCCTGCGGGCGGAGGTGACGGCGCTCGACGAGCAGCTCGCGCGCGGCGAGTTCGCGGGACTCTTCGGCTGGCTGCGCACCCAGGTGCACGGCCTCGGCGCCAAGGTGCCGGTGCAGGAGCTGCTGAAGAGCGCCACCGGCAAGCCGCTCTCGGCCACTTCCTTCATCCGTTACGTCGAGGCAAAGTACCTGGAAAGCAGCGCCACGAGCGTCGCGGCGGCCTGAAGCCGCCGCCCGCTCTTTACTTTCGCGAACGCCTCGATCCCCGACGTGAAGCGCGCCGACGCAAAGTCCTCCCGCACCCTCGGGCGCCTGGCGGCCCGGTTGCGCGGCTCGGTCGGCAAGGCGATCGCCGACTTTGGCATGATCGCGCCGGGCGACCGCGTCATGGTGTGCCTCTCCGGCGGCAAGGACTCCTATACCCTGCTCGATCTGCTGCTGTCGCTCAAGCGCAGCGCGCCGGTGCACTTCGATCTGCTCGCCGTCAATCTCGACCAGAAGCAGCCCGGCTTTCCGCCCGAGGTCCTGCCGCGCTACCTCGAGAGCGTGGGCGTTCCGTACCGGATCATCGAGCAGGACACCTACGCCGTGGTGAAGCGCGTCGTTCCCGAGGGCCGCACGCTGTGCGGACTGTGCTCGCGGCTGCGGCGCGGGGCGCTGTACCGCTTCGCCGCCAGCGAAGGCATCAGCAAGATCGCGCTCGGCCACCATCGCGACGACATCGTCGAGACGCTGTTCCTGAACCTCTTTTTCGGCGGGCGCCTGAAGGCAATGGCGCCCAAGCTCCTGTCCGACGACGGGCGCCACGTCGTCATCCGCCCCCTTGCCTACGTCGCCGAGCGCGACATCGCCCGCTATGCGCGCGGCCGCGCTTTTCCGCTCATTCCCTGCAAGCTGTGCGGCTCACAGGAGAACCTGCAGCGGGTCGCGGTGAAGAAGATGCTCGCCGCGTGGGAGCGGGAGTTCCCGGGACGCACCGAGACGATCTTCCGCGCGCTGCGCAACGTCGAGCTCGAGCATCTCGCCGATCCGCGCCGGTTCGATTTCGCCGGCCTCGACGTGAGAAGGGTGGCGGCCATGAGCGAGCGCGAGGAGCGCCGTCTCGAGGAGCGCAGCCTCGAGGGCGCGCTCGCTCGCCCTGCCGCGCGCGCCTGAGGTGCGCGTGATGCCGGGTGCCGCCCTGCCGCTCGCCAACTGCTACTGGGTGGTGCCGGGGAAGCTCCTGGCCGGCGAGCATCCCGGAGGTGCGAGCCCCGAGGCGACGCGCGAGAGGCTGAGGCGCCTCGCAGCGGCGGGCGTCGGCGTCTTCGTCGATCTCACCCAGCCCGGGGAGCTCGCTTCCTATGAGGCAGAGCTGCCGGCGGGCATCGGTTACCTCCGCAAGCCCATTGCCGACCACGGCCTCCCCGAAGAGCGCGGCCACATGGCCGGGATACTCGAGGCGCTGAGGCAGGCGCTGAGCTCGCCGCACGCGGTGTACCTGCACTGCAGGGCGGGGATCGGCCGCACGGGCATGGTGGCCGGGTGCTTCCTGGCAGAGCAGGGCGGGCTCGGGGGAGAAGCCGCCCTCGCCGAGCTCAACCGTCTCTGGCAGCAGAGCGCGCGCTCGGCGCTCTGGCCGTCCGTGCCCGAGACCGCTGCCCAGGTCGAGTATGTGCGCGGCTGGACTTCGGCGGCGGGGGAGGCCGACCTCTTGCTCGAGCCCTCGACGCTCGCGGCCGCACGCGGGCTGCGCGAGCGCTTCGTCGGCGCGTTGCTCGGCCTCGCCGTCGGCGATGCGGTCGCCGCCGCGACCCAGTTCAGGCGTCCGGGCCGCTTCGCCCCGGTGGGCGACCTTCTCGGCGGGGGACCGTTCGACCTGCCGCGCGGCGCCTGGAGCGATGACACTGCGGTGGCGCTGTGTCTCGCCGAGAGTCTCCTCGAGCGCAACGGCTTCGAGGCGGCCGACCAGGTCGAGCGCTACACCCGCTGGCAGCAGCAGGGGCACCTGTCGGCGACCGGGCAGTGCATCGGCATCACGGCCGGCACGGCCCGCGCGCTCGCCCTGGCGCAATGGCGGCGGCAGGCGTTCTGGGGATCGCACGATCCCCGGATTCTCGATCCCGAGCCGCTGTCGCGGGTGACGCCGGCGGTCATGTATTTCTTCGCGCAGCCGCAGCAGGCGCAGGAGCAGGCGGCCCAGGCCGCACGCATCACCTGCCAGGCGCCGGCGGTGCTCGCCGCCTGCCGTGCGCTGGCCCGTGCGCTGCATGCGGCGCTTGCCGGCCAGCCCCGCAGCGCGATCGTGGCGAGCGCCTCACCCGGGGCCGGAGCCGGTGCCGGCGCTTCCCTCGAGGCCGGCGCGACCGCCCCGGAGGCGCTCGGGGCCGCAGTCGCGGCCTTCGCGGGCACCGGCAGTTTTCGCGACGCCGTGCTCGCCGCGGCCAATCTCGGCGGCAACTCGGATGTGATCGCCTCGGTCACCGGTGCGCTCGCCGGGGCCCACTACACTGCAAGCGCTATCCCTGCTTTGTGGCGCAACAGCCTGATGAAACAGCAGTTGATCGAGGGCTTCGCCGACCGGCTCCTCGCTCACACCCTGCTCGAGCTCGGCGGCTGAGCTCCTTGACCGGCTCGTCGGCTGAAGACATCGCCCGCGCGCTTCGGCTAAGCTGCGCTTCGCCCCAGGACCCAAGAAAATTCGCGCTCGCACGTATGTCCCCGACACGCGCCGCCGGCCGCCGCTCATCCGCCGTGCGTTCACGGTCAGCGGCGCACCCCTGGGTGCGGCTGAGCGATGAAGAGCTGCTCAAGCTGCGCTTCTGCGATCTGAAGCTGTCGATCGCCCGCTCGCCGCTCGCTGCACGCCTGCGGCAGCTGTATTCGGATCTCGAGCGGCGCGGACTGAAGCTCCGCCCGCACGTGTGGCTGTCGGAGGAGTGGTTCTCGCCGGACGGTGTTCCGGGGTTCGCCGTGCCGTTCTACCTCGCGCACCCGCGGCTCGAGCGTCTCGAGCGGCGCATCATGCACGAGGCCGAGGGCGGCAACTCGCGCCTGCTGATGCGGATTCTGCGCCACGAGGCCGGACACGCGCTCGACAACGCCTACCGGCTGCGGCGCCGCCGGCGCTGGCGCGAGGCGTTCGGACCCGCCTCGCGCCCCTACCCGGCGCGCTACCGCGCGCGCGCCGGCAGCCGCCGCTACGTGCATCACCTCGGGGAGTGGTACGCCCAGGCCCACCCCGCCGAGGATTTCGCCGAGACTTTCGCGGTGTGGCTCACGCCGAAGTCGGGCTGGCGCAAGAGCTACGCCGACTGGCCGGCGCTGCACAAGCTCAAGGCGGTCGACGAGCTGATCGCGCGCGCGCGCGGCCGCCGGCCGCCCGTGCGCAACCGCATCCGCATCGAGCCCCTCGATCTCAACACCCGCACGCTCGCGCAGCACTACCGCCGCAAGCTCAGGCACAACCGCCTGATCCGCCGGGGACTCGCCGATGAGCTGCTGCAGCGTGCCTTCAGCCGCGAGCGCGCCCGCCGCAGCACGCCGCGCGCGGCGACGCTGCTGCGCGCCGAGGCGCGCGGCCTCACCGCCGCGGTGGCGCGCGCGCTGCGCATCGAGCGCTACAGCGTCGAGCAGATCCTGCGCATGCTGATCGAGCGCAGCGAGCACCTCGGGCTCTACGTGCGCGGCAACCGCCGCGAGGCGCTGCGTTACACCCGCTGGATGCTCGAGCGGCTCACGGGACTGTACTCCCAGGGCGAGACTCCGCAGCTGCCCTTATGAGGCGACTGCGCGCGCTCGTCGTGGTGCACGCGAGCCTGGTGCCGCCGGAGACCCTCGAAGGCCACAGCGACAAGGAAATAGAGGAGTGGCGCACCGAGTACGACGTCACCTCGACGCTGCGCACGCTCGGCCACGACGTGCGCTGCGTGGGCGTCCTCGACAGTCTCACGGAGCTGCGCAGCGCGATCGCCGACTGGGAGCCGGACATCGTCTTCAACCTGCTCGAGGAGTTCGACGGCATCGTCACCTACGACCAGCACGTGGTGGCGTTCCTCGAGCTGATGCGCCAGCCGTACACCGGCTGCAACCCGCGGGGGCTGCTGCTATCGCGCGATAAGACGCTCGCCAAGCAGCTGCTCGCCTTCCACCGCATCGCGACGCCGCAGTTCGCGGTCTTCCGCCGCGGCGCGCGCTTCCGCGTGCCGCGCAAGCTGCGTTTTCCGCTGTTCGTGAAGTCCACGGTCGAGGATGCCTCGCTCGGCATCGCCCAGGCCTCGGTGGTGGAGGATGCGGCGCGGCTCAGGGAGCGCGTCGCCTTCGTGCACGAGCAGATCAAGTCCGACGCCCTGGTCGAGGAGTACATCGAGGGCCGCGAGCTGTACGTCGGCGTGATGGGCAACGAGCGCCTCACGAGGCTGCCGGTATGGGAGATGGTGTTCGGCTCGATGCCGGACTCGCTCGCCGCCATCGCCACACGCAAGGTGAAATGGGACAAGCGCTACCAGGCGAAGTACGGCATCACGACCCACGCCGCGGCCGAGCTCCCACCGGCGGTGCTGGCGACGCTCGACCGGCTGGCGCGGCGCATCTATCGGGCGCTCGGCCTCTCCGGCTATGCTCGCATGGATTTCCGGGTGAACGGGCAGGGTCAGGTATACGTGCTCGAGGCCAACGCCAATCCCAATCTCGAGGCCGCGGAGGACTTCGCCGAGTCGGCGCGCGCCGCCGGCATCCCGTACGGCGAGCTGCTCGAGCGCCTCATGGACCTCGGGCTGAGGTACCGCGCGCAGTGGCGGGCCACGTATGGCTGAGCGCGCGCGCGCCGCAGGAGGCATGGTCGCCGCGCTCGCCTGCGCCGCGGCGCTCGGCGCTTCCGGCTGCGCGAGCACGCCGAAGGCCACCGAGGCCGACCTCACGCTGATGCTCACCATGCTGCCCGGCCGCTACGACAACCGCGCGCAGGCCGAGCTCGATGCGAAGAGCGCCGCGCACCCGACGCACGAGGCGGTGGCGCTCCTCATCATCCACGTCTATACGCCGCGGCTCGGTCACTACGTCTATTACGCGCAGGAGTCCGCGGCGGACGACCCGCGCCGCATCCTCAGCCAGAAGATGTACAGCTTCGAGCTCGACGAGAAGCGCGGCATCGTCGAGACGCTCTACGAGTTCGTCGAGCCGGGGCGCTGGCGCGGCGGCTATGAGAGCAAGGATCTTTTCACCGCCGTGCAGATGGACGATGTCCAGCCGGAGGGCTGCCAGCTGCTGTGGCAGAAAAAGGGCGACGGCTTCGTCGCCGCCCACGACCCGAAGTTCTGCCCGGACAAGGGCGGGGCCGCGGCGGCGCCGCAGATGGAGCTGGCCGCCGGTGCGCTCACGGTCGGGGATTACAAGTTCGTCCGCAAGGGACGCTGACCGGGCTGCTCACACAACTCGGGCCCCGCAGCGCGTGCCGCCCGGTCAGCGCCTCAGTTCTTCAGATGCGCGTCCAACCAGTCGAGGACGGCATGGTGCCACCGGATGCTGTTGGCGGGCTTCTGCACCCAGTGGTTCTCGTTCGGGAACACGAGCAGCCGGCTCTCGATCCCGCGCCGTTGTAGCGCGGTGAACACGCCGAGCCCCTGCGAGTAGGGGATGCGGAAGTCCTGCTCGCCGTGGATGACCAGCATCGGCGTGCGCCACTTGCTGACGAAGTTGACGGGGTTGAACTTCTCGTAGAGCTGCGGCGCGTCGTAGTAGGTGCCGCCCATCTCCCACTCCGGAAACCACAGCTCCTCGGTGGAGTAGTACATCATTCGCTGGTCGAAGACGCCGTCGTGGCTCACGATGCAGCGGAAGCGCTCGGGCCAGTTGCCCTCGATCCAGTTCATCATGAAGCCGCCGTAGGAAGCGCCGAGCGCGCACACGCGCTCGCCGTCGAGCCACGGATAGCGCTCGAGCGCCGCGGCCAGACCCTTCTGCAGATCGATGAGGGGCTTGCCGCCCCAGTCGCGGCTGATCGAGTCGGTGAACGCCTGCCCGTAGCCCGTCGAGCCGTGGAAGTCGACGGTCACCACGCCGAAGCCATGGCCGGCGAATACCTGCATGTTCCAGCGGTAGTGCCACTCGTTGCCCATGCTGCCCTGCGGGCCGCCGTGCACGATGAACGCCACCGGGAAGCGCTTGCCCGGCTCGAAGCCATGGGGCCGGACCACGTAGCCGTAGACCGTCTCGTCGTTCCAGCCCTTGAAGTTGAATTGCTCGAAGTCGCTCAGGCGCCGCGCGCTCATCAGCTCGTGATTCACGTCCGTGAGGCGCGTCAGCGCGCCGCCGCGGGCCGGGACCGAGTACAGATCGGCGGGCCCGGCGAGGCTGGCGCGGGTGAGGACGATCGCCTCGCGCCCGGGGGAGTAATCGGCCACCTCGCCATCGCCGACCAGCCTCATCGGCACGCCGCTCTTGAGGTCTATGGAATAGAGGGCGTGCTGGCCGAGCTCGTCGACCGCGGCGAGCAGATGCTGCCCGTCGCGCGTCACCCCGAGGCGCTCGACCGAGCGGTCCCAGGAGGCGGTCAGCGGCCGCACGGCGCCGGTGCGCGCGCTGCGCAACATCACGTGGTAGCGGTCGGACTCGAAGCCGGGCCGATCCTGCGCCAGCCAGGCCAGGTCGCCGCTCGGGAGAAACACCGGCTGTGCGTCATCGGCGGGATTGGCCGCGGTCAGGTTGACCGGGGCCGCCGAGCCGTCGACGGGCACCCGGTAGAGATCGAAGTTGGTGGACCATGGCTCGGTGCGCCCGGCGATGCGGGTCGAGAACACCAGCGTTGCGCCGTCGGGACTGAAGGCGTAGTCCTCGTCGCCGCCGAAGGGCTTGCGGGGAATGTCCGCATCGAATCCCCTCGACAGGTCGACGGCCAAGCCGGCGGTGCCGTTGGCACCGAGCCGGGCGCTGAAGAGGTGGGAACGCGTGCCGTCGCTCCAGGTGTCCCAGTGGCGCACGAACAGCCGGTCGTAGACGCGGCCGCCGGCCTTGTCCTTCTCCTTGGCGTCCAGGCGGCTCCTGGTGCAGGCGAGGTCGGGACACTCGGGAAACACGGCCATCGACACAGCCAGCACGTCGCCGCGCGGCGAGACCTTGAGCGAGCCGACGTCGAGCGGGTAGTCGCTGACGCGACGCGCTTCGCCGGAGGCGAGCGACAGCCGCCACACCTGCGAGCTGCCGCTGCGCTCGGAGAGGAAATAGAGCGTGCGCGAGTCGCTCGCCCAGCGCGGGCTCGAGTCGTTCGCTTTGCCGTCCGTGAGGCGCAGCGGCGCGTCGCCCGGGCGCGTGAGATCGAGCAGCCAGAGGCTGGTGCGCCCCTTGTCGGCATCCAGGTCCGTATCGCGCTGCACGTAAACGACGCGCCGCCCGTCCGGCGACACCTGCGGGTCGCCCACGCGCTTCAGAACACTCAAGTCCTCGGCCGTGAACGCCGCGCCCGGCGCGGCGCGCGCGAGCGGGAGAGAGCCCGCGGCGAGCAGGCACACGAGCAGCGGGACGGCGGACGGGTGCGGACGCATGCGGGTGTCTTTCAGCCGACTTCGTCGGCGGCAATGGTCCAGGGCTCGGCCCGCGCCGCGCGCAGCCAGTCCTGCAGGGCGGCGTCCTCGAGCACGGTCGCCATGTACCAGCGCGCGGTGTCGGAAACGCGCGCGCCGTAGGTGTTGAAGCGCAGCACCACCGGCGCGTACATCGCATCGGCGATGGTGTATTCGGCGCCGAAGAGCCATGGCCCGCCGGCGCCGAAGCGATGACGGCAGTCGTTCCAGATCTCATCGATCCGCTCGACGTCGGCTGCCAGCGCCGCCGTCACCGCCGTGCGGCGGTTGCGCGCCCGCGCGTTCATGGGCCAGAGCGCGCGCAGGTTGGCAAAGCCCGAATGCATCTCGGAGGAGATCGAGCGTGCCAGGGCGCGCGCCGCGCGCTCGCGCGGCCAGCCCTTGCCCGTGAGCTCGGCCGCGAACTCGCAGATCGCGAGCGAGTCCCAGATGGTGAGATCGCCGGCGCGCAGCACCGGCACGCGGCCGCTCGGCCCGTAGCGATCGATCTGCTCGTGCGTATCGGGATGGTCGAGCGGGATGACGAGGTCGGTGAACTCCACGCCGAGATGCCGGAGCGCGATCCACGCACGCAGCGACCACGAGGAGTAGTTCCTGTTGCCGATGGCCAGAGTGAGCTGCGCCACTTGGTGGTAACCTTCAAGCTGTGCTGAACGACGTGCGCGCCGTCGCTTTTGATCTCGATAATACACTCTGGGATGTCGAGCCGGTGCTGGCCCGGGCCGAAGTGCGCATGCTCGAGTGGCTGCACCGGCACTGCCCGCGCATTCCCGAGCAGGTCTCGCTCGCGGACATGCGCGCGGCGCGCGAGGAGCTGGCGCGCGCCGAGCCGCACAACGCCCACGACGTCACCTACCTGCGGCTCACCGCTCTCGAGCGCCACGCGCGCGAGTGCGGCTACCGGGAGGACATCGCGGCACGCGCCTTCGAGGTGTTCCTGGCCGCGCGCTGCGAGGTGGAGATTCTCCCTGACGTGCGTCCGGGGCTGGCGCGCCTGAAGCGCGCCTTCACGCTCGCCTCGCTCAGCAACGGCAACGCCGATCTCGGCCGCATCGGGCTCGACTCGGCGTTCGCCGTGTCGCTCAATGCGCGCCAGATCGGCGCCGGCAAGCCCGATCGCCGCTGCTTCGAGCGGCTGGCGGGCGAGCTCGAGCTCGCGCCGCGCGATATCGTCTACGTCGGGGACGATCCCTGGCTCGACGTCGCGGCGGCGCGTGCCGCCGGGTGCCGCAGCGCGTGGATGAACCGCCGTGCCTCTCCCTGGCCCTCCGACCTCGCGCCCGCGGACCTGAGTGTCCGGGATTGCAGTGAGCTCGCCGCGCTCCTCGGCGCCTGAGCGGCGTGCACCGATCTCAGGCCGGCAGCGTCCGGCCGCGTGTCTCCACCACCACGAACCACGAGACCAGCGCCGCGGCGAGCGGTACTACCCCGAGCCAGCAGAGCACCTGCAGCAGCGAGGCGCTCGAGCCGCCGGCGGCCGCGGACACCGAGCCCACCAGCAATGGGCCGAAGGCCGCGAGCACCCGACCGGTGTTGTAGCAGAAGCCTGCGCCCGTGGCGCGCACCCGGGCGGGAAACAGCTCCGGCAGGTAGAAGGTAAAGCCGCCGAACACGCCGAACACGCCGGCGCCGACTACGAAGAGGAGCGCGAGGCGTGTCTGCGGCGCGAGCTCGAGCCCGAAGGTCGTGAACAGCGCGAGCGCCGAGAACAGGAAGTAGCACGCGAACATCGCTCGCCGGCCGAGGAGCCGCGCGAGCGGCAGGGCGGCGAAGGCGCCGGCGAGGCCGCCGAGATTGAAGGCGTTGGACGCGTGCGCCTGCCACGCCGCGGCCAGCGCCTGCGCCTCGCTCGCCCCGAGGTGCAGATGCTGCGCCTCGGCGACCGAGAGGCTGGCGCCGAGCAGCGGCACGAACGCGTTGACGCCCCACCAGCTCAAGATGGCCACGGCGGCGACGAACAACCCGCCGAGCGTTGCCGCGCGCAGCGACGGCGTGAACAGCTCGCGCGGGGAGGACGGCGGCGCGCCCGCGCGGCTCGCTTCCCAGCGCTCGCTCTCGCGCAGGAACACCCGCACACCGATCGCGAGCAGCACCGGCAGGAGGCCGGCGAGAAACACGTAGCGCCAGGCGCTCTGCGGCGAGTGCGCGAGCCACACGCCGGCGATCTGGTAGTTGACGACGGCGGCCAGCACCACGCCGAGCGGCGAGCCGGTCTGCATGATGACCCCGGCCTCGACCCGGCGGTTCTCCGGCACCGCCTCCGCGACCAGCGCGGCGCCGATGCCCCATTCCCCGCCGATGCCGAGACCGGCGAAGGCACGGAACAGGATCAGCTGCCAGAGGTTGGTCGAGAGCGCGCACAGGCCGGTGCCGAGCGCGTAGACGGTGATCGTTGCGAACAGGGCGCGCTTGCGCCCAATGCGGTCCGCAATCCACCCGAAGAGGACCCCGCCGGCTGCCCAGCTGACGAGCAGTATGGAGGTGATCGCGCCGGTCCAGAACGCGACGGCCGACCTGGCCGCGGGCGACCCGGGCGCGAGGTGCAGGAGTGTCGGGATGCAGCTGCGCGCGACGAAGTTGAAGAGCACGGCGTCGTAGACGTCGAAGCCCCAGCCGGCCCAACCGGCCGCGATCACCAGCCAGTGGTAGCCCGAGAGGCCGAGAAATGTCGCCCGTGAACCAGTTAACGGACTCGTCTGCACGGCGGTCCCCGCTGCGGCAGTTAGCACTCCCGCGGGTGCGCTGCCAACCCGCGACGCGCAGTTTAGCTGCCGTTCAGGGCAGCGCGTCACAGTATAGGAAGGTGCGTTAGAGAGAATCTCTCGACGGGCCGTTACGTATCAGCAGGAGGTGGCGGACCATGAATGCCGATGCCGAGCGAGTCGTGCCGGTGGCGAACCTGCAGGAGTTCTTTCGGGACAGCCTGCACGGGGCGCTGCAGCGCCAGCAGGTCGCGGTCGAGGACCAGACCGAGCACTACGTAGTGAATCTCCTCACGCTGTTTGCGCGCTCCGAGGCGCTCTACGAGGGCCCGCCGGGATGCGTGCGCCTCAAGCCGCTCGTGGTCATGCTGTGCGAGGCACTCGAGGCGCCGACGCCGGCGGAGCGCCACCGCGCCCTGCAGCGCCTCGGCGACGTGTCGCTGTTCGTCGCCGGATTCTTCGCGCGCAGCTTCGCCGCGCGCCTCGTCGACGTCGACTATCACATCGCCATGGGCGGACGCGCTTACGGGGAGCTCGCGCACTCGATCGCGCGCGGACGCGGGCGGGTGCTGGCAGCGGTGTTCGCCGAGCTGTCGGAGAAATTCCAGCCGCTGGTGGACGCCCTCAACGACATCAGCGAGACCTCCTACCGCCACACCGCCCGCGACATCCTCAGGCTGTACGAGCTGTGGCTGAAGACCGGCAGCGCGCGTTGTTATTCGATCCTCGCGCGGCTCGGCGTCGAGCCGACGCGTGCCGGCGGCGGGGCCACGCGGGAGCACTGAGGAGCCATGCTGCTTTCGCGGCTGCAGGAGCTCATCGGCGGCATTTACGATGTCCGCGTCGCCTACGACGTCTACGACTTCCTGGTGACTGATCGCGGCCGGCTGCCGCACGCGCCCGAAGGCGGCGTCGCCGACGAGGAGCTGATCGTCGCGCAGAGCGCCGACGGGACCGAGGTGAGCCTGTCGCTCTATCTCGATCCGGCGCTGCTCGAGCGGCTGGCGAGCGCCGACCCGCTGGTCGAGCTCCACGGCGGCAACGTGGCGGACTGGTGGACCGCGCTCGAGGGAGTGAGCCACTTCCTGTACCTCGCCTGGAACGCCGGGCATGACAAGCCGGTGTCCCTGCTCGAGCTCGAGATGCAGGCGGAGGTCGACAAATACGTCGCGAGCTACTGGCTCATGCGGCGGCAGTATCCGCGGCATTTCCCGGCGGAGCTGCACCGCGTGCTGTTCGAGCGCACCCGCATCGATCCGCGCCTGGCGGCGGCGCGGCGGCGGCTGTACGGCGAGGCCAACCGCTACGCGGCGCGCTTCTGCCGCCGGCTCGAGCAGCGGCTCACCCATGCGGGACACGGCGAGCGCGAGGTGCTGGCCGAGCTGCGCCGCTTCTATCGACTGAGCAACGCGCGCAAGCGCGCGCATATCGAGCGGACTTCCTGACGCCGGGCGGCGGCTGCGCGCGCTCGCGGCAGCCGCGGGCGCACGTCGCTCAGCTCTCGTCGTCGTCGTCGTCGTCGTGGAGCTTGCGCTCCTCCATGGCGCGCTTCATCTTGATCCACTCGGAGAGTTTGCGCAGATCGGTGCGCGTGGTATTGCCGGGGTTGGTCTTGGGGAGCGAGGCCGCGTGGCGTGCGTAGGGGTCGTAGCTCACGTCGTCGTTCTTCAGCGTCAGCTCGGGGTTGCCGAGGATCTCGAGGACCGGCCGCTCGAAGTCGGCGGGCGCGTCGTGCCACTCGACCGAGGCCTGGCCGCGGTCATCGTGCACGACCAGACCGATCCGCCGGCGGTTGGCCTCGGGCCCAACCGGCTTCTCCTCGACGCGCTTCTTGTTGCCCGAGCCGTTCACGGAATATGTCGTCCCGCGTGATGTGCTTCACGCTTGGCCAGCGTAACCGGGCACGCAGCGGGTATTCCGTGACTGCTGTCACGGATCAATCGGCAGCAGGTGTGGTGCTTATGGCAAAGCGCGCGCGCAGCAGCCCGATGACCGTCTTGCTGTCGGTGATGGTGCCGGCGAGCGCCCATTCGCAGGCGGTCTCGAACGGCAACCAGTGAATTTCGATCACCTCGGCGCGCTCGTGCGCCGTGGCGGCAGGCGCGATTCCGGTGGCGAGGTACAGATGCAGAACCTCGGTGAAGACACCCGGCGAGGAGAGCGAGGTGCCGAGGCTCGTCCAGTGGCGGGCCTGGACGCCCGCTTCCTCGGCGAGCTCGCGCTGCGCGGTGCCGAGCGGCGGCTCACGCGGCTCGAGCTTGCCCGCCGGCAGCTCCCACAGCCAGCCCCCCGCCGCGTAGCGATACTGCCGCAGCAGGCACACGCGCCGCGCGGCATCCACCGCGACGGCGGCCGCGCCGCCGGGATGGTGCACGATCTCGAGCTCGGCGCGATGCCCGTTGGGGAGCACCACCTCGTCGGTGGTGACGCGGATGACGCGGCCGGTGAAATGCACGCTCTGGCTGAGGGGCTTCATGGGAGGCATCGTAACCCGCCGTCCCGGCCGCCGGTCGCCAGCGCTACGCCGCGGCGGGTATAGTCGGCGCGCCGATGCCCACCACCGCGCATCTCGAGAAGCTCAACGCCGCGCAGCGCAAGGCGGTGACGCATGGCGAGCCGCTCGCCGAAAAGGGCTTCGCAGCGGGGCCGCTGCTGATTCTCGCCGGGGCCGGCACCGGCAAGACCGACACGCTGGCGCACCGCGTAGCGCACCTGGTCATCCACGGCGTCGACCCGGCGCGCATCCTGATGCTCACCTTCACGCGCCGCGCGGCCCAGGAAATGCGCCGCCGCGCGCACGAGATCACCAAGAAGGCGCTGAACGAGTCGATGGGCGGCGTGAGCGCCTCGATCTCGCAACGTCTCGGCTGGGCAGGCACCTTTCACTCGATCGGCAACCGCCTGCTGCGCCACTACGCCGGGCACCTGCATCTCGACCCGCACTTCAGCGTGATCGACCGCGGCGACTCGGCCGACCTCATGGACAGCCTGCGCGCGGAGCTCGGCCTCGCGGCCCGCGACCAGCGCTTCCCGCGCAAGGACACCTGCCTTTCGATCTACTCCAATCGCGTCAACACGCGCACCGCGCTCAAGGACACGCTCGAGCGGCATTTCCCGTGGTGCGCCCAGTGGGAGACGGAGCTCAGCGCGCTGTTCCGCGCCTACGTCGAGCAGAAGCAGCACGCCCACCTGCTCGACTACGACGACCTGCTGCTCTACTGGCAGATCATGATGTCCCATCCGCGCCTTGCCGCGCATGTGGGGGGCCACTTCGATCATGTGTTGGTCGACGAATACCAGGACACGAACAGGCTGCAGGCGGATATCCTCCACGCGCTGAAGCCCGACGGCGCCGGTCTCGCGGTGGTCGGCGATGACGCGCAGGCGATCTACTCCTTCCGCGCCGCCGCGGTGGAGAACATTCTCGGCTTTCCCGACCGCTTCGCGCCCCGGGCGGAGGTGGTGACCCTGGCGCAGAACTATCGCTCCAAGCAGCAGGTGCTGGACGTTGCCAACGCTGTGATGGCGGAGGCGCCCCGCCAGCATCGTAAGCACCTGTTGTCGACT
>DASYYF010000099.1:0-24651 GCA_035934055.1 Steroidobacteraceae bacterium | reverse complement strand
AACAGCATGTCGCAGCCCTCGACCAGCTCGACGATGCGGTCGCGATCCTCCATCGCCGCCTGGCGGCCGACCTCCGGGTCGGCGCCGGCACCGAGACCCTTGGTGATGTTGCAGCCGATCTGCAGGGCGGTCTTCACCTTGGCGTGCTTGAGCGCCTGCGCGTCGGTGTTGACGCACATGAAATCGACTCCGTCGATGCCGGCGGTCAGCATGTGCGCGACGGCGTTGCCCCCGCCGCCGCCCACGCCGATCACCTTGATGACGGCGCTCTGGCTGTATGCGTCCATCAATTCAAACATGTCATTGCTCCTTACACGAATACACGGTTGGTTGAGTCTCGCTATCGTCTGTCAGCTTCAGAAATTTCCCTGGAACCAGGAACGCATGCGCTCGAGCACCGACTTGCCGTTGGCGCCGAGCGCGTGCCCGCGGCGTGCGGGCATGATGTTGTCGCGGGCGTAGAGCAGCAGGCCCACGCCGGTGGAGAAGATCGGGTTGCGTACCACGTCGGTGAGCCCGGCGATCGCCTGCGGCACCCCTAAGCGCACCGGTACGTGGAACACCTCCTCGGCGAGCTCGATCGCGCCCTCCATCTTGGCGCTGCCGCCGGTGAGCACGATGCCCGCGGCGATCATTTCCTCGAAGCCCGAGCGGCGCAGCTCCTCGCGCACCAGGCCAAAGAGCTCCTCGTAGCGCGGCTCGACGATCTCGGCGAGCGTCTGCCGGGCGAGGCGGCGCGCCGGGCGCTCGCCGACGCTCGGCACCTCGATGCTCTCGTCGGGGTTGGCGAGCTGCGAGAGCGCGCAGGCGTAGCGGATCTTGATGTCCTCGGCGTACTGGGTCGGCGTGCGCATCGACACCGCGATATCGTTGGTGACCTGGTCGCCGGCGATGGGAATCACGGCCGTATGACGGATCGCGCCGTTGGCGAACACCGCGAGATCGGTGGTGCCGCCGCCGATGTCGACCAGGCAGACGCCGAGCTCCTTCTCGTCCTCGGTCAGCACCGCGAAGCTCGACGCCAGCTGCTCGAGCACCACGTCGTCGACGTCGAGCCCGCAGCGCTGGATGCACTTCTCGATGTTCTGCGCGGCCGAGTCCGCCCCGGTGACGATGTGCACCTTGGCCTCGAGCCGCACCCCCGACATGCCGATCGGGTCGCGGATGCCCTCCTGGCCGTCGACGATGAATTCCTGCGGCAGCACGTGCAGGATCTTCTGGTCCGCGGGAATGGCGACCGCCTTGGCGGCGTCGATCACGTGCTCGACGTCGCCGTGCGTCACCTCCTTGTCGCGCACGCCGACGACGCCGTGGGAGTTGAGGCTGCGCACGTGGCTGCCGGCGATGCCGGCGAACACCGAGTGGATCTCGCACCCGGCCATGAGCTCGGCCTCCTCGACCGCCCGCTGGATCGACTGCACGGTGGACTCGATGTTGACCACCACGCCCTTCTTCAGTCCGCGCGAGGGCTGCGAGCCGACGCCGAGCAGCTCGATCGAGCCGTCGGCGCCCACCTCGCCGACCAGCGACACGACCTTCGAGGTGCCGATGTCGAGGCCGACGATCAGGTTGCGTTCCGAGCGCTTAAGCATTGCGGCCACCTTCCCTGCCCGCGGCGTGCGGCGCGCTGCCGCGCCAGCCGATGGCAAACCCGTTCGTGTAACGCATGTCGACGCAGGAGATTTCCTCGCCGCGCTCGGTGACGAGCTTCAGCGCGGTGCTCATGAATTTCTCGAAGCGCTCGTCCACCTGGCGCCTTCCCAAACGCACGGTGACGCCGTTGGAGAGGTCGAACTCCCAGGCGCCGCGCGCATCGAGGCGCAGCGCGGTCATGCGCAGCCCCGCCTGCGTGAGGCGCCCGGCGGCGGCGAGATAGCGCTGCGCGACCGCCGGCTCCTGGTCGGGGGGGCCGGAGAGCTGTGCGAGCTCCGGCGGGATGTGGCGTGAGTCCACCGCGAAGAGCTCGCCGCGCGTGTTGACGAGACCCTGCTCGCCCCAGCGGGCGGCGGCCGCCTGCTCGATCACCAGCACGTCGAGCCCGCGCGGCCAGGCGCGCTGCACGCTCACCGCGTCCACCCACGGGAGCGTGTGGATCGCGCGCCGCAGGGCCGCGAGATCCACCGAGAGGAGGCCCACGCCGTGCAGCTCGCTCTTCACGACCCGCTCGACGTCGACCGGTGAGACGCGCTGGAAGCTCCCCTGGACGGAAACGTAGGCGACTTGCCTGTCGAGGGCCATGGCGAGCGCGGCGACCGCGGCGCCGGTGGCGGCGAGCGCGCCGAGCACCGTCCCGAGACGCCGCCAGCGGATCGCCGGCAGCCGCCAGGAGCGCCCGGTCGGTTTGCGGCGGTTCCTCGTGCGTCTCAGCATCTCAGCTGCCCTTCGCGGCCGGCGGCGGCGCCGCGCGCCGGGCGAGGCTGGTCTCGAGCACGCGCCACGCGAGCTCATCGAAGTCGATGCCGAGCGCGCGCGCCGCCATCGGCACCAGGCTGTGGCTCGTCATGCCCGGGATGGTGTTGATCTCGAGGAGCAGCGGGCGCCCCGCGCCGTCCATCATGAAATCCGCGCGCCCCCAGCCCGAGGCGCCCGCGGCGTCGAAGGCGGCGAGCGCGAGGCTCGCCAGGTGCGCTTCGGCCGGCCCCGAGAGGCCCGAGGGACAGAAGTAGCGGGTGTCGTCGCGGAAGTACTTGGCCTCGTAGTCGTAGAAGGTGCGCGGGGTCTCGATGCGGATCGAGGGGAGCGCCGCACCCTGCAGGATCGCCACGGTGTACTCGGCGCCCGTGATCCAGGGCTCGGCGAACACCAGCGCCTCGAGGCGGGCCGCGGCCGCAAACGCCGCCGGGAGATCCTCGGCCCGGTCCACCTTGCTCATGCCGACACTCGAGCCCTGGGTGGCCGGCTTCACGATGAGCGGGAGCTTCAGCCGCTCGAGCGCCGGCTCGAAGTCCTGCGGCCCGCGCAGCACCACGAAATCCGCGGTGGGCACGCCGCACGAGAGCGCCAGACGCTTGGTACGGAGCTTGTCCATGCCGATGGCCGAGCCCATCACCCCGCTGCCGGTGTAGGGAACGCCGAGGTACTCGAGCGCGCCCTGCAGCGTCCCATCCTCGCCACCGGGGCCGTGCAGCGCGATCCACACGCGCGCGAAGCGCCGTGCGGTGAGCTCGGCGAGCGGGACATCGCGCGGGTCGAAGGCATGGGCGTCGACGCCGCGGCGCTTCAGGGCCTCGAGCACCGCGTTACCGGTGAGGAGCGAGATCTCGCGCTCGCTCGAGTCGCCGCCGAGCATGACGGCCACGCGGCCGAAGTCCTTCGGGTCGGTCACGCGCCGGAGCAGCGCGGGTTGGTAGGTGAGACGCATGGCTTACGGCACTCCCACGATGCGCACCTCGGGGCGGAGCGATACGCCGTGCACGCGCTCGACGGTCGAGCGCACGTGCTCGATGAGGCGCTCGAGGTCGGCGGCGCGCGCCGTGCCGTGGTTGATGATGAAATTCGCGTGCTTACTTGACACCGAGGCGTCGCCGATGCGAAAGCCCTTGAGCCCCGCGGCCTCGATGAGGCGCGCGGCGTGATCCCCGGGCGGATTGGTGAACACGGAGCCGCAGCTCCACTCGCCGATCGGCTGCGACTCCTTGCGGCGCGCCAGGAGCTGCTGCACCTCGCCGGCGTGCGCGCCGGGACGCTGCTCGAACTCGAGCGTGGCGCCGACGAACCACTCCTCGGGCGCGGGCGCGCTCACCGTGCGGTAACCCACCCGGTATTCGCCCGCCTTGCGCACCCGCTCCTCGCCGCGGCGGTCGATGGTCTCGACCGTGAGCACGTGCCGCCAGGTCTCGCCGCCGAAGGCGCCGGCGTTCATCGCGAGCGCGCCGCCGAGAGTCCCCGGGATGCCGGCGAAGAACTCCGCGGGACCGAGGCCCCACTTGATGCATTGCCGCGCGATGCGCGCGCAGGCGACGCCGGCTTCGGCGCGGATGCGGGTCTCGCCCGAGCGCTCGAGCGAATCGAGCGTGCCGTGCGTGCTGATGACGACGCCCGGGATCCCGCCGTCGCGCACCAGCAGATTGCTGCCGAGCCCGATCCAGCTGATCGGCACGCCCTCCGGGAGAGTGCGCAGGAACGCCGCCAGTTCGGTGCGGTCGCGCGGGTTGAAGAACACCTCGGCCGGTCCGCCGACGTGCCAGGAGGTATGCCGGGAGAGCGGCTCGCCGTGCCGCACGCGGGCGCTGAAGCCGGCGGCCACCGCGACCGTCACGACGCACCTCCCGGAGGCGCAGGCGCCGCGAGCGCCGCAGGCAGCCGGTGGGCCACGGCGCTGATGCTGCCTGCGCCCATGGCGACGATGACGTCGCCCCCCTTGATGAGCCCGCGCAGCGCCTGCGCCAGCTCCTCGACCTTCTCGACGAACAGCGGCTCGAGCCGGCCGCGGCCGCGTACCGCGCGGCAGATGGCGCGGCCGTCCGCGCCCGCGATCGGCGCCTCGCCCGCCGCGTAGACCTCGGTCACCAGCAGCACGTCGGCGAGGCTCAGCACCTTGCCGAAGTCGTCGATGAGATCGCGGGTGCGGGTGTAGCGGTGCGGCTGGAATGCGAGCACCAGGCGCCTGCCCGGATAGCCCTGGCGCACCGCCTCCAGCGTCGCCGCCACTTCGGTCGGGTGATGCCCGTAGTCGTCGATGATGCTCACGCGGCCGGCGGCGGTGTCGGCGTCGCCGATGTGCTGCAGGCGGCGATCGACGCCCTGGAAGCCCTCGAGGGCGCGCAGGATCGCCGCATCGTCGATGCCGAGCTCGGTGGCCACGGCGATCGCCGCGAGCGCGTTGCGCACGTTGTGCGTGCCCGGGAGGTTGAGCGTGACCGAAAGCTCCGTGCCGCCGGCGCGTACCACCCCGAAGCGCGTCCTCAGGCCCCCGGGGGCCACGTCGACCGCGCGCACGTCGGCGCCCGCATCGAGGCCATAGGAGAGGACCGGGCGGCCGACCTCGCCGAGGATGCTGCGCACCTCGGCATCGTCCGCACAGAGCACCGCCAGCCCGTAGAACGGCAGGTTGTGCAGGAAGTCGACGAAGCTCTGCTTGAGGAGCCCGAAGTCGCCGCCGTGGGTGACGAGGTGATCGTTGTCGATGTTGGTGACGATCGCGATCAGGGGCTGCAGGTGCGTGAAGGAGGCGTCGCTCTCGTCGGCTTCGGCGACCAGGTAGCGCCCCGCGCCGAGCTGCGCGCCGCTCGCGGCGCTCTTCAGGCGTCCGCCGATGACGAAGGTCGGGTCCTCGCCGCCCTCGGAGAGGATGCTGGCGAGGAGGCTCGTGGTCGTGGTCTTGCCGTGGGTGCCGGCCACCGCGATCGAGTAGCGGAAGCGCATCAGCTCGCCGAGCATCTCGGCCCGCGAGACCACGGGGATGCGCCGCTCGAGCGCCGCCTGCACTTCCGGGTTGCCGCGCGGCACCGCGCTCGATGCCACCACGACGTCGGCGCCGTCGACGTTCGCCGCGGCGTGGCCGATGGCGATGCGTGCGCCGAGCGAGGCGAGGCGCTCCGTCACGGCGCTGCGGCGCGCATCCGAGCCCTGCACCGCGTAGCCGAGGGACAGCAGCACCTCGGCGATGCCGCTCATGCCGCTGCCGCCGATGCCGACGAAGTGAATGGTGTTGATGCGGCGCATGCGGTCGCGCCGGTCGGGAGACTTGCGCCGCTCGACTGCGGGACGCTCCGGGATGGTGCGCCGCTCCTTCATCATGCCGCCCTGGGCACCAGCGCCAGGCAGGAGGCGGCCAGCTCATCGGCCGCGTGCGGGGTGGCGAGCTGGCGGGCCCGCTCGGCCATCGCGAGCAGCTTGCCCCTTCCGGCGCACAGCCGCTCGAGCTCGGCGGCGAGCCGCTCGGCGGTGAGCTCCCGGTCGACGATCATCACCGCGGCGCTCTCGCGCACCAGGTACTGCGCGTTGTGCGCCTGATGGTCGTCCACGGCGCCCGGGAACGGCACCAGCACCGCGCCGATGCCGACCGCGGCGAGCTCCGACACCGTGAGCGCTCCGGCGCGGCAGACGACCAGGTCCGCCCAGGAGTAGGCCTCGGCCATGTCCTCGATGAAGGGCCGCACGTCGGCACGCACGCCGGCGCGCGCGTAAGCAGCGCGTCCCTCCGTGAGCCAGCGCTCGCCCGCCTGATGGCGCACGTCGAAGGCGAGCCGGCCCGCGAGGCGCGCGAGCGCGAAGGGCACTACCGCGTTCAAACGCGCCGCGCCCTGGCTGCCGCCGAATACCAGCAGGCGTACCGGCCCGGTACGGCCTGCGAATCTCTCGCGCGGCGGCGGCACGGCGCTGATGTCGCGCCGCACCGGGTTGCCGATCAGGCGGGCGTGCACGTCGCGGCCGAAGCTGTCCGGAAACGCCTCGAGCACGACGCGCGCGAGGTGCGCGAGGCAGCGGTTGGTGAAGCCGGCGACGGCGTTCTGCTCGTGGATGACGAGCGGCCGGCGCGTCAGCCACGCGGCCACCCCGCCCGGTCCCGTGACGAAGCCCCCGAGGCCCACGACCACGAGCGGCTGGTGGCGTCGCATGACCCCCAGGGCCTGCACCAGCGCCCGCAGCAGGCGGAACGGGGCGGCGAGCCAGGCGAGCAGGCCCTTGCCGCGCAGGCCCGCGACCGACAGCAGCTCGAGCGGAATGCCTTCCGCCGGAATGAGGCGCGACTCGAGCCCGCGCTCAGTTCCGAGCCACACGACCTCGAGGCTCCTCTCGCGCAGCAGCCGTGCCAGCGCCAGCGCCGGGAACACGTGTCCGCCGGTGCCGCCTGCCATGATGAGGACGGGACGGCTCATGAGCGCACCGTGGCCGAGCCGCGCGCCTCAAGCATCGCCTCGTGGTAGACCCGCAGCAGGAGTCCCACCCAGGCCAGCGTCACCACCAGGCTCGAGCGCCCGTAGCTCATGAGCGGCAGCGTCAGTCCCTTGGTCGGCAGCACGCCCATGTTGACGCCGATGTTGATGAAGGTCTGGATGCCGACCCAGAGACCGAAGCCCGCGGCGAGGTACGCGGGGAACTTCAGTCCCGCGTCCGAGGCGAGCCGCGCGATGTGGAAGGCGCGCCAGATGAGGACGAGGAAGAGCGCGAGCGTCAGCACCACCCCGGCGAGCCCGAGCTCCTCCGCGAGCACCGCGAACAGGAAGTCGGTGTGCGCCTCGGGCAGATAGAAGAGCTTCTGCACGCTCTCGCCGAGGCCGACGCCGAGCCACTGGCCGCGCCCGATGGCGATCAGCGACTGCGTGAGCTGGAAACCGCTGTGGTATGGGTCGGCCCACGGGTCGAGAAAAGCGGTGAGACGCCGCACCCGGTAGCTCGAGCCGAGCGCGAGCAGCGCGAAGCCGCCCGCGGCGAGCGCCATCATCGCGAGCACGTAGCGCAGCCGCGCGCCGGCGAGGAACAGCAGGCCGAAGCCGGCCGCGAACAGCACGGTCGCGGCGCCGAAGTCCGGCTCCACGACCAGCAGCGCCGCGGCGAGGGCGAGGAGACCTAAGGGCTTCGCGAGTCCGGCGAGGCTGGTACGCAGCTGCTCTTCGCGCCGCACGGCGTAGCTCGCCACGTACACGAGGATCAGCACGCGTGCCAGCTCCGACACCTGGAAGTTGACCACCGCGAGATGCAGCCAGCGGCGGCTGCCGTTCACCGCGTGTCCGAGGCCCGGCACCAGCACCAGTACCAGGAGCACGAGCGCCGCGGCGAGGAGCGGCGTCGAGGCGCGCTCGAGCCACTCGGTGCGCAGCGAGAAGACGAGCGCGGCGCATGCCGCCCCCGCGGCCACGAGCGCGAGCTGCCGCTCGAGGTAGTAGAACGGCTGCCCGGTCTCGCGGCTGGCGATCGAGACGGAGGCCGAAGTCACCATGACGAGGCCGAGCAGCACCAGGGCGAGCGTCACGGCGATGGTGACCGAGTCGAGGCGTACGGCGCCGGTGCGGCCCGCCGAGCGGGCGAAGCCCATGAGCGGCTCGCGCAGCACCGCGCTCATGCCGCCAGCTCCCCGACCGCCTCGGCGAATACGGCGCCGCGCTGCGTGTAGTCGCGGAACATGTCGAGGCTCGCGCACGCCGGCGAGAGCAGCACGGTGTCGCCGGGGCGGGCCGCGCGCGCCGCGGCGCGCACCGCGTCCGGGAGCGTGGCGCAGGTCTCGAGCGTGCACACCCCCGCGAGCGCCCGGGCGAGCCGCCCGGCATCGCGTCCGATCAGCACCGTGTGGCGCACCTTGCCGCGAAACGCGGCGGCGAGCGGCGCAAAGTCCTGGTTCTTGCCGTCGCCGCCCGCGATCATGACGAGCGGCCCCGCGAGCCCCGAGACCGCGGCCAGCGTCGCGCCGACGTTGGTGCCCTTGGAATCGTTGATGTAGGTGACGCCGCGCACCTCCGCCACCCACTGCGAGCGGTGCGGCAGGCCGGGGAACTCCGCGAGCTCCTTCAGCATCGGCTCGAGCGGCAGCTCGAGCGCCTCGCCGAGTGCGAGCGCGGCGAGCGCGTTGGCCGCGTTGTGCAGCCCCTGGATCTTCAGAAGCGCCACCGGCATGAGCGGCGCCGCGCCGCGCGTCAGCCACCAGCCGCCCCTGGTGCTGGCCACCGCGTAGTCGGCGCCCACCGCCGCGCGCAGCGAGAAGCTGAGAGTCCGCCGCGCCGCGCGCGGCATCGCCATCACCAGCGGGTCGTCGAGGTTGACGACCGCGGTATCGCAGCGGGCGAAGATGCGCGCCTTGGCGGCGGCGTACTCGTCGATCGAGGCGTAGCGGTCGAGGTGATCGGCGGTGACGTTGAGGACGGTCGCCGCGCGGCACTCGAGGTGCGCCGTGCTCTCGAGCTGAAAGCTCGAGAGCTCGAGCACGTAGAGCGCGGTGCCGCCCTCGAGCAGGTCGAGAGCCGGCTCGCCCAGGTTCCCCCCGGCGCGCACCCTGAGCCCGGCACGGGCGGCCATGCGCGCGAGCAGCGTCGTGACCGTGCTCTTGCCGTTGGTCCCGGTGACGCCGGCCACCGGCGCATCGACCGCGCGCGCGAAGAGCTCGATGTCGCCCACGATCTCGAGCCCGCGCGAGCGCGCCGCGGCGAAGAACGGCTGCGCGAGCGACACCCCCGGGGAGGCCACGACGCACAGAGCGCCCTCGAGCAGCGCGGCATCGAGCGCGCCCAGGCGCAGCGGGATGCCCGCATCGAGCGCGGTGAGCGCGGCGAGCTCCGGCGGCTGGGCGCGCGTGTCGGTGACCGCCAGCCGCCAGCCCTGCTTGCGCAGATAGCGTGCCGCGGACAGCCCGGTGCGGCCGAGTCCCACGATCACGGCATAGGGGCGGTTGTCGGCGGTGCGCGTCATCGCAGCTTCAGCGTCGCCAGCCCCGAGAGCACCAGCAGCAGCGAGATGATCCAGAAGCGCACGATCACCTTCGGCTCCGCCCACCCCTTGAGCTCGAAGTGGTGATGGATCGGCGCCATGCGGAAGATGCGCCGGCCGGTCAGCTTGAAGGACGCCACCTGCAGGATCACCGAGGCGGTCTCGAGCACGAACACCCCGCCCATCCACAGCACGACGAGCTCCTGCCTCACGATCACCGCGAGCACGCCGATGGCCGCGCCGATGGCGAGCGCTCCCACGTCGCCCATGAAGACCTGCGCGGGATAGGAGTTGAACCACAGGAAGCCGAGGCCGGCGCCGGCCAGCGAAGCGCAGAACACCAGCAGCTCGCCCGCGCCGCGGATCTCGGGAATCTGCAGGTAGTGGGCGAACACCGCATTGCCGCTCGTGTACGCGAAGATGCCGAGCGCCGAGGTCACGAGCGCCGCCGGCATGATGGCGAGCCCGTCGAGTCCGTCGGTGAGGTTCACCGCGTTGCTCATGCCGACGATCATCAGATAGGCGAGCACGATGAAGGCAAAGGCGCCGAGCGGCTCGTGGAAGGTCTTGAAGAACGGCAGGTAGAGCGTCGTCTCGGCGGGCCCGGTCGCGGTGTAGTAGAGGATCGCCGCGGTGGCGAGCCCGGCGACCGACTGCCAGAAGTACTTCCAGCGCGCCACGAGTCCCTTGGGGTTGCGCACCACGAGCTTCAGGTAATCGTCGTAGAAGCCGATCAGGCCGAAGGCGAAGGTGACGGCGAGCACCATCCACACCAGGCGGTTGGCGGGCTCCGCCCACAAGAGCGTGCTCACCAGCGTGGTGACGAGAATCAGCGTGCCGCCCATGGTGGGCGTGCCGGCCTTCGGCAGGTGGCTCGCAGGACCCTCCTCGCGCACCACCTGGCCGATCTGATAGCGCGACAGGCGCGCGATCATCGGCGGTCCGACCACGAGCGACAGTCCGAGCGCGGAGACCGTCGCGAGGATCGCGCGGAAGGTCAGGTACGCAAACACGTGCGCCCCCGGGACGCGGCCCGCGAACTGCTGTGTGAGCCAGTAGAGCATTCAGTGCCCGCCTGTGTTGGGGAGCGCATCGCTCGCCACGGCCTCGACCACCCGCTCGAGGCGATTGAAGCGCGAGCCCTTGACGAGCACGCGCACCTCGCTCGTCTCGCCGGCGCCGAGCGCGGCGCGCAGCGCCGCGGCGAGCGCCGGCACGTCGGCGAAGGACTCGCCGCCGGCGCCGAAAGCCCCGGCGGCGCGCGCCGAGAGCGGTCCGCTCGCGTACAGCCGCTCGATGCCGTGGGCGCGCGCGAACTCGCCGAGCTGCACGTGCTCCTCGAGCGCGCCAGCGCCGAGCTCGGCCATGTCGCCGAGCACCAGCCAGCGCCGCCCGGGAAGCTGCGCGAGCACCTCGATGGCGGCGCGCACCGAGCTCGGATTGGCGTTGTAGGAGTCGTCGATGAGCCAGCCGCCGCCGGCGGCGCGGCGGAACTGGAGGCGCCCGGGGACGGCGCGCACCTTGGCAAGTCCCGCGACGATGTGCTCGAGCCCGGCTCCCGCGCTGGCCGCGGAGGCGGCGGCCGCGAGGGCGTTGGCGACGTTGTGGGTTCCTCCGAGCTTGAGGCGGATCGCCGCGGCGCCGATCGGCGCGGTGAGGCGGAAGCTCGTGGTGAAGCCCTCGGATCCGACCGCGGCGGCGACCTCGCTCGCGGAGAAGTCCGCGGACCTTGCCACGCCGAAGGTGACGACACGCGCCGGCGTCGAGCCGCGCCACATGGCCGCGTACGCATCGTCGGCGTTGATCACCGCGGTCGCCGAGGCGCTCAAGCCGGCGACCATCTCGCCCTCGGCGCGCGCGACGCCCTCGAGGCTCCCGAAGCCCTCGAGGTGCTCGGCGCCGGCGTTGGTGATGAGGCCGACGGTCGGGCGCGCCAGGTCGACCAGGTGCGCGACCTCGCCGGGGCGATTGGCGCCCATCTCCACCACCGCGAAGCGCTCCGCGCCGGTGAGCCGCAGCAGCGTCAGCGGCACGCCGATGTGGTTGTTGAGGTTGCCGCGCGTGGCGAGCGTCGGGCCCGCCTCGGAGAGGATTGCGGCCAGCATCTCCTTGGCGGTGGTCTTGCCGTTGCTGCCCGCGACGCCGACCAGCGCGCCGCTGAACTGCGCGCGCCAGGCGCGGGCGGCGCGCTCGAGCGCGGCCTGGGCGTCGGGCACGACGATCTGCGCGAGCGCCACCGGCTGCTCTCGCTCGACCAGCGCGCCGGCGGCGCCGGCGGCGGCCGCGGCGGCCACGAACTCGTTGCCGTCGAAGTTCGGTCCGCGCAGCGCGATGAAGAGCTCGCCGGCCTTGAGCGCGCGCGTATCGCTCACGACGTTCGTGAAGCTGCGGTCGGCGCCGGCGAGGCGGCCGCCGGCGAGGCGCGCGAACTCCCCGAGCGTGCGCCTCACGTGCCCGCCTCCCTGAGGGCATCCATGACCACCGCCTGGTCGCGGAACGGCCGGCGCTCGGTCCCGACGATCTGGTAATCCTCGTGGCCCTTGCCGGCGATCAGCACCACGTCGTCGGGGAGGCTGCGGCTCAGAGCCAGGCGGATCGCGAGCGCGCGGTCGTGCTCGACCACGTGCGGCGTGTGCCGGACACCCGCGAGGATGTCCGCGACGATGCTCGAGGGATCCTCGCTGCGCGGATTGTCGTCGGTCACGATGAGATCGTCGGCGAGCTCGGCGGCGATCCGTCCCATCAGCGGCCGCTTGCCGGCATCGCGATCCCCGCCGCAGCCGAACACCACGCGCAGCTTGGCCGCGCAATGCAGCCGCGCGGCGCGCAGCGCCTTCTCGAGCGCATCCGGCGTGTGCGCGTAGTCGACGATCGCGAGCGGCGCGCGGCCGCGCCCGCCGAACATCTCCATGCGGCCGCTCGCCGGGCGGCAGCGGCCGAGCGCCCGCACCGCCGCGGCAAGCGGCACGCCCCACGCGAGCAGCACCGCGAGCACCGTGAGGGAGTTGTCGACGTTGAACTCGCCCATGAGGCGCACCGCGAGCTCGGCCTGACCGAAGCTCGAATCGACGCCGATCGTGAGTCCGGTCGGCTCGGCGGCCACACGCACGGCGCGCACGAACTGCGCCGCGCCGAAGGCGCGGGCATCCGCCGCGGCGCGCGTCGTCACCGTCAGGCGCGCGGGCGAGGGCTCGGCCGCGAGGGCCGCGCCGAACGGGTCGTCGATGTTGATCACCCGGTGAGCGAGGCCGTCGAAATGGAACAGGCGCGCCTTGGCCGCGCCGTAGTGGTCCATGGTGCCGTGGTAGTCGAGGTGATCGCGGGTGAGGTTGGTGAAGGCGGCGGTGTTGAAGCGCACGCCGTTCACGCGCCCCTGGTCGAGCGCGTGGCTCGAGACCTCCATGCTCACGCACTCGGCCCCGAGGGCGCGCAGCGAGGCGAGCTGGCGCTGCACGCTGACTGCATCGGGCGTCGTGTGCACGGTGCCCGTAAGGTGCGGCGGCCGGCCGAAGCCGAGCGTTCCCATGTAGGCGGCGGGCCTGCCGAGAGCCTCGAGCGCCTGCGCGAGCAGCCATGCGCAGGTGGTCTTGCCGTTGGTGCCGGTGATGCCGGCGACGGTGAGCGCGGCGGATGGCGCGCCGAAGAAGCGATCGGCGATCACCCCGGCGTGCCCGCTCAGGTTGGCGAGGGCGGCCACGAAAGCGCCGGGAGAGCGCTCGGGGAGGCTGTCCGCGTCCATGCCCTCCGGCTCGTAGAGCACGGCGCGTGCGCCGCGCCGCAGGGCCTCGGGCGCGAAGCGCATGCCGTGATGCGTGCGTCCCCGGCAGGCGAGGAACAGCGCCCCCGGGGTCACGGCGCGGCTGTCCGCCGTGACGTCGCTCACCAGGAGCCCGTGCGGCACCGCGAGCATTCCGGCGGTGAGCTCGGCGAGCGCGCGTGCGGGCGGCTGGCTGTCGGGCGCCGGGCTCATCGCAGTGCCGCCGTGCGCAGCGTGTCGGGTGCCGCACTCGGCGGCAGCTCCTCCGGCGCGCGCACGGGCGCATCCGGCGCGACCGCGAGCAGCCGCAGCGCCCCGCCCACGACCCGCGAGAACACCGGCGCCGAGACCTGCCCGCCCATATGCTGCCCGGCGCTCGGCTCGTCGATCACCACCACGGCGGCGAGCCTGGGCGCGGTCGCGGGAGCGACGCCGCCGAACACCGCCATGTAGCGATCGGTCGAGTAGCCGCCGGCGGTCGCCTTCCACGCGGTGCCGGTCTTGCCGGATACGCGGTAGCCGGGGATCGCCGCGAGCCTGCCGGTGCCTTCGGCCGCGACGACCGACTCGAGCATCCTGAGGAGCTCGTGGCAGGCCGGTTCCTCGAGCGCGCGCGTGCCGGCCACTTCGCCATCGGCCGCCAGGAACGATACCGGCCGGACGACGCCGAGCGCACCGATGGTCGCGTAGGCGTGGGCGAGCTGCAGCGGCGTCACCGACAGGCCGTAGCCGTGCGACATGGTGACGATGCCGATCGGCCGCCATTGCGGGTAGGCGGGCAGAAGCCCCGCGGACTCGCCCGGATAGCCGCTGCTCGTGACCTCGCCGAAGCCGAGCCGCGTCAGCGTGGTCCACGCCTGCTGCGGAGCGAGCGCGAGCGCGATATGGGCCATGCCGACGTTCGAGCTCTTGGCGAGCACGGTGGCGATGTCGATCGCGCCGAAATTATGCTCGTCCTCGAAGATCTTCACGCCGACCTTGAAGAAGCCGGGCGAGGTGTCGATGACGCTGCGCGAATCGTACCTGCCCGCGGCGAGCGCGGCGGCGACCCAGAACGGCTTGATCGAGGAGCCCGGCTCGAAGATGTCCGTGGCGGCGCGGTTGCGGTAATCGGCGGCCTGGATCTGCTCGCGGTCGTTGGGGTTGAAGGCCGGCTGGTTCACCATGGCGAGCACTTCGCCGGTCGTGACGTCCAGCACGACGATCGAGCCGGCGCGTGCCCGCTGGTCGCGCACCGCCGCCTTGAGCTCGCGGTAGGCGAGATACTGGATGCGCAGATCGATCGACAGCACGAGGTCGCGCCCCGGGCGCGCCGGGCGGATGCTCTCGACGTCCTCCACGATGCGCCCGTAGCGGTCCTGGATGACGCGCTTCGCGCCCGCCTCGCCGGCCAGCCAGTGCTCGAAGGCGAGCTCGAGCCCCTCCTGCCCGGCGTCGTCGACGTTGGTGAACCCGAGGAGGTGCCCGGTCACCTCGCCCGCCGGGTAGTAGCGGCGATACTCGCGCGAGGTGTAGACGCCCGGAATTCCGAGCGCCTTGATCTCGGCGGCCTCGGCCGGCTGCCGTCCGCGCGCCAGATAGAGGAACTCGCGGTCGAGATTGCTGGTGACGCGCCGGGCCAGCTCCTCGCGGTCGAGCCCGAGCGCGCGCGCGAGGCGCGGGATCTGCTCCTCGGCGAGCGCCAGCTCCCCGGGGTTCACCCAGATCGAATCGACCGGCGTGCTCACCGCGAGCGGCTCGCCGTAGCGGTCGGTGATCGTGCCGCGATGCGCGGCGATCTGCAGCACGCGCGAGAAGCGCGCATCCCCCTGGCGCGCGAGAAAGCCGTGATCGACCAGCTGCAGGTCCACCGCGCGCCACAGGAGCGCCGCGCCGGCGAGCGCGAGCAGCGTGAGCAGCACGCGCGAGCGCCAGCGGAACGAGCGCGGCGCCGGGTCGCCACGCGGGCGGCTGGTTCTCATGGCGAGACGACCACGATGCTCTGCGGCGCCGGCAACGCCATGTGCAGCCGCGTGCTGGCGACGCGCTCGACGAAGGCGTGGCTCGACCAGGCGCTCTGCTCGAGCTGCAGCTGGCCCCATTCGATCTGCAGATTGTCGCGCCGCGCGTTGAGCGCCTCGAGCTCGATGAAGAGCTCGCGCGCGCTGTGCTCGCAGTAGACGGCGCCGGCGCTTGATGCGAGCACCGCCAGCCACAGGAGCGGCAGCGCGATCACGAGCGCGGCCCGCCCGCTCACGCGATCTTCTCCGCCACGCGCAGCAGCGCGCTGCGCGCGCGTGGATTGCGCTTGAGCTCCGCGTCCGTCGGCCGGGTCTTGCGTCCGATGATCTTCAGCGGCGGCGCGGCGCGCGGCGGCAGCACCGGCAGGTGCGCGAGCGCCGGATCGGGCTGCGATTCGCGCTGCATGAAACGCTTCACCAGGCGGTCCTCGAGCGAATGGAAGGTGATCACCACCAGCCGCCCGCCGATCGCGAGCGAGGCCAGCGCGCCGGCGAGGCCGCGCTCGAGCTGCCCCAGCTCGTCGTTGATGAACATGCGCAGCGCCTGGAAGGTGCGGGTCGCCGGGTGCTTGCCCGGCTCGCGTGTGCGCACCGCGCGCGCGACCACCTGGGCGAGCTCACCCGTGCGCGTCAGCGGCCGCTCGCGCCGCGCCTCGACGATCGCCTGGGCCACGCGGCGCGCGAAGCGCTCCTCGCCGAAGCGCGCGATCACTTCGCGTACCTCGTCGACGCTCGCCCGAGCGAGCCACGCAGAGACCGGTTCGCCGCGTGTCGGATCCATACGCATGTCGAGCGGGCCGTCGGCGCGGAAGCTGAAGCCGCGGTGCGCGTCGTCGAGCTGCGGTGAGGACACGCCGAGGTCGAAGAGCACGCCCCGGCAAGGACGACCTTCTGCGTGTAGCGGCACGAGCGCGCCGAGATCGGCAAACGACGCGTGCACGAGCGTAAGCCGCATTTCGTCGGCAAAGCGCTTAGCTCCCGCCGCGATGGCCTGCGGATCGCGGTCGATTGCGAGCACGCTGCCCTCTCGACCCAGGGCCTGGAGTATGAGTGCCGTGTGGCCGCCGCGCCCGAACGTCGCATCGACATAGTAACCGCCCGCTTCCAGGGCCAGCCCCGCAAGCGCCTCCGCGGCAAGCACCGGTGTGTGCTCTTCCCCCATAGAAGCGGCGCGCGCCTTTGGCCCAAATCCACCGGGGGCGGCAGCCTCGGCCGCCCCTCGTCCACTTCAACGCGGCCCCGTGGCCGATCTACAGCGACAGCGACTCGAGCTCGGACGGCAGATCGGTCGCCACCTCTTCATTCTTGAGCCACAGATCGCGCCGTTCGTTCCATCGCGACTCGTCCCACAGCTCGAAGCGGTTCCCCTGGCCGATCAGCATCCCGTGCCGCTCGAGCTTCGCGAATTCGCGCAGCTCCAGCGGCAGCAACACCCTGCCGTGTCCGTCGAGGGGCAGATCGGTCGCGTGGCCCACCATCAGCCGCTGCAGCCGCCGGGCCGTCGGATTGAGGCTCGGGAGGCTCATCAGCTTGCGTTCGATCTGCTCCCACTCGGGTAAGGGATAGATGAGGAGGCACTGGTCCTTGTCGACGGTAACGACCAATCGACCTTGGGCGAGGCCCGCGATCTGATCGCGGTAGCGGGTGGGCATGACCATCCGCCCCTTGTCATCCAGGGTGATCTTTGTTGCACCGCGAAACATGACCTGTACGGCAGTCCGCCGCCCATCAACCCCCACTTTCTCCCACCGGCTGCCACTATGGAATCACGGGTGAACTATGTCAATTGGAAAAAGTGAGAAATTCGTCGCAGTCACAACGACTTATGTAGAAAAGGCGATTGCCTCGAAATGCCGCGACGCGGCTGCCAGGCTTCGCGAGGCCCATTTCGCTCATAGCAATCATGAGCTTGAGGGGTGAACCTTATACAGTGCTTCACGAGTGCGGCGACTGGACGAGCCGGGCGCTCGTGGCGTGCCCCGGCGGCAGAGTTAGAGAGTTATCAAACTTCGTCCAATTGGACGCCTCTACGGGGCCTCAACCCGGGCATGTTTGATGGCTATCAAACTTGCGCCAGATTGGACCTCACGCGTGCGCCTCGAACGCATGGCGGATCCACTCGATCCGGGGCCGAGGCGCGGCGAGGTCGCTTACCACGATCACGTCGAATCGGACCGGAAAGCGCGCCAGCTCCGCTCGCTGCTGCAGCAGCTGCTGCGCGGCGCGCGTGATGCGCCGCTGCTTGCGCCGGTCGACGCTCGCGGCGGCCGAGCCGAAGGCAGAAGGCGCGCGGGTGCGCACCTCGGCGATCACGAGCACGCCGCCCTCGCGGGCGACGAGGTCGAGCTCGCCCAGGCGGCGGCGGTAGTTGCGCTCGAGAATCTCGCAGCCTCGCGCGCGCAGAAATTCCGCCGCCAGGTCCTCGGCGCGCCTGCCGCTGTGCTGGCGCTGCGTGAGCATCGATGCGCGCGCGTCCGTCGCGTCGCTCGCCGCGGGTCTCAGGGCGATGCGTCCGGCAACGCCCGCAGCTCCCCGTCGTGCAGCTGCGCCCAGCTGAGCTCGCGGCGGATGCGCCGTTCCGGATCGAAGCTCAAGCGGCCGGTGAGCCCGTTGATGTTGACGTCGCCGGGCCGGTTGCGCAGCGCCACGGCGAGCCGATAGGCATCGAAGCCGAAGGCGAAGAGGCGGCTGCGCTGCAGTCCGCTGTTCGGCCAGGCATCGCGCGTCGCCGCACGGACCGCCTCCGCGAGATCGCTGCCGAGCATCCACGGCATGTCGGGAAACATGAGCCCGTCGAGATCCTGGTTGGCGCGCACGTCCGGCTCGAAGGCGCTCGAGGTGGCGTAGGTCGGTATATCCCCGGCGAAGTGAAAGCGCAGCTGCGGGCGCAGCAGCCGCTCGGTGTTGGCGGGTGCCGGAGAGAAGATGAAGCCGATGTCGCCGCGGCGCCGGGGCTCGAACTGCAGCTTGGTGCCGAGCACGCCTTCCAGCCGCCGATAGCGCGCCTGGCTTTCGGCGATGCCGAGCGCCTGCGTCACGGCCTCGGAATAATCGGTGCGGCCCGTGTCGATGGTCGCGGTGGCGATCAACTGGCCGCCGCCGCTCTCGAGCTCCTGCCTGAAGGCCGCCAGCACGCGCGTGCCCCAGTCGCCCGCAGGCACCAGGGCGATGCCGCGGCGGTGATGATCGGCGAGGATGCGCCGCGCCACGAGCCGCGCCTCGTCCTCGGGCGAGAGCGCGTACTGGTAGAAACGCGCCGGGGCCGGAGTCTCCGGCGGCAGGAAATTGAGCGCGAGCACGGGCGGACGCGCATCGGCGAACTGCGCCGCGGCGATCACTTCCTCGCGCGTCAGCGGACCGACGATGAGCTCGGCACCCGAGCCCGAGGCGCGGCTCAGCGCCTCGGCGACGCTCAGCACGCCGGTATCGTAGATGCGCACGCGCAGCCGCTCGGCCGCGGGCGCCTGATAGTAGGCGGTCAGAAAGCCGTCGCGCACGCTCACGGTCGCGGCCGCCGTGCGGCCCGTAACCGGCAGCAGCAGCGCGATGTGCGGCAGGATCTCGGCCTGCTCGCGTGCGGCCTGCTGCGCAGCTTCCGGGCGACCCGCACCGGCCGCGGCCCGTGCCTTCAGATCGCGGTAGCGCGCCGCCTGCGCGGCGCTCACCGGCACCGGCATTGCACTCAGCAGCCGCCAGGCCTCCTGCGTCTGGCCGCGCTCGAGCGCGATCTCGGCGGTGAGCAGGCTCCGCTCGGTCTGCTGGTCGGGATTGAGGCTTCCTTCCAGCCCCGTCAGCACCCGCGCCGCCTCATCGGCGCGATGCGCGACGACCCAGTCATGTGCCGCGCGCAAGAGGTAGGCGTTGCGGCTGGCGCCGCTGTTCTGGCCCGCGAGCCCTTCGTAGACACGCGCGGCTCCCGCCACATCGCCGGACTGCTCGAGGCCCGCGGCCCGATCGACCGAGGGCGGCGGGCCCGGAGCTGTGAGGCTCGGGCAGCCGCTCAGGGTGAAAGCGGCAGCGAGTGCTGCGCAGCGGACGATCCAACGGGCGAACGGCATTGGTTAGACTGAGCCTGAAGGGGGTCGTGGATTATAGATGGTCAAGGCGCCCGGCAGTCTCCTCGTCGTGGCCACGCCCATCGGCAACCTCGCCGATCTGAGCCCGCGCGCGCGCGAAGCGCTGGCACGCGCGGCGGTCATCGCCGCGGAAGACACGCGCCACACTCGTGTCTTGCTGCAGGCGACCGGCGTCGGCACCCCGCTCGTCTCGCTCCACACGCACAACGAGGCGCAGCGCGTGCCGGAGCTGCTCGCACGGCTCGGCCAGGGCGAGGATGTCGCGCTGGTGAGCGATGCCGGTACGCCGCTCCTTTCGGATCCCGGCTTCGAGCTCGTGAGCCGCGCGCACGAGGCGGGTTTCGCCGTCCAGGCGATTCCCGGGCCTTCGGCCATTACCGCCGCCCTGGCCGTGGCGGGACTGCCGACCCACCGCTTCTGCTTCGAGGGCTTTCTCCCGGCACGCGCGGCCGAGCGCCGCGCCGCGCTCGCGAGCCTCGCGCACGAGGCGCGCACGCTGGTCTTCTTCGAGGCGCCGCACCGTATTCAGGCGACGCTCGCCGATCTCGCGGCGGAGTTCGGCGCCGGGCGCCGGGCGGTCGTGGCGCGCGAGCTCACCAAGGCGCACGAGACGCTCTACCGCGGCACGCTCGGTGAGCTGGCCGTGCGTGCCGGGCGCGAGGAGAATTTCGCGCGCGGCGAGCTCACGCTGGTCGTGCACGGGGCGGCTCCCGCGGCCGGCATCGTCGATGGCGCGCAGCTGCGCCGGACGATGGAGATCCTCCTCCGGGAGCTGCCTCCCGGCCGCGCCGCGGCCACCGCGGCGCAGCTGACCGGCGCCACCCGCGCCGCCGCCTATGCGCTCGCAACCCGCTCGGGCGCCTCCGCGGGGCCCCCGGAACCGCCGGCCGACGACGAGGAAATGCCCTGACCGGTTGACTTCCGTCCCCGCGGCCCTATCGTGCCGGGTCAGAGTCGGCCGGGCAGTCGCTGCTCCCGCGGTCAGCAATGGCCTCAAGGGGTGGAGGAAAGTCCGGGCTCCGGCGGATCGGGTGCCAGGCAACACCTGGGGGGCGCGAGCCCACGGAAAGTGCAACAGAGAGCAGACCGCCCAAGTCCCTCGCGGGACCGGCACGGGTGAAACGGTGCGGTAAGAGCGCACCGCGTCGGTGGCAACACGCGACGGCACGGCAAACCCCACCTGGAGCAAGGCCAAATAGGGAAGCAGCGTGCGCCTTCATCGGCGGCACGCAGCGCTGATCCGCGCGCGCTTCCGGGTAGGCCGCTAGAGGTCCACGGCGACGTGGATCCCAGAGGAATGATTGCCCTCGACAGAACCCGGCTTACAGGCCGACTCTTTATTTCCCATGCGCCGCGCGGCGCTTACTTGACGACTTTCAGCTGCGGACGGCGCGCGCCGCCCTCTTCCGCCGGCGTCGGGCGCTTCGGCGGCTCGGGCCCCAGATCCTGCTCCGAGAACACCATGCCCTCGCCGGTCTCGCGGGCGTAAACGCCGAGCACCGCGCTCACCGGAAAGCGCACGTGATGAACCACGCCGGCGAAGCGCGCGTCGAATTCCACGTCCTCGTTGCCGAGCCGCAGGCGCTGTGTCGCGCCTTCGCTCAGGTTGAGGACGATCTTGCCGTCCTTGACGTAGGCGCGCGGCACCTCGGCGCTGTCGTGCCCGGCGTCGACGATCACGTGCGGAGTGTTGCCGCATTCCGTGATCCACTGATGCATGGCGCGCAGCAGGAACGGGCGCTTGGGTAAGACGCGGGTCATGGCCTAACGCAGCAGCCGCATCTCCTGCTCCTTGTCGGTCAGGGACTCGCGAAACGCCGGGCGTGCAAATACGAGCTGCATGTATTTCTCGATCGGCTGGGCCTGCGGCGGCAGGTCGATCTCGTAAAAATGCAGCCGCCACAGTATCGGCGCGATGGTCGCGTCCACGAGCGAGAACTCGTCGGAGAGGAAGAAGGGCTTGATCTTGAAGAGCTCGGTGCTCTGCAGGATGGTGTCGCGCAGGATCTTCTTCAGCTTCAGCGCCTGCTTCTTGTCGGGCTCCTGATCGATCTGCTTGGCGACGCCGTACCAGTCGCGCTCGATGCGGTACAGCGCCAGGCGGAACTGCGCGCGCGTCAGCGGGTCGACCGGCATCAGGGGCGGGTGCGGGAAGCGCTCGTCGAGATATTCGATGATGACACGCGAGTCGTACAGCACCAGATCGCGGTCCACGAGCGTGGGCACGCTGTGATAGGGGTTGAGGTCGAGCAGGTCCTCGGGAAAGCGGCCCGCCTCGACGCTCACGATGTCGATGCTGATGCCCTTCTCGGCCAGCACGATCCGCGTCCGGTGACTCCACGGGTCATCGGGTGCGGAGAACAACGTCATGATGGATCGTCTGCTCGACACGCTCCCGCTCCGGGCCGGACGCTCACCGTCAGTGAACGTCCTTCCAGTACTCGCGCTTCACGAGCCAGGCGAGCCAGGTGAATAACAGCAGGAACAGGACGACCCACACGCCGAGCTGGCGGCGCTCGAGCTGGGTCGGCTCGCTCACGTAGTCGAGAAAGTTCACGGTATCGCGCACGAAGCCGTCGTACTGCGCGAGACTCAGGCGTCCGGGGGTGAGCGGCTCGAAGTGGTCGAACACCTGCTCGGAAGTCGAGGTGCCGCCGGGCCCGGGGCGGGCGACGGTCCTGAATTCGGCAGCCTTGAGGCCCTCGAGCTCCGACAGCACGTCCGGCATGGCCGTCGTCGGCAGCGCCAGATTGTTGGCGCCCGTCTCGCGTGCCGGATCGACGTAGAAGGTCGTGAGGAACTGGTAGATGTAGTCCTTGCCGCGCGCACGCACCATCAGCGAGAGATCGGGCGGCACCTTGCCGAACCAGGTCTCCGCGTCCGCGGCCGGCATGCCCGTCAGAATGTAGTCGGTCGCCTTGGCTCCGGGCGACACCAGATCCTTCTCGAGCAGCTCCGCCGGGATCCTGAGATCCGCACCGAGCCGCGACCAGCGCTCGTACTTGAGAGAGTGGCAGCCGAGGCAGTAGCTCACGAAGTTGCGGGCGCCGCGTTGCACGGATGCGAGGTCCGAGACGTTGGTGTCGGCGCGCCAGCTGTCCCAGTCGGCGCCAAACCTGGCGCCGCCCTCTTCCTCCGCGGCCGGCAGCCGCGGCGGCGCACAGGCCGCCACCGCCAGCAGGGCCGCGGCGAGCAGTGCCTCAGTGCGCATGGTAGACCACCCTTTCAGGCACGGGCTTCACCGGATCGAGCTTGCTGTAGAACGGCATCAGCAGGAAGTAGGCGAAGTACAGCGCGGCAAAGATGCGCGCCAGGATCACGTACACGGGCTGCGCCGGCTGCAATCCCAGGTAGCCGAGCGCCACGAACGACACCACGAAGATCGCCAGCGCCGAGCGCGACATCCAGCCGCGGTAGCGCATCGACTTCACCGGCGAGCGGTCGAGCCACGGCATGAACAGGAAGGCCATCACCGCGAGCAGCAGCAGCAGCGCCCCGATCCTCTGGTCGGGCACCGCGCGCAGCATTGCGTAATAGGGGGTGAAGTACCACACCGGGGTGATGTCCGCGGGAGTCGATACCGGGTTGGCCGGCTCGAAGTTCGGCGATTCGAGGAACAGTCCCCCGAAGGTCGGCACGAAGAACACCACGATCGCGAGCAGCACCAGGAACACGCCGATGCCGACGAAGTCCTTGACCGTGTAATAAGGATGAAACGCAATGCCGTCGAGGGGTTTGCCGTCGGCGCCGACCTTCTCCTTGATCTCGACGCCGTCCGGGTTGTTGGAGCCCACTTCGTGCAGCGCCACGAGGTGCAGCGCCACGAGCCCGAGCAGCGCGAGCGGGATGGCGGCAACGTGCAGCGAGAAGAAGCGGTTGAGCGTCGCATCCGCGATGCCGTAGTCGCCGCGGATCCACAGCACGATGTCCGGGCCGATCCCGGGTATGGTGCCAAAGAGGTTGATGATGACCTGCGCGCCCCAGAACGACATGTTGCCCCAGGGGAGCACATAGCCCATGAAGGCCTCCGCCATGAGCGCGAGATACACCCCCACGCCGAGGAGCCACAGCAGCTCGCGCGGGGGCTTGTACGAGCCGTAGAGGAAGGCCCGGAACATGTGCAGGTACACGACGATGAAGAAGAACGAGGCGCCGCTCGAATGCAGGTAGCGGATGAGCCAGCCCCAGTCGACCTCGCGCATGATGAATTGCACCGAGTCGAAGGCGGTCGCCTCGCCCGGCTTGTAGAACATGGTGAGGAAGATGCCGGTGACGAGCTGCAGCACCAGCACCACGCCCGCGAGCGAGCCGAAGAAATACCAGAAGTTGAAATTCTTCGGGGCGTAGTACTCGGTGACCTGCGTGGCGAGGAACTGATCGACGGGCATGCGCTTGTTGAGCCAGGCCCAGAAGCGCTTGCCGGCCGAGCCGGTGCCCGGCTTCGGCAGCGCCGCCGCCGCGCCGGTTGCGGTCTTTACGGTCACGTGGCGGCTCCTTTCTCATCGGCGCCGATCAGCAGCAGCTGCTCTTTCGGGAAGGAGTATGGCGGCACCACGAGGTTGACCGAGGCGGGCGAGCCGTCGAACACCCGGCCCGCGAGGTCGAAACGCGAGCCGTGGCAGGGACACCAGAAGCCTCCCGGCCAGGAAGGGGACAGCTCGCCGGCGTCGAAGCGCTGCTTCGGCAGGCATCCGAGGTGGGTGCAGACGGCGATCAGCACCAGAAACTCGGGAGTGCGGGAGCGCAGGTCGTTGGCGGCGTACGGCGGCTGGACGGAGTCCTTTGATTCGGGATCCTTGAGCTCGTTGTCGTGACCCGCGATGCGTTTCACCATGTCGGGCGTACGCCGGACCACGAAGATCGGCTGCCGCCGCCACACCGGCAGGGTCATTTGCCCCGGCTCGAGCTTGGACAAATCCACCGTGACCGGCGCGCCGAGGGCGCGGGCCCGCTCCGAAGGACTCCAGGACTCGATGAAGGGGACGGCGGCGAACACCGCGCCGACCGCTCCGGTCGCTATCGTGGCCCGCGTGAGGAACTTGCGCCGGCTCAGGTCGACCTCGTCGCCGCCGGCAACGCCTGCGTGATCCGCCATCTCACCACTCTCCCGCTGTACGACACGCCCGCCGCGGCTTCGTGGCGCATCGCTCGCCAAGCGGACTGCGCATGGGTGCAGTTTCGTACCTTGCGGGGGGCGGCGCATTATACACAAACGAACATGCCTTCCCGGCGCGGTGCGTACGTGCGGGCGTGAGGCTTTCGCGGAGTATCAATGTTCGAGCACCTGGGCCGCGGTCTGACTTTCGTGGCCGGTTCGGTCGTCGGCGGACTCGCCCTGGCATTCCTGATCGTGGCAATGCGACCCGATCTCATCCGCGGGCGCGCGGCGCCCAAGGCCCAGCCGGCGGCCGCCGCGCCGGCCGCTGCCGCCGCCCCCGCACCGGCCGCCACGGCCGCC
>DASYYF010000075.1:0-41160 GCA_035934055.1 Steroidobacteraceae bacterium | reverse complement strand
CGCGGCGGCCAGCGCCCGCAGGCCCGCCACGCGCGCCGCCGCCGCGGGCGCGGCCTGCGCGCGGCGCCGAAACTCGTCCCAGCCGTAGGGCCCCGCGGTGTCGCCGGGCAGCTCCCGCAGCAGCCGCGCGACGGCCTGATCGTGCTCTAGCTCAGTGTGCATGTGGGTCGGTTCCCCTGCGGCTCGAACCAGGCGCGCAGCTTCACGTGCGCGCGCGCGAGCTGCGATTTGGAAAAGCTGACGGAGCGGCCGAAGGCCGCGGCAATCTCGGCGTGCGAGTAGCCCTCGACCTCGTACATCCAGACGACCGCGCGCGCGGTCGGCGCGAGCGTCGCGAGCGCGCGCTCCAGGTCGATGGCCTCGGGCGGCAACGCCGCCGTCGTGGGCCGCGCGCCCTGCGGTGCCGGGCTTGCGTCGCTCTCGAGGCACAGCAGCACCCGCCGCCACGGCGAGCGCAGGTACATGAGGCAGCGCGAGACCGCGATCTGCCGCAGCCAGGCGCCGAGCGGCGCTTCCTGGCGAAACTCCCTCAGGCGCTCGAACAGAATCATCATGGTGTCCTGGAACACATCCTCGGAGGCAGCGCGGTTGCCGATGAGGCGGCGGATGAGGGCGAAAGTCGCCGGCGCCACCGCGGCATAGATCAGCCGCCGCGCGCCCTCCTCCCCCGCACACGCCCGTGCCCGCACCTCGTCCGGCACGGTGATTTCCACCAGCCTGGTCACGGAAGTCTTAGATGCACCAGGGCGGAAAAAGGTCGCAGCGGCAGGCGCGCTATACTCAAGGCTCATGCCCGAGTGGCGGAATTGGTAGACGCAGCGGACTCAGAAATAACGACTTGAGCCCTCCCGGGGAAATCCGGAAGGTGAAGCCCGTCAAACTCGGTGAAGGCCCTGAAGGTTTCGCGCCTCGAGCTGACGCCGAGCCAAGCCCCCGCAACCGCTGGGGAAGGTGTAGAGAGCAGACGGCGGGCACCTACAGCCTAGACGGCCATGGTGATGGCGTGCTCCAGACCACGAACCCGCGGCCTATCCGCCCCGGGGCGGCGAAAGCCGAAGTGGCACGAAAATCCGCCGCCCTTAAAAGCGTGTCGGTTCGACTCCGACCTCGGGCACCATGATCGGCGATTCGTCTCCCCCCACCGACGGTTTGCGCGGCTGCCGGGCCGCTGTCATCGTGATCCGAGCCATGACCAAGTCGCGCCGATGACCGACATTCGCTGCAGTGCATCGCCCCGCGCCCGGGCGCCGCGCACCCTGGGATGGCTGTTCCTCCTGGCACTCGCGGCGTGCGGCGGCGGCGGTTCTTCCTCGTCGGCGCCTCCTGCGCCCAACCCGCCCCCGCCGCCGGTCGGCTCGGGCACCGACGTCGTGACCTACAAGAACGACGTCGCGCGCACCGCTCAGAACCTCACCGAGTCCGTGCTGACGCTCGCCAACGTCAAGAGCTCGAGCTTCGGCAAGCTGCGCTTCCTGCCGACCGACGGCCTGGTGGATGCGCAGCCGCTGTACCTTTCCGGGCTCACGGTCGGCGGCGGCGCTCACGACGTGGCGTTCGTCGCGACCGAGAACGACACCGCCTACGCCTTCGACAGCGACGCGGGCACCGTGCTCTGGCAGAGGTCGCTCCTGCCCGCGGGCGAGACGCCGAGCGACGACCGCGGCTGCGGCCAGGTGACGCCGGCGATCGGCGTGACGTCCACTCCGGTGATCGACCGCAGCGCGGGCGCGCACGGCATCATCTATCTCGTCGCCATGTCGATCGACGCCTCGCAGAACTACCATCAGCGGCTGCACGCGCTCGACGTGACCACCGGTGCGGAGCTCCTCAACGGCCCGATGGAGATCGCCGCGACCTATCCCGCCGCGGGGGGCGGCCTCAACACCTTCGACGCCGGATCGTACGAGGAGCGCGCCGGGCTCCTGCTGCTGAACGGGGTCATCTACACGACCTGGACTTCGCACTGCGACGCCGCCCCCTACACCGGCTGGGTGATCGCCTACAACTCGAGCACGCTCGCGCAGACCGCGGTGCTCAACGTCGCCGCCAACAGCGCCGGGGGCGGGCCTGCGATCTGGATGGCGGGCGGCGGCCCGGCGGCCGACTCCTCCGGCAACGTCTACGTGCTCACCGCCAACGGCGTGTTCGATACGACGCTCGATGCGAACGGCTTCCCGAACAAGGGCGACTACGGCAACTCGTTCCTCAGGATTGCCGCCGGCGGCGGCAGGCTCTCGGTGGCCGACTATTTCACGATGTACAACGAGGTCGACGAGTCGAACGGCGACGGCGACCTCGGCTCGGGCGGCATCATGCTGCTGCCGGACCTCGCGGACTCCGCCGGCACGGCGCGGCGCCTCGCGGTGGGCGCCGGTAAGGACGGCAACCTCTACGTCGTCAATCGCGACTCGATGGGCAAGTTCAACGCGAGCAACAACGATCAGATCTGGCAGGAGCTCTCCGGGGCGCTCCCGGGCGGCATCTGGTCGACACCCGCTTATTTCAACGGCACGGTCTACTACGGTCCGGTGGGCGGCTCGCTGCTCGCATTCAAGGTCACGAACGCGATGCTCGGGAGCTCGCCCTCCTCAAAGTCCGCGACCAGCTTCGGCTACCCGGGGACGGAGCCCGCGATCTCCGCCAACGGCACCGCCAACGCCATCGTCTGGGCCTATGAGAATGCGGGCTCGGGAGCAGCGGTGCTGCACGCCTACGACGCCGGCAATCTCGCGACCGAGCTCTACGACAGCACGCAGGCCGCGGGCTCGCGCGATTCCTTCGGCAGCGGCAACAAGTTCATTACGCCGACCATCGCGGACGGCAAGGTATTCGCCGCCACCGCCAACGGCGTGGCGGTATTCGGCCTGATCAACTAGCCCGCGCGGCCCAGTCGACAAGCGCCGGTCCGCGCTCGTATCCTCGGCCCACACCATGAACTACTGCAGCCAGTGCGGCGCGCCGGTCGCGCTGCGCATTCCCCCGGGCGATCACCTGGCGCGCCACGTTTGCGACGCCTGCGGCACGATTCACTACCAGAACCCGCGCCTGGTCGTCGGCTGTGTTCCCGAGTACGAGGGAAGGATCCTCCTGTGCCGGCGCGCGATCGAGCCGCGGCTCGGCTTCTGGACGGTACCCGCCGGCTTCATGGAGAACGGCGAGACGCTGCAGCAGGCCGCGGCGCGCGAGTCGCACGAGGAAGCGCTGGCGCACGTCGACGTCGGCTCGTTGCTCGCGGTGGTGCACGTGCTGCACGCCCGGCAGGTGCACGTGTTCTTCCGCGCGGCGCTGCGCAGCGCCGAATACGGGGCAGGCACCGAAAGCCTCGAAGCCGCGCTGCTGGCGCCCGCCGACATTCCCTGGCCCGAGCTGGCATTCCCCAGCACCGAGTTCGCCCTGAGGCACTACCTCGAGGACCGCGCCGCCGGGCACGAGCCGCACCATTTCGCCACCATCGATCGGCGGCTCAGGCAGCCCGGCGCGAGCGCCTGAGGCGCCCCTTACCCGCGGCGGGCGGCGTGGCACAATACGCGGCCGCGCGGCCTCCGGGCCGCCGGTGCCACCGCCTCGAGGAACCTGAATGACTTTCGTCGTCACCGAGAACTGCATCAAGTGCAAGTACATGGACTGCGTCGAGGTCTGTCCCGTCGACTGCTTCCATGAAGGACCGAACTTCCTCACCATCGATCCCGAGGAGTGCATCGATTGCACGCTGTGCGAGCCGGAGTGCCCGGTCGAGGCGATCTTCTCCGAGGAGGAGCTGCCGAAGGGTCAGGAGCACTTCAAGCAGCTGAATGCCGAGCTCGCCAAGCAGTGGCCGGTGATCACCGAGAAGAAGGCGCCGCCCGCGGATGCCAAGGAGTGGGAAGGCAAGCCCGACAAGCTGAAGCTGTTGGAGCGTTAGTCTTATTTCCTTGGCCAACCGTACAGCCGCTTTCTCGCCCGCGGGCAAGAGGCGCGGCTCCTGCCCGCTATCCAACGGGCGGGTTGGCGCAGGAACTCAGCGATGCTGCTCTTCCTGCAGGTGCTTCAGCAGCACGTCCGGCGGCATATAGCCCGCGACCATCTCGCCGTCGGCCATCACGATGGCCGGCGTTCCGGTGATGTTGAATTTCTGGCCGAGCGCCCAGAAGCGCGCCAGCGGCGTGTCGGTGCACGGCTTGTTCTTCAGATCCTGGCCGAGCTTCGCCTTGGTGAGCGAATCGTTGCGGTTCGAGGAGCACCACACCTGCTCCGCCTTGGTCCAGGAGGGCGTGTTCGGCCCGTTGCGCGGGTAGAGCAGGTAGCGCACGCGGATCCCCAGGCGGTTGTACTCGCCGATCTGGGAGTGGAGCTTGCGGCAGTACGGGCAGTCCACGTCGGTGAATACGCTCACCGTGTACTTCGGATCCTTGGGCGAGAAGATCAGCATCTCGCTCTCGGGAATGGCCGCCAGCTCGCGGGTGCGCAGCTCCCGCCGGCGCTGCTCGGTGAGGTTGACGTTCGTGCCGAGCTCGACCAGGTCGCCGCTGAAGGCATAGCGCCCGTCGGCGCTCACGTAGGCGATGTCGCCGTCGCGGGCGAACTCCCAGATTCCGGGCACGGGCGTGGCGCGCAGCTCATCGGCGTGCGCGCCGCCCGGGATCTTCCTGGCGATCTCCTCGCGCGGATCCGCGGGCCTGGCGGCCGGCTGTTGCGCCGACAGCGGGTTCCAGGGAGCGGCGCCCAGCAGGACGAGCAGCAACAGCAGCTTCTTCGAGGGCATGGGGAGCTTCCGTGACGAGATCGAGGGTGGCAGTTGGACCCGCACGGCGGGCATTGGTTCGCGTGCCACGCGCGCCTGCATGAGGAACGTCCGCGGCAGTCTAGCAGACGCGGACAGGTGGGGCACGGTGGCTTGGGCCGAAGGCGCGCCGCGCGTCAGCCGCGCGGGTGGTGCTGCGAGTGCAGCTCTTTCATGCGCTCGCGCGCGACGTGCGTGTAGATCTGGGTCGTCGACAGGTCGCTGTGTCCGAGCAGCAGCTGCACGACGCGCAGGTCCGCGCCGTGATTCAGCAGGTGCGTCGCAAACGCATGCCGCAGCGTGTGCGGCGAGAGATCCTTGCTGATGCCGGCCTTGCGCGCGTAGCGCTTGATGATGTGCCAGAAGGCCTGGCGCGTCATGCGGTCACCGCGCCGCGTCGGGAACAGGTAGTCCGTCTGGCGCTCGAGCAGGATCTCGCCGCGCGGGCCGCGCGCGAATTCCTTGAGTGCGCGCATCGCCTCCTCGCCGAGCGGAATGAGCCGCTCGCGGTCGCCCTTGCCGAGGATGCGGATGACGCCCTGGTTGAGGTTGATCTGTCCCTGGCGCAGGTTCACCAGCTCCGAGACGCGCAGGCCCGTGGCGTACAGTACCTCGAGCATGGTGCGGTCGCGGTTGCCGAGCGGGTCGCTCGCCAGCGGAGCGCCGAGCAGTGACTCGACCTCCTCTTCGGTGAGCGAGCGCGGCAGCGAGCGCCCGATCTTGGGCATGGCGATCTGCGCGGTGGGATCCTCGCGGATCACGCTCTCGCGCATGTAGTAGCGGAAGAAGCGCCGGAAGCTCGACAGCTGCCGCGCGGTCGAGCGCGGCCGCGCCCCGCCGCGTACCCGCGAGGCGATGAACTCCTGCAGGTCGAGGCGCGAGGTGCGCATGATGTTCACGTTGCGCTCGGCGAGCCAGCGCGCCAGCGCGGTAAGATCGGCGCGGTAGGCGGCGAGGGTATTCGGCGACAGGCCGCGCTCCATCCAGACCGCATCCAGGAAGCGGGAGACCGCCGGGTCGGCAGAATCGGCGTTGGTCGTCATGGAGAGTGCCGCAGCCTGGTTTGACAAGGGGTGTCTCGCTGGTCCTCGGGGCGCTCGGCGGGCGGACATGCCGTGTAAGAGCCCCGACTTCCGGGTAAGGTGGTAAGCGCAGTATGGTGAGCGCGACGGATGCACCGACGTGATGACCTTCACATCTGGGTTCCGGCATTAACATAAAGAGAACCAGTTCACATCCAGAGTCGGCGCAGCGTCCCGCTCCCATGAACGCACCGCCCCGGCAGCCGTTCCGGCTGCGCACGCTGCTCCTTGCCCCGTTCAGGCTCGCGTATGCGCTGTGGGCCGCGGCCGCCTTCCTCGCGGTGAGTCTGTGCGCGCTCGTGCTGCTCGCGCTGCTGCCGGGACTCGCGCGGCGGCGCGCGGCGGCGCGCGGCGCCGCCCGCTGCTTCCTGTGGCTCGCCGGCATGCCGCTCACGGTGAAGCACGAGGAGCGGCTCCCGCCGGGCCAGTGCGTCGTGGTCTGCAACCATGCGAGCTACCTCGACGGGCCGGTGCTCACGGCGGCGCTGCCGCCGCACTTCGCCTTCGTCATCAAGCGCGAGATGTCCGCCGTGCCCCTCGCCGCAACCGTGCTGCGGCGCCTCGGCTCGGTGTTCGTCGAGCGCAACCGCACCCAGGTCTCGGCCGACGCGCGGCGGCTGCTGCGCAACGCCAAGCAGGGCAATTCCCTGGTGTTCTTCCCCGAAGGCACCTTCGATCCGCGTCCGGGCGTGCACAAGTTCCACGCCGGAGCGTTCGCGAGCGCCGTGCGCGCCGGCTGTCCGCTCGTGCCGGCGGTGCTGCGCGGTACGCGGCGCGCGCTCTGGCCGGGCGGCGCGCTGCCGCTGCCGGGGCGGCTCGAGCTCGAGATCCTCGCGCCGATCACGCCGCCCCGCGGGGCAGGGAGCGAAGCGGTGCCGGCGCTGCGGGATGCGGCGCGTGCGCTCATCCTCGCCGCCCTTGGAGAGCCCGACCTCACATATTGCGACGATACTGCCCGCCCACCTGATACAGGGCCCGTGAGATCTGCCCGAGCGAGCAGACCTTGACGCACTCCATGAGCTCGGCGAACACGTTGCCGCCGGCGGCGGCGGCGCGCTGCAGGGCACCGAGAGCCTCGCCCGAGCGCCCGGCGTTACGCGCCTGGAAGGCCCGCACCGCCGCGACCTGATCCTGCTTCTCCTCTTCCGTCGAGCGGATCAGCTCCGTGCCCTTGTGCTCCTCGGCCGCATCGGCGCCCGAGAGGTAGGTGTTGACCCCGACGATCGGCAGCGAGCCGTCGTGCTTGCGCGTCTCGTAGTAGAGCGACTCCTCCTGAATCTTGCCGCGCTGATACATGGTCTCCATGGCGCCGAGCACCCCGCCGCGCTCCGACAGCGCCTCGAACTCCTTGTAGACCGCCTCCTCGACCAGGTCGGTCAGGTAATCGATGGCGAACGAGCCCTGCCAGGGATTCTGGATCTTGTTGAGCCCGAGCTCGCGGTTGATGATCATCTGTATGGCAACCGCGCGCCGCACACTCTCCTCGGTCGGAGTGGTGAGCGCCTCGTCGTAGGCGTTGGTGTGCAGGCTGTTGCAGTTGTCGAACAGCGCGTACAGAGCCTGCAGCGTGGTGCGGATGTCGTTGAAGGAGATCTCGCGCGCGTGCAGGCTCCGTCCCGAAGTCTGCACGTGGTACTTGAGCATCTGGCTGCGCGGTCCGGCGTGGTAGCGCTCACGCATGGCGCGCGCCCAGATGCGGCGCGCCACGCGCCCGATGACCACGTACTCGGGATCCATCCCGTTGGAGAAGAAGAACGAGAGGTTCGGCGCAAAGTCGTCGATCTTCATGCCGCGCGCCAGGTAGTACTCCACGATGGTGAAGCCGTTGGCGAGCGTGAAGGCGAGCTGCGAGATCGGATTGGCGCCGGCCTCGGCGATGTGATAGCCGGAGATCGACACGGAGTAGAAGTTGCGCACGCGGCGTTCGATGAAGTACTCCTGTACGTCGCCCATCATGCGCAGCGCGAACTCGGTGGAGAAGATGCAGGTGTTCTGCGCCTGGTCCTCCTTGAGGATGTCGGCCTGTACGGTGCCGCGCACCGCTTCCAGCGTCTCGGCGCGGATGCGCTCGTACACCTCGCGCTCGAGGAGCTCCTCTCCCGTCACCCCGAGGAGCGCGAGCCCCGAGCCGTCGTGGTGCGCGGGCAGCGCGCCCCGGTAGGCGGGCGGCGCCACGCCGCGCGCCGCGGCCGCGGCGTTCAGGGCCGCGATCTTCTTCTCGGCCGCGCTCCAGCGCCCTTCGCTCCTCAGGTAGCGCTCCACCTGCTGATCGGTGGCGGTGTTCATGAACATGGCGAGCAGCATCGGCGCCGGCCCGTTGATGGTCATGGAGACCGAAGTCGACGGCGAGCACAGGTCGAAGCCCGAGTAGAGCTTCTTCATGTCGTCGAGCGTCGCGATCGAGACGCCGGAGTTGCCGGTGCGGCCGTAGACGTCGGGGCGCGTGTCCGGATCCTCGCCATACAGGGTGGTCGAATCGAACGCGGTCGAGAGGCGCGCCGCGCCGTGCCCGTGCGCCAGGTAGTGGAAGCGCCGGTTGGTGCGCTCGGGTCCCCCTTCGCCGGCGAACATGCGGGTCGGATCTTCCTCCTCGCGCCGGTAGGGATAGACGCCGCCCGTATAGGGATAGGCGCCGGGCAGGTTCTCCAGAAGCAGGAAGTGCAGCAGCTCGCCCCAGTCGCGCGCCTTCGGCACCGCGAGCTTCGGGATCGCCGAGCGCGACAGGCTCTCGGTGTAGTTCTCCCCCTTCACGAGCCGCTCGCGCACCTTGTAGGAGTGGGTCGTATCGGTCGCCGAGCGCACCCGCTCGGGCCATGCCTTGAGCTGCGCGACGCCCTCGGCGCCGACGCCTTCGAGGGCGCGGTTGTAGGCCGCGCGCAGCTCGCGCCGCGTGGCATCGGCCGCGCGCTCCTCGAGGGACTCCTCGGGGTACGGCTCGAGGGGCGTGGGCAGGCGCGCGTCGTGCAGAGACTTGAGCGACTCGTACAGGCCGTAGGCACGCCGTGCGGCCTGGCACTGCTCCTCGGCGCGCGCCCGCGCGGCACGGCCCGCGTGGGCGATCTCGGCCAGGTAGCGCGTGCGCGATCCGGGGATGAGCGGGGCGCGCCCCGTGAGCTCGGTGGGTCCGGCATCGGCGAGCTGCCAGGCTCCGGTGCCGACGTGCCTCGCCTGGAGCGCCGCACAGAGCGCGGCGAACAGCCGGTTCACGCCCGGGTCGTTGAAACGGCTGGCGATCGTCGGGAATACCGGCAGCTCGGCATCGGCGATCCTGGCCCGCTCGGGGTGATTGCGCCGCCATTGCTTGCGCACGTCGCGCAGGCTGTCGTCCGCGCCGCGCTTCTCGGCCTTGTTGAGCACGATGAAGTCGGCGTAGTCGAGCATGTCGATCTTCTCGAGCTGGCTGGCGGCGCCGTACTCGCTCGTCATCACGTACAGCGACAGGTCGACCATGTCGACGATCTCGGTGTCCGACTGGCCGATGCCGGCCGTCTCGACCAGCACCAGGTCGAAGCCGCACGCCTGGTACAGCTGGATGACCTCGCGCAGCACGGCGGAGGTCGCGAGATGCGCGCGCCGCGTGGCGAGCGAGCGCATGTAGATATGGTCGGACGCCAGGCTGTTCATGCGGATGCGATCGCCGAGCAGCGCACCGCCGCTGCGCCGCCGCGTCGGGTCCATCGCGATCACGGCGATCTGCAGCTTGGGAAAGGCGCGCGTCAGGCGCGCGAGCAGCTCGTCCGTGAGGCTCGACTTGCCGGCGCCGCCCGTACCGGTGATGCCGATCACCGGCGCCCGGTGGCGCGAGCGCCCGAGCGCGCGGCGGATCTGCTCGGCCTGGGGCTCCCCGGCCCCGGCGGCGCCCTCGAGCACCGAGATGGTACGCGCCACGAGGCCATGATCGCGCGCATTGAGGGGCCGGAACTCGTAGGGGGGCTTCTCCACCGCGCCGATGCGGGCGAACACGTCGTCGATCATGCCGGCGAGCCCGAGCCGCCGGCCGTCCTCGGGCGTATAGATCTTCTCCACCCCGTGGCGCTCGAGCGCCTCGATTTCGTGCGGCGCAATGGTGCCGCCGCCGCCCACCACTACGCGAATGTGGCTGTAGCCGCGCTCACGCAGCATGTCGACCATATAGGCGAAATACTCGTTGTGGCCGCCCTGGTAGGAGCTCACCGCGATGGCGTCGGCGTCCTCATCGATCGCCGCCCGCACGATGTCGGCGACGCTGCGGTTGTGCCCGAGGTGCACGACCTCGGCGCCGCGCGCCTGCAGCAGCCGCCGGATCATGTTGATGGCGGCGTCGTGGCCGTCGAAGAGCGAGGCGGCCGAGACGAACCGCAGCGGCGGGCGGGCGGTGAGCTCGGTGCCGGGAGCGGCCGCGGGGCCGCCCTTCAGAGGGGCGTTCACGCTTTATTTACTCTCGGGTAGAATACCTACTCATGAGTATGATCGAGGCTCGAGCGGCGGGTCAACGCACGCCGGCGGTTCCGCCGCTTGCTGCGCCGCCCGCGGCCAAGCCCGCAGCTGCAGCGCCGCTATAATACCCTGCACACCCATGAACAGCCGCCGCACCAACCCGCACCACGCGGGCAAGTCTGCCGCCGCGAGCCCCTCCCCGTGGCGGGCGCGCCGGCGCGACCGGGAAGTGAAGCGCGAGGCGGTGATCCGCGCCGCCGCCCGTGCCTTCAACCGCAAGGGCTATCACAACACCTCGCTCGACGACATCGCGGCGGCGCTCGAAGTCACGAAGCCCACGGTCTACTACTACGTCACCAACAAGGAACACCTGCTGTTCCAGTGCTTCCTCGCCGGCATCGAGCCGATCCGCGCGGCCTTCCGCGAGGTGAAGGATCTCGGGGCGCCGGCGCGCGAGCGCCTCGATGCGGTGCTGCGCCACTACGGCGAGGCGGTGGCGTCCGAGTTCGGCTGGTGCATGGTGCGTGCCGAGGACCAGGACCTCTCCCCCGCCATGAGCCGCCACATCAAGGCGCTCAAGTCCGAGATCGACCAGGGGATCCGCCGCCTGATCCGCGAAGGCGTCCAGGACGGCTCGATCGAGCCCTGCGATCCGAAGATGACCGCATTCGCGCTCGCCGGTGCTCTCAACTGGATCGCCCACTGGTATCGTGAGGACCAGTCGCTGACTCCCGCCGAGATCGCCGCGGCGTTCGTCACCATATTCGAGGGCGGCCTGCGTCCGCGCAGCGCCTCCCCGGTCGCAACCCGCGCGCCGCTGCGGCGGCGGGTGCGCATCGCCCGCTGAACCACACGAGGCTAGCATCATGTCCGCTCCAGACGTCGTCATCGCATCCGCCAAGCGCACGCCCATCGGGGCCTTCATGGGCGCGCTCTCCCCTCTTACCGCCGTGCAGCTCGGCAGCGCGGCCATCCAGGCTGCCGTGCAGGCCTCGGGTGTCGCCCCCGGCGACATCCAGGAAGTCATCATGGGGTGCGTCCTGCCGGCCAACCTCGGCCAGGCGCCGGCGCGCCAGGCTGCACTCGGCGCCGGGATCCCGCAGGCGGTCCCGGCCACCACCGTCAACAAGATGTGCGGCTCCGGCCTCAAGGCGGTGATGCTGGCGGCCGAGCAGATCCGCGCCGGCACGGTCGAGGTCGTGCTCGCCGGCGGACTCGAGTCGATGAGCAATGCGCCCTACATGCTGGCCAAGGCGCGCAGCGGCTACCGCATGGGCAACGGCGAGGTGATCGACCACATGATGCGCGACGGGCTGCAGAGTCCCTTCGACGGCAAGGCGATGGGCTGCTTCGCCGACTCGACCGCGGCCAAGTACGGCTTCACGCGCGCGCAGCAGGACGCCTTCGCCACCGAGTCGGTGCGGCGTGCCATGGCGGCGCTCGAGAAGGGCGAGTTCGACGGCGAGGTGACGCCGGTGACCGTCAAGGGCCGCAAGGGCGATACGGTGATCGCGCGCGATGAGACCCCCGGCACCTGCGATGTGAGCAGGATCACCACCATGAAGCCGGCCTTCGGCAAGGACGGCACCGTGACGGCGGCCAGCTCCTCATCGATCTCCGACGGCGCCGCCGCGCTCGTGCTCCTGAAGGGCGAGACCGCCGCGGCGCGCGGCGTGAAGCCGCTCGCCCGTGTGCTCGCCTGGGCGAGCCACGCGCAGGAGCCCGAGTGGTTCACGACCGCCCCGGTCGGGGCTATCGCCAAGGTGCTCAAGCAGCTCGGCTGGAAGCCGCATGACGCGGACCTCTACGAGATCAACGAGGCGTTCGCGGTGGTGACCATGGCGGCGATGCGCGACATCGACATCGATCACGCGCGCGTCAACGTCAACGGCGGCGCCTGCGCGCTCGGCCATCCGATCGGCGCCACGGGCGGCCGCATCCTCACCACGCTCACGCACGCCCTGCGCCGCCGCGGTCTCAAGCGCGGCATCGCCGCGCTGTGCATCGGCGGCGGCGAAGCGGTGGCCGTGGCGATCGAAGTGACCAGGTGATGAAGCTCAAGGACGCCCGCGCCGTCGTCACCGGCGGCGCATCGGGCCTTGGGTTGGCGGTCGCGAAGCATCTCTCGGCCCACGGTGGCAAGGTCGTCATCCTCGATGTGCAGGAGGGCCCCGGGCGCGCGGCCGCCGCCGCGCTCGCGCCGCACGGGCATTTCGTGCGCTGCGACGTCACCTCCGAGACCGAGGTGAACGCCGCCATGGAGGCAGCCAGCGCGCACCTCGGCCACCTCAACCTGCTCGTCAACTGCGCCGGGGTGGTGGGCGCCGGGCGCGTGCTCGGCAAGAACGGGCCCATGGCGGGCGAGTTCTTCACCAAGGTGATCCACATCAACCTGATCGGCACGTTCCTGTGCGACAAGGCGGCCGCCGCGCTGATGCAGAAGAGCCCCGCGGGCCCCGACGGCGAACGCGGCGTGCTGATCCACACCTCCTCGGTAGCCGCCTTCGAGGGCCAGATCGGCCAGGCGGCCTACTCCGCCACCAAGGCGGCGGTCGCCGGCATGACGCTGCCGATCGCGCGGGAGCTGGCGCGCTTCGGCATCCGCTGCGTGTCGATCGCGCCCGGGATCTTCCATACGCCGATGATGGACGGCATGCCGAAGGAGGTGCAGGACTCGCTCGCCGCGCAGGTGCCCTTCCCGGCGCGCCTCGGCAAACCCGAGGAGTTTGCGCAGCTGGTCGCTGCGGTGTTCGAGATTCCCATGCTGAACGGCACCACCGTGCGCCTCGACGGCGCCATCCGCATGCAGCCGAAGTGAGCGGCGGCCTTGAGCGAAGCCGCAGCGCAAGCCGGCGCGATCCGGCGCGATCGTCTCGAGTATGACGTCGTGATCGTGGGCGCGGGCCCCGCGGGGCTCGCGTGCGCGATCCGCCTGAAGCAGCTGAAACCAGCGCTCTCGCTGTGCGTGCTCGAGAAGGCCTCCGCGGTGGGCGCACACTCGCTCTCGGGCGCGGTGCTCGAGCCCGGACCGCTCGAAGAGCTGCTGCCGGAGTGGCGCACGGAATACCCGGGCATGAAGGTGCCCGCGGCCGAGGACGATTTCCGCATTCTCACCAGGAACGGCTCCTTCAAGCCGGTGCCGGACTTCCTGGTGAGGCTCCTGCCGCGCTCGCTCACCTTCAGCACCCCGTTCAACAACCACGGCAACTACATCATCGCGCTCGGCCAGCTGACTCCGTGGCTGGCGCAAAAGGCCGAAGCCCTCGGCGTGGAGATCTTCCCGGGATTCGCCGCCGCGGCACCGCTGTTCGACGCGCAGGGAGCGGTGGCGGGGGTACAGATCGGCGACATGGGGCTCGACCGCGACGGCCAGCCGGGCCCGAACTTCACGCCCGGCGTCGAGATCCGCGCGCCGCTCACCGTGCTGGCCGAAGGCGCACGCGGCTCGGTCTCGAAGCAGCTGATCGCGAAGTTCGATCTGGCGCGCGGCCATTGCCCGCAGACCTTCGCCCTCGGCTACAAGGAGCTCTGGCAGCTGCCGCCGCACCGCGTGCGGCCCGGGCGCATCGAGCACGCGCTCGGCTGGCCCGCCGACTCGCGCACTTACGCCGGCAGCTTCCTCTATCACCTCGACAACGACCGCGTGTACGTCGGCTATATCGTGGGCCTCGACTACCGTGATCCGCGCCTCAAGCCCTTCGAAGCCTTCCAGCAGTACAAGAATCATCCGAGCGTCAAGGCGCTGCTCGACGGCGGCGAGATCCTCTCGGCCGGCGCCCGCACCATCGCCGCCGGCGGCTGGCAGTCGACGCCGACGCTGGAGATGCCCGGGGCGATCCTGATCGGCGATGCGGGCGGCACACTCAACTTTGCCAAGATCAAGGGAGTGCACCAGGCGATCCGCTCAGGGAGGCTGGCCGGCGAGCACATCGCCGCGACCGGTGGCGGCGCGGGGTTCGATGCGCAGTGGCGCGCCTCGGCGGGCGGGCGCGAGCTGAAGCAGGTGCGCAACTTCAAGCCCGCGTTCAAGCGCGGCATGTGGCTCGGGCTCGCCAACTCCGGGTGGGAGATGCTGACGCGGGGCTACTCGCCCTGGACGCTGAAGAACACGGCCGACTGGTCGCGCCTTGCGAAGCTCGATGACTTCGTCTCGCCGGAACGGCACTGGGTAACACGCACGCTGCCGCCCCGCGACCGGGTGTCGTTCGTGTTCTTCGCCGGCAACTCCCACGAGGAAAGCCAGCCGGTGCACCTCAAGGTAGCCGACACCGGCATCTGCGCGGGACGCTGCGCCACCGAGTTCGGCAATCCCTGCGAACGCTTCTGCCCGGCGAATGTCTACGAGATGGTCGACGACGGCCGTGGCGGCAGGCGGCTGCAGATCAACGCCGCCAATTGCGTGCACTGCAAGGCCTGCGATATCAAGGATCCCTACCAGATCATCACCTGGACCACGCCCGAGGGAGGCTCGGGCCCGAACTACCAGTCGCTCTAGCCCCCGGCAAGCCCGCAGCCCCATGTCAGAGCTCTGGCGCCCGTCGAGAGAACGCCTCGCCAACGCGAATCTGACGCGCTTCATGCGCTGCGTGACCGCCCGCACCGGCACGCCGCTCGCCGACTACGACGCGACCTACGCCTGGTCGCTGGAGAAGCCGGCGCAGTTCTGGACGGAGCTCGCGCGCTTCGCGGACCTGCGCGCCGACTTCGGCGACGGGCCGGTGATCGAGCACCCGCGGGAGATGCCCGGGGCGCGGTTCTTTCCCGCCGCGCACCTCAACTTTGCCGAGAATCTCCTCAAGTTCGCCGACGACCGGGAGGCGCTCATCTTCCGCAACGAGCGCGGCGCGCGGCGCGCGCTCTCAGGCAGCGAGCTGCACGGCGAGGTGGCGCGCATCGCCGCCGGACTCAGCGCCGCCGGCGTCGGCGCCGGCGATCGCGTCGCCGGCTACCTGCCGAACCTGCCGGAAGCGGCGATCGCGATGCTGGCGACGGCGAGCATCGGCGCCGTCTGGTCCTCGTGCTCGCCGGATTTCGGCGTGCACGGCGTGCTCGACCGCTTCGGGCAGATCGAGCCCAAGGTGCTGTTCACCGCCGACGGCTACTTCTACGCGGGCAAGACGCTCGATTCCCTCGGTCCCATGGCCGAGGTGCTCGAGAAGCTCAGCCACGTCCGCCGCGTGGTGGTCATTCCCTACGTGACGGCGGCGCCGGAGCTCGCGCGGCTCGGGAGCGCGGCCGCGCGTGCCAGCCATTGGATGGAGTTCGGCGTGCGCGGGGCGCCGCTGCGCTTCGCGCGCCAGCCCTTCAATCATCCGCTCTACATTCTCTACTCCTCGGGCACCACCGGCGTGCCGAAGTGCATCGTGCACGGGGCCGGCGGGACGCTGCTGCAGCATCAGAAGGAGCACCTGCTGCACACCGATCTCGCGCCGCGCGACCGCCTGTTCTACTTCACCACCTGCGGATGGATGATGTGGAACTGGCTGATGAGCGCGCTCGCGACCGGCGCGACGCTCGTGCTCTACGACGGCAGCCCCTTCCACCCCGACCCCGGCGTGCTGTGGCGCATGGCCGCGGAAGAGCGCATCAGCGTGTTCGGCACCAGCGCCAGGTACCTCGCCTCGCTCGAGAAGAGCGGGTTCGCGCCGGCGCGCGCCGTGGAGCTCACCGCGCTGCGCACCCTGCTGTCGACCGGTTCGCCGCTCCTGCCCGACGGCTTCGATTTCGTCTACTCGAGCGTCAAGGCGGACCTCGAGCTCGCCTCGATCTCGGGCGGCACCGACATCGTCTCGTGCTTCGCGCTCGGCTGCCCCATCCGTCCGGTGTATCGCGGCGAGATCCAGTGCCGCGGGCTCGGCATGGCGGTCGACATCTTCGACGACGAGGGCCGCCCGGTCCGCGGCACGCGCGGCGAGCTGGTCTGCACGGCCCCCTTCCCCTCGATGCCGCTGCGCTTCTGGAACGACCCCGACGGGTCGCGTTACCGCGCCGCCTATTTCGAGCGCTTCCCCGGCGTGTGGCACCACGGCGACTTCGCCGCACTCACCGCGCACGACGGGGTGGTGATCTACGGCCGCTCGGACGCGGTGCTCAACCCCGGCGGCGTGCGCATCGGCACCGCGGAGATCTACGGGGCGGTGGAGGCGCTGCCGCAGATCCTCGAGTCCCTCGCGGTCGGGCAGGACTGGCAGGGCGACGTGCGCGTCGTGCTGTTCGTGCGCCTCAAGCCCGGCGTCGAGCTGACGGAGGAGCTGCGCAAGGAGATCCGCGCCACGATTCGCGCACAGACCACCGCGCGGCACGTCCCGGCCCTCGTCATCGCGGTGCCCGACATCCCGCGCACCCTGTCCGGCAAGCTGACCGAGCTCGCCGTGCGCAACGTGATCCACGGGCTGCCGGTGAAGAACGTCGACGCGCTCGCCAATCCGCAGGCGCTCGAGCACTTCCGCGACCTCCCCGAGCTCGCGAGCTGACGCAAGCGCGTGCGCGACGTCCCGGATCTGCGGGAGCTTTATGCGCGCGAGCTCGCCGTGCGCGGCTTCGGCGCCGATCCCGCCCAGCTTGCCGCCGTCGCGAAGCTCGACACCGTGCGCCGCCGCCTGCTCGGGGTGCCGCGCGAATGGCTGCCGCAGTGGCTCGCCGCGTTCACCCGGCGGCGGCCGGGCGCGCCGGTGCGCGGGCTCTATCTCTGGGGCGGAGTGGGCCGCGGCAAGACCTTCCTTCTCGATCTGTTCTTCGACAGCCTGCCGTTCGAGGGGCGGCGCCGCCAGCACTTTCATCGCTTCATGCACGACGTGCACGCGCAGCTTGCCGCGCTCAAGCACGAGCGCGACCCGCTCGAGCACGTCGCGCAGCGGATCGCCGGCGAGACGCGCGTGCTGTGCTTCGATGAGCTGCAGGTCGGCGACATCGCCGACGCCATGATCCTCGGCGGGCTGTTCGCCGGGCTGTTCCGCCGCGGCGTGACACTCGTGGCAACCTCCAACACCGCGCCGCGCGAGCTCTACCGGGACGGCCTGCAGCGTGCGCGTTTCCTGCCGGCCATCGCTCTCCTCGAGCGTCACCTCGAGGTGTCGCGCATCGCCGGCACGACCGACTATCGCCTGCGCGAGCTGACGCAGGCCGGCGTGTACCTGCCGGCCGGCGCGCCGCAGACGCCTTCGCGGCTCGAGACGCTGTTCGCCCGCCTCAGCCGTAACGGCGCGCGCGCCGGGGGCACGATCCTCATCGAGGGACGCCCCATCGCCGTGATCCGCGAGGGCCCGGGCGTCGTCTGGTGCGAGTTTGCGCAGCTGTGCGGCGGTCCGCGCAGCCAGGACGACTACATCGAGATCGCGCGCGAGTATCGGTCGGTGATCGTCTCCGGCGTGCCGGTGCTGGATGCCGCCGCCGACGACGCAGCGCGGCGCTTCATTGCGCTCATCGACGAGCTCTATGACCGCAACGTCAACCTGATCCTGTCGGCGGCCGCGGCGCCGCCGGAGCTCTACCGCGGCGAGCGGCTGGCCCGGCCCTTCGAGCGCGCCGTGAGCCGGCTCATCGAGATGCAGAGCGCCGAGTATCTCTCGCGCGAGCACAAGCCGTAACGGGCCCAAACCGGCTGCTGAAGCGATCGCAGCTGCAGCGCATCGAGCCCCGCCTTTCGCCCGCGGGCTCGACACACCTTCGAGGTGGGCCTGCGGAAAGCGCCGCGCCAGCGCCGAAGCAATCTCGACCGGCGTGCCCCACCAGGCCGGCACCCCAATCCCGGTCTAGATCACGCCCCTGCGGATCTGGTCCTGCTCGATCGACTCGAACAGGGCCTTGAAGTTGCCCTCGCCGAAGCCCTCGTTGCCCTTCCTCTGGATGATCTCGAAGAAGATCGGGCCGATGACGTTCTGCGTGAAGATCTGCAGCAGCACCCCCTCGCCCTTGGCGGGGTTGCCGTCGATCAGGATGCGGCGCTTGCGCAGCTCCTCGAGCGGCTCGCGGTGTCCCGGGACGCGCGCCGCGACGCCGTCGTAGTAGCTGTCGGGCGTGTCCTGGAAGGCGACGCCGTGGCTGCGCAGCACCTCCACGGTGCGGTAGACGTCGTCGGTGCCGAGCGCGATGTGCTGGATGCCCTCGCCGCGGTACTCGCGCAGGTACTCCTCGATCTGGCTCTTGTCGTCCTGCGACTCGTTGATGGGAATGCGAATTTTTCCGCAGGGACTCGTCATCGCGCGCGACAGCAGCCCGGTGCGCTTGCCCTCGATGTCGAAGTAGCGGATTTCCCGGAAGTTGAACAGCTTCTCGTAGAACCCGGCCCACAGGTCCATGCGTCCGCGGCCGACGTTGTGGGTGAGATGGTCGATGACCGTGAGCCCCGCGCCCTCTGCCGGCGCGCCCGCCCCCACGGGCCGAAAGTCGACGTCGTAGATCGAGCGCTCGCCGTACAGGTCGACGAGATAAATGAGCGAGCCGCCGATGCCCTCGATGCACGGGATGTTGAGCTCCATCGGACCGACGCTCTGCGGTCCGGGCTTCGCGCCGAGCTCGAGCGCGCGGCGGAAGGCGCCGGCCGCATCCCGCACGCGGAACGCCATGGCGCAGGCCGAAGGTCCGTGGATGCGGGCGAACGCCTGCGCGAAAGAGGCGGGCTCGGCGTTGATGATGAAGTTGATCTCGCCCTGGCGGTGCAGCGTCACGTTCTTGGAGCGATGGCGCGCCACCACCGGAAAGCCGAGCCGCTCGAACAGCGTGCGCAGCAGCTGCGGGTCCGGGGCGGTGTATTCGACGAACTCGAACCCGTCGGTACCCATCGGGTTGTCGTGCCGGTCGTTCATGAAAGCCATTATAGGCGCCCCGCGCACCCTGCAGGCCGCCTGCAGGCGGCTCGCATGTATAATCGCGCGCCTCCATGCACGCGCACCTTGCTCCCGAGGACAGCCGGCTGCTGCGCAGCATTCCCGCCGCGCGGGTCGCGCTGATCGAGCGGATCGCGCGCGCCGCGGCCGGCCGCGGCGGCGGCCGCAACGAGCTGCACCAGCGCTTCCTGCGCAGCTACTTCCACGGGGTTGCCGAAGAGGACCTCGCCGCCCATCCGCCGGGACTCCTCGCCAGGGCGGCGCTCGCCCACCTCGCCTTCGGGGCCCGCCGCGCGGGCGGCCGCGCGCTGGTGCGGGTCTTCAATCCGTCGGCAGGCGAGGACGGCTTCGAGTCGCCGCACACGCTGGTGCTCACGGTCACGGACGACATGCCGTTCCTGGTCGACTCGCTCGGCATGGCCCTGAGCCGCGCCGAGCTCGCCGTGCACCTGATCGTCCACCCGGTGCTGCAGGTGCGCCGCGACGGCCGCGGGCGCCTCACCGACATCGGCGCCAACGGCTCGCAGGCCGTGCACCCCGAGTCGTGGCAGCTGTACGAGATCGACCGCATCACGGATCCCGCGCGGCTCGAGAAGCTGCGGCGCTCGCTCGAGTCGACGCTCGCCGACGTGCGCGCCGTGGTCGATGACTTCATGCCGATGCGCGAGCGCGTGCGCGAGATCATCGCGCGGCTCGAGAGCGACCCGCCGCCGCTGCCCGCGGCCGAGGTGGACGAGGCGCGCCACCTCCTCGACTGGATGGAAGGGCAGCACTTCGTATTCCTCGGCTACCGCCACTACCGCCTCGAGCGGGGCCGCTCCGAGGACCGGCTCGTGCCGGATGTGCTCTCGAGCCTCGGCGTGCTCGCGCGCGGCCGCGGCAAGCGGGCGCACGCCGCCGCGACGGTGCTGCGCGGCGACGTGCGCGCCCGCGCGCGCGGGCCGGAGCTGCTGATCGTCACCAAGGCGAACTCCGCCGCCACCGTGCATCGGGCCGAGTACCTCGACTACGTCGGCGTCAAGACCTTCGACAGCCGCGGGCTGGTGGACGGCGAGCACCGCTTCCTCGGGCTGTGGACCTCGACCGCCTATCACGGCAGCCCGCGCGAGATCCCGGTGCTGCGCCGCAAAGTGGAGCGCGTCATCGAGCACTTCGGCCTCGACCCCTCGAGCCACGACGGCAAGGAAGTGCTCAACGTGCTCGAGACCTATCCGCGCGACGAGCTCTTCCAGGCGGGCGTGCCCGACCTCATCCGCATCGTGCGCGGCGTGGTCAATCTCTACGAACGGCGCACGGTGCGCCTGCTGGTGCGCCGCGACCCCTATCAGCGCTTCTATTCCTGCCTGGTGTACGTGCCGCGCGATCGCTACAACACCGAGGTCCGCCAGCGCATCGAGCGCATCGCCATGGAAGGCTTCGCCGGTACGAGCGTCGAGAGCCACGCGCAGATCTCGGGCTCGAGCCACGCGCGCGTGCACGTGGTGGTGCGCACCGATCCGGCGCGGCACCACAAGCCCGACCTCGCCGCCATCGAGCGAGGCATCGCCGCGGCGGCGCTCACCTGGTCCGATCGCCTGCGCGACGTCCTGGTCGGGCAGCGGGGCGAGGCCGCGGGGCTGGCGCTCGCCGCGCGCTACCGCCATGCCTTCCCGATCGCCTATCAGGACGACGTGGCTCCCGAGGTGGTGCTCGGCGACCTCGCGGACCTCGAAGCCCTGCGCACTGAGCCGCAGGCGCTGCGCCTCAGGCTCTCGCGGCCCGCGGCGCAGAAGACCGCGCGGCTGCATCTCAAGATCGTCAAGCTCGCCGACCCGGTGCCGATCTCCGACATCCTGCCGATGCTGGAGAACTTCGGCCTGCGGGTGATCTCCGAGCGTCCCTACCAGCTCGCCTGGCCCGCGGGCGGCGCGGCGTGGATCCAGGATTTCGAGCTCGAGCATCGCGACGGCGTGACGGTCGATATCGCGCGCATCGAGGACAGGTTCCGCGAGGCATTCCTCGCCGCCTGGAGCGGCGCGATCGAGAACGACGGCTTCAACCGCCTGGTGGTGGGCGCGGATCTGAGCGCGCGTCAGATCGTGGTGCTGCGCGCCTACTGCCGTTATCTGCTGCAGACCGGGGTGCCCTTCAGCCAGGTCTACATCGAGCGCGCGCTGTCGGCTAACGCGGCGATCACCCGCAACCTCGTGCGGCTCTTTGAGACGCGCTTCGAGCCCGGCACGGCGCGCGCTGCCCGTGCGGACCGCGCCGCCGGGAGCATCGTGGCCCAGATCCGCGCGGGGCTCGACGGGGTGGCGAGCCTCGACGACGATCGAATCCTGCGCGCCTATCTCAACCTCGTGCGCGCGACGCTGCGCACCAACTACTACCAGGCGGCGAGCGGCGGCCAGCCGAGGAGCTACCTCTCGTTCAAGTTCGACCCGGCGCAAATCGCCGACCTGCCGCTGCCGAAGCCTAAGTTCGAGATCTTCGTCTACAGCCCGCGTGTCGAGGGTGTGCATCTGCGCATGGGCTACGTGGCGCGCGGCGGGATCCGCTGGTCCGACCGGCGCGAGGACTTCCGCACCGAAATCCTCGGCCTCATGAAGGCGCAGAACGTCAAGAACACCGTCATCGTGCCGGTCGGCGCCAAGGGCGGCTTCGTGCCGAAGCGGCTCGCGGGAACGCGCGAGGAGATCCAGGCCGAGGTCGTCGCCTGCTATCAGACCTTCATCCGCGGCCTCCTCGACCTCACCGACAACATCGTCTCCGGGCGCATCGCGCCGCCGCGCGATGTCGTGCGCCGCGACGGCGACGATCCGTACCTCGTGGTCGCGGCCGATAAGGGCACGGCCACCTTTTCGGATATCGCCAACTCGATCTCGGCCGAGTACGGCTTCTGGCTCGGCGACGCCTTCGCCTCGGGCGGCTCGGCCGGCTACGACCACAAGAAGATGGGCATCACCGCCCGCGGCGGCTGGGAGTGCGTCAAGCGCCACTTCCGCGAGATGGGCATCGACACGCAGAAGACCGACTTCACCGCAACCGGCATCGGCGACATGTCGGGCGATGTATTCGGCAACGGCATGCTGCTGTCGCGCCACATCCGCCTGCAGGCGGCTTTCGATCACCGCCACATCTTTCTCGACCCGGACCCGGACCCGGCCGCGGGCTTCGCCGAGCGGGCGCGCCTCTTCGCCCTGCCGCGCTCGAGCTGGGACGACTACGACCGCAAGAAGCTCTCGCGCGGCGGCGGCGTGTTCCCGCGCACGCTCAAGTCGATCGCGCTGCCGGCGGAAGCGCGCGCGCTGCTCGGGCTCGAGTCCGCCAGCGCCACTCCCAACGAGATCATCCGCGCGATCCTCAAGATGCCGGTCGACCTGCTGTGGAGCGGCGGCATCGGCACCTACGTCAAGGCGAGCGATGAGACCAACGCCGAGGTCGGCGACCGCACCAACGACGGCGTGCGCATCAACGGCCAGGAGCTGCTTGCGAAGGTGGTCGGCGAAGGCGGCAATCTCGGCCTCACACAGCGCGGCCGCATCGAATATGCGCTCGCCCGCGGGCGCCTCAACACCGACTTCATCGACAACTCCGCCGGCGTCAACACCTCGGACGTCGAAGTCAACATCAAGATCCTGCTCAATCCGCTGCTCGCCGAAGGCAAGCTCGCGCGTGCCGACCGCAACCGCCTGCTGGTGCGCATGACCAGGGAGGTGGCGGAGCTCGTGCTGCGCAACAACTACCTGCAGGGCCAGGCGATCAGCACGCTCGAGGTGCAGTCCGCGGCGCGCCTGCAGGAGTACCAGCACCTGATCCGCTCGCTGGAGCGCTCCGGCGATCTCAACCGCGCGCTGGAGTTCCTGCCGAGCGACGACGAGCTCACCGAGCGGCGCAAGAACGGCGCCGGGCTGACGCGCCCCGAGCTCGCGATCCTGCTGGCCTACAGCAAGATCTGGCTCAATAACCACCTGGTCGCCTCCGACGTTCCGGAAGACCCGTACCTGTCGGCGGAGCTGGTGCGCTACTTCCCCGCGCCGGTGCAGGAGCGCTTCCCGCGCGCCATCGGCCATCACCGCCTGCGCCGCGAGATCATCGCCACCGCGACCACCAACAGCCTGGTGAACCGCATGGGGGCGACCTTCGTGCCGCGCGCCCAGGAGGACACCGGCGCGCAGCCGGCGCAGATCGCCCGGGCCTATACCGCGGCGCGCGAGATCTTCGCGATGCGCTCGACCTGGGAGCAGACCGAGGCTCTCGACAACAAGGTGCCGGCGAAGCTGCAGTACGAGGCCGCCTTCCAGACGAGCCGCCTGCTGCGCCACGCCACCTACTGGCTGCTCACCTCGCGCCGCGGCGCCCTGCAGGTCGACGCCGCGGTGCGCGCCTTCCGCGCCGGGGTGCGCCAGCTCGAGGCGGAGACGCCGGCCGTGCTCAGCGGAATGGAGCTGGTGCGTTTCGAGGAAGCGCGCAGTCACTACGCCGAGGCGGGTCTGCCGCCGGCGCTGGCCGCGCGCATCGCCTCGCTCGGTGCGCTCAACGCCGCGCTCGACATCGTCGAGGTCGCCACCAGCCACCGTGCCAGCGTCGCCGAGACCGCCCGGGTGTATTTCGAGGTCGGCGCGCGCATCGGCTGCGACTGGCTCCAGGCCCGCATCGAGAGCCTTGCCGTCGAGGGCCCGTGGCAGGCGGTGGCGCGCACCGGACTGCGCGATGCGGCGCTGCGCGTGCACCGCCGTCTCGCGGAGCGCGTGCTCGAGCGCAAGGACCGCGGCAGCGCTCCGGCCCGCGTCACCGCCTGGGTCGAGTCCGGCGGGAAGGAGTTCGCGCACTGGCACCGCACGATCGCGGACATGCGCGCCGCGGACGCCGGCGACTTCGCCACGCTGACGGTGGGCGTCGAAGCGGCGCGCAAGCTGGCGGGATGATCATGCCGGGCAAGCTGATCCTGGTCCGTCACGGTCAGAGCATCTGGAACCTCGAGAATCTCTTCACCGGCTGGACCGACGTCGATCTCACCGAGCAGGGCCGGCTCGAGGCCGCCCAGGCCGGCCGCGAGCTCCTCAAGGAGCGGCTCGAGCCCGTTATTGCCTTTACTTCGGTGCTGAAGCGCGCCATCCGCACGCTCTGGATCATGCTCGAGGAGATGGACCGCATATGGATCCCGGTCGAGCGCTCGTGGCGGCTCAACGAACGGCACTACGGTGCGCTGCAGGGCCTCGACAAGGCGCAGACGGTCGCCCGGCACGGCGAGGCGCAGGTGAAGATCTGGCGCCGCAGCTACGACATCCCGCCGCCGCCTCTCGCGGCCGAGGACCAGCGCCATCCGCGCTTCGATCCGCGCTACGCGGGCGTGGCTCCCCAGGAGCTGCCGGCGACCGAGTCGCTCAAGGAGACGCTCGCGCGCGTGCTGCCCTGCTGGCATGCGCGCATCGCGCCGGAGCTGCGCTCAGGGCGCGACGTGCTGGTGGTGGCGCACGGCAACAGCCTGCGTGCCCTGGTGAAGATGCTCGATGAGGTGAGCGACGGCGAGATCGTCGAGCTCAACATCCCGACCGGCGTACCGCTGCTCTACGAGCTCGACGCGGACTTGAGGCCGCGCGGCAGCCGTTACCTCGGCGATCCGGCCGCAATCGCCGCCGCCGCCGAAGCCGTCAGGCGCCAGACCGAAAAGCGCTGACGGCAGGAAGGGCGGCAAGCGGACCTTGTCCGCGATGCCGCGATCCGGGAACGGGACTTTCGGGGACGCCGTGAATCCTTCGCTCGCGGCCCGGGATGCCCGGCGCTACGCCGCCCAGCCGTCGTAGCGCCCGTGAAACTCCGCCGCCAGCGCCGTCATGCGCGCGCTGAGTGCCTGCATGTCGGGCAGGATCAGCCGCATGCTCTTGGTGGCGTGCAGGCTGAAGGGAAGCTCGGCCTCGTCCTGCATCGGCTTGACGTCGACGCTGAACTCGGGCTCGAGACGCGTGCGCACGACCTGACAGGCCGCCTGGTCGGGCAGCGCGAGGAAGAAATCCACCGGATAGTCGGTGAAGGGCACGTAGCCGCGCGAGCGCAGCCGCTCGATGAGCTGCGCGTCCCAGCTCGCCACCCGGGCGCGCTGCGCGGCGCGCAGCTTGAAGTACACCCGCACCACGATGAGCACCAGGGCCACCGCCAGCGCCGCGACGAAGGACACCATGTCAGCCCCGCGGGCCCTTGCCCGGAAAGCGCGGCCGGCGCTTGTCGAGAAACGCGCCGATGCCTTCCACGGCGTCGGCGCTCGTCGCCTGCGCGGCGATGGTCTCGCTCTCGAGCACCATCTGCGTTTCGAAGGCGCCGAGAGAGTGGGCGATCAGGCGCTTGGTCGCCCCGTAGGCGCTGCCCGGCCCGTGGGCCAGCCGCTCGGCGACCTCCAGCGCGCGCTCGAGCAGCAGCTCGTCCGCCACCACTTCGTTCACGAGTCCCCAGGAGAGCGCTTCCCCGGCGTCGAGCGCGCGGTTCAGCAGCAGCAGCTCCATGGCGCGCTTGACGCCGACGGTGCGCGGCAGCAGGAACGTGGTGCCGGCGTCCGGGGTCAGCCCGACGCTCGTGTAGGCGAGGTTGAACTTCGAGCTGCGGGCGCACAGCGCCAGATCCGCCATGGCGACCAGTCCCACGCCGGCGCCGGCCGCCGTGCCGTTGACGGCCGCCACCACCGGCGCATCCATGCGCACGAAGTGGGAGATCGCCGCATGCAGGTAGGTGGTGAGCTCGCGGATGTGGTCGTCGAGCGCGAGCTCACGCGTGCGCAGGGCCCGCAGGTCGCCCCCGAAGGAGAAATGGCGGCCGGCGCCGGTGAGCACCACGGCGCGCACCGCCGCGTTGCGCGCGCACGCCATGGCGGCCGCCAGCAGGTCCATCGCCATCTGCAGGTTGAGGGTGTTGGAATGCTCGGGACGATTGAGCGTCACCAGCGCCACCGCGCCGTGAGTCTCGACCTGGACGCCGGGCGCCGACATCGCCGCTCCTACTCGTCCGGCGCCACGGTCACGCGCAGCCCGGCGAGCGCCGGCGTGAACTCGAGCTGGCACGACAGGCGCGAATTCTCGCGGTAGTGAGCCAGCTCGGACAGCAGCTCGCGCTCGTCCGACATCATGGCAGGGAGCTTCGCCAGCCAGTCGGGATCGACATAGACATGACAGGTCGCGCACGAGCACATGCCGCCGCAGATGGCCGCGACGCCGTAGTCGAGCTCGCGCAGGTTTTCCATCACCTTGAGCCCGGTCTTGCCGTCCACCTCGTGCTCGATACCGTCGCGATCCACGACTCGCAAGAGCGCCATTCAGATCCCCCCGATGTAGTGTGCCCATTCGCTCCGCGCGCCGCCAGCGGCGGGCCGAAACGCCAGTGCCTCAGGCGCCCGGCAGCGGTCCGATCACCTTCATCACGAACACGGCGCGCTCCGAGCCCGCCGCCAGCGGCTCGAGGCTGGCCGCGAGCGCCGACCGCAGCGCCTCCATGACCTCCTCGAAGCCGCCGAACACCTGCGTGCTCATGCTGTTGGTGACGACCTTGAGGTCCTGGTGCGCGCTGAGGTCCTCGAGGAAGCGGTGGACGGACGGGATGTAGTCCGCCTTGAGCGGGTACACACTGATTTCGACGCCGATGTCCATGACTTGAGCCCCTGCCGCAAGGGGCCGGAGTATTGCACGCGAAGCCGTGCGATAGGACTAGAATTGCCGCACGCGCAGGTCCGGACGGGAACGATGCCTCGAACGATCGGGATTCACCAGGTCGATGCCTTCACCCGCGAGCCGTTCACGGGCAACCCCACCGGCGTGGTGCTCAACGCCGACGCGTTGAGCGACGCGCAGATGCTCGCCGTGGCGCGCGAGCTCAACAACGCCGAGACCGCCTTCATCCTCGCCGCCGACGGCGCCGACCACAGCGTGCGCGCGCGCTTCTTCACGCCGCGCTCCGAGATCGGCTTCGTGGGACATGCGACCGTCGCGGCCCAGTACGTGCTGTCGCAGCAGCCCGAGGCGCCGCGCCGCCAGCGCCAGAAGTCCAAGGCCGGCATCGTCGACGTCGAGGTGCGCGGCACCGGCGAGGATCGCAGCATCGCGATCAGGCGCAACGCGCCGCCGCTCGGACGCGAGTTGAACGATCGCGAGCGTCTCGCGGTGCTCGATGCGCTGGCGCTCGCCTCCGAGGGCCTCGACACGCGCATTGCGCCGCGCATCGCCGGCGGGAGCGGCGCGCGGCTGCTGATCGGGGTGCGCGGCTCCGAGCCCCTGAGGCAGCTGAAGCCCGACTTCGCCCGCCTCACGACGCTCTCGGCGCAGCTCGGCGCGTCCGGCTACTTCGTATTCACGCTCGGCAGGGCCGGTGCGGACTGCCAGGTCGAGTCGCGCATGTTCTGCCCGGCGCTCGGCATCCCCGAGGATCCGGTGAGCGGCAACGCCCACGGCCTGCTCGGCGCCTACCTCGCGGAGCTGCGCCTCCTGACACCGACGGCCGACCGCGCGCATTTCTCCGGCATCCAGGGCCACTACGTGAATCGCCCCGGACGCGTCGAGGTCGACCTCGAGTTCTCGGGCGGCAAGCTCGATGGGGTATGGATCCGCGGGCAGGCAGTCGAGATCTTCCACACCCAGATGACGCTCTAGCGGCCCCATGGGTCAGTTCGCGGCGGTGATGCGGCTCGCCGAGCTTCCGCTCGGCAGCATGCGCGCCTGCACGGTCGGCGGACGCGAGCTCGTGCTCTGCCACACGCGCGAGGGCGTGTTCGCGCTCGACAACATCTGCACGCACGCGCACGCGCGCCTCAGCGAGGGCCGGCTGCGCGCTACGCGGCTGACGTGCCCCCTGCACGGCACTTCCTTCGACATCCGCGACGGGCGCGTGCTCGGGCCCCCGGCCACTGTGCCGCTGCCGACCCACGCCGTGCGCGTGGTGGACGGCGCGATCGAGGTCGCCGTCGGCCCGCCGGCCGCCTGAGCCGCACGTACCGCGCACTCGAGCGGCTCACGGCTGACGCGCGAAGCGCGCCCGCCCGGCGAGCCAGGCCGCGGGCAGCGTGACGCACGCGCCGACGAGAAAGGGCGCGGACGCGCCCCACAGCATGTAGATCGAGCCGGAGGTGAAGGGCCCGAGCACCCGCGCCAGGCTCGCGCTCGCCACGTAGGTGCCCATCACCGCGCCGCGGTCGTGGCCGCGCGCCTGCCGCGAGGCGAGCGCGAAGGCGCTCGGGTTGTAGGCGCCGAGCCCGGCGCCGCACAGGACCAGCCCGGCGACCGTCATCGGCAGCGTCGCCGACAGCGCCAGCGTCGAGAGCCCGGCGACGTACGCGAGCGCGCCGCACATGGCGAGCCGCGCCTCGCCGAACCTCGGTGCGAGGACGCGCACCAGGCCGCCCTGCATCGCGAGCGCCGGCAGAGCGACGCCGAACAACAGGAGCCCCACCGCCCGCGGGCCCAGGCCGTAGCGGTGCAGCGCCCAGATCGCGAAGATCGATTCGAGAATCGACTGCGAGTAGGTGACGAGCAGTGTCGCCGCGGCGATGAAGGCGAGCGGCGGGCGCTCGCGCAGGAGCCTGAGCGACCCGCGCCGCGGCTCCTCCGGATGCTCGCGGCGCTGCCCGGGCGTATGACTCTCCGGGAGCACGAACCGCACCAGCAGGATGGCGAGCACGCTCAGTGCCGCGGACACCGCGGCCGGCGCGACGAAATTGGCCGTATGCGCATCGGCCCCCGCCAGCAGTCCCCCGAGCGGCTGCCCGAGCGTGAAACCGATGCCGATCGCCGCTCCCACGAGCCCCATGGAGGCGGCGCGCTTCTCGATCGGGCTGACATCCGATGCGTAGGCGAAAGCCGCCGCGATGTTGCCCGCCATGAACCCGGCGAGCATGCGCGAGGCGAGCAGCCACCAGAGATTGCGGGCGCCGCCGAGGATCACGTAGGAAAGGCACGCGCCGGCGAGGCTGCTCATGAGGATCGGCCGCCTCCCGTGGGCGTCGCTCAACCGTCCCCACCAGGGTGCGGCGATCAGCTGACACAGCGAGTAGCTGCCGAGGATCGGCGTGATGAGCTCGGGTCGCGCGCCAAAGCGGTCGGCCATGTAAGGCACGAGCGGAATCAGGATACCGAACCCGAGCGTGTCGATGATGCTGAAGAGGAACAGCGCCCCGAGCCGTTTGTTCAAACACGCACCTCGCAGCATGCCGAGGCACACGGACGTGCCCGCCGCCGAAGGTGGCGGGCCGTGGGCGGAAGTCGCGCCTTTCGCCCGCGGCCGCGAGGGTGAGGACGTGGGCGAGGCGCAGCGCAATGTCCGAACCCGAGCCAATTCATATTTAGTGGCCGGGAACGATCTTCGAGAGGTCGCCGGGCCGCGCCGGCGGCGGCACGAAGTCGCGCGCTCCGCCCACGATGAGGTTCGGAATGCGGGCGTCGTCGAAGTCCGCGTCCCTTGGCGCGCTCGCGGTGCACAGCACCGCGATGTGCAGCGAGGGGATGAGCCACAGCCGATTGCCGCCCTCGTTGTCGATCGTATAGGTGTCGGGCGCGGCGTAGGGCTCCCTGGCCCCGCCGGCCTGCGCACTGAGGCGCACATACGCGCCGTAGTCGCGATTGGCGCGCGCGGGCACGAGCATCGACTTCACCCAGCCCGGGCGGATGATCTCGTAGCCGCGGTAGTTGCCGTCGCCGAGGAGAAGCTCGCCCACCCGGATCCAGTCTCCCTGGCGGGCCAGCATGCAGCAGTCGGCGTGCGCGGCCCCCGCGGGGCGATCGAGGTAGAGCCAGGCATCGCTCGCGCCGATGCGCCGCCATAGCGCCTCGGACAGGTAGCTCGCGTAACGCTCGCCGGTGGCGCGCTCGAGCGCGAGCGCCAGCAGCTGCGGGTCGGCGGGCTGCGGCGCCCGGCTCTCGCCCGGCACGCCCGCGAGAGGCCGCGCAAGCGCGGCAGCCACGATGTCGGTTCCATAGAGCGCGCGCGCGGCGCCTCCCCACGGCGCGCGGCCGGCACCGGGAGGCTCGAGGCCGCTCGACAGCTGCATGAGATTGCGCAGCGTGATGGCGCCGCGGCGATCGTGGGCGAGCTCGTGGACGAGGTAGCCGATCGGCTCGTCGGGCCAGGCGATCCTGCGATGCGAGATGGCGATTCCGGTCGCGAGCGCGGCCAGCACGCGGGTGAAGGATTGGGCATCGGTGAGCGTGTCGAAGGTGCTGCCCTGCCAGTAACGCTCGAGGACGATATGGTCGTGGCGCGCGACGATGAGCGCGAGCGAACCCTGGGCGCCGGCGTAGGCTGCCGCCGCCGCGAGTGCCTGCGCATCGAGCGATTCGAGCTCGGGAGCCACGCGCGGCGCCGGCGGCTGCTCGGCTCCGGCGACGCGCTCGCGCGGCCGGTACCACTCGGGCGTGCGGGCCGCGCGCTGCAGCTGTGCGCTCAGGTAGCGCTGCCAGAAAAGCGGCGCGGCCAGGCAGGCCGCGAGGGCACCGAGCACTGCGAGCGCACCGAGCAACGCCGCCAGCAGCGGCGCGCGGCGCCTCATCGCACGCTCCTGCGCTCGCGGCTCCGCGCGCCCGCCGACCGTGGCCGCAGCGGTCCGCAATAGCGGGCGCGTCCGCCGGCGAGCTCGAGCTCGTGCGTCGCGAAGCCCGGCCAGTCGTGGAGCCGGTGAGTGGTCACCACCACGGCCGTGCCGCTCGCGGCGAGCGCCGCCACCCGTCGCATCAGCGCCTGGCGTGTCGGCGCGTCGACGCCCGCGAATGGCTCATCGAGCAGCAGCAGCTCGGGCTCGCGCACCCATGCACGGGCAAACAGCACCCGGCGCGACTGGCCGTAGGAGAGCTCGGCAAGCGGACGCCGCGCGAGGCGCGTCAGCCCGAAGAGCGCGAGCGTGCGGCGTGCCGCCGCCCGGTCGCCGGCGCTTGCCGCGCCGTTCAGCCCGATGCTCGCATGGCGCCCGGATTGCACCACCTCCGCGACCGTGAGCTCGCGTGGATGCTCGGCCTGCAGGTGCGGTGCGACCAGGCCCACCCGCTTCCTGAAGCGCTCGAGCGGCACGCCGGGGGAGACACCCGCGCGCTCGATGTGCCCTCCGACGGCGACCCCGTGGTCGCCATAGAGCGTGCGCAGCAGCGTCGTCTTGCCCGAGCCGTTGCGGCCGTGTACGACCCAACACTCGCCCGTGCGCACGGTGAGCGAGATGCCGCTCAACGCGCGGCTGCCGTCGAGGTAGACCCGCGCGCCGCTCAGGCGCACGAGCTCGCGTCCCGGAGCGCCGCGCGCGCCGGATCGCGAACCGGCGCCGCCGCGGCGCGGGCGGCGCGCATGGCGGCGGCGCGCGCTCAGCCACTCGCCGAGCGGCGCACCGCGGATCGGGCCGCGATACACCACCGACCCGCGCGCCAGCACCAGCGCACGGTTGGCGCCGCGCGGCACGTCCTCGACGCGGTGCGTGGCGAGCACCCAGGGCAGCCGACCGCGGCGTGCCAGCCAGTCGAGCATCCGCGTACGGTTGGCGGCGTCGAGGCCGTTCAATACCTCATCGAGCAGCAGCAGGCGCGGGCGCGACGCCAGCGCGCGCGCCACGAGAGCCACCCGCCGCTCGCCGTAGGAGAGCGACAGAAAGCGCCGCGCCGCGAGATGCGCCACCCCGAGCGAGCCGAGGGCGCGCCGCACGCGCCGCCGGTCGGCGGCCGAGAGCGCATCGAGCGGAATGTCGGTACGGTGGACGCCGGTGCCGACGATGCGCTCGACCGTCATGTCCCAGCCATAGCGCTGGTACTTGTCCTGCCGCTCGGCGCCGAGATAGGCGATCTCGTCGAGTACCTCCTGAGGCGTGCTCCAGTGCTGCCGGCCGCGCAGGTAACGGCGCACCGGGTGCGCGGCGGGCGCCGGCCATACGGCTCCGGCCACGAGCTTCAGGAGCTGCGTCTTGCCGGCGCCGTTGCCGCCGGCGAGCACCCAGCGCTCGCCGGGACGGATGCTCCAGCTCAGGTCCTTCAGGACCCGACGTCCGTTGCGGCGCAGGTTGGCGTGGGCGAGGCGCACTTCGAGGTAGCGGGGATCAGCACGGCTCACCGGCCGCATTGGAGCACAGTTTGCCCGCGCGTTTGGAGTATTCTGCGCGCACCGCGCGCGCGGACACCTTGTTGGAGGATTGAATGCAATGGCGGCTGCTTGCGCCCCGCTATTGGCCGACGTGGGCCGGCATCGGGCTGCTGCGCCTGTTGGCTTTGTTGCCTTATGCGTGGGTGATTGCTCTCGGCGGACTCCTGGGCCGGCTGCTGCGCCTCGTGGCGCGGCGCTTCGTGAGGATCGCGCGGCGCAATCTCGAGCTGTGTTTTCCGGAGCTCGACGCGCGGGCGCGCGAGCGGCTCCTCGACCGGCACTTCGCCAGCCTCGGCATCGCGCTGCTCGAGACGCCGCTCGCCTGGTGGAGCTCGCCCGTGCGCATCGCGCGGCTGGTGCGCCTCGAAGGCCGCGAGCACGTCGATGCGGCGCTGGCCCGCGGCCGCGGCGCGATCGTCCTCACCGCGCATTTCACCACCATGGAGCTGGCCGGCCGCGCGCTCGCCTCCTCGCTGACCCGCATCGGCTTCCTCTACCGCCCCACGCACAACGAGGCGCTGAGCTACGCGCTCGAGCGCTTCCGCACCGGCTACGGCGGCCACCCCATCCCGCGGGACGACATCCGTGCCTTCATCGGCGCCCTCAGAAACAATGAGTGCGTGTGGTACGCGCCCGATCAGAGCTACCGCAAGAAGGGCGCGGAGATGGTGCGCCTGTTCGGCATCCCGGCCGCCACCAACACGCTCACGTCGCGCCTGGCGCGCACCACCGGAGCGCCGGTGCTACCCTACTTCCTGCACCGTCTGCCCGGTACCCAGGGCTACCGTGCGGTCATCCATCCGCCGCTCGAGAACTTCCCGACTGACGATGCGGTGGCCGACACCGAGCGCTTCAATCACCTGATCGAAGCGCAGGTGCGCCTGGTACCGGAGCAATATCTGTGGATCCACCGCCGCTTCAAGGGACTCACCGGGGACTACCCGGACTACTACGGACCGGAGGCGCCGCGGCGCGCGTGAGCGAGCTCAAGGACGCAAGCTTCGATCTGCTGGTGGTCGGCGGCGGGATCAACGGCACCGGTATCGCACGCGATGCCGCCGGGCGCGGCTTGAGCGTGCTGCTCGCCGAGCAGGATGACCTGGCGTCCCATACCTCCTCCGCCAGCACCAAGCTGATCCACGGCGGCCTGCGCTATCTCGAGGAGTTCCACTTCGGCCTGGTGCGCAAGGCGCTCATCGAGCGCGAGGTGCTGCTGCGATCGGCGCCGCACATCATGCGGCCGCTGCACTTCATCATGCCGCACGCGCCGCACCTGCGGCCGGCGTGGATGATCCGCGCCGGCCTCTTTCTCTACGATCACCTCGCGCACCGCGAGCATCTCGCCGCCTCGGGCTCCGTCGACCTGCGCACCCACATCGCGGGCGCGGCGCTCAAGAGCGGCTACACGCGCGGCTTCGTGTACTCCGACGGCCAGGCCGACGACGCGCGCCTCGTGGTGCTCAACGCGCTCGACGCGCGCGAGCGCGGCGCCGTGATCCTGACGCGCACGCGCTGCGAGCGCCTCACGGAGCACGCCGGGCAGTGGCGCGCGACCCTCGCGGGCGCCGACGGGCGGGTCGAGATTGCCGCGCGCGTCGCGGTGAACGCCAGCGGCCCCTGGGTGGACCGGTTCGTCCAGGGCGCGACGCCGGTGCGGACCGCGCATCGCGTGCGGCTCGTCAAGGGCAGCCACATCGTCGTGCCGCGGCTCTTCGACCATCGCTTCGCCTACATCTTCCAGAACGAGGACCGGCGCATCGTGTTCGCGATCCCCTACGAGCATGACTTCACGCTCCTCGGCACGACCGACGTCGATTACCACGGGGATCCGGCCGCGGCGCGCATCGATCAGGAGGAGCTCGGGTACCTGTGCGAGCTCGCCAACCGCTACTTCACGCGCCAGATCAGTCCGCGCGAGGTGCGCTGGAGCTATTCCGGCGTGCGGCCGCTGCTCGCCGATGAGTCACGCGACCCGATGAGCGTGACGCGCGACTTCGCACTCGAGCTCGAGCGGCGCCCCGCCCCGATGCTCTCGGTGTTCGGCGGCAAGATCACCACCTACCGGCGGCTCGCCGAGGACGCCGTCAACCTGCTCCTCCCCCTCCTCGGCACGCGCGCCGAGCCCTGGACCGTGGGCGCAACGCTGCCCGGCGGCGACGTGCCCGAGGGCAGCTTCGCGGTGTTTCTGCGCACGGTCGAGCGGCGCTACCCCTGGCTCCCGGCGCGGCTCCATCAGCGCTACGCGCATGCCTACGGCACCCGCATCGAGCGCCTGCTCGGACCGGCCGCCGCACTCACGGACCTCGGCGCCGAGCTCCTCCCCGGGCTCTACGAGCGCGAGGTCGAGTACCTCCGCGGCGAGGAATTTGCGCGCACGGCGGAGGACATCCTTTGGCGGCGGAGCAAGCTCGGGCTCCATCTCCCCGGCGCGAATCTCGCGCCCCTCGAGGGGTGGCTGGCAGCTCCCGGGTCCTGAGCCGGGGGGCGGTGGCGCCGGCACGACACCGGCCGTGTGACCAGCGTCGCGGTTTTTCGCTTTGCCCCGGCGGGCACCATGCCGCGCGGGTAGCGTGGCGCCGGGGTCGCTCATGTTTACGTCCGATTCAGTCCTCGCCGCCATCATCGCGGGCACCGCGACGCTGTCCGCGTCGTTCATGCAGCTGCGCTCCGCCGCCCTGCGCGACGCCGGCAAGCCCGGCGCCGCCGCGCGCCGCAAGAGCCGGCTGCAGCGCGTCGTGTTCCTCGCGATCGTCGGCGGGGCGGTGGTGTCGGGCTTTGCGCTCTCGCAGTGGCTCACCCAGGGCGAGCGCGCCGCGCAGAGCGCGCTGCAGAAAGAGCTGCAGGCGCGGATTGCCGAGGTCAGCCATACCGCAGGCGAGCTCGAGGCGACACGCGCCGCAGAGCGCTCGGAGATAGAGACCGGCGTGCTGCGCCGGATCGGCAGCGAGGGGGTGGCGGTCGCCGCTACCGTGCCGGCGTGCCGCTCGGCCGGCGGCGTGACGACCCTGGTGAGCGCGACCGCGGCGGCGACGCCGGCGCGCAGCTGCAGCGAAGCCGATGCCATCCCGCTCACGCTCTGTGCCACGATTCCGGCGAGCGCGACCGTCACCGAGGTCGCCCTCTTCAGCCGCCTCGACGACACCGACACGCCCTGGAGTGCCAGCCGCTATCTGCCCGGACAGGAAGCCGGCCAGGCGCGCTTTGCCGACAAATACTCCGAGACCAGCCCCGAGGCCGGCGTGCGCCAGGTGTGCCAGACCTTTGCGCACTGGAACCCCGAGCACGCGCGCGTGGTGCGGGTGCTCGTGCGCTACTCTCTCTAGAGAGACCTACGCATAATTGCCCCCTTCAAGAGGCGTGAGCCTCCAGGGGGATTGTTGGCTTCATCACCGACCCAGGCCGCCGCGGCACCCGCAGCGCTGCTGCTCCTCGTCCTGGCGCTCGCGCCGCTGTGGCTCATCGGCATGTTCGACCGGGGACTATGGACGCCCGACGAGCCGCGCGAGGCCGACATCGCCTGGCGCATGAGCACGCAGCCCGACCGCGCGTTGCCGCAGCTCGCCGGCACGCCGTTCCTGGAGAAGCCCCCGCTCTCGTACTGGATGGCGGCGGGCGCGATCTCGGCGTTCGGCGACTCCCCGGCGGCCGCGCGCGCCCCGAACCTCCTCTACGCGGTGATCGCCGCTCTGGCGGTCGGCGCGCTGGCATTCGCCATGGAGCTCCCGGCGCTGCCGGCGCTCATCGCCGCGCTCGTGGCCGCGAGTGCCCTCACCGCGTACCGGGTGGCCATCTGGCTCGCCCCGGATGCGTCGCTCCTCGCCGGCTGCGCGCTGGCGCTGCTCGGCGCCTGGCTCGGGCTCAGGGCTCCGGCCGGGGCGCGCAAGGCGGGTGGTTACGCGCTGCTGCACATCGGCGCCGCCGCCGGCTTCATGGCGAAGAGCGCGCCCGGGTGGCTCGTGCCGGGGCTCGCGCTCCTCACGCTCATCGTGTGGGAACGGCGCTGGCAGGAGCTGCGCCGCTGGGAGCTGTACGCGGGGCTCGCGCTGCAGGCGCTCATCATCGGACCGTGGATCGTCGCCGTCGCGCGCAGTGCCCACGGCGCGGATGCCCTACGGACGCTCTTCTGGAACAACCTCGTCGGCCGCTTCACGCAGCTTTCCTCGCCGGCGACGCTCGACTACACCACCGGACATCACAACAGGCCGGGAAAGTACCTCTTCGAGCTGCCGCTGTACCTCCTGCCGTGGACGCTCGTGGTGGCGGCGGCACTCGGGCGCGCGTGGACCCGCATGCGCGAGCCGGGCGCGCGCGGCACCGCGTGGCGCTTCGCGCTCAGCTCCTGCGTTCCGTTCCTGGTGCTCCTGTCCTTCGCCGCCACGGCGCGCGACATCTACGCCGCGCCTGCGTTGCTCGGCTTCGGGCTCCTCGCGGGTCTGTGGGCCGAGGATGCGCGCCGCTTGCCGCGCCGCGGCGACCGGCTGGCCGCGCTCGCGACGGCGGCGCTGGTCGGTGTGATGGCGCTAGCCTTCGCGCTCGCGCTCGCAGTGCTCGCTGCCGCGGGCGCGGGCGCGGGCGCGCCGGTCCTCTACACGCTGGCCGTGCCCGGCGTCATCGTCGCGGCCGCTGTCGGACTCGGCTTCGCGGTGCGTGCGGCGCGCGGCGGAGACTTCCCGCGCAGCCTCGCGTGGTCGTACGCGGCTTACGCGCTGGCGCTGTGCCTCGCGGCGCGCCTGATCCTGCCGGTCGTCGACCGCTGGCAGGATCTGCCCGCGCTCGCCGCGCGCATCCACTCCGACACCGCGCAGCGCCCGCTCGCGCTCCTCGACCCTGACGAGACCACCATCGCCATGCTGGACCACGGCCTCGCGACGCGCTTCACCGTTCTTGCGAGCGGCACGACAGGTGCGCGCGGCGCCCTCGACGGCTGGTTTGCCGCGCACGGCAAAGCGGCGCGCGTGCTGGTGCTCCTGCCGGGCCATGCGAGCGGTGCGCTCACCGAGCTGCTCGCGCGCCTCCATCCGCTCCCCGCCCCCGGCGATGGCGTCGCCGGAACGCTCACCGCAGCCGGCGCCGCCGCGCTGGTCGCGCGCTATGAGTTGCCTCAGGGCCGGCGCTATGCGCTACTCGCTCCGCCACCGGCGCGTTGACCAGGAGCCTCCATGTCGCAGCCCGTTACCGACCTCGCCCGCGGCCTGCAGAACCGCCACATCCAGCTCATCGCCATCGGCGGAACGATCGGCGTGGGACTCTTCCTGGGATCCGCCAAGGCGATCAACCGTGCGGGTCCCGGCCTCCTGCTCGCGTACGCCGTGGGCGGCGTCGCGATCTTCTTCATCATGCGCGCGCTCGGTGAGCTCCTCACCTATCGCCCCGTGGCCGGCTCCTTCGCGACCTATGCGGAGGAGTTCTGCGGGCCCCTGCCCGGCTTTCTCACCGGCTGGTCCTACTGGTTCGCCTGGGTCGCGACCGTCATGGCGGAGATCACCGCGATCGGCGTCTACGTGCGCTTCTGGCTCCCGGAGGTGCCGCAGTGGCTGCCGCCGCTGGTCGCGCTCGCCGTGCTCTACGGAGCCAACCTGCTCGCGGTGCGGGTGTTCGGCGAGCTCGAGTTCTGGTTCGCGCTCATCAAGGTGGTCACCATCGTCGGGCTCATCGTCGCGGGCCTCGCCGTGATCGTCTTCCACGTCGGCGCCCTCGGCGGCACGGCGAGCTTCTCGAATCTCTGGTCGAACGGGGGCTTCCTGCCGGGCGGCATCCTGCCGGTGCTGCTCACGCTGCAGATCGTGATGTTCGCCTACGAGGGCGTCGAGCTCATCGGCGTCACCGCGGGAGAGTCGCACAACCCTGCCGTGGTGTTGCCGCGGGCCACCAACGGCATCATCGCCCGCATTCTCATCTTCTATCTCGGGGCGCTGCTCGTCATCATGTCGCTCGTACCCTGGACGCAGCTCGATCCGAAGATGAGCCCGTTCGTCTTCGTGTTCGGCAAGCTCGGACTTCCCGGCGCCGCGAGCGTCATCAATCTGGTAGTCATCACCGCGGCAGCCTCGTCGTGCAACAGCGGGCTCTTCAGCACCGGGCGCATGCTGTGGACGCTCGGCCGGCGCCGCCAGGCCCCGCAGGCCTTCGCGACGCTGAACCGGGGGCGGGTGCCTGCGGCGGGCATCCATGCCTCCGCCGCGGTCATGCTGGTCGGGGTGCTGCTCAACTATCTCGTGCCCGAGCGCGTCTTCACCATGGTGACCAGCATCGCGCTCATCGGGACGCTGTGGACCTGGGGAATCATCCTCGTGGCGCACGCCAGGTACCGGCGCGCCGTGGCCGCCGGCCGTGCGGCTGCCGCGCCGTTTCGCATGCCCGGGGCGCCGCTCGCAAACTACCTGGTACTCGGCTTCCTCGTGCTGGTCACCGCCATGCTGTGGCGGGACCCGGACTCACGCGTGGCGCTGTACGTGGCGCCGGTATGGTTCGCGCTGCTCGTGATCGGCTATTACGGCACGCGCGCGGCGCGTACCGCCTGAAGCCGCGCCGGCCGCTACAGCAGCCGCTCGCCGCCGCCGATGAGACCGCCGCCGTCGATGACGATCGTCTGGCCGGTGATGAAACTGCCGGCGGGCGCGGCGAGCATCACGGCGACCCCTGCCACGTCGTCCGGATCGCCGAGGCGCTTGAGCGGATAGCCCCGCGCCAGGGCTTCAGCACGCGCCGGGTCCGCCCACAGCGCCTTGGAGAACTGGGTGCGGATCACCCCCGGCGCGATGCAGTTGACGCGGATGTTATGCGCGCCCCACTCGACCGCGAGATTGCGCGCCAGCTGCATGTCGGCTGCCTTCGAGATGCCGTAGCCGCCGAGCAGCGCGCTGCCCATGAACCCTGCCACCGAGGAGACGATGATCACCGCGCCATCCTTGCGCTCGGCCATCGCCGGCAGCGTCATGTTGCACAACCACATGTTGCTGTACAGGTTGGTGTGGATGAGCTTGTCGAAGGCCTCGTCGGACATGGTCGCCGACGGCCCGAAGTGCGGGTTGGTGGCGGCATTGCACACGAGGATGTCGATGCGGCCGAAGGCTGCGATGCTGGCATCGACCAGGCCCTTGAGCTCGTCCTTGTGTCCGACGTGGCAGGCGCGCGCGAGCGCGCTGCCGCCGGCGGCGTTGATCTCCGCCGCCACCGCCTCGCAGCTCTCCTGCTTGCGGCTCGAGATGACCACCCTGGCGCCGTGCGCCGCCATCTGTACGGCGATCGCCTTGCCGATGCCGCGGCTCGAGCCGGTGACGAGGGCTACCTTGCCCGACAGATCGAATAAGGACATGCGTGTGGCTCCTTGAGGCCGTCCTCAGACCGGCTCGTCCAGCGACCTGGCGAGCTGCGTGAACAGCTTCGGCCCTTTCTCGCTCATGTACCAGCAGTCCTCGAGGCGAATGCCGAACTCGCCCGGAATGTAGATACCGGGCTCGTCGGAAAAGCACATGCCCGCCTCGAGCGGCGTGGTGTCGTTGCGCACCAGATAAGGCGCCTCGTGCACCTCCATGCCGATCCCGTGGCCGGTGCGATGCGACAGTCCCGGCAAGCCGTAGTCGCGGCTCCAGCCCTTCTGCTCGTAGAAAGTGCGCACGGCACGATCGATGGTTCCGACGGCAACGCCGGGCCTGGCCGTTTCCTGCGCCAGCTCCTGGCCCCGCTTCACCGTGCTCCATACCTCGCGCTGGCGGGGCGAGGCCGCGCCGAATACCCAGCTGCGCGTGATGTCGGACTGATAGCCATGCACGCTGCAGCCCGTATCGATGAGGACCACCGAGCCCGCGCGCACCTGCTGCGGCTTGATGGACCCGTGCGGAAAGGCGCTCGCCTCGTTGAGCAGCACCAGGGTGAACTCATGCGCACCGCCGAGCGCCTGCGTGGCGCTCACCATCATGGCGAAGATGTCGGGGCCGCTCATCCCGGCTTCGACGCGGCCGTGCGTGTAGCGCAGCGCCGCGAGCGTGACGTTGTTGGCGGCCTGCATGAGCGCGAGCTCGGCCGCCGACTTGTGCATCCGGCAGGCGCGAATGAGCTCATCCCCGGGGATCACCTGCGGCGCGCTCGGTGCGGCCTTCGACATCCGCTCGACGATGAAGAGCCGCGTGGTCGGCTCGACGGCAAGCGGGCCCGCCGCATGCTCGCGCAGTGCGCCGGCGAGCAGCTCGAAGGGACTCTCGTCCTCCTTCCAGGACCGCACGTCGGCCGGCACCTTGAGCGTCTCGCGGATCGAAGGCTCTTCGAAGTACGGTGTGACGACGACGGCCCGTCCCTCCGCGGGAATGAGCGCCGCCGTGGTTCTCTCGGTCCGGTGCCAGCGAACGCCGGTGAAATACTCGAGCGAGGGACCGGCCTCGACCAGGAACGCCGCGATCTTCTTCTGCTGCATCAGCCCCTGCACCTTGGCGAGCCGCGCGCCGTGCTCCGCGGTGCCGATCGGCTGCGCATCGCGCGTGAGCGAGCTCAGGCCCGAGGCCGCGCCCGTGGCCGCCGCCGCCCGCTCGCTCGCCGCCAGCGCTGCGCCGGCCGCCGTCAGTCCGAAGAAGCCGCGCCTGGAAACTCTCGACATGGACGTCTCCCATGCAACGAACCGCCGCGCATTCTGCCCCGCGCGGGGCGGCTTGGCGAACCCGCCTCGTTAGGCGTGCCGCAGAGGCGCGCAGTAGAATCCGCGCTCCGCGCCCGTAGCTCAGTTGGATAGAGCATCAGGCTTCGAACCTGAGGGTCGGGAGTTCGAATCTCTCCGGGCGCGCCAGCTTCGCGAGAAGCGCTCGAATAGCTGTCTGTCAGATGTTTTGACGTACTAGCGCAGGTCGGCAGCCTGGGAAATACCCCATCCAGCGGTTAGGCACCCGGGCCCACAAACGATAAGATTCACGCAGTACTCGCACCGGCAGCGCGCCATCGCAGGACGCCGGTTGACATCAACGTTCTAGCCAGCGAGGCACCGTGAAAAAGCTGCTCAAGGGCATCGTCGACTTTCGCAAAAACGTGC
>DASYYF010000051.1:0-23110 GCA_035934055.1 Steroidobacteraceae bacterium | reverse complement strand
CGGTCACGGGTGTCGCCTCACGAATGAATCCGAAGGAAAGCGGCTGTGGCGTCGCGTGCCCGGGCGGCGATCTCGCTCGGACGGGGGCGCTCGATGACGCCGAGCAGCAGGCCTACCAGCAGATCGCGCCACAGAAGTCCCGCGAACTGTTCGGCGAGCTCGGCAGGGCGGCCCTCGAGGAGCCCCGCCTCCAGTGCCTGGGACATGATCTTTCGCAGGGCGGCCCGGGTCGTCTCGCGCCCAATGGAGTCGAGCGAGCGCGCGACCTCGGGCGCCTGACCGACCTCGGCGATCGCCAGGCGGAACACGGCGATGACGACGGGATCGCTCACCTCGCGGACCAGCTGCGCACCGAATGCCGACAGAATCTGACCGAGTGTTTCGCGGTCCCGGGGCACGGGCAGCTCGGCCGGCACCGCGAGGCGCTGCCGGGAGCGCTCCGCGATGCACGCGATCAGCATCTGCTGCTTGTTTCCGACCAGCGAATAGAGCTCGCGCTTGGAAACGCGCGCGCGGCTCGCAATCTCGAGGGTGCTGGCCGCCGCATAGCCGCTCTTCATGAACGCTTCGAAGGCCGCCTCGAGAATACGCTCCCTGACCGCGCTTCCCTCGGTCGACTTCTGCCGTCGTTTTGACGCCGCCGCTTTAGCCATCACGATCAGGATGGTACCCGAGGCCGGCGATGCGCTCGACATCCGCCGTGTCGTTCACAGATAGCGCACAACCTTGAGCAGCACGCTCCCGGCCTGCGGCAGCGAGCCGAAGTCCGAGTGGCGCCCGCCGGAGTCGATGAGAATCAGACCGCCGACCGTCCAGCGGTCCGACAGGTAGTAGTCGGCGCCGAGCTGCAGCCTGGTCGAGCCGTCGACGAGGTCGGTCTCGGCGAAGCCTGACACTTCGAGCTTCGGCACTAACGCATCGACCCAGTCGAGCCGCAGGAACGCAAAGCGGCGGCTGATCAGGTCCTGCTGGTCTGCCGCATACTGCCGCACGTACCAGAGGGCGCCGGCGATCGGGGACGAGGCGCCGGTGGCGCTCCCGGTACGGAACCACTCGTCCCAGTCCGCGCCTGTGAATCCCGCCTCGCTGTAGAGGAGCTCGAGATTGAAGGTGATCTTGGGGAGCGCGGTGGTGTAGGAAGCTCCGGCCGCGACCTGGTTGCGAAAGGCAACCGCGCCGAGGCCGGGCAGCACGTTGCCCGCGGCGGCCGGGAGGCTCCCGGTTGCCTGACCGAACGCGAGCGCCTCGTCACTCACGGTGCCCCGCCTCCCGCCAGACCACTCGAGGTAGGCGACGACACTCTGGCCGACGTTCTCCGCGAGGTTCGCGCCGAAGCGGACCCGCCGCTGAGACTCGTAGGCGAGAAGCTCGGGGCTGAAGCCCTCGGCCACGTCGACGATCCCCTTGAGGAGCCACCGATCGTGCGCGTTGGTCCGATCGAACATCGGATCAAAGCTGCGCAGGTCGAACGAGGTGTAGATTGGGCTGTCCGAGGAGACTGCCGGCGCATAGACCGCCGTGAGCGAGCCCTTCGCCCACACGCGCTCGGCACGCAGCATCAGCGTGCCGAGGCGGTCCTCGCGCAGTACGACCGGGTCGACGGAGAGCGGCTCGACCACGGCACGCGTCTTGAAGAAGTCCGTCGGATTGAAACCCAACGCGACGCCGCTCTTGAGGTTGATGCGGCCGACATCGAGGAAGAGCTGATTGAGCGGTTCCCAGCCCAGGTACGCTTCGCGCAGATCGTTGGTCAGGTTCTCGTGGCTGGGGAAACCGAGCCCGTCCTCGGCGCGCAGGTTGAGGCGTCCGCTGTAGGTGAGGCGAAGGTCATCGCCCGCGCGCCACTCGCTGCGCACGTCGAGCAGCGCCCGCTCCTCCCAGCGAGGCTGCGGCGGCGGAGGTGGCGCGGGCAAGAGGTCGCTCCCGAGCCACGACCCGGTGACCGCGTCTTCGAGGAAGATCCTCTGCAGTGCGCCCGAGGCGACCGGTGCGGCGTCCGCTGGCGGCGTCTCGCTGGACGGCGGGATGAGATTGAGTTCCTTGTCCTCCGTGGGAGGATCCGCCCTGCCCACCGTCGCGCCCGCAGCCGCAAGCAGCGCCAGCACGGCGACAATTTGCGGCGCACGCCTCACTTGGCCTGCAGGTGCGGCAGGTAATCGCGCTGGAACCAGGCTTCCGGAATCTCCTGGTAGGCGTACTCACCCAGGGTGGCGGTGGTCGCGAGCGAGGAGTCCACCGCGTCGATGATGATCGCCTCGGTGGGCCGGACCGCGCCGAGCTGCTGGGCGAACTTGCGGAAGTAAACGATCTTCAGCAGCCGCCCGCTGTCAGCGTAGAACTTCCCTTTAATCGGGTAGAAGCTCCCCTGCTCGACCCAATATTCGACGCGGTTGTAGGTCGCGAGATCGTTACTGGCCTTGAGCTCGAGATGCCAGCATTTGCGCGGCTGGCGCGTGGCGTCGTCGATGGTCTCCGTCCCGACGATGCTCGACGCGTAGTCGGCCCCCAGGTTTACCGTGAGGATGTCACCGATCGCCGCCTGGCCGATCAGGCGCTGCTGCGCCGATATGCGCACGCTGACCTTGGAGTTCGGGTCGTAAAACCAGAGCGAGTGCCCGTCGAGCAACACGCGCTTGCCGGTGTCGCGCGCGGGTTCCACGTACTGCACGAGGTTGCGGAACTGTCGCGTCGCGCCGTCCTCCTTCGAGTAGACGACCAGCGAGTCGTGGTCGCGCTCCTGGCCGCCGACGTACTCTGTGAGCCGGAGCGTCGAACGGAACGGCTGACCGGGATTGCGCACCTTGTCGGTGGCGGCAACGATTTCGGATGCGCTCTGGGCCTCGGCGACTGCGGCCATGCCGAGCCACAGGGCCATTGCGAGGATTGCCATCAACTGCTTGCTGTATTTCATGACGCCCTCACACGTGTCTCAATGCGTCAACCACGGGCAATCGGGCCGCGCGGTTGGCAGGCAGCAGGGCCGCCAGCGTGGTGACGATCGCAAGTCCGAGCCAGGCCCCGCCGACCAGCGCTGCGCGTCCGGCGACATCGAGCCGCAGTGGCACCGCGGTAGCATTGCCAGGCGGTATCCAGGTCAGCCCGGCGTGATTGACCAGGGCCGCAACGGCGAGCGCGAGCGCCGCGCCGACGGTCGCGCCGATCGCGCCGATCAGCACGCCTTCCACGGTGAACTGTGAGCGGATGCCCGCGCGCCGTACGCCGAGGGCGCGGATCGTTCCGACCTCGTTGGTGCGCTCCATCACGTTCATGGTCATGGTGTTGACGACGGCGAACAGCACGATCACTCCCATGACCAGCGCGATGAACAGGAAGATGGCGCTGAACATGTTCTTGACCTGACCGTAGAAGGGCGAGAGCTCGCCGAAGTCGCGCACCTCGAGATCGAGGTGTTTCTGCTTGAAGAGCGCGGTTAGCCGGGCGCGGGCCGCGGGCAGGTCCTCGCTGCGATGCAGCTGCAGCACGATGCCGGTGGCCTTGTGCTCGCTGCGGCCGTAGACCAGCTGCTGGGCGAGTCCGAGCGGCATCGCCACGAAGTTGTCGTCGAGCTCCTTGACTCCCTGGGGCTCGGCACCGCCAACCGCGAGCTGCACCACGTTCGGCGCGCCGCCGGCAGTGGCGGCCAGGAGGTCGATCTGCGGGGAGGGATCGGCGCCCTGAGCGCCGGCGCCGAGATCGCGCGCTGCCAGGTCCGTGAGCTCGCGGCTTGCCGCGCCTGCGGCCGCGCCCGAGGGCGGCCGTGCCCCGGGCAGCGCGGGGCAGCCGTGGAGGCCGAGCGGCCCGCAGAGTCCCAGCACCCGGGCGAGTCCGACGCCGATCTCCCCGCGCGACGGATCCTCATCGGACATGCGCCGGTCGGGCACATAGCCCGCGCTGGCGCCGAATTCATCCCACTGCCGCATCCGCTCGCGGCTCGAGGGAATGAGGCCGGTGCCGAGAAAGGTCTTCGAGGCCTCGACGTTGCCGCTGAAATTGCCGGCGATGCCGACCAGCGACTGGGTGGGAGTGATCACGTTGATCATCGGCCCGACCGTGGGATCGCGCTCGATGAGCTCGATGACGTCCCGATAGCGGTCGATGCCGTAGGCCGCGGGATTCCCGGCCCCGAGGAGAAAGTAGCCCTCCCGAAAGACGGTGAGGTGCCCGATCCGCTGTACGTTGTTGGTCTCGAGGCCGGCAAAGATATAGGCCGCGAAGCCCCCAAAGAGCAGCAGCGCGAGCGCGCCCGCCGCCACCGCGGACCCCGTCATCAGCGAGCGGCGGAGGTTGCGCAGCATGTTGCGAAAGGCAATCTTGATCAGCAGGTTCATCGCCTGTCTCCTCTGCGGTGCTCGAGCAGCTCGCCGTCGCGGATTACGAAGGTCTCGTCGGCGTGCGACATGAGCTGTGGGTCATGGGTTGCGAAGATGAAGGTGGTGCGCGACTGCACCTGGACGCGGCGCATCAGCTCGATGATCGAGGCGCCGGTCGCGGAATCGAGGTTGGCCGTCGGCTCGTCGGCGAGGACCACCTGCGGCTCCTTGACGAGCGCACGCGCGATCGCTACCCGCTGGCGCTGGCCTCCGGAAAGCTCGTTGGGACGCTGGTGCGCCTGCCCGGCGAGTCCGACCGCCTCGAGCATTTCCAGCGTGCGGCGGCGTCGCTCCGCCTGCGGCATGCCGACCAGCAGCAGCGGGTACTCCACGTTCTCGTAAGCTGAGAGTACGGGCACCAGGCTGAAGGTCTGGAAGATGAAGCCGATGTTGCGCGCGCGGAAGTCGGATAGCGCGTCATCGGAGAGCGACGCGATCTCTTCTCCGCACACCTCGAGCGTGCCGCTGCTCGGTGAGTCGATGCAGCCGATGAGGTTGAGGAGAGTGGTCTTGCCGCTGCCCGATGCGCCGACGACCACGGAAAAGCGGTGCGAGGGGATCTCGAGGCTGATGCCCCGCAACGCGGGCACCTCGAGTGTTCCCGACCAGTATGTCTTGGCAGCCTGGCGCAGCCGCACGACCGCTGCCGGATTCGCGGCTGTTGCCGCCGCCGCCGATACCGCTGCTCGTGCCACGTGACTTTACTCCATGATGTGAGGGTGATGGTACCGTTGCGTACCATCGGTGGGGCCATGGTAGGGTACTACTAAGTACCAAGTCAATCTCGGGTGCGATCAAGCGAGACGAGGGGGCGCCGGACGGAGCCGGCGCCCCGCGGCACTAACGGGAAATTAACGAGCTTGAGTTACCGAAGCGGGGTGCTTAGCGTCAGTCGCCTGTCCCACACTTGAGGAGAGAACTCATGTTTGACCACGTCAAATTCGGAGTCAGCGACTATGCAGCGAGCAAAGTGTTCTTCCTCAGGGCACTCGAACCGCTCGGCGTAGCACTCGTCTCGGAGGGGCCGCCGACGTACGGTGTCGAGCTTAGCCCAAAGGGCAAGGCTTCATTGTGCCTGTACCAAACCGAGGAAAAGCCGGCGCATCTTCACTTGGCGTTCACGGCCGAGAGTCGCCAGCAAGTCGAAGCCTTCTATCGCGCGGCTCTGCAGGCGGGCGGCAAAGACAATGGTGCGCCTGGTGTGCGCCCGCGCTACCACGCGAACTACTATGCAGCGTTCGTGATTGGTCCGGACGGGCACAACATCGAAGTGGTTTGCCACAGATCCGAGGCCTAACCCAGACCACGCCATCGCGTAATGCCATGTCCTCAAATCACTTCGGATGCGATTGTTCCATGTTGGAAACGCTGTACCAGACGATCTTCCATGATTCATCGCCTTGACGCTTGAACTCCGCAATGAAGATCGTCTTGTGCGTCATCAGCACACCTGCACGACCGTGGTCTTCGTCGTAGGTGCCACGGTAGACCGCCAGGTCGCCGCTACTGGCAACGTCTACCGTCTCCTCGATCAGACTCACTCTCCAATCGGGGTCGCGGGCAAAGCCCGTCTTGAAGCCCTCTCTGTCGGCTTCGATCCCGATAGCTGGAGGACTACCGCATTCAATGGAGACAATATTCGCGGCGTCATAAGCCGTTGTCTTCACTGCATCGTGAGCATTGAGCCCGGCGACGAGTTGAGCGACGTCTCTCTTGATCGTTGCGGCGATTGCAGCAGCGTCAACCGACGCGACTGCTGCCGATGACCCGGTTGTAGCAAGAGCGAAGGCAACCAGAAGCAGACTTGGTGCCCGATATGCGGACGAGTTCATGTGACGCCTCCGAGCGTTTGTCGCGGCCGGAACCGGCGCGGTCGGGACGCGAGCAGCGAGCAGGTCAGCTTACCGGCACCAGACAGCAGGCCGTATGCGCGACCGTGAATAGAGTCCCGCCGAGCAGCAGCCCGACGAAAGCAGCCCCCACCACGATGTTGGCGAGCCGCTGCGGCGCGGGCAGTGCCGGGGCCAGCAGCCGCTCGAGCCGCTCGCTCGCGAGCGCCGTCGCCGCCGACTGCAGCACCGGAGTGTTCTCGTGAAGGGCGAGCTTCGCCAGTGCGCTCACCAGCAGTCCGCCGCGGCTGCGCTGCAGGACCGATTCGTCGCAGGACAGCTCGCGGTACAGGGCCAGGCGCGCCCCGACAAGCCAAACGAGCGGGTGGAACCACAGCAGGCACTGGACCAGCTCGTGCACCAGCCGCAGTAGGTTGTCGCGCCGCTTGGCGTGGGTGATTTCGTGCAGCAACACGGCTTCGAGCTCCGGCGCGGTGAGGAGCTGCTCGATGCCCTGCGGCAGGCAGATACGGCTGTACAGAATGCCCGCAACCGCGGGGCCCGTGTCGCCGGTGAAGTGCACGGGCACGCCCGCGACCCTCCACTGCGGTGCATCGGTCGCCACGCGGCCGGGCGCAGCGCGGCGTTCGGCGCGTATGCGCCGCCACAGGCGCAGCAGCAGCAGCATCGCACCGCCCAGATACAGGCCGCCGGCGACTGTTACCACCTTCAGGTGGTGGGCAAGCGTCAGGTCCAGCGAAGCGAGCGGTACGAGCTGTTGCGCCCCGGGCAGATCGCGAGCGCCAAAACCGTCGACAAAGCCGCCGAGCGGCAGCACGAAGTTCAAGGACGCCGCGGTCCAGATCCAGAGTTTGGCGGTCGCGCTCGCGCGCGACCGCGTCGTGAGCACCCAGGCGCCGAGCGCCACCAAGGTGGCGACCAGCAGGTGCACCTGCAGAAAATACAGCGCCGGCGCGACGTGCTCAGCCACGCGAGCGGCGCTCCGGCTTGCGGCTGTCGGCTGCGTCCTGCAAGGCCTTGAGATCCTTGAGTGTGAGCGCGCCGGACTCCAACAGATTCGACACGAGCAGCTGCGGCGAGCCGCCGAAGATATCCAGGAATTCGCGCACCAGGCCGCTGCGCAGGGCGCTGCGGCCGAGTTGCGACTCAAACAGCTGCGCGTTGCCCACCTTCTTCACGCGTCGCACCGCCCCTTTCCGCTCCAGGCGATGCACGAGCGTCTGCACCGTCGTGTAGGCCACGCGTTCATCCGCCGGGAGACTCTCGAGGACCTCGCGCACCGAGACCGTTCCGAGTTTCCAGAACTGCTCCAGCACCCGCATCTCGGCTTTCGACAGTCGCACGACTCTTGACATCTCCTACATGGTGCGTCAATGCTACTACAACTCACGTAGATGTGCCAGGTCGGCCCCGCTGATCGGTACTCGACAAAACTGGCGAGGAGAAATGTCCGTGAAGCTGACTGCCTCATTTTCGTTCGTCGTCCTGGGACTCATCGCCCTGCCTGCCCTCTCGGATACCCCGGAATCGAAGCTTGCGTTGGTGCCGGCGCTGCCCGACGGCCGGCATGACTTCGATTTTGAAGTCGGCACCTGGAAAGCCCACGTACACACCCTGCATCATCGCCTCTCCGCGGCGAACGATTGGGAGGACTACGATGGCACCGTGGTCACCCGCACGCTTCCGATGCTGGAAGGCTGGAACGAGTCGGAGATGCGTGTTGAGAACGCGCTCACCCACAGGCGCATCGAGCTGCTGGCCGTGCGTCTCTACAACCCCGACTCGCGCCAGTGGAGCATCTACGGCTCGAGCCTCAAGACCGGCGTGTTCGATCCCCCGGTGGTCGGGCAGTTCAGCAACGGGCACGGCGAGTTCTACGGCCAGGACAACTGGGAGGGCCGTGCCGTCACCGTGCGCTACTCCTGGCAGGCGATCGGCCACGACAAGACACACTTCGAGCAGGCCTTCTCTCAGGACGGCGGCAAGACCTGGGAAGTGAACTGGACCTATGACGGCACGCGCGTCGGCTCTTGACGAGCCGGCGCACCTGTCGGACTGCCCTCCTAGGACTACTCTCGACCCGAGTCCCCGGCGATCTGATCGCCGTCACGGCCGCTCCGTGCTGCCGGTTGCGGTTATGAGGTCTATTGCCCCGGCAACGTCAGTAATTCCCACGAAGCCGACGGCGTGCCGGCAAGCCTAAAGTGTCGACGTGTCGTTCAGGGGATATCGCGTCCCGCTTCTGCTCTGCGGTCTTCTGGCGCTGACTGCGTGCGGTGGTGGAGGCGGCGAAGGGGGCGGAGCCATTCCTCCCTTTAACCTGTACGGCTCGCTCGCCGTGGCGGACCTCAACGGCGACGGCCTGCCGGACGTCGTCGCGGTGTACACGTACATCGCTGGCGCTCCGCCTCACCCGGGCTTCGTCGCCGTTTACCTGCAGGATGCGGCTAACCCGGGCCGCTTTCTGCCCGCATCGACGTATGCGGTAGGGAATGACCCGGCCTCAGTAGCCCTCGCGGATCTCAACGGCGACGGGCGACCCGACATCGTGACGGCCAACGCGATCCTCGCCACGAGCGGCGCGGGAGAGAGCACCGTCTCCGTGCTGCTGCAGGACGCGGCCAATCCGGGGCACTATCTTCCCGCCGTGAGCTACCCGACGGGTCCGGATCCGGTGGTGGTGGCGATCGGCGATCTCAACGGCGACGGAAAACCCGATCTTGCGGTCGCCGACAGCAGCGGGATTTCCGTGTTGTTCCAGGGTGCCGCGGGAACATTCCTCCCGAAGACCACCATCGCCACGGGCAGCGGGTGCGCGTCGGTCGCGATCGCCGACCTGGACGGCGATGGCACGCCCGACCTGCTGGCTACCGACGCGGTGAGCATCCTGGTGCTGCTGCAGACTCCGGGGAGCGGCGGCAGCTTCAGTGCCCCGGTGCGCTACGCGGCGGGCCGGCAACCCCTCTATGCCGTTGCGGGTGACCTCAACGGCGACGGCCGGCCGGATATCGCGGTTGCGAATATCGGATCGCCGTCAGACCTCACTGCTGCCAGTGTCTCGGTCCTGCTGCAGAATCCCACGCGAAGCGGCGCGTTCCTGCCCGCGGTCAACTATGCAAGCCAGGCGGATTCGGTCGCCGTAGCGATCGCCGATCTCAATGGCGACGGATGGCAGGACCTTGCGGTCGCCAACTCCGGAACGCTCGCGGGCATTTGCCCTCCCAATTGCAGCACCGTGGACACCGGAGTCTCCGTTCTTTTGCAGGATGGCACATCGGCCGGACATTTCGGCACAGCGGTCAACTATGCGCCTGCGGGAAACGATTTCGTCACGGGAGTCGCCGTCGCCGATGTCAACGGTGACGGGAAGCCGGATCTGATCGTGCTGCAGGCTGGCGGCGTATTCATCCGGCTGCAGGATCCGCTGCATCCAGGGCAGTTCCTGCCGGCACGCCCGATCACCGACTAGCAGCGGCCGCCGCCGCGGTAATGGTGCAATAGCGGATGCGCGTCCGGGGTTGACGACCAATCAGAAATTGACTGTGGTCGTCTGACTCGCCATCACGGTTGCCGTGACACCGGCGGGCGGCACGAACGCTAACGTGTCCGCCGCACTCGGATCATCCGCGCCACACGCCACCGCGAGCGTGTATGTCCCGGCCAGCAGGAACGGCTGCGAGTAGACGTACTGCTGCATTGCAGACGAATAGGTGATCGGTGGCGTCACTACGGGATTCACGTGGCCGGCGGGCGGCAGACCAGTGGTCGGATCGATCTGTATGTCCGTCAGGGTGGCTCCGGACCCGTCGAAGATATAGACATGTGCCGTCGTGGGATTGCCACTACTGTCAAAGCACGACGGCGTATGACCCTGGAGGGTAGCCAGCGCCACCGTTCCACTGATCTCTCCCGCTTGAACGTTGTCAATCAGCCGCATGGCCGGCCGCAGCAGGTACGCCTGTACGCCCCCGACCGTCTGCCCCGGCGGTGCCGTGATAGCCTGCTCCAGCACGAAATCAATCGTGAAGTTGGCGACCTGATTGGCCGTCATCGTAAAGCCCTGAACCAGTTTGAGGCCGGTCTGCTGGCCGCTGGGGACAATGATGGGGTACTGCGCGCCGTTGATCTCTATGTAGGAGCCGGCTACGGCACCATTCGAACCGACATTCAGCAGCAACCTGACCCAGTCGTAGTTGCCCGCAGGCACGGTGGCGCCGTTCAGGAGAGTAGCCGCATTACCGTTCTGCAGCGTCAACAGGTCGAGCTGCTTGGGCGAGCTGAAATTGAAGGTTATGGAACTGCCTCCCCCGCTGGGCTGCAGCTCGACGCCGGTAAACTGAATCACCACATTGCTGGCGGAATCGACCGTGCCGTCCGTGATCCCGAGATTCAGCGTGCTGGACGATCCGCTGCCCCCGCCGCAGCCCGCCCACAGCGGCAGGGCTACCAGGCCCGCAAGAAATACGCGCGCGTGTCGATGCACAGACGTTCTCCTGATCTCCATGTATCCCTGCCAATCTCGAGGCACCGAGCTTCACGCTCGCAACCACCCCGACCCATGCTCCGCTCGAGCCGCCCGGTCTTCGTGTCATCCGCTAGTCTTGAAGACCAAGGCCATGGCGCCCGCGTTTTCGCAGTGATCTTTAGTCCTCTAACCTGAACGAATGATGAACCGCAAAAGGATCCGGCCGCGCGCATGCCCCGCGGCCCGAGTCCGGTTCTGGCGCTGCCGTGTTAAGTCAAATAAGCGAAAACGCCGCCCGAAGGCGGCGCTCTCGCACCAGGCCGCGCTCGCAGCGCGCGCCGGGGCGGACAAGTCTAATCACCCTCGTGCTTGTTGTGATGCTTCTGGTGCTTGGGCTCGTCGTACTCCGCCGACCTCACGAAATACACGGGGCGGCTGCACGCGTTGTACTCCTGGCAGTGCTTATCCCAATGCTTCGCATGGCCCGGCGGCACATGCAGGTAGATGGGCTCAACGGGTGGCGCGTCCACGAACACCGGAGCAGGCTGCGCGACCACCGGCTGCGCATAGACGAGGGGCGGCGGCGGACCACCCCCGATGACGACCTGCCCGTAGACGCCAGGCGCCACCTGTCCGCTGATGACGCCGCTGATGCTGACTTGCGCGTGCGCCAAAGGCACCGCCGCCAACGCCAGCATGGTGAAGATCAGGGACCGAATTGCACTCATGGACACTCCCTCGGAACTCGTTGTTCCACGGCACGAAGGTTTTCGCACCCACAGAAATATGCCGATCCGCAGCGCATATAGCACCCTCGGAAGGCTGAACAAGGCGTGAACTGTGACCCGCTTCGCACCGGCACGAACCGGGACAGTTTCTGCCACGGTCAAGCTTCCGTAGTAGTCACGAGGAGCACATCCCCGGTCCCCTTGAAACCCGATCTCACGAACCTACTTTGCCGGCATTCACCCAACCCCAGAGGAGGTGTTTGCCATGTTCGAGAATTACTTCGGTGGCCTCGACACTGATCTCTTCGAGCAATTCAGGCGCCTGGAGAGCGAGATGGGCCAGCTCTTCGGGCACTCACCCTGGCCCGCCGGGATCCGCGCCGTGCAGCGCGGTACGTTTCCCCCGATCAATGTCGGGGCGACGCCTGAGCGGGTCGATGTGTATCTGTTCGCCGCCGGCCTCGATGCCAGGAAGCTCGATCTCTCGATCCAGCAGAATCTGCTGTCCGTCTCGGGGAGCCGCAGGATCGAGGCAAACGAGAACGCCGAGTATTACCGGCGCGAGCGCTACGACGGAGACTTCAGGCGCGTGATCACGCTGCCCGATGACGTGGACCCTGAGCGGGTCGACGCCAGGTACCGCGATGGGGTGCTGCAGATCACGATCCAGCGCCGCGAGGCTACCCGGCCGCGGCAGATCACAGTGAGCTGAATGGACAAGGAGAGACACATGACAACCAACCAAGGCGTTGCGGCGTCGGAGTCGGCTGCCATCGAGAAGAAGGCGCGCGAACGCGAGACCGTGCTCGTTCCCGCGGTCGACATCTTCGAGGACGCCCATCAGATCACGGTGCAGGCGGAGATGCCCGGCGTGTCGAAAGACAAGCTCAATGTCCAGGCCGACCGCAATGGATTGCTCATTGAGGGGGACATGGAGATCGACATGTCGACAGGGATGGCAGCCCTGTACGCGGACTTGCAGACCACCCGGTATCGGCGAAGCTTCGTCCTGAGCGGCGAGCTCGAGACCGAGCGGATCGAAGCGAGTCTCAAGGACGGCTTGCTCACGGTCCGGATTCCAAAGCGAGTCGAGTTCCGAACGCGCAAGATCAAGGTGAACGTGCCCTGACCGCTCGGTCCGGCCGATCGCATCTGCGATCGGCCGGACCACCGAGCCCCTTTGATGGCAACGCGGATCGCGGGATCGCGTGCGTCCGGGGTGTTTTCCGCGGATCGCGTCTCCTCTCGCCGGTTTAGCGAGTCTCGAGTGCCTCAACCGGCAGCCCTGCCGCGCGCCACTCCGGGAAGCCGTCCTCCAGCCGCACGGCGGTAAATCCGCGCTTGCGCAGCAGCGCGACCGCTTCGTATGCCAGAACGCAATAAGCTCCGCGGCAGTAGGCGACGATCTCCCGATTCCTGGGTAGCTCCCGAAGCCGGCGGGGCAGATCCCGGAGCGGAATGTTGATCGCGTTCGGCAGGTGCCCGGCCGCGAATTCATCGTCCGGCCGGACATCGAGCAGCGTAACGAGGTCGTCTTTCAGGCGTCGCCGCACCTCGTTCCTCGATATCGGCTCAAACGCATCGCGCGCCCGCAGGTAGTCATTGACCACTTCACGAACCTGCGCAAGGTTCCGTTCCGCGACCTGGCCGAGTGCTCTCGTGAGCCCGAGCACGGTCGGGTCGCTGAGCCCATACAGCACACGCTTTCCCTCGCGCCGTGAGGTCAGCAACCCGGCGGCCCGCAAGACCCGCAGATGCTGCGAGGCGTTGGCGACCGACAGACCGACGCGTTCGGCGAGCGCCTCGACGCTCGTTGCGCGCTGAGCGAGCAACTCGAGGATGCGCAGGCGGTGCTCATTGCCGAGCGCACGGCCGACCTCGGCAAGTCCGGCGAACAGTTTCAGCTTTGGATCGTTGCTTGACATCGCTTGAAGTGTCGAGAGATTATTCAATATAGTTATTGAATGATAACCGACGGCAGTTCGTCAAGACCAGGTGCGATGGCGCACCGGCATGATGGTACTGGAGGCTCGCGTGATACTACGGCAGTTCCTGCACACCGATCCGGTAGCGATTTCTTATCTCTTTGGCTGTGGCGGTAAGGCCTGCGGAGCCGTGGTTGATCCGGTAGGCGACATCGAGACCTATCTCGATGCGGCGCGCGCGAGCGGGATGAAAATCTCCTATGTCATCGACACCCACGTTCACGCCGATCACCTCTCGGCGGGGCCACGGCTGGCGCAGGCTGGCGGCGCGGAATACGTACTTTTCGCGGAAGCGGAATCGCGTCAAGGGTTCCGGGGCGTTCGCGACCGGGAGGTCCTGCCGCTTGGGAACGTCGCCGTCGAGGTTCTGCATACCCCAGGTCACACTCCGGAGCACATCTGCCTGCTGGTCACAGATCGCACCCGGGCCGCCGAGCCATGGTTTGTGCTCACTGGCCATACATTGATGGTGGGAGACGTTGGCCGAACCGAGCTCGCCACCAACGCCGCGGAAGGCGCCCGGGTCCTGTTTGGCAGCCTCAAGCGCCTCAAATCACTTCCCGACTACGTCGAGATACTGCCGGGAGCTTACGCCGGGTCGGTCTGCGGCCGCGCCCTGAGCGGCAAGCCGGCATCGACCATCGGCTTCGAGAAGCGGCACAACGTGGCGTTCCGGGTTGCCGACGAAGGGGCGTTCGTCGCCTCGATGCTCGCGGATATTCCTCCGCCGCCTCCACGGGCGGCGGAACTTCGCGCCCTTAATGCGGGGCTGGCTGTCGGATAGCGGCGGGAAGCGAGCTGCAGCGGGCGCAAGAGTGCTCCGGGGCACGCGGTATGAAAAGAGCATCGTCGAAGCTCGCAGTCCTTCAAGCGGCTGCGGCTGCCGCGGTGCCGATCGTCGTCTTGGCACGGCAGCCCTCATGATCCTCTTACTGGCCGCGGTGATTGCCGTCGCCGCCCTCCCCCGTTCGCCCGCTTGCCGGTCCGTGGCGTTCGGTCGAGCCACCACCCCAGGTGCCGCCCGGGCGCTCGCCACCGGACATTCTCAAGGAACGCTATGCGCGCGAAATTGATAAGGAAGGCCGCGCTAAAGGAGGACGCCGATGAAGATCCTGTTCATACTCAACGAGCCGCCGTACGGTAACGAGCGATGCTACAACGCACTTCGCCTCGCCAACGCTCTCGTGAAGAAGGATCCCGCGATCGAGATAACCGTGTTCCTGATGGCCGATGCCGTTTCTTGCGGCAAGAAGGGCCAGAAGACGCCCGATGGCTATTACAACCTCGAACGCATGCTGAAGCGCTATGCGACCGGCGCCCACAGGATTCTGTTGTGTGGAACGTGTATGGACGCGCGCGGGCTGACCGAGACCGATCTTGCCGACGGCGCTCGACGCAGCTCCATGGATGAGCTGGCCGAGGCGACGCGTGCTGCCGACAAGGTCATCGTCTTCTGAGTGAGACAAGGTACACAGCAGCCCCGTGCGCGCCGTCGCTTACACGCTTGTGCGGCTGCGTCCGGTCCTCAGGTGAGCACCACGGGTGTACCGACGGCGATCGGCCCCGAAGCGTACCGGTCGTGGCGCGCCACGTCGCTCGGCGCAATCACCGAGGCGATCGAGCAGCATCTCATTCTCGATCTGATGGGCCCCGTGAGCGGTGCCCGCGTGCTCGATGCCGGATGCGGCGACGGCGCGTTGGTCTGCGCTCTGGCATCGCGAGGCGCGGCCGTCACCGGGGTCGATCCCGATCCGGCAATGCTTGCCGCTGCCCGCACGCAGGCCGAGAGAGCGGGCCTCGAGGTCACATTTGCGGATGGGCGGGTCGAGCAGCTTCCCTTCGCAGACGGCAGCTTCGACGTGGTCGCCGCCGTCACGGTTCTGTGCTTCGTCCCGGACGCAGCCGCCGCCATGAGCGAGATTGTGCGGGTGCTGCGACCGGGCGGGTGTCTCGTGCTCGGCGAACTGGGACGGTGGAGTCTCTGGGCCGTTATTCGCCGAGTGCGCAGCTGGCTCGGCGCGGCCACCTGGAAGGCGGCGCGCTTTCGTACGGCAGGCGAGCTGCGGACGCTTGCCGAGCGGGCGGGGCTTTGCGTCACGCGCGTTCGCGGCGCCATCTTCTATCCACCGGTCGGCCTCTGCGCCCGCGCATTGGCGCCCCTCGATCCGTGGCTGACGCGCTTGACGACCGCCGGGGCCGCATTCGTCGCCCTCAGCGCGATCCGGCCGTCCGAGCCCTGAAGCGCTGATCATGGCCGGGGAATCAGCCGTCCCTGCTTCGTCCGGCATCTCGCTCGGCCTGCGCGCGAACTGGCGGCAGTTCTCGCTCCTGGTCCTCGTCAATGCCTTCGTCGGCGGCATGGTGGGGCTGCAGAGCACGGTCGTCCCGCTGATCGGCTCGCAAGAGTTCAAGATCGCTTCGACGACGGCCGTCCTCTCCTTCATCGTCAGCTTCGGCATCATCAAGGCAGTCGCCAATCTGGTCTCCGGACATTTTGCCGACGTCTATGGGCGTAAGCACATGCTGGTTCTCGGCTGGCTCGTCGGCCTGCCGGTTCCGTTCATGATCGCCTGGGGGCCGAGTTGGGGTTGGGTCGTCGCGGCGAACGCGTTGCTCGGCATCAATCAGGGCTTCGCCTGGTCGATGACGGTTATCATGAAAGTAGACCTGGTAGGTCCGAAGTCTCGCGGACTCGCCGTAGGGCTCAATGAGTTCGCGGGCTATCTTGCGGTCGGCGCGACGGCCTTCCTCTCTGGCTTTATTGCACAGCGCTACGCGCTCCGGCCGGAGCCTTTCTACCTCGGTATCGGCTATGCGGTGCTCGGGCTCGCTCTCTCCATCCTGTTCGTGCGTGACACCCGCCATCACGTTGGTCACGAGATATCTCATCATCACGGGTCAGTGAGCGAGACGATCGCGTTCTGGGAAGTCTTTCGGCGCGCGTCGTTCGGGGACCGCAATCTGTTCGCGGCATCGCAGGCCGGACTGGTAAACAATCTGAACTTCGGCATGAGCTGGGGAATTTTCCCTCTGTTCTTCGCCAGCTTCGGACTCGCCGTCGCGCGGATCGGTATCGTCAATTCGGTCTACCCCGCGGTGTGGGGCGTGCTGCAAACCGTGACGGGGCCGTTGAGCGATCGCTTGGGCCGCAAGGGTCTCATCGCAACAGGAATGTGGGTGCAGGGCGGCGGCCTTTTTTTGATGGCCTCCACCCGCAGCTTTGGCTGGTGGCTCCTCGCCAGCGCGCTGCTCGGACTGGGGACCGCGATGGTCTATCCGACGCTCATCGCCGCCGTCGCCGACGCGTCGCATCCATCCTGGAGAGCACGCTCGCTCAGCGTTTACCGCTTCTGGCGCGATTTGGGCTACGCGATCGGCGCACTTTGCGCAGGTGCGATCGCAGATACCCTGGGACTGTCGTCGGCAATCAAGATAGTTGCGGCACTGTCAATTCTTTCGGGTGCAATCGTAGCCTTGCTCGTGCGCGAGCGATCCCATGCCGGCATCGGGCAGATTCGGCGCAGGGGCAGGACATGAAGGCGCTCCTCTCGAGCTGCCTGCGCGCATGAGTCTTTGCCCATGCTGATATGATGCAAAGCCAAGGGCAAACGTAGTGTGCGAGCTGTTCTCCCTCTCTGGCCGCCAGCCAACTGTCGCGACGATCACCCTGCAGCGCTTCGCCGCGCGGGGTGGCTTGGATCATCGGTTGATTGACGGTTGGGGGCTGGCACTGTTCGACGAACGCGATCTGCGGCTTTACCGCGAGCCGGAACCCGCGCGCGACAGCGCCTGGCTTGAGTATGTTCAGTCGCGCCGCATCGCGAGCCATATCCTCATTTCACACATCCGGCACGCCACTCGCGGCGCAGTCATGCTCGCCAATACTCAGCCGTTCGTGCGCGAAATCGCCGGCCGGATGCATTGCTTTGCGCACAACGGCCGGCTGCCTTCCATCGAATTGCGCCATACTCTTGGGCCGTCGATGTTTCACCCGCTGGGAGACACCGACTCGGAGTACGCTGCCTGCCTGCTGTTTCGCGACATCGCACGCCTGTGGTCGAGCCGGGAGGCCCCGCCCCTGCGCGACCGCCTCCAGGTCGTCGTGCGCTTCGCCGCTCAGATGCGGGAATTGGGTCCCGCGAACTTCCTTTACTCCGATGGAGTTACGCTCTTTGCGCATGGCCATCAACGGACTCAAGCCGATGGCCACATCGCGCCTCCGGGTCTTTGCCGACTACACCGAAGCTGCGCTGTCGATCGCGACGCCCTCGTCCAGGCGGGCGTCCATCTGGACACGCCAAATGGGCCTCAAGCCCTGACGCTGTTTGCGAGCGTGCCGCTTACAGATGAACCCTGGGAGCCCTTGCAGGAAGGCGAAGTGATCGCCGTTGAGAAAGGGGTAGCGCTCGTCGGGCACTGACTTGATCGGCGGCCTGCGACCCGCGTCGAGAAGCCCCTCGAGCTGGCTGCGGCTGGCGCGTGAATCGCTCGAGTCCATTTACGCCGGTGTGCGCAGTGCCGTGATCGTGAGTTCGACCAGGCGATGCACGGCTGCCTTGTTCGGCAGAGTGCCGGCCGCCGTCAGCGCATGCAGGCAGTAGATCGCGAGCTCCGCGGGCGCAATATCATCCCGCAGCTCGCCGCTCTTGGCACCCTCAGCCATGAGGCCCTTTAGGAGGTCAAGAAGCTGCTGCTGCGCACGAACCACGTGTGCTCCGCGATGCAGGAGTGCAGCGAGCTCTGCGTCGACGTGACGTTCGTTGGCAATGAGGGCGTACGCCTCAAGGACGGATTGAAGTCGCATCCCGACGCTACCTGCTTGATCTCGCAGCGCAGCCAGATGCTCAACATGTCCCGCAACGTGGCGTTCGTGCCAGGCGACCAGGATTTGCTCGATGTCGGAGAAATACTTGTACAGGGTGGCTCGGCCGATGCCGGACTCTTCGGCGATCTGCGACATCGTGACGGAATGCAGGCCGTGCTTGCTCACTAGCGTCGCGGTGCTCTCCAGGCTTGCATCGCGCACCCCGCGTCGGTGCGCTTCGATCGTCTTCTTCCAGGCCTTTGGCATCGCAGCAGTATACGTGGTTGCCTTTGAGACACTGTGTCACTATAGTAGACACACTGTCTCTGACGCTCGTCGACCTTGGCCGCAACAGGAAGAACACATGGGTAACCCGAGTTCGCCTGTGGGATCGGACCGCGACCTCGGCGCACCCCGCGTGCGCCGGTCTCACGGCACGATGCCCCGCTGGGTGAAGGTATTTGCTGCCACCGGACTCATCCTGCTCCTCGCACTCGCGGTGCTGCACGTCACCGGACTGTCCCCGATGCCTCATATCCACGACCACGGCCCATGACCGGCTGGCTGCGAAAGCTCATGCTCACCGCGCACGTCGTCTCGTCGGTTGGGTGGCTCGGCGCGGTCGGTGCCTTCCTTGCTCTGGCGATCGCAGGCGTCGTCAGCCGCGATGCGCAGGCGGTGCGGGCGGCCTACCTCGGAATGAGGATGACGACTTGGCTCGTGATCGTCCCCTTGAGCATCGCCTCGCCGCTGACGGGCATTGTTCAGTCGCTCGGCACTCCACGAGGGCTCTTCCGGCACTATTGGGTTCTTATCAAGTTCCTGATCACGATTCCTTGCACAGCTATCTTGCTGTTCGCTCACATGAAGCCCATTGACCTGCTCGCGCAAGGGGCCGCTCTCAACGTGTGGCCCGCCGAACTCCGCCAGCTGCAAATCCATTCCGTGGTCGCCGCCGGGGCCGCGCTGGTGGTGTTGCTGGTGCTCACGGCACTCTCGGTTTACAAGCCTGCCGGCACGACGAGCTACGGCGCTCGAAGTTACCAACAGACGGCGCGGTCGCGGGCATGAGGTGCCGCCCGACAGGCAAGGCTGACTGCCCCGGCACTGGGCGTGCCGGCGGAGGCTGATCGGTCCGAGCCTGCCCGCCGACGGCGGCGGCCGCGAACCACTCTGAGCGCGTCCCCGAGCGAACTCTGTCCGCTTTCCGACCGTGGCGGCAGATAGCGACGGCGAACGCTACCTCCTGTGCCCCCTCGAGCGCCATAAGGGGAATCCGCTGCGGTCCCTCACGTTGCCAGGGCTGCCGGCGCGCTCCGTGCCGTTCACTGGCGCGTCATTGCGCTGGCGACTTGCGCCGCAGCGAGCCGCGAGCCGCGAGCCGCGTCCCGGTGCAAGTGCGTATTGAGCAATCGGTGCCCTGGTCGTAGGGTCTCTGGGGCGGTGGCCTGCCCGTGTAAGGAGATAGTTTATGCGGTTCCTTCGTGATCTTGGTCTGGCAGTATCGCTGGGGTTTGCGGTTCAGGGGTTTGCTGCGGATGCTCTGATGAGCAGGGCGCAAGCGCTGTTCAAACCGATCCCCATGTCGCCGTCGCTTGCCGGAATCGCGGCATCGGCACCGAAGGTTGAGCTCGGCAAGATGCTCTACTTCGATCCACGCATCTCCGCGAGCCATGCCATCAGCTGCAACAGCTGTCACAACGTGGGGCTCGGAGGGGCGGACGCCCAGGAGACTTCGATCGGGCACCAGTGGCAGCGGGGCGGTCGCAATGCGCCCACGGTTTTCAATGCGGTCTTCAATACCGCTCAGTTCTGGGACGGGCGCGCAAAGGATCTCGAGGCGCAGGCCGGCGGGCCAATGATCAACCCGATCGAGATGGCTTCCCCCAGGGAGCACGTGAGCGAGCAGCTTGCGGCAATTCCCGGGTATGTCCTTGCGTTCCGGGCCGCGTTTCCCGGGGAGGCTGATCCCGTCACGCTCGCGAATGCGCAGAAGGCAATTGCAGTATTCGAGGCGACGCTCATTACGCCGAACGCGCCGTTCGACCGCTACCTGAGGGGCGACACATCAGCGCTAACGGCGTTGCAGACAGACGGATTACGCATGTTCATGGACAAGGGCTGCGCAGCATGTCACAAGGGGATCAACGTCGGCGGAGATATGTACGCTCCCTTCGGAGTTGTCGAGAACCCCGGTGCGGAACTGCTGCCGCCGAACGACAAGGGCCGCTTCACCGTGACGAAGAGCGCAGCCGATGCGTATGTGTTCAAGGTGCCAACGCTACGGAATATCGCCCTGACCGCTCCGTACTTTCACTCCGGTCGATCGTGGGATCTACGCCAGGCAGTCGCAGTGATGGGCTCGAGCCAGCTCGGAACGCAGCTATTGCCGCGTGAGACCGACGCGATCGTCGCGTTCCTCGACAGCCTCACGGGAGAGCAGCCGAAGCTAACCTATCCGATCCTGCCACCAAGTGTCGCCACCACACCGCGGCCGCAACCTTAGCGTTGTCGCCGCTGCCGACCAGCCCTCTCCCCTCCCCACCGGGGGGCAGCCGGCCAGCAGGAGACCGGCCTCACTCGGCTCTGGCGTCAGCGCCATGTTCGGACAGCTGGGCACCAAACCAACGATGCAGAGCCGTCAGCAGATGCAGATCGGCGGTCTGGAACGTGATCTCGGCGCCGGCGGGCAGCGGCGCGTACGTGATTTTGACCCGCGCGGCGCCGGCTTGCAGCTCTTTTAACCCCGGCATTCCCGCTCCATGAAGCCCGGCCGGGTCCGAATAATCTCCGCGTCGAAAGCTCTCGGCTTCGTGCCGCAGATGTTCTTGGATCAAAGCAATCTGGTCGGCGGCGCCCGAATCTTTGGCGATCACCTTCTGTATCCCGCCTGTTTCGGTCATGCGGAAGATGTGCACGACCTTCGACATTTCGAAGGGCATTACCTCGTGCGAGTGCTGGTGCACGCGCTCCTGCGGAGTCTGCGCCTGCGCGTTGAAGCCGGGGAGACCGAGCACAATGGCGATCAATGCTGTGGGAGAAAGGGCGACTGGACGCTTGCTCATCGGATATCTCGCCTGAGGCAAGGCGACGCTGACAACGGCCAGCAGCGCAACGTCAGGAAGTACCTTCCTTGTCGGATCATCTCTGAGGCATCGGGGTCTCGATTGGAGTATAGCGCCGCACCGGGACGATCGGGCTCTGCCTGGTCGTAATCCGGCGCCCGCAACCACACGTCATTGCGAGCGCCCGGCGCCGCAAATATGCTGCTATCTACGCCGCAGAGCGCAATGCGTATTGCGCACGATGGGGCGTCTGGCCAAGAGCGGCAAACACCAGCGGAGATTCAAGACGTTTTCTGCCGAGGGGGGTCACAGACCGAGATGAGCCAAGCCCCGATCACCATCGCCGGCATTCCCATCCCGTCGGCTTCACCGATTTTTCTCGCGGTCGTGGCCATCCACATTTTCGCCGGCCTTACCGCGGTGGTAACCGGGATCGTTGCCATGATGAGCGACAAAGGCGCTGGCCGTCATCCCTGGTTCGGCCTCTGGTATTACCGCAGTATCGTTGCGACTTCCATCACCATGGCCGTGCTGTCGGCGACGCGGTGGGCGCACGACTATCACCTGTTCATTCTCGGCGCATGCGCCTTGACCGCGGTGCTCGTCGGGCGGCAGACAGCGCCCAGCCGGTCCGGAGAACGGATTCGCATGCATATCGCGGCCATGGGGTTGTCGTATGTTCTCTTGCTTACTGCATTCTATGTGGACAACGGACCTTATTTGCCCGTCTGGAGGCGCCTGCCGCAGGTCACCTACTGGGTGCTGCCAATCCTCGTCGGGGCGCCGCTGATCGTTCGAGCGCTCCTGACGCATCCGGTGGTGCAAAGGACGGCGGTGGCCGTGGTGCGGCGTGACGAGGCCGATTGACGCGCAGCCGGTCCCGATCGTCGCGCCAGCGACTCTTCGGCCGAACACCGGGTCTTCGTGAGCGAACCAGATGCCACCGGGTGCCGCGCGTGCTTGCGCCCGGGCATCATTTTGATAGAATTAAAAATGTGAAACCACACGAAGCCATTTCCGCGCTCAGCGCTCTCGCTTCGGAAGCACGTCTGGCGGTGTTTCGGCTGCTGGTGAAGCGGGGTCCCGCGGGTTATACGCCCTCCGAGCTTACGGACCGCCTGGGCGTACCGGCTCCGACGCTGTCCTTCCATTTGAAAGAGCTGGGCCACGCAGGACTCATCGTAAGCCGGCGCGAGGGGCGCAATCTCTTTTACAGCCCGAGTGTCGAGCGCATGAGCGCTCTGGTCGCCTTTCTGACGGAGAACTGCTGCAGCCTCGCCGACGAGGCGTGCGGCCCCGATTGCCGGCCGGTTGCGGCAACCACGCAGAGGAAACGTGCATGAAACGCTTTCACGTCCATGTCGCCGTCGAAGACCTCGCGGCGTCCGTTCGCTTCTACTCCGAGCTGTTCGCCGCTGAGCCGGTGGTGCGTAAGACCGACTACGCCAAGTGGATGCTGGAGGATCCCCGCGTGAATTTCGCCATCAGCCAACGCGGTGCACAGCCCGGCGTCGAGCATCTTGGAATCCAGGTTGAGGACCGTTCCGAGCTCCAACAGGTCTATGCGCGCCTGGGGCGCGCAGAGGGGCCGGTGCTCGATGAGGGGGCGACGACCTGCTGCTACGCCCAGAGCGAGAAGAGCTGGATCGAGGATCCGCAGGGCATCAAGTGGGAGACGTTCCTCACCACCGGTGAAAGCGCCGTATACGGCACCGACCAGATACGGTCCGTGGAGGAGAAACGGCAGGCCGAAAAGGCCTGTTGCGCACCGAGCTGCTGTCCGCCGTCCACCTGACCCGAAGGACACCCGGCCGTGCATTGGAGCCATTCGGATCAGCCGCGC
>DASYYF010000035.1:0-3938 GCA_035934055.1 Steroidobacteraceae bacterium | reverse complement strand
GGGCGCGGGCGCGGCTTGCGCTGCTGCGGCGGGCGTAGGTGCGGGTGCGGGCGCTGCTGCGGCGGGCGGCTCGCTGGATGCGGGCGGTTGCTGAAGCGGCGCACCCTGCGCGATGAGCGCAGCGCAGCCGAGTGCCGCAAGCAGAGGGTAACGCCAGTTGGTCACGTACGGCTCCGTGCTCGCTCAGGAGCCCACGAGCTTCCTCCGTGAGTACAGCGCCATGAGAATACCGAAGCCGGCGAGGAGCGTCACGACGGAGCTGCCGCCGTAGCTCACGAGCGGCAGCGGCACGCCGACCACCGGCAGCAGCCCCGTCACCATGCCGGCGTTGATCAGCACGTAGACGCAGAAGGTGAGAGCGATGCTGCCGGCGAGGAGCCGCGCGAACGTGTCCTGCGTCTGCGTGGCGAGGTAGATGGAGCGCGCGACGACGAACAGATAAAGGATGAGCAGCAGCAGCAGCCCGAGGAGCCCGAACTCCTCGCCCACCACCGCGAAGATGAAGTCGGTCGAGCGCTCGGGGAGGAACTCGAGCTGCGCCTGGCTGCCGTTCATCCAGCCCTTGCCGAAGACGCCGCCCGAGCCGATCGCGATCTGCGACTGGATGATGTGGTAGCCGGCGCCGAGCGGGTCGGTCTGCGGATTGAGGAAGGTGAGCACGCGCTTGCGCTGGTAGTCGTGCATGAAGCTCCAGCCGAACCAGGCGGCCGCCGCGGCGAGCAACAACAGCCCCACCATCACCCGCACGCGCAGGCCCGCGAGCACGATGACGAGCGTGCCCGCCACCGCGATCAGCGCGGCGGTGCCGAGATCCGGCTCGATCGCCACGAGCCCCACGGGCAGGAGGATCAGCCCGGCGAGCGCCACCAGCGACAGGAGGCCCGGGGGCAGCGGGCGCTCGTGCAGATACCAGGCGCAGGTCATGGGCACGGCGAGCTTCATGAGCTCGGAGGGCTGGAAGCGGAACAGCCCGAGGTTGAGCCAGCGCTGCGCGCCGAGGCCGGTATGGCCGAACGCCGCCACGATGAGCAGCAGAAATACGCCGGCGGCGTACAGCCAGGGTGTCGAGCGCCGCAGAAAGTTGGGATTGACGCGCGCCAGCAGCAGCATCGCCACCGTCCCGAGGATGAGGCGCATGACGGTGCGCACCACCGTGCCCGTGCTCTGACCGGAGGCGCTGTAGAGAACCACGAGCCCGAATGCCGCGATCAGCCCGAGCCCGACTACCAGCGGGCCGTCGATCTTCAGCTCGAACAGCACGCGCGCCGCTCCGGTGAGCGTGCGCCGGGTGCGCGAGCCGTAGGGAACTTCCTCGTAGATCATGTGTGGTTCGCCGCAGTGGTGGTCACGGCGGGGGCGGGCGCGGGAGGCGCAGGCGGGGTCACGGCCGGTGCCGCGCCGGGAGCGGGCTTGAGCCTCCCCTCGGCGTCCAGCAGGTAGGCATCCATCACCTTGCGGGCGATGGGGGCGGCGGCGCTGGCGCCCGCACCGCCGTTCTCTTCGATCACGGCGAGCGCGATGCGCGGCGCGTCGGCCGGCGCGAAGGCGATGAACCAGGAGTGGTCGCGCAGCCGCTCGTTGATGTTCTTGGCGTTGTAGCGCTCGCTGCGCGCCACCGTGAAGACCTGCGCCGTGCCGGTCTTGCCGCCGAAGGTATAGGGCGCGTGCGCGCCGATCGCGGCCGCAGTGCCGCGCTGCGTCACGCCCACCATGTCGCGGACCACGCGCTCCCAGTCGGCCGGGGCGATGCCGGTCACCTCGCCGCCCGCCACCGGGGCGAGCCGGCGCACCGCGCCGCTGCGCGGGTTGCGAAAGCCCGTCACCAGCCGCGGCTTCCAGATCTTGCCGCGCGCGGCGATGATGCCGGCGTAGTGGGCGAGCTGCAGCGGCGTGACCGACAGATACCCCTGGCCGATCCCGATGCTCACCGTCTCGCCCGGGAACCAGGCGCGGTCCGCGGGGCGCGCGAAGGCTTTCTCCTTCCATTCCTTCGAGGGCAGGATGCCGGACTTCTCGCCGCCGACGTCGATCCCCGTGAGCGAGCCGAAGCCGAACGGCGCCATGAAGGCGGCGATGCGGTCGATGCCGAGCGTGTCGGCGAGCCCGAAGAAGTACACGTCGCACGAGAGCACGATGGCATCGTCGAGGTCGACATAGCCGTGGTGCTCGTTGTGGTACTCGCGGTAGATGAAGGAGCTGCCGGGCAGATGGAACTGGCCGGCGCAGTAGCGGTGCGCCTGCGGATCGACCACGTGGTAGGTGAGAGCGGCGAGCGCCATCACCGGCTTCACCGTCGAGCCGGGCGGATAGATGCCGCGCAGTGCGCGGTTGAAGAGCGGCAGGTCGATGTCGTTGGCGAGTGCGCCGTACTCGGCCGGCGTGATGCCGCGGGCGAACAGGTTGGGATCGAAGCCCGGGAGGCTCACGAGCGCCAGCACGTCGCCGTCGGCGGGATCGAGCGCCACCACCGCGCCGCGGTGGCCGGCGAGCGCGGCTTCCGCGGCCCGCTGCAATTTCAGGTCGAGCGACACCAGGATGTCCTCGCCCGCGGCCGGCGCGCGCGTGCGCAGGTTGGGCTGATACGCCCCCTGGCGCTCGACCGAGCGGCCCTGTGCATTGACCAGCACCTCGCGGAAGCCGTTCTTGCCGTGCAGCTCGTCCTCGAAGGTGCTCTCGACGCCGAGCTTGCCGATGAGCGCCGTGCCGGCGTAGGCGGCGCGGTCGATGTGCTTGAGGTCCTGCTCGCTGATTGCGCCGACGTAGCCGAGCGCGTGCACCGCGAGGTCGCCGTTCGGGTACCAGCGCGTCTGGCGCGTCTTGATGTCGATGCCCTGGAACTCGAAGCGCCGCACTGCGAAGCGCGCCACGTCGTCGTCCGACATGCGCAGCCGAATGGGCACGCTGTCGAAGCTGCGGCTCGAGGCGATGGTGCGCACCAGCTCGTTGATCTCGTCGGAGCGCAGCAGCCCGAGCGCGACCAGCCGGGCGAGCGTGTCGCGGATGTTCGGCACCTCCTCGGGAACGAGCTCGAGCTGGTAGGCGGGTTGATTGGCGGCGACCACCTCGCCGTTGCGGTCGAGGATCAGGCCGCGTGCCGCCGGGATCGGCTCGGTGCGCACCCGATTGCCCTGCGACAGCTCGGAGTAATACTCGTGGCGCACCACCTGCAGCAGGACGAGGCGCCCGATGAGCCCGAGGGTCCCGAGCGCCATGAGCGCGCCGACGAAGAGCGCGCGACGGTCGAAGAGGCGCTGCTCGCGCCACTGATCCTTGATGCGGACCGCGGGGCTCATGCGAGCCGGCCTTCGGTGTAGGAGAGGATGGCGGCGGCCGGCGGCCACACGAGCGCGCCCGTCACGGTGTGCACCCAGCGCAGCGGGCTCGTGACCGGGTGTCCGGTCCAGCCGTCGATGGCGAACAGCACGAACTCGTAGAAGACGAGCGCGACGAACACCAGCAGCGACTGCTGGAAAGCGGGCTTGGAGCGGATGCGCTGGTGCTCCCGCACGGCGATGTAGGCGACGATCGCGAGCGCGAGCGCATGCTCGCCCAGTACCGGTCCCTGAAAGACATCGAGCAGCAGTCCGCAGGCGAAGCCGAGCCCGATGCCGCCGGCGCGCGGCGTGTTGAAGGACCAGTAGAGCACCGTGAGCACGAGGAACGCGGGGCGCAGCACGTCGAGCCACACCGGCAGCGGCAACACCGTGAGGATCAGCGCCACCAGCGCCGTGAGCGCCATGCGCACGCGCACCTGCCCGACGGTCATGGCTCTGGCCTCGGCCGCGGCGGCTCGGCGGGCGTATCTGCGGGAGGCGAGGGGGCTGCGCCCGCCTGCGCGGGAGCATCTCCCGCGGCGGCCGGGTTGTCCCCGGCCGACGCCGCATCAGGGGCCGGCAGCGGCGCCGCGGCGCGCGGCTTCGGCGCGGCGGCGCGTGCCG
>DASYYF010000014.1:0-12575 GCA_035934055.1 Steroidobacteraceae bacterium | reverse complement strand
CGTGGATGCGCTCTTCGGAGTTGGAGCGGGAGAGATCCACTAGACGGGTGACTAGGGGATTATTGTTGCGCCAGAGAGATAATAATGGCCCTGGCGCGTGCTCTCCGGCGGAAATCACGGGCGGGCTATCAATCCTCTCTGATGCAAGTTTGATAAGCATCAAACTTGGCCTCGTTGGGCCCCTCGTAGAGGCCCGCAAGTGACGCAGGTTTGATGATCGTCAAACTTGCGTGCCGACGGACCCTCTGACACGCGCCTCTTCTGCGAACTCAGTGCGCCGAACTCGATGCGCCGAACTCGATGCGCCGACATATAAAGACATGTACAATTATTGAATGAATCCGACGGCACCCTCGCAGGTCGTCGCCTGGCTCAAGGCAACAGGCGAGCCGACACGGCTGCGCCTGCTGACGCTCTGCGCGGAGGGCGCGCTCACCGTCTCCGATCTCGCCCAGGCCCTGAGGCAGAGCGAGCCGCGCGTATCGCGTCACCTGAAGATTCTCTGCGGGGCCGGATTGCTGGCGCGCACGCGCGAGGGTCAGTGGGTGCGCTACGGGCTGGCGGACGATGCGGGGGCGGTCGGCTTCGTGCGGGGGCTGCTGCTGCAGGTCGACCGGCGGGATCCGGTTCTCCTGCGCGATCGCACCGAGGCGCGCGCCGTTGCCGTGCCGGAGGGCGAGGCCGTGCCGGCGGAATCCTCACGCCTCGAGCGCGCGCTGCGGGCCTTCGTCGAGGCGAGCGGTGCGGGCGCCTCGGGCGCCGGCGGCAATGTTCTGGTAGTCGGTGCCGGGCACCTCGGTCTTCTCGGGAGCGTCGCGGCCGGCGCGCGCGCCGCGACCGTCATCGCGCAGTCACGCCGCGCGGCGCAGGCCGCACGCGCGTTCGCCGAGCGCCACGGTTTCACCTGCCGCGTGCTCACGGCGCTGCGCCCCGGGGAGGTCACGGCCGAGGATCTCGCTCGCGCCGGCGGACCGTTCGATGCGGTGCTGCTGAGCCATCAGGCGGGCGGCGAGCAGGCGGTCGCGCGGCTTCTCGCGCAGGTCCGCGCCGTCGTCGCTCCGGGCGGGCGGCTGTGGATCTTTCAGCGCTACGAATCGCTCGAGAACGCGCGCGAGCGCGTCGTCGAGCATCCGCTGGCGCGCCTGCGGCGTCTGCTCGATGAAGCCGGGCTCGCGTGCGAGCGCTTGAGTCCCATCGAAGCCGACGGCCAGCACATCCTCGCCGCAGCGGCGCGTCCGGCGAGCGCCGCCGCGCAGCGTGCCGGGAGCGCCCGATGAGCCCGATGAGCACTCCCGCGGCGCCCGGCGCGCCGTGTCCCATCCGCGTCTCCTTCGAGTTCTTTCCGCCCGGCGATGAGGCGATGGCGGCGACCTTGTGGAAATCGATCGAGCGGCTGGCGCCGCTCGCGCCGGCCTTCGTTTCCGTGACCTATGGCGCGGACGGCTCGACGCGCGAGCGCACGCACGACGTCGTGACGCGGATCCAGCGCGAGACGCCGCTCACCGGCGCGCCGCACCTCACCTGCATCGGTGCGGCGCGCGGCGAGATCCTCGAGATCGCGCGCGGCTACTGGGAAGAGGGGATCCGTCATCTGGTCGCGCTGCGCGGCGACCCGCCGGCCCGCGAGGCCGGCTACCAGCCGCACCCCGGAGGCTTCGCCTATGCCGCGGAGCTGGTCGCGGGACTGAAGCGTGTCGCACCGTTCGACATCTCGGTGGCGGCCTACCCCGAGGTGCACCCCGAGGCGCGCTCGGCGCAGGCGGACCTCGAGAACCTCAAGCGCAAGGTCGATGCGGGCGCGAGCCGCGCCATCACCCAGTTCTTCTTCGACACCGATATCTTCCTGCGCTTTCGCGACCGCTGCGCCGCGGCCGGCATCGCGGCTCCCATCGTGCCGGGGATTCTGCCCATCACGCGCTTTCCGCAGGTGCTGCGTTTCGCCGCGCGCTGCGGCGCCAGCGTCCCCTCCTGGCTGCATGAGCGCTTCGCCGGCCTCGATGCCGACGATGAGACGCGCCGGCTCCTCGCCGCCGGCGTCGCGATCGAGCAGGTCGAGTCGCTGAAGCGCCACGGGGTGCGCGAATTCCACTTCTATACGCTGAACCGCGCCGAGCTCAGCTACGCGATCTGCCACGCGCTCGGGCTGCGGCCGGCGCTGCGTCCGGCCGGCGCCGCGGCGCGCAGCGGAGTGCCGGTATGAGCGGCTGCGGCCACGGCGCTCACGGCGTCGGCGCGGAGGCGCGGGGCGGCAGCGCTGCGCCGGCACGCGCCGATCGCGACAGGCAGCAGAACGCCGCGGCCGCGCGCGCGCTCAGCGCGGCGCCTTTCGCCGTCGAGCCGTGCGACGAGACCGAGCGGCGCACGCGCATCGAGCGCCTCAAGCGCCTGCCTGCCGAGCGCATCGTGCTGCTCGATGGCGCCATGGGCACCATGATCCAGCAGCACCGGCTGGATGAGCGCGGCTTCCGCGGCGAGCGCTTTGCCGGTCACGGCCGCGATCTGCGCGGCAACAACGACATCCTGACACTGACGCGGCCCGACATCGTCAGCGGCATCCACAGCGCTTACCTCGCGGCCGGCGCCGACATCATCGAGACCAACACCTTCAACTCGAACGCGGTCTCGCAGGCCGACTACGGCACGGCGGCGCTGGTCGCCGAGCTCAACTACCGCGCCGCGCGGCTGGCGCGCGCCGCCGCCGACAGCCACGCGCGCCAGTCCGGGACGCCGCGCTTCGTCGCCGGGGCGCTCGGGCCCACGACGCGCATGACCTCGCTCTCGCCCGACGTCAACGACCCGGGGCACCGCAGCGTGAGCTTCGATGAGCTCGCCGCCGCCTATCTCGAGGCGGCGCGCGCGCTGGTCATGGGCGGGGTCGACCTGCTCCTCATCGAGACGGTCATCGACACTCTGAACGCCAAGGCGGCGATCTATGCCGTGCTCACCCTGTTCGACGAGACCGGGCTGAGCGTGCCGCTGGCCGTGTCCGGCACCATCACCGACGCCTCGGGGCGCATCCTCTCGGGGCAGACGCCCGAGGCGTTCTGGAACTCGATCCGCCACGCCGCGCCGCTCTTCGTCGGGCTCAACTGCGCACTCGGGGGGGCGCAGCTGCGCCCCTACATCGAGGAGCTCGCGGGCGTCGCCGACACCTTCGTGTGCGCGTATCCGAACGCCGGACTGCCGAACGCCTTCGGCGAGTACGACGAGGCGCCGCAGCAGACCGCCGACATCCTGGGCGAATACGCCGCATCGGGGCTCGTCAACATCGTGGGCGGCTGCTGCGGCACGACGCCCGAGCACATCCGCCTGCTCGCGGAAGGGGTCGCGGGGCGAGCGCCGCGGCGCGTGGCAGCGCAGCCGGTCAAATGCCGCCTCTCCGGGCTCGAGCCGCTCAACATCGACGACGACAGTCTCTTCGTCAACGTCGGCGAGCGCACCAACGTCACCGGCTCCGCCAGGTTCCGCAAGCTGATCGAGGCCGGCGACTACCCGGCGGCGCTCGAGATCGCGCGCCAGCAGGTCGCGAGCGGCGCGCAGGTCATCGACGTCAACATGGACGAGGGCATGCTCGAGTCGGAAGCGGCGATGACGCGCTTCCTGCACCTGGTGGCCTCCGAGCCCGACATCGCGCGCGTGCCGGTGATGATCGACTCGTCCAAGTGGTCGGTGATCGAGGCGGGACTGAAGTGCGTGCAGGGCAAGCCGGTCGTCAACTCGATAAGCCTGAAGGAGGGCGAGGAGGCCTTCATCGCGCACGCGCGCAAAGTGCGCCGCTACGGCGCCGCCGCGGTCGTCATGGCCTTCGACGAGCAGGGCCAGGCCGACTCGCTCGAGCGGCGGGTGGCGGTGTGTGCGCGCGCCTACCGCATTCTCACCGGGCAGGTCGGCTTCCCGGCCGAGGACATCATCTTCGATCCGAACATCTTCGCGATCGCGACCGGCATCGAGGAGCACAACGGCTACGGCGTGGCCTTCATCGAGGCCACGCGCCGCATCAAGCGCGAGCTGCCGCACGTCCTGGTGTCGGGCGGCGTGAGCAACGTGTCGTTCTCCTTCCGCGGCAACGAGCCGGTGCGCGAGGCGATGCACTCGGTGTTTCTCTATCACGCGGTCGCCGCCGGCATGGACATGGGGATCGTCAACGCCGGGCAGCTCGGCGTCTACGAGCAGCTGCCGGCGGACCTGCGCGAGGCCTGCGAGGACGTGGTGCTCAACCGGCGCGCCGACGCCACCGAGCGGCTGCTCGAGATCGCCGCGCGCTACAAGGGCGAGGGCGGTGCGCGGCGCCGCGAGGACCTCGAGTGGCGCAAGCTCCCGGTGGGTAAGCGCCTCGAGCACGCCCTGGTCAAGGGGATCGACGACTTCATCGTCGCGGATACCGAGGAGGCGCGCCTCGCGGCCGAGCGGCCGCTGTCCGTCATCGAGGGCCCGCTCATGGACGGCATGAACGTGGTCGGCGACCTGTTCGGCGCCGGCAAGATGTTCCTGCCGCAGGTGGTCAAGAGCGCGCGCGTCATGAAGCGCGCGGTCGCGCATCTGGTGCCGTTCATCGAGAAGAGCAAGGACGCGGGCGCGCGGCGCTCCAACGGCCGCATCGTCATGGCGACCGTCAAGGGCGACGTGCACGATATCGGCAAGAACATCGTGGGCGTGGTGCTGCAATGTAACAACTTCGAGGTCATCGACCTCGGCGTCATGGTGCCGTGCGAGAAGATTCTCGAGACCGCGCGGCGCGAGCAGGTCGACTTCATCGGCCTGTCGGGCCTCATCACGCCCTCGCTGGATGAGATGGTGCACGTGGCGCGCGAGATGCAGCGCCAGGACTTCGAGCTGCCGCTGCTGATCGGCGGCGCCACCACCTCCCCGGCGCACACCTCGGTGAAGATCGCGCCGCAATACTCGGGTGCAGTGGTGTACGTGAAGGACGCCTCGCGCTCGGTGGGCGTCTGCCAGACCCTGAGCGCGCCGGCGGCGCGCGCGGCCTTCGTGGCCGGGGTGCGCGCCGAGCACGAGCGGCGCCGCGAGCAGCACGCCGCCAAGAAGGTCAAGGTGCCGGAGCTCTCGCTGGCCGCGGCGCGCGCCAATCGCCGCCCCATCGACTGGGGCTCGTACGCGGCGCCGCAGCCGCGCCTGCCCGGAGTGCAGCGCTTCGCCGATTACCCGCTCACCGAGCTCCTCGGCTACATCGACTGGATGCCGTTCTTCAACGCCTGGGAGTTCTCCGGCAAGTTCCCCGACATTCTCACCGACCCCAGGGTGGGCGAGGCGGCGAGCAACCTGTACGCCGATGCGCGGCGCATGCTGAAGGAGCTGATCGCGGGGCGCTGGCTCACGGCGCAGGCGGTGGTTGGCCTCTTCCCCGCGAGCTCGGTCGGGGACGACGTCGAGATCTACGGCGGCGAGGCGCGCACCGAGGTGCTCACGACCTTGAGCTTCCTGCGCCAGCAGAAGGGCAAGCCCGAAGGCCAGCCGCACGAGTGCCTGGCCGACTACGTCGCGCCGCGCTCGAGCGGCGTACGCGACTGGTTCGGCGCCTTCGCGGTCACCGCCGGCGTCGGCATCGAGGAGCACGTGGCGCGCTTCGAGCGGGCCCACGACGACTATTCGGCCATCATGCTGAAAGCGCTCGCCGACCGCCTGGCGGAGGCCGCCGCCGAGCACTTCCACGAGCGCGTGCGGCGCGAGCTGTGGGGCTACGCGGCCGCCGAGACGCTCACCAACGAGCAGCTGGTGCGCGAGGAGTACCGCGGCATCCGTCCGGCGCCGGGCTACCCCTCCTGTCCCGACCACACCGAGAAGGCGAAACTCTGGAAGCTGCTCGACGTCGAGCGCAACACCGGCATCCGCCTCACCGACTCCTACGCCATGTATCCGACCGCGGCCGTGAGCGGCTGGTACCTCGCGCATCCCGAGGCGCGCTACTTCGCGCTCGGCAAGATCGACCGCGAGCAGGTGGAGGATTACGCACGCCGCAAGGGCATGACGCTCGCGGAGGCGCAGCGCTGGCTGTCCGCCAACCTCGGCTACGAGCCCTAGCGCTCCCTCTCGAGCTCGCGCAGGTAGCCCGCGCCGCCGAGCTCGCGCATCTGCCCGAGGATCCAGTCGCGCCGCTCGAGCACGTAGGCCGAGGGCCGCTCGGCGTGCAGGCGCAGCGGATTCGGCAGCACCGCCGCCAGCAGCGCGGCCTCCGCGGAGCTCAAGCCGCGCGCCGGCTTGCGCCAGAAGCGCTCGGCCGCCGCCTGCACCCCGTAGATGCCGTCGCCGAACTGCGCGACGTTGAGGTACATCTCGAGGATCCGCTCCTTGGGCCACAGGGTCTCGATCAGCACGGTGAAGTAAGCCTCGAACGCCTTGCGCACGAAGCTGTGCCCCGGCCACAGGAACAGGTTCTTGGCGACCTGCTGCGAGATGGTGCTCGCGCCACGCAGCCGCTTGCCGCGCTCGCTGGCGCGCACCGCCTCGCGGATCGAGTCGAAGTCGAAGCCCGCGTGATACGGGAACGTCTGATCCTCCGAGGCGATGACCGCGATGGCGGCGTTGGGCGAGATGTGCTCGAGGCTCACCCAGCGGTAATCGGTGCGATAGCCGCGCTGATTGGCGAGGGCCGCCTCGGCGGCCGCCTCGAGCATGAAGGCGCTGGTGAGCGGGTGCAGCCAGCGCAGCACCAGCACCGGCACGGCGGTGAGCAGCAGCCAGGCGAGCAGCGCGAACCCGAGAATCTGCAGCAGCCGCCGCCCGAGCGTGCCGCGCCGCCGGGACACCCGCACCGCGAGCGCTACGCCGGCTCGAGGCGGCGTGCCGAGATGATCACGACGTCTTCGAGCGGCGCATCCTGGTAGCCCTGGCGCGTGCCCGTGCCGGCGCGCGCGATCGTGTCGATGACCTCCATGCCCTCGTTCACGCGGCCGAACACCGCGTAGCCATAGTCGCGCGGGCCGTGGTCGAGAAAGGCGTTGTCCTTCAGGTTGACGAAGAACTGCGAGGTGGCGCTGTTGATGTCGCTGGTGCGCGCCATGGAGAGCGAGCCGCGCGTGTTCTTCAGCCCGTTCTTCGCCTCGTTGCGGATCGGCGCGCGGGTCTTCTTGCTGGCGAAGTCCGCCGTCAGGCCGCCGCCCTGGATGACGAAGCCGGGCACGATGCGATGGAAGATGGTGCCGTCGAAGAAGCCGTCGTCGACGTACTTGAGGAAATTCTCGACCGTGACGGGCGCTTCCTTCGGGAACAGCTCCACCGTGAAGGCGCCGTGCGAGGTTTCGAATCTGATCATCGTTGTCCTTCCGTCATGCGCTCGTGTCCGGCGAGATCGCGGTGCGAGCGTACGTGAGCGAAGCCGGCGGCGACAAGCTCGCTGCGCACCGCGGGCCCCTGGCTCGCGCCATGCTCGAGCAGGAGCCAGCCGCCGGGTACGAGGTGGGGCGCGGCGCCGCGCGCCAGGAGCCGCAGCGCCGCGAGCGCCTCGCCCCCGGGCGGGGTGAGCGCGAGCGGGGGCTCGAAGGCGAGCCCTGCGAGCGCCGGGTCGTCCGCGGCGACGTACGGCGGGTTGCTCAGGATGAGGTCGAAGCGCGCAGCGGCGAGCCGCTCGAACCAGCTGCCGGCGAGGAACTCGATGCCGGTGACGCCGAGCGCCGCGGCATTGGCGCGCGCCACGGCGAGCGCGGGCGCCGAGACGTCGGTGGCGACGATGTGCCAGCGGGGCCGCTCGCGCGCGAGGGCGAGGGCGATGGCGCCCGAGCCGGTGCCGAGGTCGGCGATCCGTGCGGCGCCGCGCGGCCCGAGCGCCAGCGCGCGCTCCACCAGGAGCTCGGTCTCGGGCCGCGGGATCAGCACCGCCGGCGTGACCGCGAGGTCGAGCGACCAGAACTCGCGGCGCCCGGTGAGGTAGGCGAGGGGCTCGCCGGCGGCGCGCCGCCCGATGAGCTCGAGATAGAGCCGGGCGGCCGCGCCGTCCACCGCCGCCTCGGGGTGCGATTTGAGATGCGCGCGCGGCGCGCCGAGCACGTGCGCGAGCAGCAGCTCCGCCTCGAGGGCGGCGGCCTGTCCGGGTGCGCCGGCGTCGGGATGCGCTTGCGCAAGGAGCTGCCGTCCCCGGAGGAGCAGTGTCTCGACCGTCATATTCGTTAATATGCACGAATGGTCACCAATCTGTACCCGCCGCCGCGGCCCCTCTCGGTGGGGGAGACCATCGATCTCGCGTTCCGCATCTTCCGCGCCACGCTCCTCACCTGCCTGTTGTTTTCCGGCCTCGCGGTCATCGCCGGCGAGCTCCCCAACATCTACAACGTCGCCAGCGGCCACGCGCTGCGCAGCATCCTCGAGCAGCGCGACCCGGTCTTCTGGCTGCTGGACGCCGTGGGAACGCTGCTCACGGTGCTGCTGTGGAGCGCGATCCTGCTGCGCCAGCACGCGGTGGTGAGCGGCCGCGGCGCGGATGCGGGCCGCGAGCTCGGGGCCGTGCTGCGCAGGCTCCCGGCCCTCGTGCTCCTCGTGATCCTGATCGGGCTCGCGACCGTCGTGTGGTTCGTTCCGGCGCTCGCCTTTCGCGGCGCCGGCCCTGCGGTGCTGCTGCTCGCGGTGCTGGTGCTGTCGCTGCCTGCGACCTACGTCGCGGTGGCGCTGTCGTGTGCCGGGCCGGTGCTGCTCATCACCGGCAAGGGCGCGGTCGAGAGCATGGCGCACAGCTGGCGGCTCGTGTCCGGCAGCTTCTGGCGGCTGGCGACGATCTATACGGTCGGGCTGGTGCTGCTGCTCGTGCTGTACGCGGTTGCCGGCGTGGTCGCGATGGCCGTCGCGGTGCCGCTGGCGCACGGCGATCTCGCCGTCATGACGGCGGTCACGACCGTCGTGGTGGTGATCCTGAGCTCGCTCGGCACGCCGTTCTACACCGCGTTGGCGCTCGCCGTGTACGGCGACCTGTCGGTGCGCAGGGAGGGCGCCGACCTCGCCCAGAGAATCGCCGCCGCGGGGTAGGCCATGCGCCGCGCGCTCCTGGCGCTCCTCATCGCACTCGCCGCGGCGCCCGCGCTCGCGCGCGATCCCGCGAGCGCGCTCGACAACTGCCTCGCGCAGCTCGATCCGGGCCTCGAGGGTTACGAGAAAGTCGCCGCCCGCTGTCCGGACCTGGCGCCGGCGCTGGCGCAGAGCCCGTGGGCGGCGTGGCTGCCGCGCGACTGGGATCGAGCGGGCAACAAGCTCTCGGCCGGCGGCTTGAAGGAGCTGCGCGCGCTCCTCGTCCGCGAGCCGCGGCGCGGCCCTGGTACCGACGTGCCGCAGGTTGCACACGTGGCCGCAGTGCTCGCCGCGCTCGCCCCGGCGCAGCGCAAGCAGCACGGCTGGTGGGAGCGCTTCAAGGGCTGGCTGCGCGAGATGCTGAGCGTCCGCGAATCCTCCGCCCGCCCGGGCTGGCTCGCGCGGGTGCTCGATGCCCTGAAGACGCGCGCCGGATTCGTCAGGGTCGTGGCGCTCGCCGCGCTGGCGGTGGTGGCGCTCCTGGCCGGCGCGATCGTCGTGAGCGAGCTGCGGGCCGCCGGGTTCCTGCGCCTCGGGCCGCGGCGGATGGCCGCGGACGCCGGGGCGGCGGAGAGCGGCGCGGCCGCGGAGCTGGCGGCCATCGAGGCCGCCTCGCCCGCGGAGCGGCCGCGCCTGCTCTTCGAGCTCGTCGCGGCGCGTCTCGCCGCGCTCGAGCGGCTGCCGCCGGCGAGGGCGCTCACGGTGCGGGAGCTGCTGCGCGCCGCGCATCTCGGCGACGCGGGCGACCGCGCGCGTCTCGCAGACCTCGCGCAGGTGTGCGAGCGGCTGCGCTTCTCGGGGCGCCCGCTCCCGCCGGAGACGCTCGCCGGGGCGCTCGCGCGCGGGCGCGAGCTCCTCGACGGACTTGGCGTCGCGCGCGCATGAGAGAGCGGCTCATCACGCTCGCGTGCGCGCTCGGCGCGCTGCTGCTCTTCCTCACGCTGTTCGTGCACGCCGGCGAGGCGGGGCGTCCCGATGTCACCGTGCCGACCACCGCCGAGCGCGGCGACAACGGCCTCGCCGCCGCCAGCGCCTGGCTCGCCGGCGAGCACGTGCCGGCGCGCGCGGTGCGCGCGCGCTTCGACACCGCCCTCGGTGCGGCCGACCTCACGCTGAGCGGCAACCTGCTGATCCTCAGCCTGCCGGTGGCGACGCCGTGGCGGGCCGAGGAGCTGCGCGCCCTCGATGAATGGCTGCGGGCCGGCAACACGCTGCTGGTGCTCGCGGCGCTCGCCGACCGGCCGGACTGGGCCGCCGGCCGGACGGGCCTCGATACCGACCTCCTCGATCTCACGGGCCTCGGCCACGAGGCGGGGCGCGCGGGCGCACCGGCCGCTGCGCCGCCGCCCGGCACGACGGCGGCTGCCGCGTTCGGGCGGCTCGCCGAGCCGCAGCGCAGCACCCTCGTGCCGAATCGCACCCACGCGTATCTCGAGGGCGTGGCTGCGGCGGTGGCGCTGTCGGATTATCCGCGGCGCGCGTTTTCCCCGCCGGCGCGGACGGTGAGCCTGCCGGAGGACGGATTCATGCTGTGCCTGGCGCGCTCGCGCGAGACGGGTGCGGGAGCGCTGTGGGTGCGGGAGCCGCACGGCGGCGGCACCGTCATCGTGAGCGGCTTCGGCTCGCTCTTCAGCAACCGCGCGCTCGGTCTCGCCGACAACGCGCGGCTGCTGGCCAATATCGTGAGCGCGAGCCTCGCGCCCGGCGGCACGGTACTCTTCGACGACGAGCACCAGGGATTGTCCGACGCCTACGATCCGGAGAAGTTCTATCGCGATCCGCGCCTCTACGCGACCCTCGGCGTGCTGATGGCATTGTGGCTCGCGTGGGTGCTGGGCGGCACGCGTCTGCGGGTGCCGGTGAGCCGCACGGCTGCGCCGCGCGAGGCACAGCTGGTGCGCGCGACGGGTCTCTTCCTGGCGCGCGCGCTGACCGCGCCGGCGGCGGCGCAGCGCATGTTCGAGCATTTCTTCCGAAGGCTGCGCGCGCGGCTGCCCCATGCGGCCGAGCCCGCCGGCCCGCCCTGGGAGCTGCTCGAGCACCAGGCGCGCATCGCGCCCGCCGACCTCGAGCAGCTGCGCGAGTGGTACGCCGCGGCGCACTCGGCCGGCCGCGTCCCGCTCACGCGCCTCCACAACCTCATGATCCGCATCGAAAGGCAGCTCGCCGCATGAGTGCATCGATCCTCGAACTCGAAAGCCGGCTCGCGCACGAGCTCGGACGCGCGGTGATCGGCGCGCAGGCCGCCGCGCGCGCCCTCACCGTCGCGCTCGTTGCGCGCGGCCACGTGCTGGTGCAGGGGGTGCCGGGCCTCGGCAAGACGCTCCTCGCGAAGGCGCTGGCGCGCGCGCTCGGCGGGGAGTTCAAGCGCATCCAGGGGACTCCCGACCTGATGCCGAGCGACATCATCGGCGTGCACGTGTTCGACGAGTCGCGGCGCGCATTCGTGTTCCGGCCGGGTCCCTTGTTCGCCGACGTGGTGCTGGTCGACGAGATCAACCGTGCCGGCCCCAAGACCCAGTCGGCGCTGCTCGAGGCGATGGAGGAGCGGCAGGTGAGCGTCGAGCGCGAGGCGCTGGCTCTGCCCGCGGACTTCCTGGTGCTCGCGACGCAGAACCCGCGCGAGTTCGAAGGCACGTACCCGCTGCCGGAGTCGCAGCTCGACCGCTTCATGCTGCGCATCGAGGTCGATTACCCCGCGCGCGCCGCCGAGGCCGAGATTCTGACTCGCTACGGCGGCATGCTCACCGGCGCCCAGGCGACCCTCGCCGAGGTCGCACGGCTCCCGCCCGCGCTGCTCGCCGCGGCGCGCAGCGCGGCGGAAGCCATGCACGTCGATGCCGCGCTCATCGCCTACGTTCTCGATCTGGCGCAGGCCTCGCGCGCGCACCCGCAGCTGTCGCTCGGCCTGTCCACGCGCGGGGCGCTCGCGCTCCTCAAGGCGGCGCGCATCAGCGCGGGGCTGCGCGGCGCGGACTTCGCGACGCCCGACGACGTCAAGGAAACGGCGGCGTGGGTGATGGCGCACCGTCTGGTCCTGACTCCGGAGGCGGCACTCGAGGGCACGACCGACGTGGAAGTCGTGATGAGTCTCCTGGCCGAGACGCCGGTGCCGCGCTGATGCACCTCGCCCGCCGCGCCTACCTCCTGGTGTTCTGTGCCGCGGTGCTCGCGATCGGCGCGATCTGGTCGGAGGGCGCGGGCCTCGCCGGCTTGTGGCGCATTCCGCTCGCGCTGCTGCTCGCCGGGCTCGCCATCGAGGCGCTGTACCTGCGCCGCGTGAGCCTCGCGGCGCACCTCGCCACGGCGCCGCGCGCCTTCCTCGGCCGCACGCAGCCGGCGGCGCTGGTGCTCGCCAACGGAGCGGCGCGGCCGGTGACCGTCGAGTATGCGCCGGCGGTGCCGGCGGGCTTCGAGCCGCTGACCGCGGTGCGCCGGCTGACGGCACCGGCGCGCGGCGCGGCGCGCGATCCCTTCACGCTCACCGCCGTGGGGCTCGGGCCGCAGCCGTGGCCGAAGCTTCCCGCGCGGGTGCTCGGGCCGCTGCGCCTGGCCTGGTGGACGCG
>DASYYF010000091.1:0-138012 GCA_035934055.1 Steroidobacteraceae bacterium | reverse complement strand
TGCCCGCGGCACCCTTGCCTGCCGGCCGCGCCGCCTTCGGCTGTGCCGCGCCCGCCGCGGCGGCGGCACTGTCGCCACCCGCCGGCGCACCGGCAGGCTTGCCGCGGCGGAAGCGCCCGAAGCGCGCGCCGCGCTCGGGGGCGGCGGCGAGCAGCGCCTTGCATTCCTCGAGCGTGAGGCTCTTCGGGTCGCGCTCCTTCGGTACCTTGGCGTTCTTCTTCCTGTCGGTGACGTAGGGGCCGTAGCGGCCGTTCAGCACCTGGATGCCGTTCTCGGGGAAATCGCGGATCAGGCGCGCCGCGTCCGCCTCCTGCTTCAGGCGGATGACCTCGAGGGCGCGCTCGAGCGTCACGGTGTAAGGATCGTCCTCCTTGAGCGAGACGAACTTGCTGCCGTACTTCACGTAGGGGCCGAAGCGGCCCACGCTGGCGACGACGGTCTCGCCCGCAGCGGTCTCGCCGAGAGTGCGCGGCAGCTTGAAGAGCTCCATCGCGTCGGCGAGCGTGATCGCGTCCATCTTCTGCCCGGGCTTCAAGCCCGCAAAGCGCGGCTTCTCCTCATCGTCCTTGGTGCCGATCTGCACGAATGGGCCGAAGCGGCCCATGCGCACCGTGATCGGCTTGCCGCTCGCGGAGTCCTTGCCGAGCTCGCGCGCCTGGGCCACCTGCTCGCGGGTGACGGTCCTGTCGATCCGCTCGACCTGGTGGATGAACGGCTTCCAGAACTTCGCCAGCGGCACCGTCCACGGCTCCTCGCCGCGCGAGACCGCATCGAGCTCGTCCTCCATCGCCGCCGTGAAGCCGTACTCGACGTAGCGGTGGAAATGATGGGTGAGGAAGCGGTTGACGATCTTGCCGATGTCGGTCGGCACGAAGCGGCGGCTGTCCATCTCGACGTACTCGCGGTCCTGCAGCGTCGAGATGATCGAGGCGTAAGTCGAGGGCCGGCCGATGCCGTGCTCCTCGAGGGCCTTCACCAGCGAGGCCTCGCTGTAGCGCGGCGGCGGCTCGGTGAAGTGCTGCTCGGCCTTGAGCGAGGTGAGCGCCACGCGCTCGCCCTCGCGCATCGGCGGCAGCACGTGATCGCCCTCGTCGGTCTTGCCGTCGTCGCTCCCCTCCTGGTAGACGGACACGTAGCCGGGCTTCACCAGCGTCGAGCCGTTGGCGCGCAGCAGGTGGCGCTGCGGGCCGTCGGGCCCGGCGAGCAGATCGACCGCCACGGTGTCGAACACCGCGTGGCTCATCTGCGATGCGACCGCGCGCTTCCAGACGAGCGAGTAGAGCCGATAGAGATCGTCCTCGATCCTGCCCTCGACGTCCGCCGGCGTGATGGCGGCGGAGGTCGGGCGGATGGCCTCGTGGGCTTCCTGCGCGTTCTTCGACTTGGTCTTGTAGACGCGCGGCTCCTCGGCCACCTCGTCCTTGCCGTAGAGCCGGGCTGCGACCTCGCGGATCTCCTGCACCGCCTCGGCGGCGAGCGACACCGAATCGGTGCGCATGTAGGTGATGAGGCCGACGCTGCCCTCGCCGATGTCGAGCCCTTCGTACAGCTGCTGCGCGAGGCGCATGGTGCGGCGAGCGTTGAAGCCGAGCTTGCGCGCCGCTTCCTGCTGCAGCGTCGAGGTGGTGAAGGGCGGCGCGGGATTGCGGCGGCGCTGCTTGCGGTCGATGGCCAGTACGCTCAGCGCGGGCTCGCCTCCGGCGCCGCGGGCCGCCACGTTGAGGGTGCGCTCGGCCTCGCGGGCCGCTGTTTCGTTGGTGAAGGTGAACTGCTCGACCTTGCCACCGCGGTACTCGAGGAGCTTGAGCGGAAAGGCGTCGGTCCCGTGCATGCCCTCGCCGTCGATGGTCCAGTATTCGAGCGCCTCGAAGGCGGCGATCTCCTCCTCGCGCTCGCAGATCATGCGCAGCGCCGGGCTCTGCACCCGGCCGGCCGAGAGTCCGCGCCGCACCTTCTTCCACAGCAGCGGCGACAGGTTGAAGCCCACCAGGTAGTCGAGTGCGCGGCGCGCCTGCTGCGCGTTGACCAGCTCGAGCGACAGATCGCGCGGCTGCTCGACCGCGGCGCGGATGGCGTTGCGCGTGATCTCGTAGAAGACCACGCGCCGCACCTCCTTGCCGTGCAAATCGCCGCGCTCGCGCAGGATCTCCTTCAGGTGCCAGGCGATCGCCTCGCCCTCGCGGTCCGGGTCGGTGGCGAGGTAGAGCGCACGCGACTTCTTGAGAGTGCGCGCGATGGCGTCCACGTGCCGCTGATTCTTCTCCAGCACCTGGTATTTCATCGCGTAGCCGTTGTCGGGATCGACCGCGCCCTCCTTGGGCACGAGATCGCGCACGTGCCCGTAGGAGGCGAGCACGTCGAACTCGCGGCCGAGATACTTCTTGATGGTCTTGGCCTTGGCGGGGGACTCGACGATGACCAGGTTGTCTGCCATTGGGAGAAAAACGCCTCAGCCTGAGACGAAAAACCGCGGACGAGCCGCGGACCAGAGCCAGAGAAGCTGCGCGCCGGCGCGGCCGATCAATGCGGTGCCACCGGTCGATCGTCGGACACCAGCCCGTCGAGCCGCTCGAAGGCGAGCTCCTGCCCCGGCTGGCTCGAGAGCACCATCAGCACCACCCACTTCAGCTGCTCGGTGTCGGGCTCGTCGGCATCGAGCGCCAGCATGCGCTCGATGACGATCTCGCGCTGCTGCGGCGTGAGGACGCCGAGCCGCTCGAGCGTGAGCAGGAAGCCGCGGCATTCGGTCGAAAGGCGGCTGAGCTCGCTGTCGGAGAAGACGCGCACACCCGCCGGCGGCGCGCCCGGCGCCGCGGCCGGCAGCGGCGGGCGGTCGTGCTCGAAGGCGAGGTCGGTGAGCCAGTCGAGCGCGCGCTCCACCTTCGCCGGCGTAAAGCCGGCACGCTCGAGGTCGCGCGCCAGATGCTCGCGCTGCGGCACCTCCGGCGCATCGGCGAGCATGTACCGGTCGAAGACGTAGATCAGGATGTCGAGAATACTGCCAGTCATCTTTTAAGGTATGCGGCCATACCGGCCGCCCGGAAGAGCCGCCACACGCCCTTCGAGCTCGAGTATCAACAGCATCGAGGCTATCGACTCGCTCGGCAGCTCGGTGCGCGCCACCAGGCTGTCGATGGTCGCGGGCTCGAAGCCGAGCGCATCTAACAGCATTTCATACTCCTTGTCCAATTCGCGCAGCTCCCGCGCCTGCGCCGGCGGGCCCGTAAGTCGTTCTTTCGGAACCGGAAATCCCAGCTCCTCCGTTACGTCCCCGGCCTCCTCGACGAGCTTTGCCCCGGCTTTGATGAGTTGGTGACAGCCGCCCGAGAGCGGGCTGTGGATCGAGCCGGGGATCGCAAACACCTCGCGGCCTGCCTCGAGGGCGAGGCGTGCGGTGATGAGCGAGCCGCTGCGGCGCGTCGCCTCGACCACCAGCGTGCCGAGAGCGAGTCCCGCGATGATGCGATTGCGCTGCGGGAAGTTCTTTCTGAGCGGCGCGGTGCCTGGCGGAAACTCCGACACCAGCGCGCCATGCGCACGGATGCGCCCGGCAAGCGCGCGGTTCACGGACGGATAGACCCGATCGAGGCCGGTGCCGAACACGGCGACGGTCGCACCGCCGGCCTGCAACGCGCCCTCGTGGCTCGCGGCGTCGATGCCGGTGGCGAGCCCGCTCGTCACCGTGATACCCGCGCGCGCGAACCACGCGGCAAACCCGCGCGCGGTCGAGCGCCCGGCGGGGGTGGGGCTGCGTGAGCCGACCATCGCGAGCTGCCGCGAGGCGAGGAGCGCCAAGCGTCCCTGCACGTAGAGCGCGGCGGGCGCGCCCGCGGTCTGCCTGAGCAACGGCGGGTAGTCCGGGTCGGTGGAGAGCACGATCACGGTGCCGCTCGCGTCGAGCCACTCGAGATCGGCGGCCAGCGCGCGCTCATCGGGTGCGCTGAGGAAAGCGCGTGCCGCGGGAGGGAGCTCGAGGCGCGCGCGGCTGCGTCCGAGAGCCGCGGCCGCGAGGTCGCCGCCGGCCGCGGCGCTCAACGCCTCGAGCGCCTCCGCCGTCAGGCCCGGGGCTCGCGCCAGCACCGCTCGCGCACGCGCATCGCTCATGCCTCGAGCATAAGGCATGCGCACCGCACCGCTTAAGGCCGGTGCGGTGCTTAAGGCGGGGAAACGCGCAGATTTGCGCGCGCTGCGCGCGCGCGGCGCTTAGGGGTTGCGCACCACGTCGTAGACGTTGATGGTGTCCGAGGCGCCGACGATGAGACCGTAGCTCATGCGCTCGTAGACCTTGAAGACCAGCAGCGTGCCGCTGCGCTCGTCGGGGAGCTTCACCTTGGGCGAGAACGAGGTGTTGATGCCGCTGCCCATGCTGTTGATGTCGCGGCCGCCGCGGTACAGATCGTGCACCACGTCGCCGGCTGAATCGACCGCGAGCACGTTGCCGACCTCGAGCCCCTGGGCCTTGCCGCGGTTGATGGCGACGACCTCGAACTGTCCGACGAAGTTGGTGCCGCCCATTATGGAGATGATGCGGCCGCGCACGTCGCTCGCGGGCGCGCGCGGCATGAAGTTGATGGGCGGAGCCTCTTCGGTGGCAGTGACGAGCCGGTCGCCCGCGACGGTCTCCATCGCCGACTCGGTGAGCAGCACCTTGGCGGGACTGCCCGGGCGCTCGACCAGCGCGGTCGCCGTGTAGATGCCCTCGTAGCCGAGGAGCGCGTTGTCGTCCGGATCGCGCAGCTCGTCGCCGACACGCATTACTGCAAAGCGCGCGTTCTGCCCGGCGCCGAGATTCTGCACGTACACCTCGATGCCCGAGCCGCCGACCTGGTGCATGTCGCGGAAGGCGAGCACGTAGGGCGCGGTCCTGATCTGATCGCGGGTGAGCAGCCGCGGATGCGAGAGGAAACCCTGGATCGCCGCGTAGGGAATCGTCGGGATGGCGGTGTCGAGAGCCGTGCTCCGCAGCCGCGGGTCGAGCTTCACGGACTCCAGCCGCGCGGCGCCCGCCTGCGCGACGGTCACCTGCGGACTGCCGTTGGCGCCGTAGGCGAGCGCCAGCGTGTCACCCGGATAGATAAGGTGCGGGTTGGGAACCTGCGGATTGATGATCCACACCTCGGGCCACAGCCACGGGTCTTTGAGGAACATCGAGGCGATGCCCCAGAGCGTGTCGCCCTTCCTGACGACGTAGCTCCTGGGTGCGCTCGGATTGACCGCGCTCGCCGGGACGGCGGGTGGGGCCGGGGCGGCGGCAGGCGCAGGAGCCTGTGTGCCGGCGGCGGCGATTGCGGCCTCGGTGGCCGTCATGTCCGGTGCCGCAGCGGTCTGCGCGGCCGGCGCGCTCGCCGCCGCCGCGGCAGCCTGCGGGGCGGCGTTTTGGGAATGCCTGAAATGCGCGCACCCGCCGAGAGTCAGCGACAGGGCGCAGAAGCCCGCAGCCAGGCGGGCTCCAAGTACTTGATTAGAGACCATCCTCCACTCCTCTTTGCACGAGGTGGGGCACACAAGCAGCGCCCGAGATTCTAATTGTTATACTGGCATGCCGCCCATTTGGCAGACGAATTAATGTCAAAATCGTGCGCTGGATCACGGGGGGCGGCGCCCCCACATACGGCGTAATCATGGCCTTAAGAACCATCCTGGAGTTCCCGGACCCCCGGCTGCGCACGCGCGCCAGGCCGGTGACCGAGTTCGACGCCGCGCTCGGGACGCTGATCGACGACCTGTTCGAGACCATGTACGCCGCCCCCGGGATCGGGCTGGCCGCCACGCAGGTCGACGTCCACCAGCGCGTCATCGTCATCGACACCTCGAGCGACAAGAGCGGCGCCCTCGCGCTCGTCAATCCCGAGATCCTCGCCCGCGAGGGCGAGGAGAGCACCGAGGAAGGGTGTCTGTCGGTGCCCGGGATCTTCGACGAGGTGAAGCGCGCGGCGAAGGTGCGCGTGCGCGCCCAGGACCGCGCCGGCGCGGTGTTGGAGCGCGATTACGACGATATCCTGGCCGTGTGCATCCAGCACGAGATGGACCATCTCGACGGCAGGCTGTTCGTCGATTACCTCTCCGATCTCAAGCGGGAGCGAATTCGCAAGAAGCTCGACAAGGAGCGCAAGGAGCGCTCGGGGCGCGCTGCGCTACCTGCGAGCGGCGCGCACCGCGCGTACTAGTCGATGGGCAAAAGCCGCCCGCGGCGCTTTTGCGGACAGTGCCTGCGTCGCCGCCGGCGAAAGGCGCGACTCTTGCCGGCTCTGCAGTGCCGGAGTCTGGCCTGCGCCAGTGCGGTAGGGTGCTAGTGTTGCGCGTGGCCTTCGCCGGGACGCCCGAGTTCGCGCGGCCCGCGCTCGCGGCGCTGCTCGAGTCTCACACGGTCGTCGGCGTGCTGACGCAGCCCGACCGGGCGAGCGGGCGCGGCCTGCACCTGCGCGCATCGCCGGTGAAAGCCCTCGCCGAGGCGCACCGCCTGCCGCTGCTGCAGCCCGCGAGCCTGCGCGGGGAGGCAGCGCGCGGCGCGCTCGCCGCGTGGAAGCCCGAGGTCCTGGTCGTGGCCGCGTACGGCCTGATTCTTCCGCCGGCGGTGCTCGCGCTGCCGCGCTACGGCTGTCTCAACATTCACGCTTCGCTCCTGCCGCGCTGGCGCGGCGCCGCTCCCGTGCAGCGCGCGATCCTCGCCGGGGATAAGGTCACCGGCGTCACCATCATGCAGATGGACGAGGGGCTCGACACCGGCCCGATGCTGCTCAGGCGCGAGATCGGGATCGGCGCGGATGACACCGGCGGCTCGCTGCATGCAGCCCTCGCCACGCTCGGCGCGGCGGCGATCCTCGAAGCGCTCGAGGGAGTTCGCTCCGGCACGCTCAGGGCGCAACCGCAGCCGCCGGAGGGCGCCACATACGCCGCCAAGATCGCTCGATCGGAGGCTCTCATCGACTGGAGCCGCGATGCGGCGAGCATCGAGCGGCAGGTGCGGGCCTTTGATCCCTGGCCGATCGCCGAGACGACTCTCGACGGGGAGCGCCTCCGCATCCATTCCGCCTCGAACATGACGGTAAAAGACAGGAAAAAAGAAGAAATTGGCACCATCGTCTCCGTACGTGACGGCATCATGCGGGTCCAATGCGGCGAAGGGCTCCTCGGCGTCCTGAAAGTCCAGAAACCGGGCGGGCGGATACTGCAGGTGTCCGAATTCGCCCACAATCTGCGCCTGGCGGGCCGGCGCCTTGGCTAGAACGCGCTGGGCTCCGGGCGCGCCGGCGCTGGCCGCGGCGGCCCGCGTCGTCGACGCCGTGCTGGCGAACGGCCGGTCCGCGGATGCCGCGCTCGCGGAAGGCGAGCCTTCCGATGATCGATCCGCGGTGCGCGCGATCGCGCTTGGGACGCTGCGCTGGTATCTGCGCCTCGCGCCGGCGCTCGAGGGGCTGATGAAGCGGCCTTCGGGCGTCGCATCGGCAGTGCGCGCACTGCTCGTGGCGAGCGCTCATCAGATCGAATACTCGCGCAACGTGCCGGAGCAGACGGTGCACGCCGCGGTGGACGCGGCGCGCATCCTCGCCGGCGAGCGCGCCACGGGGCTCGTCAACGCAGTGCTGCGGCGCTACCTCGCCGAGCACGCCGCCCTTCTTGCCCGTGTGGATCAGGACCTCGCCCGCCGCACCGCTCACCCCGACTGGGTCGTCGATCGTTTGCGCGCCGCGTGGGGAGACTCCTGCGAAGGCATTCTCGCCGGCAACAACGCGCACCCGCCGATGACTCTGCGGGTCGACCTCTCGCGCACCAGCGCGGCCCACTACCTGACTCAGCTCCTGGAGGCCGGGATTGAAGCGCAATCGATACAATGGTGCGAATCGGCGGTGACTTTGGGGCGCCCGGTACCCATCGGCCGACTGCCGGGCTTCGCCGAAGGCATGGTCTCGGTTCAGGACGCGGGAGCTCAGCTCGCCGCGCCGCTCCTCGGGGCGCGGGTGGGGATGCGCGTCCTCGATGCCTGCGCGGCTCCGGGCGGCAAGACCGGTCACATTCTCGAGCAGCTCGGCGAGGGGGCCGATGTCTCGGCAGTGGATATCGATCCCTCCCGGGTCGGGCTGATCCGGGAGAACCTGGAGCGCCTCAGGCGCACCGCACACCTGAGCGTCGGTGATGCGCGCGAGCCGCAGAGCTTCTGGGACGGCCGCCCCTTCGAGCGCATTCTGGTCGATGCCCCGTGCTCCTCGACGGGCGTCATCCGCCGCCATCCGGACATCAAGCTGCTGCGGCGCGCCAGCGACCTGCCGGCGCTGGCCGCCGGGCAGCTCGCGATCCTCGCCGGCGCGGCACGCATGCTGGCCGTGGGCGGGCGGCTGGTCTATTGCACCTGCTCGGTGCTGCCGGAGGAGAACGAAGGGGTGGTACAGCGCTTCCTCGAAGCTGCGCCCCACATGACTGCCGGCGAGATGCCCCGTGCCGCCGCGCTCGCCCCCGGCGCCCGCGACCGGGCGGTCGGCGTTCAGCTGCTCCCGGGGGCAGAGGCGGGGACCGACGGCTTCTATTATGCTTGTCTCGAAAAGACAACGGCCGGAACCTGATCGGCAAGCCCCAAGTCCACAATCGAGGCCAGTCGTTGCATCCATGCTACGCGGCGGTCCAGCAAGGGATGGTTTGATCGGGCGCGGCTTGCTCACGACGCTCTGCGTGCTGGCGCTGACCGCGGCGCCCGGGCGGGTGCGGGCGGATGCCCTCGACGGCGTGCTCGTCGTGCGGTCCGCCTACGTGAACATCGATCACGGGGTATTCCTGCTGCACGCGCGCGTGGAATACCCGGAGGGGCCTGCCATCCGCAAGGCGCTGCGCGACGGCATCACACTGGCTTTCGACCTGGATGTGCGCATCGAGCGGGAGCGGCGTCTGTGGTTCAACGCGAGCATCGTAGAGCTGACACTGCACCGCGAGCTCAGCTATCACGCGGTCAGCGACCGCTACGTGGTGCGTGACGTGCGCAGCGGCGACCAGGACAGCTTCGCGACGCTCGACGAGGCGCTCGACTCCCTCGGCAGGGTGGACGCCTGGCCGATCCTGGTGGAGCCGCAGCTCGACGGCGGCAACTACACGATCAGCGTACGCGCCGGTGTGCGCCGCGGGGAGCTGCCGGCATCGCTGCGGGCGCTGCTCTTCTGGACCAACGACTGGGCGCGTCAGAGCGAGTGGTACACATGGTCGCTGCCGGTATAAATCCACGCAGCCAGCGCCGCGCGCGCGCGAGTGCAGTCGCGCTCAGCGTCTTCTGGGGCGTCACCGGCATCGGCGCCTGCCTGCTGCTCGCGAAGAGCGTGCAGAACTCGGGCGAGTTCGCGCGGCTGCAGTGGTGGATCGTGGTCCTCAACGCCTGCGCGGCGCTGGTGCTCGCGGTGCTGGTGGTGCGCAAGCTCTGGCGGCTGGTGCGCGACTACCGCGCCCATGTGCCGGGCTCGCGCCTCACGGCACGCACCGTCGGCATCTTCGGCGCGCTCGTCATCGCGCCGCTCCTGATCGTGTACCTGTCCTCGCTCGAGTTCCTGAACCGCGGCATCGACAGCTGGTTCACGGTGGAGGTGAAGCAGGGGCTCAACGACGCGGTGGTGCTGTCGCGCGCGGCGCTCGAGCTGCGCATGCGCGAGTACTCGCAACGCACCCAGGCTCTGGCGCGCGAGCTCGCCGGGCTGCCGCCGGCGGCGCTGCAGGCGCGCCTCGATGCCGAGCGGCGCACGAGCGAGGCGCGCGAGATCGCCCTGTTCGCCGCGCGCGGGCGCATCGTCGCGGCAAGCATGGAGAACCCGCTCGAGGCGCTGCCGGCGCAGCCGCCTCAGGACCTCGTGCGCCAGGTGGCGCAGCATCTCCCCTACGTCAGCCTCGAGCCCCAGGCCGGCGGCAGCTATCTGATCCGCACGGGCGCGGCCCTCACCGAAAGCCTCGCGAGCCACGATGCGCGCTTCGTGGTGGCGATCTACCCGGTGCCGGCGCAGCTCGCGGCGCTGTCGGAAGCGGTGCAGGGGACCTACTCGCAGTACGGCAATCTCGCCGCGATGCGCGAGCCGCTCAAGTACAGTTTCAGTCTCACCCTGACGCTCGTGCTGCTGCTCACGATGCTGGCCGCCATCTATGGCGCGATCTTCTCGGCGCAGCGCCTGGTGCGTCCCGTGCAGGATCTCATCGAAGGCACGCGCGCGGTCGGCAAGGGCGACTTCGCCAAGCGGCTGCCGCTGCCGTCGCGCGACGAGATGGGATTCCTGGTGCACTCCTTCAACGACATGACCAAGCGGCTGCGGCGCGCGCGCGCCGAGGCGCAGCACAGCCAGGAGGCCGTCGAGCGCGAGCGCGAGCGGCTCGCGATCATTCTCGCGCGCCTCTCGACCGGCGTGCTGGCGATCGATCACAACATGACGGTACGCATGGCGAATCAGGCGGCCGGAGCGATTCTCGGCGCCGAGCTCGCCGCCGCCACGGGCCGGCCGCTGCCCGAGCTCGCCGCCGGCAACGAGCGGCTCGGGCAGTTCGTGGGCGCGCTCGCGGTGCGCTTCGCCGCCGGGCGCGAGGAGTGGCGCGAGCAGCTCGACCTCGACGGCAGCGCCGGCCGGCGCACGCTCATGTGCGCGTGCACGCCGCTGCCGGGCGAGGACCGCGACATGGGCTTCGTGATCGTCTTCGACGACATCACGACGCTGCTCGCGGCACAGCGCGAGGCCGCCTGGGGCGAGGTCGCGCGGCGCCTCGCACACGAGATCAAGAACCCGCTCACCCCGATCCAGCTGTCGGCCGAGCGGCTGCGCCGGCGCCTCCTCGCCGGCATGAGCGAGCGCGACGCCGAGATCCTCGAGCGCGGCACGCGCACCATCGTGCAGCAGGTCGAGACCATGCAGCAGATGGTGAACGCCTTCAGCGAATACGCCCGGGCGCCGGAGATGCAGATCAGCCGTTTCAGCCTCAATCAGCTGGTGACCGAGGTGGCGGACCTGTACCGCTCGCAGGCGCCGCGCACGCGCATCCGTCTCGACCTCGATCCGCTACTCGAGGGCATCGAGGCGGACCGCGGGCGCGTGCGGCAGATCCTCAACAACCTCGTGACCAACGCGCTCGAGGCGCTCGAGGGCGTGACGCAGCCGACGCTCGAGATCGCCACCGCGCTCGACAGGAGCGATGACGGCGACTATGCGAGCGTGACCGTGTGCGACAACGGCCCGGGATTTCAGCGCGAGCTGCTCGGCCGGGTGTTCGACCCGTACGTGACCAGCAAGCCGAAGGGCACGGGCCTGGGGCTGGCGATCGTGAAGAAAATCGTCGAAGAGCACGGCGGCCGCATCGATGCGGACAACCGCCCCGAAGGCGGCGCCCGCGTGCGGGTGGTGCTGCCGGTGAAAGACAGCACCCGCTCCGCCGGCGGCGGCGCGCGCGAGCGGCGTGATCAGTTGCGGAGGGAGAGGGCATGAGCAACCCACACATTCTCGTGGTCGATGACGAGGCGGACATCCGCGGGCTCCTCAAGGAGATCCTCTCCGAGGAAGGCTACGAAGTGGACGTCGCCGCCAACGCCGCGCAGGCGCGCGCCTCGCGCGCGCGGCAGAACCCCGATCTGGTGCTGCTCGACATCTGGATGCCGGACGTCGACGGCATCACGCTGCTGCGCGAGTGGTCCACGGGCGCGGCCGAAGGCTGCCCGGTCGTCATGATGTCCGGACACGGCACCGTCGAGACCGCGGTCGAGGCCACGCGCCTCGGAGCCTTCGACTTCGTCGAGAAGCCGCTGTCGCTGGCGAAGCTGCTGCGCACGGTGGAGCGCGCGCTCGATGCCGGGCGGCGTCATCGCCAGTCCGGAAAGATTCTCGGCGCCGCGCTCACGGCGCCGATCGGCAAGAGCCGCCTCATGCAGCAGCTGCGCGCCGAGCTGCAGCAGATGGCGGCCAATCCCTCGCCGCTGCTGCTGGTCGGCGAGCCGGGCTCGGGACGCGAGGCCCTGGCGCGCTACGTGCACGAGCACGGCGCACGCGCGGCGGCGCCGTTCATCGCGCTCATCGCCAGCACGCTGCGCGAGGGTGACGCCGAGGAACGGCTGTTCGGGCGTGCGGCCGCGGACGGCGGCGCCCGCGAGGGGCTGCTCGAGCAGGCCGGCAACGGCACGCTCTTCATCCACGAGGTCGAGGATCTGCCGGCCGGGGTGCAGCGGCTCCTCTACGGCGTGCTCGAGTCGGGGCAGTTCACGCGCCTCGGCGGCGGCGAGCCGGTGCCGTTCCGCGCGCGCCTCATCTCCTCGGGCCAGCCCGGGATCGAGCAGCGCGCCGGGAGCGAGGCGCTGCGCCGCGACCTGCTCGCGCACCTCAACGTGCTCATCATGCGCGTGCCGCCGCTGCGCGAGTACGCCGAGGACGTCCCGGACCTGCTGCGCTACCACGTCGACCGGGTGGTGGACACCGAAGGGCTTGCCTTCCGGCGCTTCAGCGTCGCGGCGCAGAATCGCCTGCGCAACTACCCGTGGCCGGACAATGTGCGCGAGCTCCGCCACCTGGTGCACCGCCTCCTGATCCACGGCGGGAGCGAGGAGATCCGCCTCGAGGAGGTCGAGCGCGAGCTCGCCGTGCAGGCGCCGCCCGATGAGCCGCTGGTGAAGCAGGACCTGCTGGCGTTGCCGCTGCGCGAGGCGCGCGAGCAGTTCGAGCGGGCCTATCTGCAGCAGCAGCTGCTGCTCTGCAGCGGCAAGGTGGGGCAGCTCGCCAAGAGAGTCGGGATGGAGCGCACGCATCTGTACCGGAAGCTGCGGTCGCTGGGGGTGGACTTCAGGAATATCAGCGAAGACTGAGCCGGCATGGAGCCCGGCGCGAGCGCAAAAAAGACCTTTCAGGGCCGCCGCAAGTACGTCCCTGTAGGCTGCGGGCGCGCCATCCCTGGCGCGCACGCCCCTGAAAGCTCTTTTTTTGCGCTCGCGCCCGCGGCATGACGGTTAGTGCTGATTTCCTGGCGTACGTCCTTGACCAGCTGCAGGCACTCGGCGGGGTCAGCTCGCGGCGCATGTTCGGCGGCGCGGGGCTGTATTGCGATGAGTTCTTCTTCGGGCTCATCTCGGACGACACGCTGTACCTGCGGGTCGACGATTCCAACCGCGCCGACTACGCGGCGCGCGGTGCGGCACCGTTCCGGCCGTATGCCGACCGGCCGGAGCTCAGCATGAGCTACTTCGAGGCCCCGGCGGAGGTGCTGGAGGACGCACGGCAGCTCGCCGAGTGGGCGCGCCGCTCGGTGGCGGCCGCGATGCGGGCGCCGCCGCCCCGGGAAAAGCGGCCGCGGGGGAGCCGGCCCGGGCGACGCCGGCCGCGCGCTGCGCGCGCGCGCCGCTGAGCGCTCAGAGCCTCCGGATCAGTCCCCGACCCGGATCACCAGCGCATCCACCTCGGCGGCCTGCAGCTGCTTGCGCACCTTGTTGAGCTCGGCGAGATTCGTGATCGGGCCGATGCGCACGCGGTGCCAGACGTCGGCGTCGATCGCCACGCGCTGCACTTTGGCCTGCACGCCCTGCAGCGCAAGCTGCTGACGCACGCGCTCGGCGTCGGAGTCGTTGCGGTAGGAGCCCGCCTGCAGCACATAGACGCCCGGCCGCTCTATCGGCGCGCCGGCCGGCAGGTCGCGCTTGACGTCCTTGTCCTTCTCCGGCACGACCACCTCGAAGTTCGGCAGCATCTGATAGAAGTCGTACTTCTCGGAGGGCCTGGCCGGGTCCGCGCCGCCCGGGTCACCGCCCGCAGGCGCCACGCGGTGCGGATCGGGGCGCGGGGCATCGGCGAGCTCAGGCGCCTTGTGAGCCCTGCCCCCGGCATAGACGAACGCGACGCTCGCGAGCGCGGCGCCTGCGAGAAGTCCAAAGCCGAACTCGCGCCAGCGCGCGAAGTCGAGCGGGCGGCGCGTGGTCCTCTTGTAGTCGCGGGTGGTGAGTCGCGCCATGGCGTGAGAGTCGTGCGCGCGGCTCACATGGTCTCGGGCGCGGATACGCCGAGCAGCGTGAGCCCGTTGCGCACCACCTGCTGAACGGCGAGCACCAGCGCCAGGCGCGCGTTGCGCAGCGGCGCATCCTCGACGATGAACGCCTGCGCGTTGTAATAGGCGTGGAAGGCGTTGGCGAGCTCGCGCAGATAGTGGACCAGCGCGTGCGGCGCCCGGTTCAGCGCCGCCTGCTCGAGCACCTCGGGGTAACGGACCAGCGCCTGCAGCACGGCCTGCTCGTGGCTCTCGGTGAGCGCGCCGGCGGCGGCGAGCCCGGCGGCGCGGTCGAAGGCGAGGCCGCGCGCGGCGAGCTGCTTCATGACGCTCGCGACGCGCGCATGCGCGTACTGGATGTAGTACACCGGGTTCTCGTTGGTGCGCGACTTGGCGAGCTCGAGATCGAAGTCGAGCGGCTGGTCGTGGCTGCGCATGAGGTAGAAGAAGCGGCAGGCGTCATTGCCGACCTCGGCGCGCAGCTGGCGCAGCGTGACGAACTGCGCCTCGCGCTTGCCCATGGGGATCTTCTCGGCGCCGCGGAACAGGCTCACGAACTGGATGAGCGGCGCCTCGAGACAGTCCGGGGGCTGACCCATGGCGGCGAGGCCCGCGCGCACGCGCGCCACGTAGCCGTGATGATCGGCGCCCAGCACGTCGATCAGACGGGAGAAGCCGCGCTCGCGCTTGTTCAGGTGGTAGGCGATGTCGGAGGAGAAGTAGGTCTTCTGGCCGTTCTCCCGCACCACCACCCGATCCTTCTCGTCGCCGAACTCGGTGGCGCGGAACCACAGCGCCCCCTCCTTGCGGTACAGACGCTGCTGGGATTCGAGCACGGCGAGCGCGTGATCGATCGCGCCGGAGTCGGCCAGCGCGCGCTCGGAGCACCAGTGATCGAAGATCACGCCGAATTCCCCGAGATCCTCGCGGATGTCGGTCAGCATCGCCTCGAGCGACAGCTCGAGCACCTGGCGGAAGCCGTCGTTACCCAAGAGCTCGCGGGCGCGCGCGATCAGCGCATCGATGTAGGCCTCCTTGTCGCCCGCCGGCGCGTCGGCGGGGAGCTGCGCCAGCACGGCGGCGGCCGGGCGCCGCAGGGTCGCCTCGGCGGCCGCGCTCTTCAGGTCCCGCGCCAGCTCGCGCACGTACTCGCCGCGGTAGCCGTTCTCCGGGAAGGGCAGCTGCTCGCCGCACAGCTCGAGATAGCGCACCCAGGCGCTCACCGCGAGGATGTCCATCTGGCGGCCGGCGTCGTTGATGTAGTACTCGCGCGCGACGTCGTAGCCGACGGCGGCGAGAATGTTGGCGAGCGTCGCGCCGTAGGCGGCCTGGCGGCCGTGGCCGACGTGCAGCGGGCCGGTGGGGTTCGCCGAGACGAACTCGACCAGCACGCGCTCGGCGGCACCTGAGCTGCTCTCGCCGTAGCGCGCGCCGCGCGCGTGGATGCTCTCGAGCTCGTGCGCATGGGCCGCGGGGCTCAGGTGGAAGTTGATGAAGCCGGCGCCGGCGACCTCGGCGCGCGCCACCAGCGCGTTCGGCGGCAGCGCCGCGACGATCGCGGCCGCGAGCTCGCGCGGCGGGCGGCGCGCGGCCTTCGCCAGGCGCAGCGCCACGTTGCTCGAGAAGTCGCCGTGCTGCGCCTCGCGCGTGCGCTCGACGGCGACGGCCGAGACGGGGGGTATTTCCCTAAGCATGCCGCCGGCGAGCTGGGTGAGCGCGGCGAGCAGCAGCTGCTCGAGTTCCTGCTTCAAGATGCGGTCAGTGTACCCGAGGCCCGCCCGCCGGGATGCTTCAGAAGAGCTCGAGCGGATCGACGTCGAGCGCCCAGCGCACGCGCTGCGCGTTCTTCTGCGTCTCGACCTCGGGCAGCCAGGCGTCGAGGAACCGATGGAGCGGCGGCCGCTCGCGGCTCTCGATGAGCAGCTGCGCGTGATAGCGTCCGGCGCGCTTCGCCATGGCCGCCGGCACGGGACCCAGGAGCTTCAGGCCGTGCGGCGGCGTGCCGGCCGCGGCGCGCGCGGCGGCGAGGAAACCGAGCGCCGCCTCGCGCGTCTTCCCCGAGGCGCGCAGCGCCGCCAGGCGGCTGAAGGGCGGCCACGACGCCTGCAGCCGCTCGGCCAGCGCCGCCTCCGCAAAGCCATCGTAGCCGCGCTCGAGCAGGCTCATGAGCAGCGGGTGCTGCGGGAATTCCGTCTGGATCAGCACCTCCCCGGGTTTCGATCCCCGGCCGGCGCGGCCCGCCACCTGCACGATGGTCTGCGCGAGGCGTTCGGGTGCGCGGAAGTCGGCGCTGAAGAGCCCCTGGTCGGCGTTGAGCACCACGACCAGCGTCAGGTCGGGAAAGTCGTGACCCTTGGTCACCATCTGCGTGCCGACGAGGATGCGTGCCTCGCCCGAGGCCATGCGCCGCACGACCTCGGCGAGATCGCCGCGCCGCCGCACGACGTCGCGGTCGAGCCGCGCGATGGCGACGCCGGGAAAGCGCGCGCCGAGCGCCGCCTCGATGCGCTCGGTGCCCTGGCCGACGGGCTTCACCGCGAAGCCGCACTGCAGGCAGCGCGCCGGCAGCGGCGCTTCGGCGCCGCAGTGATGGCAGCGCAGCCGCGAGGCGGCGAGATGCACCGTGAGGCGCGCGTCGCACTCGCGGCAGGGCGCGATCCAGCCGCACGCCGTGCACAGCAGCGTCGGTGCGTAACCGCGCCGGTTGAGGAACACGAGCACCTGGCCGTCCGCACCGAGATGCCGCTCGATCGCGAGCGCGGCCGGAGTCGAGATGCCGGCTTCGGCCGCGTGCACGCGCAGATCGATGAGCTTGAGAAGCGGCGGCTGCGACTCCCCGGGCCGGCGCAGCAGCCGCAGCCGCGTGTAGCGGCCCGCGGCGACGTTGTTGAGCGTCTCGAGCGAGGGCGTCGCCGAGCCGAGGAGCACCGGCACGCGCGCCAGGCGCGCGCGCACCACCGCGAGATCGCGCGCCGAGTATCGCAGCGCCCCCTCGTGCTGCTTGAAGGAGGCGTCGTGCTCCTCGTCGACGACGATGAGCCCGAGACGGGGAAGCGGCGCGAACACCGCCGAGCGCGTCCCGAGCACGATGCGCGCATGTCCGCGCCACGCCGCGCGCCACGCGGCGAGCCGCTCCTGGTCCGTGAGCGCCGAGTGCAGCACCGCGAGCGGCGCCTCGAAACGCTCGCGAAACCGGCCGACCAGCTGCGGGGTGAGGCCGATCTCCGGCACCAGCACCAGCACGGTGCGCCCCCGCGCCAGCGCCTCCCCGGTGAGCCGCAGGTAAACCTCGGTCTTGCCGCTGCCGGTGACACCCTCGAGGAGGAAGGCCGCGTAGGCACCCGCGGCCGCGGCGACGCGCTCGACCGCCGCGCGCTGCTCGGGCAGAAGTGCGGGTCCCGCCGCGCGCGCACACACCGGCTCGGGAGCCTCGACCGGCACGACCTCGGCGCGCTCGATCCAGCCGCGCTTCTCGAGCGCGCGGGCCGCGCCGGGGAAGCTCGCCGAGTGCCCGCTCAGCGAGCCGGCCGCGGCGGCGCCGCCGCGGGAGCCGAGGAACTCGAGGAGGGCGCGCTGCTTCGCCGCGCGGCGCGGCTCACCCGCCGCGGCGGCTGCGCGCCCGGCGCCGGTCAACGTCCAGCGCTCCTCGGTCGCCTCGACGCCGGCGCCGAGACGCATGAGTTTTGGCAGGGCGGTCGCGAGCACCTGGCCGACGGGATGGTGGTAGTACTCCGCCGCCCACTCGATGAGCTCGAGGCTGGAGGCCTCGAGCGCCGGCGCCGCATCCAGCACTTCGAGGATGGGCTTGAGGCGCTCGGGGGGGACCTCCGAGGTGTCCGCGACCGCCATGACGACCCCGACCAGGCGGCGGCGGCCGAAGGGCACCCGCACGCGCACGCCTGGTTCTATTCCCACGGAGCCGGCGGGCGGGGCGGGCGGCAGGTAGTCGAAGAGCCGCCGCAGGGGGGTGTCGAGCGCCACCCTGAACAGATTGTGAGCCGGTACCACCGAATGAGCTAAATCAATGACTTGCCATGATGGAGGGCGTCAACCGCGTGGCGCCTGCGCGCGTTATACACGCCATGCCCGAGTTTGCTACGCTCGCCTCGCCTTATAGCATGCCGGCCGCACTACACGGCGACGTGGACCTGACGGATCCCGACGAGCAAACACAAACCCGAGCGCTGAACCAGTTTCTGGCCGGCGTCGAGCTGAAGGCATTCAAGATCGCCCAGGCGGCGCTGCGGCACGAGGACGATGCTCTCGATGCGGTCCAGGACGCGATGCTGCAACTGGCGCGGGCGTATTCCGACCGTCCGCCGGAGGAGTGGAAGCCGCTCTTCTACCGGATTCTCGAGAACCGCATTCGCGACATGCAGCGACGGCGCACGGTGCGGGGCCGCGTCATGGCGTGGCTGCCGCCGCTGCGCGGCGAGGATGACGACGAGGACTTCGACCCCGTGGCTCAGGCGCCGAGCCTCGAGCCGCAGCCGCTCCGCCGGCTCGAGCTCGACGAGGCCGTGGGGGCGCTCGAGCAGGCGCTCGCGCGGCTGCCGCGCAGGCAGCAGCAGGCATTCCTGCTGCGCACGCTCGAGGGCCTCGACGTGGCCGGGACGGCGCAGGCGATGGGCTGCTCGGAAGGCAGCGTGAAGACTCATTACTTTCGCGCAGTGCAGGCGCTGCGCGCGCAACTTGGAGAGCTCTGGGTATGAGCGGGGCGGATGAATCACTGACGGAGCTCGAGCGCAACGCGAGGGTCGTGCTCGAGGAGAGCGTGCGGCGCATCGACGCGCGCACGCGCTCGCGTTTGAACCAGGCGCGCCATGCGGCGCTCGCCGCGGCCGCCACCCGCCGCCGCGCCCGCTGGAGCAGCTTCACGCTGATGCCGGCCGCGGGCGCCGTGGCCGCCGCGCTGGTGGTGGCCGTGGTGCTCTGGCAGCGCCAGCCCGCGGGCGCACCGCCGCTGGCGCTCGAGGCGCCGCACGCCGCGGTGGTCGAGGACATGGATCTGCTGACAGACAGCGACGCGATCGACCTGATGGAGGGTTGGGACGGCTCGTTCTACGAATGGGCGGCCGCGCAGTCCGATGCCGGAGCCGAGAGCAACACCTGATGTGGCTCCATCGTGCCGGGGCGATCGCGGTGCTGAGCGCATTCGCGCTCGGCAGCGCCATCGGCCGCTCGGACGATGCGAGCAAGGCGCCGCCGCCGCAGCCCGCGGCGGGGTTCCTCGAGTTCCTCGGCAGCGTCGACCGGCTCTCGGAGGTGAATCCCAACTATCTCGCGCAGCCGAATCCCGGCAAGGCGCCGCGCCCTGCCGCCAACGGCGCTACCAGGCCGCCGCCGGCTCCGCCGCCGACCCCGGCGCCGACCCCGCCCGGAGACAAGAACAATGGGTAGCCGGATGACAACTCATACCCGGAGGTACGCGCTGCTCGCCGCTCTCGTGCTCGCCGCGGCGGCGCCGTGCTTCGCGCAGGCCCCGCCGCCGTCCGTCCCGGCCGGCGCGTCCCCGAATCCGCCCGCGCCGGTCGCCTGGTCGAGCCTCTCGCCCGAGCAGCAGAAGCTCCTCGGCCCGATGGCGAATCAGTGGGGGAGCCTGCCGCCCGAGCGTCAGCAATCGCTCGCTCACGGCAGCGAGCGCTGGCTCGCGATGTCGCCCGAGCAGCGCGACCAGGCGCGCGAGCGCTTCTCGCACTGGCAGTCGCTGCCGCCCGAGCAGCGCCGTGCGCTGCGCGATCGCTGGCAGCGCTTCCAGGCGCTGCCGCCGAAGGAGCAGGCGGCCGTGCGGCAGAACTTTCACCGCTTCCAGCAGCTGCCGCCGGCGCAGCGCCAGCAGCTGCGCCGGCAGTGGCGCAACGCCACACCCGAGCAGCGTCAGCAGATGGTGGAGCGCGCGCGCGAGCAGCGCGCCAAGCGCATGCAGCAGCGCGGCGGAGCGCGTCCGCCGCCTGCGCGCAGCCGCTGAAGTCACGCCCCGCGGGTCAGCGGCTCCTGCCCGCGGCCGGGCGCACCGGTACCGGGATGTTGCACACGTCGATCCGCCCGGCGGGCACCTTGAACCATTCCTCGTGGCGGTTGCGCCGCGCCTCGACGTAGGCCGCGAAAGTCGCCGTGTCGGTGCGCAGCTCCTCGAGCGCCGTGCGCTCGGGCTCGGGAAGGTCCGCGGCGAGGCGCAGCGAGCGGATCGGCATGCCGCTCTCCGCGGGCTCGTAGAAGCCGAGCGCGCCGTGGCCGCGCGGCAGCACCGACAGCAGCTCCATGCCGCGCAGCACGCGCCCGAGCAGCGTCACGTTGCGATCGAGGTGGCGCGGCGCCTGCCCCGTCACCACGTAGAGCTCCGTGCCGCCGCCCGAGTCGACGTCGTTGTCGCGCCCGGCGCCGACCATGCCGTAGCAGTGCACGAGCCACGCGCGGCCAAGCTGCGGATCCGCGGCCACGGGGAAGCCGTCGAGGAAACCGACCACCGGTGCGTAGGTGTCGGGGTCGGCGATGCGCGCGATCGTCAGCCCGCGCAGCGGCCGCTCGAACTCGGCCGGCAGCGTACGCTGCGCTTTCTGCAGCGGCTTCTTGCCCTGCGCGTCGCCCCACTGCACCACGTAGTTGTCCTGCGAGCGCATGAACGCGAGGCCGTCGAAGTAGTCCTCGCGCGCGAGTGCGATCACGTTGGCGACGTGATTCGGGGCGAAGACCGGCGCGAGCTCGATGATCACGCGTCCCGTGGGGAGCTCCAGGTACAGCGTGTTCTGCGGGGCGACCGGACGCCAGTCGGACGGCGAGGAAGCGGCGAGCACTTCCGCCGTGGTGAGCGCCCTGGGTGCGGCTGCAGCGGTTGCGGCAGGCGCCGGGCTCCCGCCGAGCAGGACTGCCGTGAGCGCTGCGAGCGCGGCCGCCGCCGCTGCTGTGCCCCGTGCCGGGCGTGGTCGCTGTGTGCTCATCGGTCGCGCTCGTCGCAGTGGAACAGGTGCAGGATACGGTGCACCACCGGGGCGAGCATGATGCCCGCGGTGACGATGAAGACCAGCCCCGCATACAGGGCATAGCAGCCGGCGAACAGTTTACCCGCGGGCGTCAGCGGATTGTTCACCGGCCCCATCCCCCCGAGCAGCATCGCCGCGTTGAGGAAGGCGTCCCGCCAGGGGAGGTGCTCGTAGTACTCGTAGCCGGCCATGCCGAGTGCCAGCGAAAGCGCGAGCAGCAGCGCCGCGAGCGCGAAGTGATTCAGGAGCCGCCGCGCGAACCCTCGGCGCGACAGCGGCGGGGTGCGGCGAGGCTCATACATTCAGCAGACCGCCCCGCTCACCTGAGCCGTGTGAAACCGTCCGCGCTCCAATCCTCGCTCCCGACTCCGTGATGCACGATGAAGAGTCCCTCGGGGTCGTATCGCTTCTTGATCGCTTTCAGGCGCGGGTAATGCGCGCCGAAATAGTCCTGCTGCCAGCGCTGGTTGAAGAAGTTGCTCTCCGAGAGATACGAGCCGGCCTGCGGAGCGATCTTGCGCAGCTCCGCGGCCGCGGCGTCGATCGCGCGCGCGTCCCGGTGCGCGGCCTCGAGATCCATGGGCGGCCGCGCCTCGCCGGGATAGGACGGCCGCTCGCCGTCGGCGATGATGACGAGCGCGAAGGCGCCGGTCACTTCCGGGTTGGTCGCGGTGTCGAGGGCCGCGGCGATCGCTTCCCGCGGCGCACCGGCGAGCCCCTTGTTGAAGTGCAGGCGGATCTGCTGGCGGCGGCTGCCGGCAAACAGCGCCGCGGCGAGCCGCTCGCGCTGCCCCGGCTCGAGGAGGGAGGCCGGCAGCCAGAGCGAGTCGTAGCCGTGCAGGAACGCTCCCACCTGGGACTGGTCACCTTCCCACCACCCGTGCCATGCGGGAGCCCCGGGGCGCGTGTCGCGGATCATCGAGGGATTGCCCGCGACGTCCCACCAGTGCCGCGCCTCGGTGGCGCGCGCACCGAGCGGGTCCGTGACGGTGAAGTCCGCCGGGGCGGCCTTGACCCAAGCGAAGAAGGGCTGCCAGACCTGCGGTGCCTGCTGCCGGTCGAGCCCCTGGCATACCATCGAAAGCTCGAGCGTGTTGTCGGTCTGAATGTTGACCGACTCGCCCCAGTGCTCGTTGAAGAGGCTGGTGGCGTAGAACTCGACGAAGCGCCCGATCAGCCGCCGGAACGCCTCGTCGGAGCTGGCGCGGATCCTGCCCCAGGCGGCCCCGAAGAACTCCGGCAGCTCGTGCGTGCGGAGCGTCACCCGCGTGACGACTCCGAAGCTGCCGCCGCCCCCGCCTTTCAGCGCCCAGAAGAGATCCGGCTCAGTACGGGCGTTCACGGTGCGAAGGCGGCCGTCGGCCGTGACCACCTCCGCCTCGAGCAGGCCGGAGGCCGCCGTTCCGAAGCGTTTGGAGAAGCTGCCGAAGCCGCCGCTCTGGATGAGCCCTGCGACTCCGACCGAAGTGCAGCCCCCGCCCTGCACGTAGCGGCCCGACTGCGCCGTGACCGCATGGTACAGATCGGCCCACACGGCCCCCGCGCCCGCCGACACCGCGGCCGAAGGCGCCACCTCGCCCGCGCAGCCGGCCGGGACGAAGGCATCGTGCAGCCGCACCTCGTTCATGGCGCGCGTCCAGATGAGGAGCGAATCGGGCGCGTTGGAGGTGCCGAGGTAGCTGTGCGCGCCGCCTTTAACCGCCACGCGCAGGTTGTGGGTACGCGCGAAGCTCACCGCCTGCAGCACATCCTGCGCGTCGCGCGCCTTCACCGCGTAGGCGCTGGCCGCAGGCGTCCACGCCTCGAGCCAGCCCGACACCTCCGTGCCGCCCGGCTGGTCGCCGATCCAGAAGGGGTTGCGCAGGTTCTGCGAGACATCGGCGCACGCGGCGGCGATCCCGGTGGAGGGTCCTGCGCCAGCGCATGGCGCGAACAGCGCATGGGGCTCGGGGAGATTGCCGCCGACCGCGGCCCTCAGCTCCTCCCAGTGCGCGCGCGTCGGCCAGTAAGGATCGCCGGGACGCACGCGTGCGAAGGGCGACATGACGCGCGCGGCGAGCCGCGCCGGCGCGCTCAGGGACAGCGGCAGTGCCGCACCGAGCTTCAGGAGACTCCTGCGCTGCATGGCGAGAGCTGGCCGGTCAGCCGACCGCCTTCACCGCCGCGATGAGCTCGGCGCCGGCCTTCTGCGCGTCCCCGTAGAGCATGCGGGTGTTGTCGAGGTAGAAGAGCGCGTTCTCGATGCCGGAGAAACCCGCGCCCTTGCCGCGCTTGATGACGATGACGTTCTTCGCCTTGTCGGCGTTCAGGATCGGCATGCCGTAGATGGGGCTCGACTTGTCGGTGCGCGCGACCGGGTTCACCACGTCGTTGGCGCCGATGATGAGCGCCACGTCTGCGGTCTCGAACTCCGCGTTGATCTCATCGAGGTCGGAGATGAGGTCGTAGGGCACCCCCGCCTCGGCCAGCAGCACGTTCATGTGGCCCGGCATGCGCCCGGCGACCGGGTGAATCGCGAAGCGCACGTTCACGCCGCGGTCGATCAGGAGCTGGCACAGCTCCCAGATCTTGTGCTGCGCCTGGGCGACCGCCATGCCGTAGCCCGGCACCACGATGACCTTGGAGGCGAAGGCCATCATGACCCCGACGTCGGCCGCCTCGATGGGCTTCAGGCTCCCCGTGACCGCGCCGGTCGCCTCGCCGCCGGTGTCGCCGAAGCCCGAGAACAGCACGTTGCCGAGCGAGCGGTTCATGGCCTTCGCCATCAGCTGCGTGAGCAGCGTGCCGGCCGAGCCCACCACGGTGCCGGCGATGATCATCGCCGCGTTGTCGAGCACGAAGCCCTCGAGGCCGACCGCGAGCCCGGTGAGCGCGTTATAGAGCGAGATCACCACCGGCATGTCGGCGCCGCCGATCGGCAGCGTCATGGTGACGCCGAGGATCAGCGCCAGCACGAAGAAGCCCGTGACGATCCCGGGCGAGGCGTTGGCGTGCGTGGCCACCAGAGCGCCCAGCACCAGCGCCGCCGCCAGGAACAGCAGGTTGAGGATCTGCTGGCCGCCGAAGCGCACGCTCCTGGTGATCAGCCCCTGGAGCTTGCCGAAGGCGATGAGGCTGCCGGAGAAGGACACCGCGCCGATGATGCCGCCGGCCGCCGCCAGCGTCGCGGTGACATAACCGCCGGCGCCACCGCGGTACAACTCGACCGCGGCGATCGCCGCCGCCGCACCGCCGCCCATGCCGTTGTAGAGCGCGATCATCTGCGGCATGTTGGTCATCGCGACCACCTTGCCGCTCCACCAAGCGAGGATGCCGCCGACCAGCATCGCCGGGAGAATCAGCCCGTAGTTGGACATTCCGGGGTAGAGGAAGGTGACGAGCGTCGCGACCGCCATGCCGGCGCCCGCCCAGAGGATGCCGCTGCGCGCCGTCACCGGCGAGCTCATGCGCTTCAAGCCCACGATGAACAGCATCGCGGTGACGAAATAGCTCGCCTGGATCGCGAGGCCCGCGGACCACCAGCCCGGCATCAGTGCGTCCCTTTCGCTTTGCCGCGTTGCCCGCTCGCCTTGAACATCTCGAGCATGCGCTCGGTCACCACGTAGCCGCCGACGGCGTTGCCCGCCGCGAGCAGCACGCCGAGGAAGCCGATGGCCTTCTCGAGCGGCGTGCCGGCGGCGCCGAGCGCGACCATCGCGCCGACCAGCACGATGCCGTGCACGAAGTTCGAGCCCGACATGAGCGGCGTGTGCAGGATCACCGGCACGCGCGAGATGACCTCGTAGCCGGTGAAGGCCGCGAGCATGAAGATATAAAGTGCCACCATTCCGGTCATGTCAGCCCCCGAGCGCCTTGGCAGTCGGCTCGTGTTTGATCGCGCCGCCGTGCGTCAGGCACGACTGCGCGAACACCTCGTCGTTCCAGTCGATCGCGAGCTCGCCCTTCACGAGGGCGGGCCTGAGAAAATTGAAGAGATTCCGGGCGTACATCTCGCTCGCGTTGTAGGCGAGCTCGGCGGCGAGATTCACCGGCCCGACGATCTTCACTCCCTGGTGCTCGAGCACCTCGCCGGCGCGGGTGAGCTCGCAGTTGCCGCCCTGCTCGGCGGCGATGTCGACCAGCACCGAGCCCGGGCGCATGCGCTCGACCGCGGCGCGCGAGATGATCTTCGGCGCCGGCCGCCCGGGGACCGCGGCGGTGGTAACCACGGCATCCGCCGCGGCGATGCGCGCATCGAGCGCCTCCTGCTGCTTCGCCTTCTCTTCCGCCGTGAGCTCGCGCGCGTAGCCGCCCGTGCCTTCGGCGCTCACGCCGGTCTCGACGAACTTCGCTCCCAGCGACTTCACCTGCTCGCGCGTGGCGCTGCGCACGTCGTAGGCCTCGACCACGGCGCCGAGGCGCCTGGCGGTGGCGATGGCCTGCAGCCCCGCCACGCCCGCGCCGATGACGAGCAGCTGCGCCGGGCGGATGGTGCCGGCGGCGGTGGTGAGCATGGGGAGGAATTTCTGCAGGTGGCTCGCGGCGATCAGCACCGCCTTGTAGCCGGCGACGGCGGCCTGCGAGGACAGCGCATCCATCGACTGCGCGCGCGAGATGCGCGGCACGAGCTCCATGGCGAAGGAGGTGAGGCCGCGCTGCCTGAGCGCGCGCACCTCGGCGGCACGCGCGTGCGGCTGCATGAAGCCGATCACCACGGCGCCCGGCTTGAGCTGGCCGATCTGCGCGACGCTGAGCGGCTGCACCGTGAGGAGCACGTCGGCGCCCGCGAGCACCGCCGCGGCGCTATCCGCCCAGGTCACACTCCTGTAAAGAGAGTCGGGAAAGCGCGCGCGCTCGCCCGCGCCGCGCTCGAGCATCACGCGCGCGCCTTCCTTCGCGAACTTCTCGGCGACCTCCGGAGTCAGACTGACGCGCTTTTCCTCAAGTGCGCTCTCTCGCAACGCACCTATCGTCGCTGGCATTCAGTGCCTCTCGTGCAGCCGTGGCCGGTCGGCCACGTGTCTGGAAAATTTCAAGTTAATTAAGATCTTGCAGTGTTGAATTCTTGCACAAAAGTGCCGTATCTTACAGCGCGATGCACGGCATCGACCTCGATCGCGCCGACCACGGCTTCCTCGACGACCTCGCGGTCATCGCCGCTCCGGCGGCGCGCGGGCTGTCGCAGCTCGTGCTGCGCACGGACGTGGCCGGCATGCCGCTCGAGTGGATCGATTACAAGGAAGCCGCGCGACTTTACACCCAGGAGCAGGTCGCTTACACGTGCGGCTCGCTCCTCTATCAACTGTACGGCGGCACCAACGCGCGCACCGGCGCCCGCACGGTGCTGGAAGTGAACTCGATCGTCGCCACCGTCGGGCATACCGGCAATCCCGGCAACACGCGCCACGATTACATCCCGCCGCTCAACAACCAGACGCTGTTCCGGCGAGATGCGTACCTGTGCATGTACTGCGGCTCGCGCTTCGCCTCGCGCGAGCTGTCGCGCGATCACATCCGCCCCTTCAGCCAGGGCGGCACGGACATCTGGACCAACGTCGTCGCCGCCTGCCGCCGCTGCAACAACCAGAAAGCCTCGCGCACCCCCGAGCAGGCGCGCATGCAGCTGATCGCGGTGCCGTTCACGCCGACCTACGCCGAATACATCTTCCTCAAGGGGCGGCGTGTGCTGGCCGACCAGATGGAATATCTGGTGGCGCATTTCCCGCGCACCAGCCCGCTGCACGACCGCATCCGCGCCTATTTGTCCTGAGCGCCTGCTCAGGCACCTGCCTGACTATTGCCGATCGGACTATCGCGCAGTGCGCCGGTAGCCGGCACCTGCTAAGGTCTCGGCGTGATCTTCCTCGTCGACGCCTCGGTCTACGTCTTCCGCGCCTATCACTCGATGCTGCCCGACATGCGCGACGCGGACGGCAATCCGACGCACGCGGTGTTCGGCTTCGCGCGCTTTCTCGGCGACCTCATCGAGCGCGTACGCCCCGCCCACATAGCGGTCGCCTTCGACCAGCGCGGCCCGCATTCCTACCGCCGCGGGATCTACCCGGCCTACAAAGCCAACCGCGAGCCGGCCCCGGCGGCGCTGACGCAGCAGTTCGGCCGCTGCCGCGAGGTGTGCCGGCACTTGGGCTTAGCGGAGTTCGTCTACCCCGAGTACGAGGCCGACGACATCATCGGCACGCTCGCGCGGACCATGCGCGCGGCCGGCGTGCGCGCCGCCTTCATCACGCGCGACAAGGATCTCGCGCAGCTGATGCGCGACGGCGATGTGCTGTGGGACTTCGGCGCCCGCAGCCAGTTCGGCTATCACGACATCGAGCGCCATTACGGCGTCGCACCCGAGCGCTTCGCCGACTACCTGGCGCTCGCCGGGGACGAATCCGACAACATCCCGGGCGTCCCGGGCGTCGGGCACCGCACCGCCTCCTCCCTCATGAAGGCCTTCGCCTCGCTCGATGAGCTCTACGACGATCTCGAGCGCGTCGCACGCCTCAAGATCCGCGGCGCGGGCACGCTCGGCGCGCGCCTCGCCGAGCATCGCGAGTCGGTGTATCTCGCGCGGCGCCTCACCCGCATCAGCTGCGATCTGCCGCTCGGCGTCGCCGCGGACGGACTCAGGCGCCGCCCGCCCGACCTCCCGGCGCTGACCGGGCTCTACGACCGGCTCGGCTTCGGGCCGTTTCTGCGCGCGCAGGGGACGCGCCTCGCGCAGCTGCCCGCGGCATACGCCTGAGATCGCGCGGTACGGGCACGACTCCATGGAGTCCTGGGCGGCGGTCGCGGAGGAGCTGACGCTTCTCACGGGCCTCGGGTTTGCGCCCGAGCCGGGACAGCGCGTCGCCGGCGGGAGCATCAACCGCTGCTACCGCTGGACGACCGGCTCGGGTCCGGTATTCGTCAAGGTGGCTGGGGCCGCCGCAGCGTCCATACTCGAGGCCGAGGCCGCCGGGCTCGCCGAGCTCGCGCGCGCTCGAGCCGTGCGCGTGCCGCGCGTGCTGGCGTGCGGAGGCGCGGGGGCGTCGGCCTTCCTCGCGCTCGAGTGGCTCGAGGCCGGCGCGACCACCGGGGAGAGTGAAGCGCGCCTGGGTCGGCGGCTCGCCGCGCAGCACGCCGTCACCGCGCCGGAGCACGGCTGGCGGCGCGACAACGCCATCGGCAGCACCCCGCAGGCGAACGGCGGACTCGCTTCGTGGACGGAGTTCTTCCGCGAGCGGCGGCTGCGGCCGCAGCTCGCGCTCGCCGTGGCCAACGGCTTCGGCCCGCTGCTCGAGCGGGAGGGCGGGCGGCTGCTCGCCGGCGTCGAGGCGCTCCTCGGGGCGCATCGCCCGGCCGCGTCGCTCCTGCACGGGGACCTCTGGGGCGGCAACTGGCTCGCCACCCCGGACGGCGATCCGGTGATCTTCGATCCGGCGGTCTACTATGGGGACCGCGAGGCGGATGTGGCCATGACGCAGCTCTTCGGGGGCTTCGGCCCGCCTTTTTACCGGGCCTACGCCGCGGCGGCACCGCTGCCGCCGGGAGCAGAGCTGCGCCGCGATCTCTACAACCTCTATCACGTGCTGAACCACGCCAACCTCTTCGGCGAGAGCTACGCCCGCAGGGCGCGCGCCATGATCGAGCGGCTGCTCGCGGAGCTGCACGGTTAGAGGCTATGCTGCGCACCCGGCCCGTGCCGGACAGCTGAGCGTCAGTCGAGGGGGTAGTTATGGCGGTCGCAGCGGCGGACAAGAACATCGAGTCGGTCCTCATCGAGCAGCGCACTTTTCCCCCTTCGCCCGAGTTCACCGCCCGGGCGCGCATCAAGCCGCGCGATCTCGAGGCCCTGCGCAAGCGCGCCGCCGACGATCACGTCGGTTTCTGGGCGGACCTCGCCTCGCAGGAGCTCAGCTGGCACCGGCCGTTCACCGTGGCGCTCGATGAGGCGCGCGCGCCCAACTACCGCTGGTTCACCGACGGGCGGCTCAACGCCTCGTGGAACTGCCTCGACGTGCACCTCAACGAGCGCGGCCACAAGACTGCGGTGATCTTCGAGGGCGAGCCGGGGGATGTGCGGCGGCTCTCCTACCGCGAGCTGCATGCCGACGTGTGCCGCTTCGCCAACGCGCTCAAGGCGCAGGGAATCAACAAGGGCGACCGCGTCGTCATCTATATGCCGATGGTCCCCGAGGTGCTGGTCGCGATGCACGCCTGCAACCGCATCGGCGCGATCCACTCGGTGGTGTTCGGCGGCTTCTCCGCGCCCGCGCTCAAGGATCGCATCCAGGACACCGAGGCCAAGCTCGTCATCACCGCCGACGGCGGCTGGCGCGGCGGAGCGGCGGTGGAGCTCAAGGCCAACACCGATCACGCGCTCGCCGCCGGCTGTCCGACCGTCAATCGCGTCATCGTGCTCAAGCGCACCGGCCGGGCGGTGCCCATGGACGCAAACCGCGACCTGTGGTGGCACGAGGCCATCGAGGGGCAGCCGCCCTCCTGCGACCCCGAGTGGGTCGAGGCGGAGCATCCGCTCTACATCCTCTATACCTCGGGCTCCACGGGTAAGCCCAAAGGGATCCAGCACGCGACCGGCGGCTATCTGCTCGGCGCCAAGGTCACGACCCAGTGGGTGTTCGACCTGCGCGACGACGATGTGTTCTGGTGCACCGCGGACGTCGGCTGGGTCACCGGACACACCTACATCGCCTACGGCCCGCTCGCCGCGGGTGCGACCATTCTCATGTACGAGGGTGCGCCCACCGTGCCGGACGGCGGCCGCTTCTGGAGGAACTGCGAGGCGCACGGCGTCACCGTCTTCTATACCGCGCCGACCGCGATCCGCGCGCTGATGAAGCTCGGCGACGACTTGCCGAAGAAGTACGACCTCTCGAAGCTGCGCCTGCTCGGCAGCGTCGGCGAGCCGATCAACCCCGAGGCGTGGATGTGGTATCACCGGGTGATCGGCAAGGAGCGCTGCCCGATCGTCGACACCTGGTGGCAGACCGAGACCGGCGCGATCCTGATCTCGCCGCTCCCGGGCGTGACCGCCACCAAGCCGGGCTCGTGCACGCAGCCGCTGCCCGGCATCGATGCCGACATCGTCAACGACCACGGCGACTCGGTGAAGCGCGCCGACGCGGGCGGCTATCTCGTGATCCGCAAGCCCTGGCCGTCGATGCTGCGCACCATCTGGCGCAACAACCCGCGCTACGTCGAGGGCTACTGGGCGAAGTTCCATACCCGCTGCTACGTGGCGGGCGACAGCGCGCACCGCGACAAGGACGGCTGCTTCTGGATCATGGGGCGCATCGACGACGTGCTGAAGGTATCGGGGCACCGCCTCGGCACCATGGAAATCGAGTCGGCGCTGGTCGCGCATCCGCGCGTCGCGGAGGCGGCGGTGGTGGGCAGGCCCCACGAGATCAAGGGCGAGTCGGTGTTCGCGTACGTGGTGCTGCGCGGCCCGCGTCCCACGGGGGACACGAGCGCCCTCACGAAAGAGCTGCGCGACTGGGTGGGCGAGCAGCTCGGTCCGATCGCCAAGCCCGACGACATCCGCTTCGCCGACAACCTTCCCAAGACGCGCTCGGGCAAGATCATGCGCCGGCTCCTGCGGGCGGTGGCGAACGGCGAGGAGGTCACACAGGACGTCTCGACGCTCGAGAATCCCGCGATCCTCGAGCAGCTGCGGGGCACGGATCAGGGAGGGAAAGGCGCGGCCGCAAAGCCGGCGGCGTCGAAACCGAAGGCGGCCGCGTCGCCGGCAAAACCAGCCGCCACGGCCAAAGCCGCCGCGAAGAAAGCCGCCACGGCCAAGCCGCGCCGGGCGGCGCGGGCGCGCAAGGCGAAACGCGCCGCGGCGCCCAGGCGCAAGGCGCCCAGGGCACGCAGGACGCCAAAGCGCGCCGCCCGCAAGCGCGCGGCGCCACGCCGCAAGCGCTAGGGCGCCCCGCGGGTCGCGTCGAGCCCGAGCACGACGAGCCGCCGGTCGAGACGCTCGCCGAAGCTCCGCGGCTGCTCGAGGCCCATGCGCTTCAGCGCGGCCGCGTGCCGCGGGGCGGGGCTGCCGCTCACTACGGCCGCCGCGGCCGTTGCCAGCTTTCCCGCGAGCGTGCCGGTGCGGCCGTCGAGGAACACGAGCGCCCGCGCCAGCGCGATTTCCTCGGCCGTGAGGTCGGTGCCGAAGGGATATTCGCTGAAGAATCCCTGCCGGCGGTGCGCCTCGAGGGCGCGCGTCAGACGCTCCGGTGTGTTGTCACGGCAGGCGTCCGGGATGCGGTAGCCGGCGCGGATCTTGCCGGCGGCCTTCGCCCCCGCCAGCAGCTCCTCCTGGAAACGCGAGTCCGCGACGTTGAGGAGCGCCATGATGATCTCCTCGTCGGTGCGGCCGCGCAGGTCCGCGATCCCGTACTCGGTGATCACGATGTCGCGCAGGTGGCGCGGTATCGTCTCGTGACCGTAGCGCCACACGAGGTTGGAGGTGGTGCGGCCGTGGCGTGTGCGGGTCGCGCGCAGGCACAGGATCGAGCGCGCGTCCGGCAGCGCGTGCGCCATGGCGACGAAGTTGTACTGGCCGCCGACGCCCGACACCACCTGGCCGCTCTCGAGCGCATCAGACACCGCCGCCCCGAGCAGCGTCACCAGCATGGTCGTGTTGACGAAGCGCCCGGCGCGGCGCTGCAGGATGCGCAGCTCCTGGTCCGGGCCGTACAGCTGGTTGATGAAGGCGACACCGCGCATGTCGAACTGCGCGCGGTCGCTCTCGGGGAGGTCGCGCAGCGCCGCGTAGAAGCCGCGCGGGCCGAGGAAGAAGCCCGCGTGCAGCACCACGCCGCCGCGCAGCTCGCGCCCGAGGCATTGCCCGGCGATGGCCGCGCGGCACGCCGCATCGGCGAGGTCCGCGCCGATCCACTCGCCGCCGCGCACCCGCATGCGCCCGCCCTCGAACTCCACCTCCTCGCGAAATACCCCGTAGCGCCTGAGCTCGGCGAACTCCGCATAGCTCAGGCGCGGCCCCACACCGGCCGCGACCAGCCGCTCGAGAATCCCCGCGTCGAAGCGCTCGGCGATGGCCCCCGATGAGAGCAGCCGCTCGAGAGGCAGCGAATCGTACACGCGCCGCCGCAGGATGCCGACACGATAGAGCTCGAGCAGCTGATCGACGAACATCTCGGTGGAGGCGAACAGGCCCGCGCTGAAGGGCTCGAGTCCGCCCTCGCCGCGGATGAGTCCCCCGGCGTCGTGCATGCCGAGTGCGCCGAGCGCGCCCACCCACGCCGCGTTCTGCTGGTGGCGCAGCAGCAGCGCGTACGCCAGAGAGTCGCCGAGCTCGCCGATGCCGATCTGCAGCGTGCCGCCGTCGCGTACCAGGCTGCTCGCGTACATGCCGATGGCGTGGTCGGCGGTGCTGATCGGCGGATTGGGCGGACCGAAGAGATCGAAGTCGTAGCGCGGATCGTCGATGAGGAGGTCGAAGCACGCCGGGTCGACCTGCGCGTGCCCGGTCATGAAGGGCATCTGCGCATGGATCTCCCCGACCATGACCAGCTCGCGCCCGGCGCGCCGCGCCGCTGCCACCTGCGGCAGAAGGTCTGCGACCACGTCCGGGTTCGAGCCGAAGCTGAGCGTCATCTGGCCGTTCACGGTGCGCCGCGCGAGGAGCGCCGTCACCACGTTGACGCCGTGTGCCAGGACCTCGCGCTGCACGTGGGTGTAGTTGGCGCAGAGATAGTTGCGCTGCGCGTGCAGCGCGCCGAGGAATGCGCCCGGGGTGAGGAAGAACTCGATCACGCGGACATTGGCGGGCACCTGCCCGGCGCGCACCGCGCGCGCGTACTCGGGCTCGACGTAGCTGCCGAACACCCGCGCGACCAGCGGCTCGAGCAGCCGGGCCTCGAGCGGGGCGCGCGCCACGGGCTTCAGCAGCGACAGCGCCGTGAGGATCGTCAGGTCGAGAGAGGGATCGCGCAGCGCGCGGCGGTAGAGCTCGTTGACGAACGGGATCGGCTTGCCGATGGCGAGCGGCAGCGCGACCACGATGCGCGGCCCCACCCGGCGCAGCAGCGCGTCGACGCAGTGTCCGACGTCGTCGAATATTTCAGGCATGCGACCTGTGGCATGCTCCGCGAAGGAACTGACGCGCGTCAACCGTGCGCGCACCGCCCGAGGAGCGTCATATGGCAGCGCACAAACCGGCACTCGAGGCGCGCAGCGTAGCCGCGCTCAGCCGCTCCGCTTATCCCGAGCCCTACCGCACACGCGTCTTGCCGCGCGAGAAGCGCCGCCTGGGAGATGCCTTCGCCCTGACGCGCGTCGGCGTCAACCTGACGACGCTGCCGCCGGGGAAGGAGTCGTCGATGCGGCACTGGCATACGCGCGAGGACGAGTTCGTGTACGTGCTCGAGGGGGAGGTGGTGCTGCGCACGGGCGCCGGCGAGCAGCTGCTCACGGCCGGCATGTGCGCCGGCTTCCCGGCAGGCGTCGAGGACGGGCATCAGCTCGTGAACCGCAGCGACCGCCCGGCACTCTACCTCGAGGTGAGCAACCGCGACCCCGGGGACAGCGCGCACTACTGCGACCCGGAGGTGGATCTCCTGTGGAGCCCGCCGCACGCGCGCGGCAGGTTCACACGGCGCGACGGTAGCGAGTATTGAATCATTGGCGCGGCTCTCGCGGCCTGCGCCTGGGGTATCTGCTCTACCGCGCTGCGCGTGTCAGGCGCAGCGCGAAGGACACGGTGACCTCGTTCCCGGCCTGGTCGGTCGCCTTCCAGTCGCCCTGGCCGACTCCGAAGTCGAGGCGGCGCACGACCGTCTTGCCCGTCAGGTAGCCGACCGCGACGCCGCCTTCGGTGGCCTCGCGGAAGGTGAAGGGTACTTTCGTATCGCGCGTCACGCCGCGGATGGTGAGGGCGCCGTCGGCTTCGTAGCCGGCCGCGGTCTTCACGATCCGGGTGGCGAGGAAATGCGCCCGGGGAAATTTCGCCACCGCGAACAGGTCATCGCTGCGCAGCACGTCGTCGCGGTCCTGGTCGCCGGTATCGACCGCGGCGACCTCCACCGTGACCTCGAGCCGCCCGCCCGCCGGGTCCGCCCCCGGGCAATCGAGAGTCACGGCGAAGCGCGGGAAGCGCCCGGTGTCCTTCGCGCCCGCCTGGAGGAAGGTGAACTCGAGGGAGCTCTTCGCGGGGTCGAGCGTGTAGCGGGCGGCCACGGCCGCCGGGGCGGCGGCAGCCGCCGCCGGCGGAGCCGCAGCGCGGACCGCATCGCAGGCGCCGCCGGCGAGCAGCGTCGCGGCGAGAGCCTGCCAGAGCATTGGATGGCGCATCGACGGGTTCCTCTGGATAGCCGGAGAGCTCAGGTGCGGGTGAACGGCAACATGCGCTTGAGCACGTCGTCCTTGTGCCAGAAATGATGCTTGAGGGCCGCAACAGCGTGCAGCGTGATCAGCGCGAGCAGCGTCCAGGCCAGGGTGTGATGCGTCGTGAGGAGCGCCTCATAAAGCGGGCGGCTCTTCGGCACCAGGTCCGGCAGCTGCAAGAACCCGAACCAGCTTACCGGGAACCCACGCGCCGAGGACATCGTCCAGCCCGACAGGGGTACCGCGACGAGCAGGACGTAGAGTGCCACGTGACTGAAGCGCGCCAGAGCCTGTTCGTAGCGCTTGAGGTTCTCAGGCAGGGGCGGATGCTCGTTCACCCAGCGCCACGCGAGGCGCAGGATCACGAGGCCGAGGATCGTGATGCCGACCGACTTGTGGCGCGCCAGCAGGGTGAGCTTGCGCATCCCGTTCGGCAGATCGTCCGCCATCCCGGCGAGCGTAACCTGCACGACGATCAGCGCCACGATGACCCAGTGGAAGGCTTGCGCGATGGCGCCCCAGCGGCGAGTGGTGTTGCGGAGAGGCATGAGGCTTAAGCTTAAAGGGGTGAGCCGCGGTTGCAAGATGCGCACGTTGAGCGCGCTGTTCCTGGCGTGCGCGCTCGCTGGCTGCCCGACGCGCCCGCCGCCGCCGCCGGCGCAGGTGTCCGCGCCGCCGGCGCCGCCGCCGGTCGCGCCGCACACCGGACAGCCCTACGACATCGTCGCCGCGGACTCGCTGCTCACCCTGAGAGTGTATCGCGGCGGGGCGCTCGCGTCCGCGGGCCACAATCACCTGATCGCTTCCCATACGCTCGCCGGCACGATCTATGTCCCCGGCGAGGTGCTGAAGGCGAGCTGCGAAGTGCGTCTCGCAGTCGCGGAGCTCACCGTGGACGAGCCGCAGCTGCGCGCCGCTGAGCCCGCCGCCGACTTCCCGCCCGAGGTGCCGCAGTCGGCGCGCGACGGCACCCGGCGCAATATGCTCGGACCCGCGCTGCTCGCCGCCGATGAGTACCCGGAGGTGGTGCTGCGCGCCGTGCGGCTCGAGCCCGCGACGGCCGCCGCGCCGCGCATGCTCATCGCCTACCTCGATGCGCAGGTCCGCGACCAGCACCGCACGATCAGCGTTCCGGTGGCCTGGGAGCTCGCGGGCGATACCCTCACCGTGACGGGCGAGACCGCGCTCAGACAGAGCGAGCTCGGGCTCACGCCGTTCACGGCGCTCATGGGCGCGCTCGCGGTGCAGGACGAGATGCGAGTGCGCTTCCGCATCGTGGCCCGCGCCGAGGGCGGCGCGCGCTGAGCGCTACTTCACGCCCATTTCGGCAAGCAGCTCCGGCGCCCGGTAGATCCTGCGCAGCGCCTCGAACATGATCGCCGGATCCACCGCCACGGCGCGGTTGAGCTCCGCGTCGTACCAGAAGTCTCCCGAGATCGCGTGGATGTTGCCGTCGAAGATCAGGCCGACGACGCGCCCGCGCGCGTCGATCAAGGGGCTCCCGGAGTTGCCGCCGATGATGTCGTTGCTGCTCGAGAGGTTGAAGCGTGTCGCAGGGTCGAGCTGCTCCTTCGTTGCGAGCCAGCTGCCGGGGATCCGGAAGGGATCCTCGCCCGTGGCGCGCTCGAACAGCCGCGCGGTGTGCGTGAACGGCTCGACCGTGACGCCATGCTCTTTCCATCCCTGCACCGTGCCGACATTGAGGCGCAGGGTGAAGGTGGCGTCCGGCGGCTCGCTCATGCCGTACACCGCGAAGCGCGCCCGCGCGATTCTCTCCGCGGCCGCATCGATCGGCGCCTCCACCTGATCGTCGTGGCGCTTGCGCACCGCGCGCGCCTCCGGGTCGATGGCGCGGGCCAGCTCGATCATCGGATCGTGCGAGGCGTCGACCGCCGCCGCGCCGCCCTCCCAGAGCTGCCGGCGCAGCGCCGGATCGGCGAGCTTCGAGCCGTCGACGAGGCGCGCGGCCAGTGTGTCGGGTGAGTCTCTGGCGAGCAGCTGCCGGACGATCGGCGCGTCCGGCCCGAGCCACTCGCGCATGCGCTCGAGCGAGAAGGACAGTATGAGCTTCTCGAGCTGCGGGTAGACCGGCAGGGGGGCCGTGAGGCGCTGCGCGACGCGCGGCAGCGCCGTGTCGCGGTACTCGCGCAGCCGCTCGCTGTTGGGCTTGGCGCGCTCGGCGGTGCCGCGTACCAGGGTGCGCGCGTAATTGAAGAGGTCGCTGTCGAAGCCGGCACCGAGCTCGATCCAGGTGTAAGGCAGATCGAGCTCACGATGGACAACCTCGGCCCTGGCGATCTCGAGCCACGGATCGCCGGTCGCGGCCGCGAGCTCGGGGTCGGCGGCCACCTTCTCGCGCAGCGCCGCCTCCTCGGCGCGCTTGTGCGCGAGGAGGCGCTCATCGAGCAGCGCATCGAGCTGCCCGCGGCGCACCTTGATGGCGTTCTCGAGGCCGTTCAACGGGTCTTCGGCGATGCGACGGGCCTCGGGGCCGCTCTTGCCGAACTCGATCAGCCGCCCGCGCAGCTCCGAGGCGCGCAGCAGCCAGCGCGGCAGGAACACGTCGCGGAGCTCGAGGAGCTGCGCCACGGCGAGGAACCGATCGGTGTGCCCCGGATGTCCCGCCGCGAATACCACCTCGCCGGCTTCGGGCCCCTCGGGCCTGAGCGTGAGGAAGCCCGGGGTGTGGGCGGGCTGGCCGTCGCGGCCATAGGCGCGCAGCAGCGACATGTCGAGGCACCAGCGCGGGAACTGGAAATTGTCAGGATCGCCGCCGAAGGCGGCGATGGCGCGCTCGGGTGCGAACACCAGCCGCACGTCGGCGTAGCGGCGGTACTTGTAGAGCCAGTACTGCCCTCCCTGGTAGAGAGTCACGCTCTCGCACTTGAGCGCACCCGCGGCCGCGTGCCGGCTCTCGTTCTCGCACGTCTGCTCGAGCATCGTCAGGGTCTTCTTGCGGGTGTTGTTGGCGGTCCTGTCATCGAGCCCGCGGACGGCCGTCTCGACCCTGGCAGTGACGTTCTCCATCCCCATCAGCACGTCGGCGACCTGCGTGCCGCAGCGCAGCTCCTGCTCGCGCGTGCGCGCGAGGAAGCCGTCCCTGAGGAGCGGCTGTCCGGCGGTGGAATGCTGATCGAGGCAGGACTCCGAGCAGTGATGGTTGGTCAGAATCAAGCCGTCGGGGGACACGAAGGAGGCAGTGCAGTTCGACAGGCGGATGGTCGCGGTGCGCACCCGGTCGAGCCAGGCCTGGTCGATGAGGACGCCGTGCTCTTTCTTCACGAGACCGCCCGGGAAGTCGTGAAACGTCCACATGCCGGGGTCGCCGTGCGCGGGCAAGCTCGCCAGCGCGGCGAGGACGGGCAGGACGGACAGGAGGCGGCGCACGGGCAGTTCCTACTCGGTGGCCGTGAGCAGCAGCAGCTGCGTCCCCTCCGGGCTCACCAGCAGCGCGTTGGCATCGCGGGCGATGCCGCGCGGCAGCGGCTCCTCCGCGACGCCGAGCGTGCGCAGCCGCTCGATCCGCCCCGCCATATCCGCCGCACGAAACACGATGAGCGCCGCCTCGAAGGTGCGCGGGCGGTGGAACGCAAGCTCCAGGGTGTCGCTGGTGAGCGGCAGATGCACGTAGGGAGCCGCCACTTCCCCGGTCGCGACGAAGCCGAGCGGCTCCCAGAAGCGCCGGGCCGCGGCAAAATCGCCCGCCGGGAGCGACAGCTGCGCGAAGTCGCCGCACAGCGAGACTTCGCCGGCGGAGCGGGCGGCGGGCGAGTAGGTGCGCGCCTCGATCACGCGCACCGACTCCCCGTGCGGGCCCTCGAAGCCGATCTCGTTGAATACTTCCTCGCCGGTGCGGCACACGGTGAGCTCGATGCCGAGCGCCGTGAACTCGGCCAGACGGGCGGCGATGCCGGGCCGCACGAACGTCAGGGTGGGCGAGGCGCCGCGCCACTGGTGCAGGCCGATATAGACCGAGCCGTCGGTCAGCACGCCATAGGGATGCGCGTAAGTGTCGGTGGTGACGGTGTGTGAGAACCCGAGACGCTCGTAGAACTCCACCGAGGCGCGGATGTCGCCGGTCGCGAGGCTCAGCTCGTGGAAGCGCCCGGGCGGTGGCAGCGGCGCGCAGGCCATCAGGCGGAGGCGCCGCGCGCAGCGCTCGGCAGCCGCCCGTGCTCGAGGTGCGTCCATCCCTGGCAGTGCTCGACGATGAGATCGCTGAGGCACTGCGCATGAGCGGGGCGCGCGTTGAGCGCCGGCACGTACTGAAAGAGCTCGCCGCCGGCGTGCATGAAGCACTCGCGGTTCTCGATGGCGATCTCCTCGAGCGTCTCCAGGCAGTCGGCCGCGAAGCCCGGGCATACGACCGTCACGCTGCGCGCACCGCGCGCCGGCATGCCTGCCAGCACCTCGCGCGTGTAGGGCTTCAGCCACCCGCTCGGCCCGAAGCGCGACTGGAAGGCGACGCTCCACTCGCTGTCGCGCAGCATCAGCTCGTCCGCCAGCAGGCGCGCGGTCTTCTGGCATTTGCAGAAGTAGGGATCGCCCGCAGAGAAATAGCGTTCGGGGATGCCGTGGAAGGACATCAGCAGGTGCCCGGTGCGCCCCTCGCGGCTCCAGTGCTCGGCGACGCTGGCGCGCAGCGCCTCGATGTAGCCGGGATGATCGTGGTACTCGGCGACGAAGCGCAGCTCGGGCAGCCAGCGCCAGCGGCGCAGCTCCTCGCTCACCTGGTCGTAGACCGCGCCGGTGGTGGCGCCGCAGTACTGCGGGAAGAGCGGCACCACCAGGATGCGCTGCGCGCCGCTGGCACGCAGCCGCCCGAGCGCCTCGCGCACCGCGGGCGGGCTGTAGAGCATGCCGAGCTCGACCGAAAACGGCGCCAGCACCTGCCGGGCGAGGGTGGCGGTGAGCGCCTCGCGCAGCCGCTCCGACAGCTCGCGCAGCGGCGAGCCGGCCTCGGACCAGATCCGGCGGTACTTGCGCGCGATGCGCGCCGGCCGCAGCGGCAGCACCAGGGCGTAGAGAACCGGCAGCCACACGGGGCGCGGCAGCTCGACCACGCGCGGGTCGGAGAGGAAGCGGCGGAGGAAGCGGCGCACCGCGGGCGCGGTGGGGCGCTCAGGGGTGCCGGAGTTGACCAGCAGGATGCCGATGCGCTCGGCACCCTCGTGCTGGAAGTCCGGTGAGCTCACGTAGCGCATGAGGTCGCGGGGGCGCGCGCGCGGCGCCGCCTAAGCTAGCTCAGCCCGACGCACAGGTACTTGAGCTCGGTGTAATCGAGGATCCCGTAACGCGAGCCCTCGCGGCCGATGCCGGACTCCTTGACGCCGCCGAACGGGGCGACCTCGGTGGAGATGATGCCGGTGTTCAGGCCCACGATGCCGTACTCGAGCGCTTCCGCCACGCGCCACGAGCGCGACAGATCGCGCGTGTAGAAGTAGGCCGCCAGGCCGAACTCGGTGTCGTTCGCGATGCGCACCGCATCCGCCTCGGTCGCGAAGCGGAACAGCGGCGCCACCGGGCCGAAGGTCTCCTCGCGCGCAAGAAGCATCCCGGCGGTCACCTCGGTGAGCACGGTCGGCTGGAAGAAGGTGCCGCCGAGCGCGTGGCGCTTGCCGCCCGCCGCGACGCGCGCGCCCTTCGACAGCGCATCCGCGATGTGCTCCTCCACCTTGGCGAGCGCCTTCACGTCGATGAGCGGGCCCTGGTCGGTGGGCCCTTTGAGGCCGTCGCCCACCCGCAGCTGCGCGACCGCGTGCACGAGCCTGCGCGTGAACTCCTCATAGACAGGCGCGTGCACCAGCAGGCGGTTGGCGCACACGCAGGTCTGGCCGGTGTTGCGATACTTGCTGGCGATGGCGCCGGCCACCGCGGCATCGAGGTCCGCGTCCTCGAACACGATGAACGGCGCGTTGCCGCCGAGCTCGAGCGAGAGCTTCTTGACCGTGCCCGAGCACTGCGCCATGAGCTTCTTGCCGATGGCGGTCGAGCCGGTGAAGCTCACCTTGCGTACGATGGGGTTGGACGTCATCTCGCCGCCGATGGCAGCCGCGTCCCCGGTGACGATGTTGAGGGCGCCGGCGGGCAGGCCGGCGCGCGCCGCCAGCGCCGCGAGCGCCAGCGCCGAATACGGCGTCTGGCTCGCCGGCTTCACCACCACCGTGCAGCCGGCCGCGAGCGCCGGACCCACCTTGCGGGTGATCATGGCCGCCGGGAAATTCCACGGCGTGATGCAGGCCACCACACCGATCGGCTGGCGCAGCACGAGGATGCGCTTGTCGACCTGGTGGCCGGGGATCACGTCGCCATACAGCCGCTTGCCTTCTTCGGCGAACCACTCGATGAAGGAGGCCGCGTAGGCGATCTCGCCCTTGGACTCGGCGAGGGGCTTGCCCTGCTCGGCGGTCATCAGAGTGGCGAGATCCTCCTGGTTGGCCATGATGAGCTCGTACCAGCGGCGCAGCACCAGCGCGCGCTCGCGCGCCGTGTGCGCCGCCCAGGCCGGAAAGGCCGCGGCAGCTGTCTCGATGGCGCGCCGGGTTTCCGCCGCGCCCATGTCGGGCACGGTGCCGATCGGCTCGCGTGTGGCCGGGTTCAGCACCTGGTGGGTCGCACCGTCGGTCGCATCCGCCCACTTGCCGCCGACGAAGGCACGGGTACGCAGCAGATCGGGGTCTCGAAGCTTCATGGCAGCCCTGTTTTCCTGGTTAGGCGCGCTCGCTTGCCGCCGGTTCCGTGCCGGCGAGGCGGCGCGCGAAGAAATCGAGCGTGCGGCTGCGCGCCAGCGCCGCCGCCGCGGCGTCGTAGCTGTCGCGCTGCTCGCAGTTGAAACCGTGGCCGGCGCCCTCGTAGACGTATAGGGGCGCGGCGGGATACGCCGCGCGGATGCGCGCGACGTCGGCGAGCGGAATGCTGTGGTCCTCGCTCCCGTAGTGATACAGCACCGGACAGCGCGGCCTGCGCTCGAGGTAGTCAGCGAGGCGGCCGTAGTAGACCACGGCGGCGGCGAGCGGCAGCTCGCACGCGGCGAGGTGGGCGAGCGTTCCTCCCCAGCAGTAGCCGACCACGCCGGTGCGCCCCGAATGCCTGACCACCGCCGCCGCCGCCGCGACATCCCTGAGTGCGGTCTCGGCGCTGATCTGCTTGCGGTAGCCGGCGCCTTCCTGCATGTCCGCCGGCGTGTACCCGAGCTCGATGCCGCGCCGCACGCGGTCGAAGAGCGAGGGCGCGATAGCGGTGTAGCCGGCGGCGGCGAAACCGTCGGTCACGGAGCGGATGTGGCTGTTGACGCCGAAGATCTCCTGGATCACGACCACGGCGCCGCGCGGGCGGCCGGGGGGCGCCGTGAGCCACGCCTGAAACTCGTGACCGTCGCGGGCCATGATGGTGGTGAGCTCGCCCATGGGATCATCCGATGGCAACGCCTGCTGGACCATGGCATTCTAACCTGCCGCGCTCCTGGGGGGTGTCAATGCTCGTCGGTCAAGCAGCCAGGCGCGTCGCCATCGTCGGTGGCGTGCGCATTCCATTCGCCCGCTCCTATACCGTCTACGCCACGGCCAGCAATCAGGACATGCTCACGGCCGCGTTCCGTGCGGTGGTCGAGCGCTTCAAGCTCCAGGGCGAGCGTCTCGGCGACGTGGCCGCGGGCGCGGTGATCAAGCACTCGAAGGACTACAACCTGACGCGCGAGTGCGTGCTGTCGGTGGGGCTCGATCCGCAGACGCCGGGGCTCGATCTGCAGCGCGCCTGCGGCACGAGCCTCGAGGCGGCGATCGCCATCGGCAACAAGATCGCCCTCGGCCAGATCGACGCGGGGCTTGCCGGCGGCACCGACTCGATCAGCGACGCGCCGATCGTCTATCCGCGCTCCTACCAGCAGCTGCTGCTCGCGAGCTACCGCGGCCGCAGCGCCTGGGAGCGGGCGAAACCCTTCTTCGGGCTGCGGCCGAAGCATTTCCGCCCCGTGCTGCCGGCGGTGGTCGAGCCGCGCACCGGGCTTTCGATGGGCCAGAGCTGCGAGCTGATGGCGAAGCGCTGGCGGATCACGCGCGCCGAGCAGGACCAGCTCGCCTACGACAGTCACGTCAAGGCGGCGGCGGCGTGGCGCGAGGGGTTCTACGACGACCTGGTGGTCCCGTTCGCGGGCCTGAGGACCGACGGCAACGTGCGCGCCGACACCAGCGTCGAGAAGCTCTCGAAGCTGCGGCCGAGCTTCGCCTCCGACGGCACGCTCACCGCCGGCAACTCGACGCCGCTCACCGACGGCGCGAGCGCCGTGCTGCTCGCGACGCCCGAGTGGGCCGCGAAGCGCAACCTCCCGGTGCAGGCGTATCTCGCCTACGGCAAGGTCTGGGCGGTCGATTACGTGAGCGGCAAGGAGGGCCTGCTCATGGCCCCCGCCTACGCCGTGCCCGCCATGCTGCGCGATGCGAATCTGAAGCTGCAGGACTTCGACTACTACGAGATCCACGAGGCGTTCGCCGCGCAGGTGCTGTGCACGCTCAAGGCGTGGGAGACGCCCGAGTACTGCCGCGACGTGCTCGGACTGCCGGCGCCGCTCGGGTCCATCGATCGCGCCAGGCTCAACGTGAAGGGCGGCAGCGTCGCGCTCGGCCACCCCTTCGCCGCGACCGGCACGCGCATTCTGCCGACGCTCGCCAAGCTGCTCGCCGGAAATCCTTCCGCCAGGCGCGGTCTCATGTCGGTGTGCACCGCCGGCGGGATGGGAGTCACCGCGATCGTCGAGCGCTGATCGGCCGCCGCAGGCGCCGCAGGGGGATATACAACAATGAGAGCCACGATGCTGTGCGCCGCATTCACGGCCGCGGCGTTCGCCGCCGCCGCGCGTGCCGACTTCAACGCGGCCCTCGCCGACTACCAGGCCGGCCGCTACGACACCGCGCGCCGCCAGTTCGCCGCGATGGCCGAGCTCGGCGACTGCTCTTCGCAATTCAACCTCGGCGTCATGGCGCTGCAGGGGCAGGGCGGAGCGAAGGATATCGGCGCGGGCGTCGGCTGGCTCGAGGCCGCCGCCGCCAACGGCTGCCAGGAGCTGGTCGGAGGCCGGGTCGCGGCGCTCAAGGTCGCGTTGAGTGCGCAGGAGGAGAGCAGGGCGGCGGACATCATGGCGCACTACGGCCACGACGCCCTCCACGCGCAGGGCATCGTCGACCCCGACCTCGAGTGCCGCGAGCGGATTCCCGCCGCGGTGACCAGGGCGCCGGCACCCGAGTACCCGGTCGCCGGCAAGCTCCGCAACGGGCTCGTGGTCGGTGAGCTCACGATCGGCCCCGACGGCCGCCCGCGCGACCCGGAGATCCTCCTCGCCGTGCCCGACGAGGCGTTCGCCGCCGCGGCGATCGAGGCCTGGCTGCACTCGCGCTTCACGCCGGCTTCCCGCAACGGCGCGCCGGTCGAATCGCGGCAGCAGGTGCGGCTGCCGTTCAGCATCGCCGGGGGCGAGGCGCTCTGGAGCACCCCGACCTACCAGGACGCGCGCGCGGCGGCGGAGGCCGGCGATCCGGCTGCCGAGTACCTCGTGGGCCTCGCGGCGGCCGGCGGCGATCGGGCGCTCGGCATCGGAGCGCTCCGTGCGACGCATCTGCTCATCGACGCGGCGCGCGACGGCAACCCGAAAGCCCAGTACTGGCTCGGCGAGCAGCTGCGGTCGGTGGCGGCCTGTCACCCGCAGGCCAGCGGCACGGCGTGGCTCAGGCACGCCGCCGCGGGCGGCGACGCTGCCGCGCAGCTCACCCTCGCCGAGGATCTCGTGAGCGCGAGTCCCACGGACTCGCAGGTCGGCGAGGCCCGCAAGCTGCTCGAGAGCGCGGCGGGCGCCGACAGCTACTACGTACGCAAGCACGTCGTGGCACTGCTCGCCGCCTCGCCGATCGCGGCGCTGCGTGATTCCGCGATGGCGCAGCAGGTGGCGTCCAGGCTCGCCCCCGGCGGCATCAAGTCCGACCCGCAGATGTTCGAGGCGCTGGCCGCCGCGGCTGCGGCCGGCGGCGACTTCGCCGGAGCCGCCGCGCAGCAGGAGACCGCGATCCGCAAGGCGCGCGATCTCGAGTGGAACACGCACGCGATGGAGGAGCGGCTGGCGTCCTACAAGGGCGGCAGGGCCTGGCAGGGCGACCTGTTCGCGCTGTAGCGCGGACCTGTCGTGATGAGGTCAGGCCCGTGCGTCATATGAGCAGGAAGTCCACCAGCGCGCGCTGCGCGGCGCTCAAGCGCTCGAGCGGCGTCAGCAGCGCGCCGCGGAGCGCGTGCCGGCAAGGCCGCGACTCGTCTTCGACATGCTCCGCCGCCACGGCGGACAACAGCTGCTGTACGCGCTCGAGGTTGTCGCGGAACAGGGCGAGTATCTGTGCCGCCGACACGTGCTGCGCGGGATCCTCCAGCCAGGCGTCGTAGTCGGTGGCGAGCGCGATGCTGCAGTAGCCGAGCTGCGCCTCGAGAGCGAGGAACACCTCCGGCACGTTGGTCATGCCGACGACGTCGGCGCCGGCACCGCGCAGGAGCAGGCTCTCCGCACGCGTGCCGAGGCGCGGTCCCTCGACGCAGGCGTAGGTGCGCCCTTCGTGCACGGTGCTCCCGAGCGAGCGGGCCAGACGCGCGATCAGCGCGGCGGTGCTCGCGCACACCGGCTGGGCGCTCGAGACATGCGCGACCACTCCGCCGCCGAAGAAGCTCGCGGCGCGCAGACCGCGGGTGAAGTCGAGATACTGCGACGGCAGCGTCAGGTCGCCGGGGCGGATGTCCTCGCGCAGGCTCCCGACCGCCGAGACCGCGATCACGGTGCGCACCCCGACGCTCTTCAGCGCCCAGATGTTGGCGCGGAAGTTGATCTCGCCGGGCAGCAGCTCGTGGCCCCGGCCGTGGCGCGCGAGGAACGCGACCTCGCGCCCGGCGAGCGCGCCCAGCATCAGCGGGGCCGAGGGCGGCCCGAAGGGCGTTTGCACCTCGTGCGCGCGCAGCTTCCCGAGGCCGCGCATGGCGTACAGGCCCGTTCCGCCGATGATGCCGATCATGAGCTTGCTCCCGTGGCGGCATTTGCGCCGACCGCCCGGCAGGCGGCAAGATGCCTGAAAGGACGCGCAAACAACAACCGCAGCCACGATACGGGCATGAGCAGCAGCGAGAAACCGGCAAGATCGCGCTACGCGAGCTTTCGCGAGTTCTATCCGTTCTATCTCGGCGAGCACGGCAACCGCACGTCGCGCCGCCTGCACGTGTGCGGCACGCTGCTCGCACTCACGCTGTCCGCCGCGGCGCTTCTCACCGGGCGCGTGGCGCTGCTGTGGGCGGTGCCGGTCGCCGGTTACGCCTTCGCGTGGGTGGGGCACTACTTCTTCGAGAAGAACCGGCCGGCGACCTTCACTTACCCGCTCTACAGCCTGCGCGGCGACTTCACGATGATGTACGAGGTGCTTACGGGCCGCATCCGCTGGTAGCGGCTCGAAGGCATGTCCCATGAGCAGCGCGGCCATCGATCGCGTCTTCGAGCGACGCCTCGCCTCCCTCGTCAACAGCGGCGAGCCCCAGATCCTGCAGGGCGGCCGCAAAGGCGTCGAGAAGGAGTCGCTGCGCGTCACGCCGGAAGGCAGGCTCGCGCACACGCCGCATCCGATGGCGCTCGGCTCGGCGCTCACCAGCGAGAACATCACCACCGACTTCTCCGAGTCGCTGATCGAGCTGGTGACGCCCGCCTTCACGCACAGCTGGGAGCTGCTGCAGTACCTGCTCGACCTGCACCAGTTCGTGTACCGCCACCTGGGAGACGAGCTCCTGTGGGCGACCAGCATGCCGTGCACCATCGACGGCGACGACGACATCCCGCTCGCCCGGTACGGGAGCTCGCACGTCGGCCGCATGAAGACGGTGTACCGCAACGGCCTCGGCCTGCGCTACGGCCGCATGATGCAGGCGATCTCGGGCGTGCATTTCAACTACTCCTTCCCGCTGCCGTTCTGGGAGGCTTACGCCGCGCTGCGCGGCGAGCGCGTGAGCGGGAGCGGGAGCGGGTTCGTCTCGGCGAGCTACTTCGATCTGCTGCGCAACTACCGCCGCCACGGCTGGCTGGTGCTCTATCTCTTCGGCGTCTCGCCCGTGGTGTGCAAGTCGTTCCTCCGCGGACGCGACATGCAGCTGCAGGAGCTCGGCATGGGCACGGCCTACGAGCCCTACGCCACGAGCCTGCGCATGAGCGACGTCGGCTACCGCAACCGCAGCCAGGCGGGGCTGTCGGTGTCGGTGAACAACCTCGAGGAGTACGTGCGCGACCTGCAGCGCGCGATCGGCACCCCGTACCCGCCCTACGAGGCGCTCGGCGTCAAGGTCGACGGCGAATGGCGCCAGCTCAACGCCAACATCCTGCAGATCGAGAACGAGTACTACAGCTTCATCCGGCCCAAGCGCGTGGCGCGCTCCGGCGAGCGGCCCACCAAGGCCCTGAAGCGCGCGGGCGTCGAGTACGTCGAGGTGCGGGCTCTCGACGTCAGCGCCTTCGACCCCGTGGGCGTCAATCAGAACAAGCTGCGCTTCCTCGAGGCATTCCTCGCGCTGTGCCTGCTCAAGGAGAGCCCGCCCATCGGCGTCGCGGAGCAGGCGGCGCTCGATACGAACCACCAGACGGTGGCGCGCCGCGGCCGCGAGCCCGGGCTCATGCTCGAGCGCGACGGCAGGAAGGTGCCGATGCGCGAGTGGGCGAGCGAGCTCCTCGACTCGATGTCAGGGCTGTGCGAGATCCTCGACCGGGGCGATGCGGCCCGGCCCTACACGGGCGCGCTCGCCACCCAGGCCGCCAAGGTCGCCGACGTGGCGCTCACCCCGTCGGCGCGTCTCATGAGCGAGCTTGCCTCCGGGCAGTCGTTCTTCGATCTCGCCCTGGGCATGTCGGAGACGCACAAGGCTTACTTCCTCGACCTCTACCCGCCGAACGAGGAGCGCCTGCGGGAGCTCGCCGGAGAGGCACAGGAGTCCCTCGCCGCCCAGCGGCGGATCGAGGCGGGCGATCGGGGAACGTTCGACGAGTATCTGGCCCGGTACTTTGCCGACTGAGGCTCCTGCATAATCAATAGCTTAGCGGCCAGGCCCGCAGGGCGGCGGGGCGAGCGGGGCTGTGCCGGTCAATACCCCGCCGGAGGCATGTTGGGGGCGCGGCCTGGCCCGGCACACTTCGGCTGCGTGAGGCCGCGCGAACAGTGCTTACTTGCACCCCGGCGCGCCACGCCCGATCCTGCTTCAAGCCATGAATGCTCTCTCCGTCCGCGGACTGACCAAGACCTACAAGAACGGCGTGCAGGCCCTGAAAGGGGTCGACCTCGACGTCGAAGAAGGGGATTTCTTCGCGTTGCTCGGCCCCAACGGTGCCGGCAAGACCACTCTCATCGGCATCATCACCTCGCTCGTCAACAAGACCGCGGGCGAGGCGCAGGTATTCGGCCACGACATCGATTCCGAGCTCGAGGCGGCCAAGGCCTGCATCGGCGTCGTGCCGCAGGAGATCAACTTCAACATGTGGGAGTCGCCGTTCACCATCGTGGTGAACCAGGCGGGCTTCTACGGCATTCCGCGCCCGGTCGCGCGGCAGCGCGCCGAGAAGTACCTGAAGCAGCTGCAGCTGTGGGACAAGCGCGGGGGCATGTCGCGGGCACTCTCGGGCGGGATGAAGCGGCGCCTCATGATCGCACGCGCGCTCATGCACGAGCCGCGCCTCCTGATCCTCGACGAGCCGACCGCGGGCGTCGACATCGAGATCCGCCGCTCGATGTGGGACTTCCTGCGCGAGATCAACGACCGCGGCACCACCATCATCCTCACCACCCACTATCTCGAGGAGGCGGAGACGCTGTGCCGCAACATCGCCATCATCGACGGCGGCCGCATCGTCGAGCGCGACCGGATGTCGAGCCTGCTGCGCCGGCTGCATGTCCAGACCTTCGTGTTCAACGTGCGCAACCCCCTCGAGGCCGCCCCGAGGCTCGAGGGCTACGACACGGCGCTGATCGATGAGCACACGCTCGAGGTCGAGGTGTCGAAGGATGAGAATCTGAACGACGTCTTCGCGCGGCTGTCCACGCTCGGCGTCGAGGTGGTCTCGATGCGCAACAAGGTGAACCGCCTCGAGGAGATCTTCATGGCTCTGGTCGAGGGACGCGGCGGCCGGGAGCCGCCGCAGACGCAGACCGCGTCGGCTGCGGCACGGCTCGTGCCGTCCGCAGCCCGCGCCGAGGCGGGGGCGCGCCGATGAGCAGCGTGGCGCTGCCGGCCGCTCCCGCGCCGATCACGCTCGGCGTGGTGCGCTGGATCGGCTTCAAGACCATCGTGATCCGCGAGTACGGGCGCATCATCCGCATCTGGGGCCAGACGATCGTGCCGGCGGTGGTCTCGGCGACGCTCTACTTCGTGATCTTCGGCAACGTCGTCGGTCGCCGCGTCGGCGCCATGGACGGCTTCGACTACCGCCAGTACATCGCGCCCGGCCTGATCATGATGCAGGTGATCACCAACTCCTACGGCAACGTCGTGGCGTCCTTCTTCGGCGCGAAGTTCGGCAAGCACGTCGAGGAGATGCTGGTGTCGCCGCTGCCGAACTGGGTGATCGTGGCCGGCTATGCGACCGGCGGCGTGGTGCGCGGCCTCCTGGTGGGCGCGGCGGTCACCATCGTGTCGCTGTTCTTCGCGCACCTGCACGTGCACCACCTGCTGGTGATCCTCGCCGCCGTGCTCCTCACCTCGCTCATCTTCGCGCTCGGCGGCTTCCTGAACGCGCTGTTCGCGAAGAACTTCGAGCAGGTGAACTGGATCCCGACCTTCGTGCTGACGCCGCTCACCTACTTCGGCGGTGTGTTCTACTCCATCTCGCTCCTGCCGGATTGGGCGCGCCGGGTGTCGTACGTGAACCCGATCCTGCACATGGTCGGCGCCTTCCGTTACGGCTTCCTCGGCACTTCCGACGTCAACCTCGGTGTCGCCTTCGGGCTGATGGTGCTCGCGGCGGCGGCGCTGTTCGCGACGGCGGTCACGCTGCTCGACCGCGGCACGGGAATCCGCGATTGACGAGCGCGGTGGCGCTGGTGACCGCGCGCGCCGCGCGCGGACTGGATGAGGACATGCCGCCGCTCACGGCGGCGCTCGCGGCCGCGGGGGCGCGCGCGCAGATCGTCGACTGGGACGACCGCGAGGCCGACTGGGCGGGCTTCGACCTCGTGGTGCCGCGCTCGGCGTGGGATTACGCCGAGCGGCTGCCGGAATTCCTCGCCTGGGCGGAGCGGGTCGCGCGCCTCACCACTCTCGTCAATCCGCTGCCGGTGGTGCGCTGGAACACCGACAAGCACTATCTCGGCGAGCTCACGCGCGCCGGCGCGCCCGTGGTTCCCACCCGCTACATCGAGCCGGCCGAGGACGCCGGACGGACGCTCGAGGAGTTCCTCGCCGCCAACGCCTGCCGCGAGCTGGTGGTGAAACCGGCCGTCGGCGCGGGCTCGCGCGATGCGCGGCGGCACCCCCGCGCGGACCGTGCCGGGATCCTCGCGCACATCGGGCCGCTGCTCGCCGCGCGGCGCAGCGTGATGCTGCAGCCCTATCTCGAGAGCGTCGACGCCCAAGGCGAGACCGCGCTCATGTACATCGACGGCCGCTTCAGCCACGCGATCCGCAAGGGGGCGCTGCTGCCCTCGGGCGCGCCGTCCACGGCGGGGCTGTTCGCGCCGGAAACGATCGTGCCGCGCACGCCCGCGGCGGATGAGCTCGCAGCCGCCGAGCGCATCCTCGGCGCGGCGCCTTTCGGGACGCTGCTGTACGCGCGGGTCGATCTGCTGCGCGATGCGCACCAGGCGCCCAGGCTCCTCGAGCTCGAGCTCACCGAGCCGTCGTTCTTCCTCTCGCACGCCCCGGGATCGGCCGAGCGCTTCGCGGCGGCGCTGCTCGCCGCCGTTCCCTCAAATGTGTGAGGCAGCACACACAAAAGAGTTAGTAAGTCCTTGTAGCAACAAAACTTTCATATCTCTGTCACGTCGTTGTCGCGCTGCAGCGCGAGGCTGCAGCGCGTATGAAAGCGCCCAGCCTCAACGCCTTCATGGCTCGGGTCGATGCGGCGGAGTACGGCCTCACCCGTACCCTGAATCGCGGTGCTGCGTTCGCCGCACCAAGGCTGGTGTTCCGGATCGCGAGCCGCCTCGGCGACGGGATCATCTGGTACCTGCTCATCGTCACGCTGCCGGTCCTCTACGGAGCGGCGGCGCTGCGCCCGGCGATCGTGATGGCGCTCACCGGCGTTGTGGGCCTCGTGTTCTACACGCTCCTGAAGCGCGCGTTCGTGCGCGAGCGCCCCTTCATCACGCACGCGGCGATCGACCTGAAGGGCGCGCCGCTCGATCGCTACAGCTTCCCGTCGGGCCATACGCTGCACGCCGTGTCCTTCGCCTGGCAGGCCACCGCGCACTTTCCCGAGCTCGGCTGGGTACTGCTGCCGCTCGCCGCGTCGATCGCCGGCTCGCGTGTGGTGCTCGGCCTGCACTACCCGTCCGACGTGCTCGCGGGGGCGGCGATCGGCGCCGCGCTCGCGGAACTCGGCACGTCTCTGGCTTAGAATCACGGGATGATCACTCATACGGCGGCGCGCTCAAGGCGCGCGCACTCCTAGGACGTGCGCGTCCTGTTCGTCTCCGACGTCTACTTTCCGCGCGTCAACGGCGTCTCCACTTCCATCCGCACTTTCCGCCAGGACCTCTCGGCCCACGGCGTGGAGACGCAGCTCGTCGCGCCGCACTACGAGGCCGCACCGGCGGCCGCGGAGGAGCCGGGCGTGCTGCGCGTGGCCTCGGCGGGGGTGCCGCGCGACCCGGAGGACCGCCGCATGCGCTGGGGCGCGCTGACGCGCGTGCTCGATGAGCTCGTGCCGTCGGGTTTCGACCTGGTGCACATTCACACGCCCTTCATTGCCCATTACGCCGGGGTGCGCTTCGCGCGCCGCGCCGGCATTGCGGCCGTGGCGACCTACCACACCTTCTTCGAGGAATACCTGCATCACTATCTGCCGGTGCTGCCGCGCGCTGCCGGGCGCTGGCTCGCCCGCAGCTTCACCCGCTCGCAGTGCGACGACGTGCGCGGACTGATCGCGCCGTCCGAGCCGATGCGCGCGGTGCTGCTCGCGTACGGCGTCACGACGCCGATCCACGTGCTGCCCACGGGACTTGCGGGCGACCGCTTCCGTGCCGGAGACGGGCGCGCGTTCCGCGCCCGCGCCGGCATCGCGCGCGACGCGCGGCTCGTCACCTACATCGGGCGCGTGGCGCACGAGAAGAACATCGGCTTCCTGGTGCAGACGTTCCGCGAGGTGCTCAAGCGCGTGCCGCAGGCCGTGCTGGTGATCGCCGGCGAGGGCCCGGCGCGCCCGGCGCTGCAGCAGCAGGTGGCGAGCCTCGGCCTCGGCTCCCACGTGCATTTCGCCGGCTACCTCGACCGCGACACGGCGCTGCTCGACTGCTACGCGGCCGCGGACGTGTTCGTGTTCGCCTCGCGCACCGAGACGCAAGGCCTGGTGCTGCTCGAGGCCATGGCGCAGGGCGCGCCCGTCGTCTCGACCGCCGAGCTCGGCACGCGCTCGATCCTCCTGCCGGGGAGCGGCGCGCTGGTCGTTCCGGAAGAGCGCGACGTGTTCGCCGCAGCGGTGGTACGCGTGCTCGAGGATCGGGAGCTGCACCAGGAGCTCTCGCAGCGCGGCCGGGTTTACGCGCGCAACTGGTCCTCGTCCGCCATGGCCGGGCGGCTCACCGAGCTCTACGGAACGCTGCGCGGCGCACCGGGCACGGCGGGCGTTGCCGCCTGAGCGCCTGAGCGGGCGTGAAGATGCTGACCGCGGCGTGTCCCTATCCCGTGAGCGAGGAATTCCGGCCGCCGCTGTGGCTGCGCAACCCGCACGTGCAATCGATCCTCGCGACCACCTTCGTCCGGCGCGGCCGCATCGAGCGTCGGGCGGCGCCGCTCCTCGGCGCGCAGCGCGAGCTGCTGCTCGAGTGCGGCGCGGGCGTGCGGCTGCAGTGCTTCATCTCGAGACCGCAGCCGAGCACAGGCAGGCCGGTCCTGGTGCTGCACGGCTGGGAGGGAAGCGCCGAGTCGATCTACGTGCTGTCGCTCGCGCAGCTGCTGTTCGAGCGGGGCTTCGAGGTGGTGCGGCTCAATCTGCGCGACCACGGCGAGACCCATCACCTCAACCGCGGGCTGTTTCATTCCTGCCGCCTGCCGGAAGTGATCGGCGCGGTGCAGGCGCTCGAGGCCCATTTCCCGGGCCGGCCGCTCACGGGGGTCGGCTTCTCGCTCGGCGGCAACTTCCTGTTGCGCGTGGCGGCCGCGGTGCGCGAGCCGCCGCTCGCGCTGGCCGGGGTCATGGCCATCTCGCCGGTGCTCGAGCCGACCGAGACGCTGATCGCGCTCGAGACGGCCCTGCCGGGGTATCAGGGATTCTTCGTGCGCAAATGGCGGCGCTCGCTGCGCAAGAAGCAGTCAGCCTGGCCCGACAGCTACGACTTCGGGGACGTGGGCGGGGGTCTCAGGGAGATGACCGCGGAGCTGGTGCGCCGCCACTCGGAGTTCGCAACGCTCGAGGATTACCTGAACGGCTACGCGATCACGGGCGGGCGGCTGGCGCCGCTCGCGGTGCCGGCGCACATCCTTACCTCGCTCGATGATCCGATGATTCCGGTGGGGGGGCTCGCGCGTCTCGCGCGGCCCGCCGCGCTCAGCGTCACGGTCACGCGATATGGCGGCCACTGCGGCTTCATCGACTCGCTCGCGGGCCTCACCTGGGCGGAGCGGTTCGTTCTGGCGAGACTCTAAGCGCTGCGCTTCTCGTCGAACCGCAGCACCGGCTGGCCGCTGGTCACGGTCACGGCTCCCTCGATCACCGCGCCGCGCGCAATCGCGATCGTGCGGGCGACGATATCGGCCTGGATCACCGCCGTGGCGCCTACCTCGAGCTTCTCGTCGACGACCAGTCTGCCGGTGACGCGCCCGGCGATCACCGCGGCGCGCGCATGCACCTCGCCGTGCCACTCGGAATTGGCCGCCATGCTGAGTGCGCCGCCGACGTGCCCGTCGCCCCGCACGGAGCCGCAGACGACCAGGGGACCCAAGGTCTCGAGGTCGCCGGCAATGCGGCTGCCGGGCGCCACGAAGGTCGGCGAATCGCCGAGCTGGTCGAGCATTCTGCGACGTTGCGTGTCTTCACCCATGCTGCGGTGCTCCCGGGAAGCTGCGGGGTCATAATACGGGCCGCCAGGGGATGAAAATGCCGACCATGATCACATTCCAAGCAGGCAGAGCCGTACTGGCCGCAGTGCTCCTCACGGTTGCGGGATGCAGCGCGGAGCAGCAGGACTGGCGCGCCGCCGAGGCCGCCGGCACCAGCGAGGCCTATAAGCACTTCCTCGAGCAGCACCCGGACAGCGAGCTCGCCGGGAAGGCGCGCGAGCGCGTCGGGGAGTTCGCCGAGGATCGGGACTGGCAGGAGGCCAGCAAGCCCGGTACCGCCGATTCCTACCGGGCATTTCTGGCGGCGCACCCCGACGGCCGCTGGTCGCAGGAGGCCCGGATCCGCGTCGAGAGCTTCGCGCTCGGGTCGATTCCGCGCATGCAGCCGCAGATCCCGGGTCAAGCCGCCTCGCGCCCGGTCGGCGTGAAGCTCCTGCGTCTCGCCAGCGCCTCGTCCACGGTTCCCGCGGGTGCGTTGCCGGAACCCTCTGCGGGCGCCCGGCCAGCCGTTCCGGTGCCGGCGAGTCCTGGGTCCGCAAGGCCTGCGTCCGGCGTCCCGGTCGGCAAGGCCTATGCGGTCCAGCTCGGTGCCTTCGGCAGCCCGGGGAGCGCGAACCGCGAATGGCAGCGCCTCAAGCTGCGCTTCGCTGCGCAGCTCTCAGGCCTCTCGCCGCAGGTCGTCCGCGGCGGCAGCTCGTTCGGCCAGCTGTACCGGCTGCAGGCCCGGGCGGCCGGTGAGGTGCAGGCGCGCGCGATCTGCGAGGCGCTGAAGGCGCAGTCGCAGCCTTGCGTACCGGTGCCCCCGCGCTGACCTTCTCTGCTGTTCTTCGGTCCAAAGTGACAATTCCCGTCACCCGCGTGCCGGCCTGTTTTCTGAAATAAGTGTTTGTTTCCAAAAGCCTTTTGTCTTTGGCACAGCCTTTGCTCCGATCGGGGTGCGGTGAATCGGATGATCACCGCGAGGTTCTTCGGACGCGCCCCCTGAGCGCGTCCGTGACCTGAGTTGCGAACAACTTCCCCGTGTTCGCTCCTACGCGCCGCGCTGCGACTTCCCCCGCTCGCGGCGCTTTTTTTTCCCCGGCAGAATTTGACGAGCGTTGAGACCCGCACCGTTTGCCTTCATAAAGCTCCTCATGGAATACCGGGACTACTACAAGATTCTGGGCGTACAGCGGACCGCGAATGCCGAGGAACTGAAGACGGTCTACCGGCGGCTCGCGCGCAAGTACCACCCGGACGTCAGCAAGGAGCCCAACGCCGAGGAGCGCTTCAAGGAGGTGCAGGAGGCGTACGAGGTCCTGAAGGATCCGGAGAAGCGCGCCGCCTACGATCAACTCGGCAGCGAATGGAAGTCCGGCCAGCAATTCCGTCCGCCGCCGGACTGGGGCAGCGGATTCGAGTTCGGCGGCGGCCGTGCACGGCACCGCGCTCACGCGGGCGGCGATGCCGAGGCCTACGCCGAGGAGGGCTTCAGCGACTTCTTCTCGTCGCTCTTCGGCGGCGCATCGCCCTTCGGCAGCGCGGCCCGCCGCGGCGGCCGCGACCATCAGGCGCGTGTCGATATCGCCCTCGAGCAGGCGTTCCACGGCACGACGAGCACGCTCGAGCTGAAGCGCCCCGAGCTCCAGGGCGACGGCACGCTCAAGGTGCGCACCCGTACCGTGCGGGTCACGATCGCGCCTGGAGTGACCGAGGGGCAGCTGATTCGCCTCGCCGGCCAGGGCGAGGCTGCCGCCGACGGCGGGCGCGCGGGCGACCTCTATCTCGAGGCGCATATCCTCCCGCACCGGCTCTACCAGGTGGAAGGCCGCGACATCACGCTGACTCTGCCCGTCGCACCATGGGAAGCCGCCCTCGGCGCATCGGTCACCGTGCCGACGCTCGGCGGACCGGTCGACATGCAGATCCCGGCCGGCGCGCAGCCGGGGCAGAGGCTGCGGCTGCGCGGCCGCGGACTTCCGGGAAAGCCCCCCGGGGACCAGTACGTGCAACTGAAAGTCGTGCTGCCGCCGGCGACGACCGCGGAAGCCAAGGCGGTCTACGGCGAGATGCGCGCCAAGCTCAACTTCAATCCGCGCGCCGACCTCACGGAGTGACGCATGAGCCAGGTGACGAAGATCGCAGCCGGGCAGGTGTTGGGCGAGGGCGACTGGATCGCAGTCACCGAGATCTGCCGGGTGTGCCGCATCGATGCAGGAGCCGTGCATGAGCTCGCGGCGCTCGGGCTCGTGTCGCCGCGCGGCAGCGCGCCTGGCGAGTGGGAGCTTCCCGCGACGGCGCTGCCGCGGCTGCGCATCGTGGGGCGGTTGATGCGCGATCTCGGCATCGACGCCAGCGGCGCGGCGCTCGCCGTCGAGCTGCTCGAGGTGCAGCACGAGCTCGAACGGCGGATCCGCCGGCTCGAGCGGCTCGCGGCCGGGCAGGACTGAAGAGCCGCGCGCGGGCCTACTGCCCGAAGCTCGCTCCGCCCCCGCGGAGCCACTCGAGCTCTTCGGGCGTGCTCGGGCGCCCGAGCAGGGCATTGCGGTGCGGAAAGCGGCCGAAGCGCTCGACGATGGAGCGGTGCTCCTCGGCGTAGCGCAGCGTGCCCTCGAAGGCCGCGTGCAGCTCGCGCGGCACCTCCGCGAGCAGGCGGCGGAAGGCCGCGACGGACTCGTCCTGCGCCTCGAGGCTCTCGGCGTGCTCGAGCGGCATGTAGAAAAAGAGCCGCTCGCTGAAGTCGAGGGCGCCGTCCGCGGCGGACTGCATGCCGGTGAGCGCCAGCGCGAGCGCCAGCGCATCGTACTCGAAGGCGCGCGTCGTGCCCCGGAACACGTGGCGCGGAAACTGGTCGAGGAGAATGATGAGGCTCAGGCGCCGTCGCGGGCCATCGGCCCAGCCGGCGAGCTCCCCGGCGGCGGCGCGCTCGAGCAGCCCGCCAAAGCGGCTGCGGATGTCCTCGTCGTGCCGCTCGGCGCCCGGGCCGAACCAGAAATCCATGCGGCGGTCGAGCGCTTGCGGAGTGAGGGGCAGCGCACCGAACCAGTACTCGCGTACCGCGCGTGCCTCATCCATCGGCGGGCTTCTCGTCGGCCTCGAACAGCTTCTCGAGCTGCTGCGCGGCCTCGACGGTCGTGGCGCGGAACTTGCTCTCGTCCTCCTTGACCGCGTACTGCGCAGCGAGCGTCTGCTCGTCGTGCGCGCGGAAGCGGCGCACCGTCTCGCGCGCCGTTGCCGGGGTCGCGCCGAGCGCCTCGAGCACCCGGCCGGCCATCTCGAGGCTCGAGCCGTAGGTCTCGCGCACGATCACGGTCACGCCCGCATCCATGAGCGCAAAGGCATGCTGACGATTGCGGGCGCGGGCGAATATCCTCAGGTTCGGAAACTGCGCGCGCGCCAGCATCGCGGTGCGGACCGAGGCCTCGACGTCGTCGAGCGCCAGCACCAGGACGCGCGCCGTGGCCGCGCCCGCGGCGCGCAGCAGGTCGAGCCGCGAGGCGTCGCCGTAGTAGACCTTGTTGCCGAAGCGCCGCACGAAATCGACGTGGGTCTGGCTGCTGTCGAGGGCGGTGAAGGACAGGCGCTTCACCTGCAGGATGCGGGCGACGATCTGCCCGAAGCGGCCGAAGCCGGCGATGATCACCGGGCTGTCGCCTTCCTCGATCGCATCGTAGGGGGCCTGCGGCGCGGCGAGCCAGCGCGCGCTCACCCGTTCCTCGGCGAGCAGCAGGAGCGGGGCGAGCATCATCGAGAGCGTCACCGCGAGCACCAGCAGGTCGGCCGTCCGGGCATCGATCAGGCGCTGCCGCGCGGCGAGCGTGAACAGCACGAAAGCGAACTCGCCCCCGGTCGGGATGGTAAAGGCGAGCTTCCAGGCCTCATCGCCCCGGCAGCGGCCGAGGCGCCCGAGCGCTGCGACCGCCAGGATCTTGATCGCGAGAAAAGCCATCGTCACCGCGAGCAGAGTGAGCGGCTCGGCCTCGAGGAGCCCGAGGTTTGCCGACATTCCGACGCAGACGAAGAACAGGCCGAGCAGCAGCCCCTTGAAGGGCTCGAGGTCCGCCTCGAGCTCGTGGCGGAATTCGCTGTCGGCGAGCAGCACGCCGGCGAGAAAGGCTCCGAGCGACATCGACAGCCCCGCCTGATTGGCGATCAGCGCGGTCGCGATCACCGTGAGGAGCGCCGCCGCCGTGAACACCTCCGCCACGCGCACCCGCGCCACGATCCGCAGCGCAGGCCGCAGCAGCAGCCGCCCGCCGCCGATGATCACCCCGGCGATCACAGCCAGGAGCTTGAGCAGCCCCACCCACCAGGCTCCGTGCGCCGGGTGCGACGCGCCGCCCGGCGAGAGCAGCGGCAGGATCGCGAGCACCGGCAGCACCGCGAGGTCCTGGAACAGGACGATGCTGAAGGCGGCGCGTCCGTGCTGCGCCTTGAGCTGGCCGCGCTCGGCCAGCAGCTGCAGCACCAGCGGCGTCGACGAGAGCGAGAGCCCGATGCCGACGACACCGGCGGCGACCGGGGGCAGTCCCGCCGACCAGGCCGCGGCTCCGAGCAGCCCCGTGCAGAGCGCAACCTGAGCCGCGCCGAGGCCGAACACGGTGCGCCGCATGACCCACAGCCGCGTCGGCTGCAGCTCGAGGCCGATGATGAAGAGCAGCAGCACGATGCCGAACTCGGACGCCTTGGTGATGCGGTCGACGTCGCCGACGAGGTTCAGTCCCCAGGGGCCGATGACGAGTCCTGCGGCGACGTAGCCGAGGATCGAGGAAAGGCGCAGGAAGCGGAACACCGAGACCGCGACGACCGCGGCGGCCAGCAGGATGGCGGTTTCAGCGAGGGAGATCATGGGGTCGGCGGAGATTCTCGCAGGAATCCCCGCGCGGGGGACTTGAGTTTGGCACGGCAGGTCCCCATGCCCCATCGCATGGACGCAGCGCCGCCTTCAGGCACCGTGGAGCCGCTCGATGCCTACTCCGCGGCGGTCGTGGGTGCCGTGGAGCAGGTGGGTGCGGCGGTGGTCAGCGTCTACACGGGCGGGGCCGAGGAGGCCGCCCGCGCCCGCGGCGGCGCGGGCTCCGGGGTCGTGGTAACCCCGGACGGTTACCTCCTCACGAACGAGCACGTCGTGCAGCGCGTGCAGGAGGCGCGCGTCGCCTTCGTCGACGGGCGCACGGTGGCGGCGGTGGTCGCCGGGCGCGATCCGGCCACGGATCTCGCCGTGCTGCGCGCCCAGGCGGCCGCGCTTCCCTACGCGCAGCTCGCGAGCGCGCAGCGCCTGCGCGCCGGGCAGCTCGTGGTGGCCGTGGGCAACCCGTATGGATTCGAATCCACGGTCTCGGCCGGCGTCGTGAGTGCGCTCGGCCGCTCGCTGCGCAGCCGCCAGGGGCGCCTCATCGAAGGGATCGTGCAGCACACCGCCGCTCTCAACCCCGGAAATTCGGGCGGGCCGCTGGTCGACGCTCACGGGGCCGTCGCGGGCATCAACACCGCGATCATTCCGATGGCGCAGGGCATCGGCTTTGCGATCCCGGCGGCGACCGCCCAGTGGGTGCTGATGCAGATCCTCACGCAGGGGCGGGTGCGGCGCGCCTGGCTCGGCATCGCGGCGCGCGATCGGCCGCTCGACCTGCGCCTGGTGCGCGCCTTGGGGTTGAAGGCCGTGCGGGCGGTCGAGATCCTGACGCGCGAGCGCGAGGGGCCGGCGTCGGAGTCGGACCTGCAGCCCGGCGACCTGATCGTGGCAGTGAACGACGAGCCGGTCGACGGAATCGACACGCTGCACCGCCTGCTCGGCGGCGTGCCGCCGGGGACGGAGCTCGCCCTCACGGTCGTGCGCCGGGCGCGGCGGGTCGAGGTACCGCTGACCGCGCGCGAGCCGCCCGCGGCGCGCTAGTCCTTCAGCGGGCGTCCCTTACTCGCACAGGCTCTCGAGATACCCCTGCGCCTCGGCCGAGAGGCGCTTCAGGGCCAGCGCGCGCGCCTTCGGCGCATCCACGATGTACTCGAGCGGCCCCGAGACCAGCATCTGCCGGATGCTCGGGGAGCGCGCCGAGGCGCGTGCCATGCGGTTGAGGAGCGTGAAGCCGCGGTTGATTACGCGGCCGGAGGCGCGGTTCTGCTCGATGGTGCGCGCCAGGTACTGCCCGAAGCGGGCGTAGAGAAAGTAGTCGTCGTCCCCGACCTGAAAGCGCGCTTCCGCGAAAAAGTCGGGGAAATTCCTCTCGAGATACTCGTTGAGACGTTGAAGACGGGGCCCAGGGTCGCTGTCAGTCGACGCTTTGCGCTGCTTCATTGCTGTTCCAACACCTCGCTCGCCGCCGAAGGTAAGCGGCGGCGGCGATACTGGGACAGAGCACGCGGCGATGCAAGAGTCTCGATGAGCACCGAGCCCAGGGGAGGAGCGCGTGAGGGTCCCCCCGGCGATAGTTAGGCAAGCACCTAAGTATCGCGCAGGCAACCATCTCACGCGGCTCTCCCGGACCCGGCCCGGGTCCTCGATCCGCGCTTGCAAGAGCGTCAAGGGCCGGTATTATCGATCGCATAGTGATGGTGTAAGACAGCCGTCCGGCGGGCAGTGGCGCGGCCCTCCGCCGTGGCTCCGGCTGCTCTCCTTCAACGCACGAATTGCTCAAGCAAGCCTGTCCGCGGACGCCCCGGGTGCGCCCGGCAAGGCCTGGGACCGTCACTCATGAACACTGGACTCTATAAAGAAGCCTACGAGCGCGACAGCTGCGGGTTCGGGCTGATCGCGAGCCTCGACGATGCGCCGAGCCACGCGCTGGTCCGCACCGCGATTACCTCGCTGAATCGACTGACTCATCGGGGCGCCATCGCCGAGGACGGCAAGACGGGCGATGGCTGCGGGCTGCTCCTCAAGAAGCCGGAGTCCTTCCTGCGGGCGGTGGCGGCCGAGACCGGCATCAAGCTCGCCGAGCGCTTCGCCTCCGGCCTCGTCTTCCTCTCGCGCGGGAGCCAGGCGGCGGGCGAAGCGCGCGTGGTGCTCGCGGCCGAGCTCAAGCGCCAGGGGCTCGAGGTGGCCGGCTGGCGGCGGGTGCGGGTGAACCGGGAAGCCTGCGGTGCCGAGGCGCTGAAGACGCTGCCGGCGATCGAGCAGCTGTTCGTCAACTGCCCGTTCCCCGAAGACGAGCCGGCGTTCAACCGCAGACTCTTCATGGCGCGGCGACTCGCGGAGAAAGCGCTCGCCGCCGATCCGGTGTTTTACGTACCGAGCCTCTCGGCGAGCACCATCGTCTTCAAGGGCATGGTGATGCCGCAGTACCTCACGCAGTTCTATCCGGACCTCGAGGATCCGCGCCTCGAGTCCTCGGTGGCCGTGTTCCACCAGCGCTTCTCGACCAACACGCTGCCGCAGTGGCGCCTTGCGCACCCGTACCGGTATCTGGCCCACAACGGCGAGATCAACACCATCCAGGGCAACCGCAACTGGGCGCAGGCGCGCGGGCCGCTGCTGCGCTCGCCGCTCCTGCCGGAGCTGCAGCAGGTGCTGCCGCTGGTGTCGCTCTCGGGATCGGACTCGCAGAGCCTCGACAACATGCTGGAGGTGCTCCTCATGGGGGGCCTCGACCCGCTGCATGCGATGCGTCTGCTGATCCCGCCCGCGTGGCACGGGCTCGACACCATCGATCCGGAGCTGCGCGCCTTCTACGAGTATTACTCGGTGCACATGGAGCCCTGGGACGGGCCCGCCGGCGTCGTGCTGACCGACGGGCGCCATGCGGTGTGCACGCTCGACCGCAACGGGCTCCGTCCGGCGCGCTTCTGTGTCACGCGCGACCGCTGCCTCACGATCGCCTCGGAGACAGGCGTCTGGGACTACGCGCCCGAGGACGTGGTGCGCAAGGGCAAGCTCGGCCCCGGCGACATGATCGCGCTCGACCTCGAGACCGGGACGCTCCTCACCTCGCAGGACATCGACTTAGAGCTCAAGAGCCGCCATCCCTACAAGAGATGGCTGCGCGAGGGCGTGCGTTATCTCGAGAGCGACCTGGTGGATGCGCGCCTCGCGGCCGAGCCGATGGATCGCGAGACCCTGTCTCTCTATCAGAAGATGTTCAACGTCACGCAGGAGGAGCGCGACGACATCATCCGCGTGCTCGCCGTGGACGAGAGCGAGGCGGTGGGCTCGATGGGTGACGACACGCCGATGCCGGTGCTGTCGCACAAGGTGCGGCCGCTGTACGACTACTTCCGCCAGCAGTTCGCCCAGGTCACCAACCCGCCGATCGACCCGCTGCGCGAGACGATCGTCATGTCGCTGCAGACGCAGATCGGCCCCGAGTGCAACATCTTCGTGCCGGCGCCCGGACATGCCCGGCAGATCGTGCTCGGCTCGCCGATCCTCTCGCAGAGGAAGCTGCGGCAGATCCTCGCGATCGAGGAGGTCAGCCACGAGTTCCTCGACCTGCAGTACGAGCCCGCCGAGGGCCTCAAGCGCGCGATCGAGCGCCTGTGTGCGCAGGCGGAGGGCGCGGTGCGCGAAGGCAAGCTCGTGCTGCTGCTCTCGGACCGCTATCTGGTCAAAGGGCGCGTGCCGGCGCACGCGCTGCTCGCCACGGGGGCGGTGCACCAGCATCTGGTGAAGACCGGCCTGCGCTGCAAGTGCAACCTGCTGGTCGAGACCGGTACGGCGCGCGAGCCGCATCACTTCGCCTGCCTGATCGGCTACGGCGCGACCGCGGTCTACCCCTACATGGCATACCAGGTGCTGTTCGAGATGATGCGGCGCGGACGGGTCAAGCTCGACTTCGCGGCGCGCCTCGAGCTCGGGCGCAGCTACCGCGCGGGCTTGCGCAAGGGCCTCTTCAAGATCATGTCGAAGATGGGCATCTCGACCATCTCGAGCTACCGCAGCTCGCAGCTCTTCGAGATCGTCGGGCTCGCGGACGAGGTGGTGAGCCTGTGCTTCACCGGCTCCGAGAGCCGCGTCGGCGGCGCGGACTTCGCCGACCTCGAGGCGGACGCGAACGAGCTCGCCGCGCGCGCCTGGAATCCGCGCGAGTCGATCCCGCAGGGGGGGCTCCTGAAGTACGTGCACGGCGGGGAATACCACATGTACAACCCGGACGTGATCGCAGCGCTTCAGGCCGCGGTGATCTCGGGCGACCCGTCCCACTACCGGCAGTTCGCGCAGCTCGTGAACGGCCGCCCGCCGTCCACCTTCCGCGATCTGCTCGCGCTCAAGCCGCTCGCCCCGCCGCTGCCCATCGAGGAGGTCGAGCCGGCCGAGGCGATTCTCGCGCGCTTCGACAGCGCCGGGATGTCGCTCGGCGCGCTCTCCCCCGAAGCCCACGAGGCGCTCGCCATCGCCATGAACCGCTTGGGCGCGCGCTCCAACTCCGGCGAGGGGGGTGAGGACCCGGCGCGCTACCGCACCGAGAAGAACTCCAAGATCAAGCAGGTCGCTTCCGGGCGCTTCGGGGTGACACCCGAGTACCTGGTTCACGCCGAAGTGCTGCAGATCAAGATCGCGCAGGGGGCCAAGCCGGGCGAGGGCGGGCAGCTCCCGGGCCACAAGGTCAATGACATGATCGCGACCTTGCGCTTCGCGCGGCCCGGAGTAGGGCTCATCTCGCCGCCGCCGCACCACGACATCTATTCGATCGAGGATCTGGCGCAGCTGATCTTCGACCTGAAGCAGGTGAACCCCGCGGCGCTCGTGTCGGTGAAGCTGGTGGCCGAGCCCGGGGTGGGCACCGTGGCCGCCGGCGTCGCCAAGGCCTACGCCGATCTCATCACCATCTCCGGCTACGACGGCGGCACCGGGGCGAGCCCGCTCTCTTCCATCAAGTACGCCGGCACGCCGTGGGAGCTCGGGCTCGCGGAGACGCACCAGACGCTGCGCGTCAACGGCCTGCGCCATCGCGTGCGGCTGCAGACCGACGGGGGACTGAAGACCGGGCTCGACGTGGTCAAGGCGGCGATCATCGGCGCCGAGAGCTTCGGTTTCGGCACCGCGCCCATGGTGGCGCTCGGGTGCAAGTACCTGCGCATCTGCCACCTCAACAACTGCGCCACCGGAGTGGCGACCCAGCACAACGTGCTGCGCTCGAAGTACTTCACCGGGCTCCCGGAGATGGTGATCAACTACTTCCGCTTCGTCGCCGCGGAGGTGCGCGAGATCCTCGCCGCGCTCGGCGTGCGCACGCTCGCGGAGATCATCGGCCGCACCGAGTGCCTCGAGCCGCTCCCCGGCACGACGCCGCGCCAGAGGAGGCTCGACCTCGGGCCCATCCTCTCGACTGCGGGACTCGCGCGCACGGCGCCGCAGTTCTGCACCACGCCGTCGAATGCGCCCTTCGACAAGGGCGAGCTCGCCGAGCGCATGGTGCGCGACATGCTCCCGGCCATCGAGGCGAAGTCGGGAGGCGAGTGGCGCTACCAGCTCAGCAACTTCAACCGCTCGATCGGGGCGCGCGTGTCGGGCGAGATCGCGCGCCGCTGGGGCAATTACGGCATGCAGGAGGCTCCGCTCGTCGTGCGCTGCACGGGCAACGCCGGCCAGAGCTTCGGCGTGTGGAACGCGGGGGGACTCAACCTCTATCTCGAGGGCGACGCCAACGACTACGTGGGCAAGGGCATGGCCGCCGGACGCATCGTGCTGCGGCACCCGCGCAGCGCGCGCTACTCGCCCAGGGACACCGTCATCATGGGCAACACCTGTCTCTACGGCGCGACCGGCGGCGAGCTGTACGCGGCGGGCGTGGCCGGCGAGCGCTTCGCGGTGCGCAACTCCGGCGCGCTCGCGGTGATCGAGGGGGCGGGCGATCACTGTTGCGAGTACATGACCGGGGGCGCGGTGTGCGTGCTCGGGCGCACCGGCGTCAATTTCGGCGCCGGCTTCACCGGCGGCTTCGCCTACGTGCTCGATCTCGAGCGCAACTTCGTCGACCGCTACAACCACGAGCTCATCGACATCAGCCGCATCCACCCGGAAGCGATGCAGTCGCACGTGCAGCATCTCGAGGGCCTGCTCGAGCGGCACGTGGCCGAGACCGGCAGCGACTGGGCGACGGAGATCGCCAACGACCTGCGCACCTATCTGCCTAAATTCTGGGTGGTGAAGCCGAAGGCGGCCTCGATCGACTCGCTCATCGAGAACCTGCGGCGCGCGGCCTGAGCGGTCCGCACTCGAAGCGCTCATGGCCGACAAGAACCTGCAGTTCCTCGATATTCCGCGCGCCGATCCGGCCAAGAGCCCGGTGGAAGCGCGCGTCCGGCACTTCCGCGAGATCTACGCGCCCTACGATGCGGCGGGCGCCGCCAGCCAGGCCGGGCGCTGCCTCGCCTGCGGCAATCCATTCTGCGAGTGGAAGTGCCCGGTCCACAACTACATTCCCAACTGGCTGAAGCTCATCGAGGAGGGCAACCTCTTCGAGGCGGCGGAGCTCTCCCACAAGACCAACTCGCTGCCCGAGATGTGCGGCCGGATCTGTCCGCAGGACCGCCTGTGCGAGGGTGCCTGCACGCTCAACGACGGCCTGGGCGCCGTCACCATCGGCGCGATCGAGAAGTACATCACCGACGAGGCCCTGAAGCGCGGCTGGAAGCCCGACATGAGCAACGTGCGCGCGACTTCCGCGAGGGTCGCCATCGTCGGCGCGGGCCCCGCGGGTCTCGGCTGCGCCGATATCCTGGTGCGCAACGGCGTCACCCCGGTGGTGTTCGACCGCCACCCGCGCATCGGGGGACTCCTCACCTTCGGCATTCCGCCCTTCAAGCTCGAGAAGGAGGTGGTGGAGAAGCGCCGCGAGATCATGGAGGGCATGGGCGTCGAGTTCCGCCTCAATTGCGAGGTCGGCAGCGATGTCCCCTTCGGCTCGCTCCTCGAGGAATACGACGCGGTGTTCCTCGGCATGGGGACCTACACGCCGGTCAAGGGCGGGTTCGCCGGCGAGGAGCTGCCCGGCGTGCACGAGGCGCTGCCCTATCTCATTTCCAACATCCGGCACGAGCTCGGCTTCGCGGACGCGGCGCGCGCGCTCGTCAGCATGGCGGGCAGGCGCGTCGTGGTGTTAGGAGGGGGCGACACCGCCATGGACTGCAACCGCACCGCGGTGCGCCAGGGGGCGGAGTCCGTCACCTGCACCTACCGGCGCGACGAAGCCAACATGCCCGGCTCGCGGCGCGACTACCGGAACAGCCGCGAGGAGGGAGTCGAGTTCCTCTTCAACCGCCAGCCGATCGAGATCGTGGGCGGCGAGCAGGTCGAGGGCGTGAAGCTCGTCGAGACGGCGCTCGGGGCGCCCGATGCGCGCGGCCGCCGCGTGCCGCAGCCGATCCCGGGGAGCGAAGAGATCGTGCCGGCGGATGCGGTCATCATCGCCTTCGGCTTCCTGCCGAGCCCGCCCGACTGGCTCGCCGACTACGGCATCCGCCTGCACGACAACGGGCGCGTGCGCGTCTCGGCGGGACAAAGCAACGCGTTTCAGACCACGCACCCCAGGGTATTCGCCGGCGGCGACATGGTGCGCGGCTCGGACCTCGTGGTGACCGCGGTGTTCGAGGGACGCGAGGCCGCGAAAGGGATTCTCAATGCTCTTGGAACAGGATAGGCATCGGTCCTGCACCAGGCGGCTGCGGCCCGAGCTGCCGGCAATAGAGCGCCAGAACAAAAAAAGCCCCGCTCCTGAGAGCGGGGCTTCATTTCCTCATCTCGTCAACGACCCGGTGGATCGCTGTCAGCTACCGCCCGTGCGCCCGTACTCCGGGCTGCAAAACGAGCCCGGCACCGGCTCACTGGCCTGTCGCGTCGTCACGAGCATCTAAGCTTTCCGGACTGAAACGTTTGGAGCGCAGCTCCGGCTTCTATCGCGAGGCCCGCGTGGTTCTCCACGCGCTCTATCGTTCCTGACAGTGCTAAAAGTTAGCTCCTGTCTTACCCGTGCCCGCGTCGATCCCCGAGTTTTCTCTCTTTTCGATCCTTTCAGCTGTTTTGCTTGTACGCATCACCGCCGCAACGATCGCTCCCTGAGGAGACTCAAAAATCTTTTGTGGACGGTGGCTTCCGTACGAAAATTATACCCATTCCAAGGAAAAACACCATGTGGCAGGGAACCGACAGCTCACAGGGGCAGCCGGACCGAGAACCGGACTCCCCCGCCCCCCGGGAGGTCTTCGGCGGTGGCCGAACCCCCGTGGAATTCGGCGATCAGCCGCACGATGTAAAGCCCCAGGCCGAAGTGCGGGCGGTTATCGCCCCCGCTGCGGGACTGCCACAGCGACTCGAACAGCCGGGCAGCCTCGCAGGGGAGCGGGGGACCCGGGTTCTCGACCTCGAGCACCGCAGCCTGCGGCGCAACCAGCAGCCGCACCGTGATCGTGGACCCCGCGGGGCTGAAATCGACCGCGTTATCGACCAGCTTGTCGAGCATCTGCACGATGAGATCCGGGGCACCGTCCATCATCACGGGGCCCCCCGCGAGCTCGGCGGCGAAGCGCCGCTCGGGGAAGGCGCTGCGGTACGCCGCGACCGCCGATTCGGTGAGCGGCACGAGGTTGAAACGGCTGCGCTCCGCGGCGCCGATCGCCTCCTCGACGCGCGTCGCGGCGCCCATGGCTACGAGGATGGCGTTCAACCGCTCGCTTCCCTGGCGGGCGCGCTCGAGATAGGCACGGGCCGAGGGCCCCACCTGCTCGGCCTCGAGGTTCTCGAGCGAGGAGCGCACGATGGTGAGCGGGGTACGGATCTCGTGGGCGAGCTTGCCCGCGAGCGTGCGCAGGTAACCCGTGTACTCGTTGAGGCGCCCGAGGAGACTCGAGAAGCTGCGCGCGACGGCGCCGAGCTCATCGCGCGAGTCGGTGTCGGGGAAGGTCGCGATGAGCCCCGTGCGGGTCAGCGCCGACTCGCTCGCCTGGCGCAGCCGCGACAGGCGCAGCGCCAGCCAGGCGGCGAACGCGAACATGGCGGCCACGACCACGATCGAGGTCGCGAGCGTGAAGTTGAGCATGCGGGTGAGGGCGCGATCGCGCAGGCGCAGCCAGCGGTCGGGCGTCTGCGTCACCTCGAGCGCGCCGATCGCCGAGGCGTGCCCGCGGTCGTAGATCGGCACCCGCGCCTCGATCGGCGGCGTTGTCCCGGCCTGATCGACGAAGCGGCGGTAGAGCCGCGCGATCAGGGGCGGCGCGGGCGCGAGCTCCGCGACGCGCTTCAGCGCATCGACGCGCGCGAGCACCTGGCCGGCGGGAGTCGACACGGAGAGCCTCAGTCCCGGCTGCGAGAACTGCGCGAGGTAGGTCGTGAGATCGGGCGAGGCCACGATCAGCCGGCCGACGGTGCGCAGATCGTCGGGATGGAGACTGCCGTAGCTCACCGGGGTGGCGCCGCGTGCGTCGCGATCGTCGACGACCACGCCGAAGCCTGTCCCGAGCATGGAGAGCGGCACGCGCAGCTCGAGCCGGTAGCCGCCGGGGCCGAGCTGCCAGGCGCCGCGGATGCGCGGCTCGAGCCCGGCGAGCTGCCGGCCGTATTCGCCGGTCTCGATGTAGCGCGCCGTGACCGCGCCCGGTCCGGTCGCGGCGATGAACACCTCCCGCTCGGTGCCCTCCGGATCCTGGAAGCCGAGCCAGACGCGGTCGCCGGTGCTGCGCGGATCGAGCGGGCTCGCGCCGGGCGCGTCGAACACCGGGTGCTCGTCGTGAACCTCGAGCAGCAGGTAGAGCACACGCTCGAAGACGCCGCTCAGCACGCCGAAGCGGTGCGCGGGGTCCTTCTCATACCAGGCCCAGGCCTGAGGGTCCCGCGGCCAGTCCTCCGAGTAGCCGTCGACGAGCGGTGCTGCGGTGAGCGCCAGCGGCCTGAGGTCATAGGGCCCCGACCTGAGGAGGCTCGCGGTATCCGGCGACTCGGAGCCGGCCGGCGCGCGGTACAAGAGGTCCACCCGCCCCTCGAGCGATGTCGCCAGCGTCTCGGCGACCGACTCGAGCGAAGTCTGCTCGCCCTCGCGCAGCGCCGATTCCATCTCGCGCGCATAGCGGCAGCCGGCCCACGGCAGCACCAGGGTGAGGAGGCCCAGCAGCAGCAGCTTCAACCGCAGCGACATCGTCGGGACGCTACTCGACCCAGCGATAGCCCATGCCGTAGACGGTCTGCACCGCGTCGAACTGCGGATCGACGCCCTGGAACTTGCGGCGGATACGCTTCACGTGCGAGGTGATGGTGTCGTCGTCGAGCACCACGTTGGCCGCGTCCATGAGCTGCTGGCGGTTGCGCACGTGGCCGGGATGGCGCGCCAGCGCGTGCACGATCCAGAACTCGGTGAGCGACAGCAGCACCACCTTGCCGTCCCACTGCGCCTGCATGCGCTCGGTATCGAGCGTGAGCGGGCCGCGCTGCAGCACATCGCCCGCCTGCTCGGGCTTGCGCAGCGCGTCGACGCGGCGAAACAGCGCGTTCACGCGTGCCGAGAGATGCGCGAGGCTCAGATCCTTGGTGAGGAAATCGTCCGCACCGAGGCGCAGTCCCGAGACGGCGTCGAGCTCGCTGTCGCGCGCGGTGAGAAAAATGATCGGCAGCGCCGGCGAGAGCGCGCGCAGCTGCCGGCACAGCTCGAAGCCCCCTTCGGGCTCGTCCTCGAGCGAGATGTCGATGACGGCGAGATCCGGCAGGCGCGCCGCGAAGGCGCTCATGGCCTGCGCACGGTTGGCGTAGGTGCGCACCGCATAGCCCTCGCGCGCGAACGCGGCGGCGTAGTTGTCGCGGATGGCCGCTTCGTCCTCGACGATGGCGATCAGTCGTTTCATGACATCGACAGGCTACCGCGAACCCCGCGGCCGGTTAAGCGGCGCCCGTCACTTAAATCGGCACGGCGCGCACGCCGCCACATTTCGCCACGATTCGCCGCCCGCGCGCCCGATTGGCGCCGCGGGCGCGCCAGAGCATTCGGGCGGAATGCACATCATGGACGCACCGCGCACCCTGGCGCAGACCGACGCGCCGCCTTCAGCCTCCCGCTGGCAGGGCCTCGTCAACTGGCTTGCGCTGCTCATGCTGCTGGCCGGCGGCGTGGTCTGGCCGCACTGACGCGCGGCGGTCCGAGTCGGGGCGCGCCGCACGGTACGTTGAGCCGATCCCCCGGTACGTGCTAGGTTGTCCAGCGTTCCAAGCGCCGGACGCGCTGGTGTCGGATCCACCAGGAGCTGTCGCAAAGACAAGAAGCAAAGCGCCGCGACCGTCGTTGCATGCCTATCGACGCCGCCTAGTGAGGGGATAATCCATGTTCACCCAAGTGCTCGACCCGCTCGCCAACCTGACGCTCACGTGCCTCGTGGCGCTCATCCCGGTGGTGTCGCTGCTCGGCATGCTGGCCGTGTTCCGCTGGCCGGCGTGGCTCGCGACGCTCATCGGCTCAGGCGTCACCTTCGTGCTCGCAATGTGGGTATGGAAGATGCCCATGGACCAGGGGTCGCACGCGTATCTCTACGGCGCCGCGACCGGCGTATGGAACGTCGACTGGATCACCTTCTGGGGAATGATGCTGTTCAACACGCTCTCGGTGAGCGGGCTGTTCGAGAATTTCCGGCGCTGGCTCATCAGCAAGGGCAGCCTCGACGTGCGCGTGCAGACGATCCTGTTCGCCTGGGCGTTCGGGGCGCTGCTCGAGGGGCTGGTCGGCTTCGGCTACCCGTGGGCGATCGTGGCGCCGATCCTGATCTCCCTCGGCATCTCGGACATCAACGCGATCCGCGTGGCGGCGATCGCCAACAACGCGCCGGTCTCCTACGGCGCTCTCGGCGCGCCCATCATTGCGCTCGCGGCCGTCACCGGCTATCCGCTGCTCGCGCTCTCGGGCGCCGTCGGCACCATCGTCGCGATCCTGGCGCTGCTGCCGCCGTGGGTGCTCCTGTATCTCGTCTCCGGCAAGGAGGGCATGAAGGGCGGCTGGCCGCTCGCCGTCGTGGGCTCGCTCGGCTACATCGCCGGCCAGTATCCGGTGGCGCGCTATTGGGGGCCGTACCTGCCCGATGTCGCCGGTGCGATCGTGTGCTTCGCGGCGCTGCTGGTGCTGCTCAAGGTCTGGCACCCGAAGAGGGTACTCGGCTACGGCGGCGTGCCGGTCGATGCTGCCACCGCCCGGCAGACCCAGACGCATGGGCTGAAGTCCGGTGAGGTCGCGACGGCCTGGCTGCCGTTCGCGGTGCTGCTGGTGGTAGTCGCGGCCTGGACCGGACCGTGGTCGAGTCTGCCCAAGGTGAGCTGGTTCAAGGCCCAGGCGGTCGGCTGCTCGGCGCTCGCCGCCACCTGCACCGCCGCCAAGCCGAGCCTGACGGCTGTGTTCAACTTCGCCCCCTACATCGCCGGCACGGCGATCCTCACCTCGTGGATCATCGTGGTCGTGCTGCTGATGGCGATGGGGAAGCTCAAGGGCGGGCAGATCGGAGAGGTGTGGCGGCGCAGCTTCCACCAGATGTGGGGCGCCTGCCTGGTCGGCGTCTTCATCTTCGGGCTCGCCTACACCTTCAACTACTCGGGCATGGCGGCCTCGCTCGCCAAGGGCTTCTCGAGCCTCGGCACCGCCTTCATCATCGTCTGCCCGATCCTCGGCTTCATAGGCGTCGCGCTCTCGGGCTCGAACACCTCGACCAACGCCATGTTCGGCAAGTTCCAGGCGCTGGTGGGGGCGCAGCTCGGCATGCCGCCGCTGCTGCTGCCGTCCTTCAACTCAGTCGGCGCCGAGATCGGCAAGCCGGTCGCACCGCAGACCGCGAGCGTCGGCGTCTCGACCAGCAAGTTCGTGCGCAAGGAGGGCGACGTCATCCGCCACAACATGGGCTGGACGTTCGTGCTGCTCGCCTACCTCATCGTGATCGCGATCGCGTTCTACCTGGTAAGGCCGGAGGTGATGGCCCTCCCCGGGAGCGGCTGACAGCCGGAACTGCGGTCCGCGCTTCTCAGAACGCGTTGATGCCGGTCAGCTCGCGGCCGATCGTGAGCTGGTGGATGGTCTCAGTGCCTTCGTAGGTGACGACGCTCTCGAGGTTGAGCATGTGGCGGATGGGGGCGAACTCGGCGCTGATGCCGGCGCCCCCGAGCATATCGCGGCAGTCGCGCGCAACGTCGAGCGCCATGCGGCAGTTGTTCCACTTGGCGAGCGAGACGTGCGCCGGCGTCATCGTGCCCGCGTCCTTCATCCGCCCGAGCTGCAGCGCCAGGAGCTGCGCGGTGGTGATGCGCCGCGCCATGTCGGCGAGGCGCACCTGGATCGTCTGATTGGCGGCGAGCGGGCGGCCGAAGAGCTCGCGCGTCGCCGTGTAGTCGAGCAGCTGCCTGAGGCACGCCTGCGCGGCGCCGATCACTCCCCAGGCTATCCCAAAGCGCGCCTGCGTGAGGCAGGACAGCGGGCCTTTGAGGCCGACCACGCCGGGCAGCACCTGGGATTCCGGCACCACGACATTGTCGAGGTAGAGCGCCGCGGTCACCGAGGCGCGCAGCGAGAACTTGTGGTGGATCTCGGGCGCGGAGAACCCCGGCGTGCCCTTCTCGACGAGGAAGCCGCGGATGCCCTCGGGCGTCATGGCCCAGACGACGCCGAGGTCTGCGATCGCGCCGTTGGTGATCCACATCTTCGAGCCGTTGATCACCCAGTCGCTGCCGCGGCGTTTGGCGTGCGTCTTCATGTTCGCGGGGTCGGAGCCGCCGTGCGGCTCGGTGAGCCCGAAGCAGCCGATTACCTCGCCGCGCGCCATGCGCGGCAGGTAGCGCTGCCTCTGCTCCTCGGAGCCGAAGGCGAAGATCGGATACATGCACAGCGACGACTGCACGGAGACGAAGCTGCGGATACCCGAGTCGCCGCGCTCGAGCTCCTGGCAGATGAGCCCGTAGCAGACGGCGTTCAGGCCCGCACAGTCGTAACCGCCGATCGAGGAGCCGAGCAGCCCCTGGCTCGCGAGCCGCGGGATCAGCTCGCGCGGAAAACGATGTTCCTCGAAGCAGCGCTGGATGACCGGCAGCACCTCCTCATCCACGAGCCGGGCGACCGAGTCCTGCACCAGCCGCTCCTCCTCGGTGAGCGCGGCGCGCACCCCGTAGAGATCGAGCGGATCGAGGCGCGACCCCTTCGCGGCGGGCTCAACGGATGCGGCGGCTTTGGCCACGGCGGACTCTCCTCGATGCGGGCGCGGGCGCGTATCGTATCCTAACGGGGCCAAGGGCAGCCGCGGGGGCGTGCACATGAAGATTCCCGAGATTCTCATGGTCGAGACCGTGCACCGGCCGGGAAGCCTCGCCAAGGTGCTGCAGGTGATCGCGGATGCCGGGCTCACGATCGAGCATCTGACGGCGCTCAGGCGCGAGCAGGGCAGGACGCTCTGGGAGATCACGGTCGACATGGACGAGGAGGCCGACCGCAGCCTCTACGACCGCATCGGACAGCTGCCGATCGCGCGCTTCGTCGGCAAATCCGACCGCGTCTTCAACCGGCACCGCGGCGGCAAGATCCGCACGATCGCCGCCTCGCCGATCAACTCGATGCAGATGCTGCGCGATGTCTACACACCCGGCGTGGCCCGCGTCTCCCTCGCCATCCGCGACAACCCGCAGGCCGCGCATGATTTCACCGCCCTCGATCGCACCGTCGCCATCATCACCAACGGCACCGCCGTGCTCGGCCTCGGCAACGTCGGTCCGCTCGCGGGGCTCCCCGTCATGGAGGGCAAGGCCGCGCTCTTTGCCGACCTCGTCGACCTGAGCGGCGTGCCGATACTCATGACGGAGACCGCGCCGGAGAAGGTGGTGCCGATCATCATGGGGATCGAGCTGTCGTTCGGGGCCATCCAGCTCGAGGACTTCGCCGCGCCCGAATGCTTCGCGATCGAGCAGGAGCTGCGGCGGCGGCTCGAGAAACCGGTCATGCACGACGACCAGCACGGCACCGCGGTGGTGACGCTGGCGGCGCTGCGCAACGCCGCGCGCCAGGCCGGCCTCGACCTGCTGGAGAGCACCGTCGGCCAGATCGGCCTCGGCGCAGCCGGCACCGGAATCGCGCGGCTGCTGCGCGCGGTCGGAGTCCGGCGCATCCTGGGGACGGACCTCGACAAGGCCGCGGTCGCGCGCCTCGAGGCGCTCGGCGGCGAAGGCACCACGCTCGAAGGGCTCATGCAGCGTGCCGACGTGGTCATCGCCACGACGGGTGTGAAGGGCCTCATCAAGCCGGAATGGGTGCGCAAGGGGCAGGTGATCCTCGCGCTCTCGAACCCTGACCCCGAGATCGAGCCGCTCGCGGCGCGCGAGCACGGCGCGGCTTACGCGGCCGACGGCAAGGGCATCAACAACGTGCTCGCCTACCCGGGGCTCTTCAAGGGCGCGCTCGCGGCGCGTGCCAAGCGCTTCACCGATGCCATGCTGATCGCCGCCGCGGACGCGATCGCGGCCAAGGCGCGCGACGAGGAGCTGGTGCCGGATGCGCTCGATCGCGAGCTGCACGCGAAGGTGGCGGAGGCGGTGCGCCGGGCGGCGAGCGCCCCGTGAGGCGCGGCGCGGCTCAGTACGGCAGGCCGAAGCGGCGGTACGCCGCCGCCAGCAGCCACAGCGGTCCGATCAGCAGGAACTGCACGTCCTTGAAGAAGGACGGGCGCTTGCCCTCGGCCGCGTGGCCCACGAACTGCCCGATCCACGCCACGACGAAGATCGCGAGCGAGGTCAGCCACAGCGGCCAGGGAAGCTGCGCGAGCGAGTGCGTCACGGCGAGCAGCACGAGGAAGGCGAGCAGCGCCCCGGCGGCGAGCGCCGCAGAGAGCGCGAAGTAGTAGACGAGCGCTGCCGCGACCGCGAGCGTCGCCCAGTTGAGCCAAGGCGAGGCGGCCAGGAAGGCCGCCGGCACGGGGAGCGACCACAGCAACCCCATCACCGAAAGCACGATCGGCGGAACGCACAGCCAGTGCAGGAGCTTGTTGGTCGGGTTCTGGTGGCTCGCGCCGTACTCGCCGAGCCATTCCGCCACCGTACGCATGCGCAGCTGCGCTTAAGGGAGCGCTCTCAGGCGGCGGCCATCAGGCCGCGGAGCTTGCCGAGCGCGCTCGACTCGATCTGACGGATGCGCTCGGCGGACACGCCGTACTTCTCCGCCAGCTCGTGCAGCGTCGCCTTGCTGTCGTCGGACATCCAGCGCCGCTCGACGATGTCGCGGCTGCGGGCATCGAGGCGGGCGATTGCGCCCCTCAGCCGCGTCGCGCTGTCATCGGCGCTCTCGGCATCCTCGACCGAGACGGCCGGATCCGCATCCGGCGCCGGCAGGTAGGCGGCGGGACTGTAGCTCTCCTCGTCGTCGGCCTCGGGGGCCGGGTCGAAGGACAGGTCACGCGCCGCGAGGCGCTTCTCCATCTCGGTGACTTCGCTTACGGCGACGCCCAGGTCGCGCGCCACCGCCGCGGTCTCCTCCGCCGACAGCCAGGTGAGATTCTTCTTCAGCCGCCGCAGATTGAAGAAGAGCTTGCGCTGCGCCTTGGTGGTGGCGATCTTCACCAGCCGCCAGTTGCGCAGCACGTACTCGTGGATCTCGGCCCGAATCCAGTGGACCGCGAAGGAAACCAGCCGCACGTTGAGCGTCGGATCGAAGCGCTTCACGGCCTTCATGAGGCCGACATTGCCTTCCTGGATCAGGTCTCCGACCGGGAGCCCATAGCCGCTGTAGCCGCGGGCGATGTGCACGACGAACCGCAGGTGCGACAGCACCAGCTGCCGTGCGGCGTCGAGGTCGCCCTGCGAGCGGAAGCGTTCGGCGAGCGAACGCTCTTTCTCGCGCGAGAGCACCGGAATGCGGCTGACCCGCTCGAGGTAAGCGTCGAGGCTACCGAGCGGGCCGGCGAGGGCCTGATCGCCCATACGGGCAACCAATGCAGTACTGGTCATCAGATCTCCCGTGGGTTGGTCGGTGCATTCTAGCAGTCGGGCAGTTAGAGTGCTAAAGGCCCCCGAAGTTCCCCCGGGGGCCCGCCGATAGGCCTTCACGGTCAATAGCTTGCACGCGTCTTCGCGTCGGCACATCCCCCATCCGGGAGGGCCTGGGGTTCCTCGTCCGACCACGCTTGGATTAGAGTGGGCTTCATGACCGCCGTCACTCTCTTGCAGCTCTGCCCTGCGATCCTTGCCGCCGCGGTGATCGTGTTCGTCGCGAGCTCGATCATCCACATGGCGCCGCTCTGGCACCGGAACGACTTCCCGAGGATGCCGAGGGAAGAGGAGGTGCTGCAGGCGCTGCGGCCGTTTGCCATTCCACCCGGGGACTACTTCCTCCCGCGCCCCGGGGGCCGGGACGAGATGAGGTCGCCCGAGTTCAAGGACAAGCTCGCCAAGGGACCCGTCGCCGTCATGACCGTCATGCCGAACGGCATGTTCAATATGACCAGCAATCTGGTGCAGTGGTTCGTGTTCCTGCTGGTCGTCGGCTTCTTCGTCGCCTACATCACGAGCCGCGCTCTCGGGGCGGGCGCGCCCTATCTCAAGGTGTTCCAGATCGCCGGCGCCACCGCCTTCATCGGCTACTCGCTCGCGCTCTGCGAGCTGTCGATCTGGTACCGACGCTCCTGGGCGCTCACGCTCAAGGGAGCCTTCGACGGCCTGATCTACGCCTCGCTCACCGCCGGAGCCTTCGGCTGGCTCTGGCCCCGCTAGACGCGCAACGCCTCACGCGCGCGGCACCTTATGAGCGCGCCCGCGCAGCGCGGCTCGAAAAGTTAAGAGTGCGTCACGCCGGCGTGACATAAGCCGTGATTTGATAGACTCAAACGAGGTCGAGCCTCGGGGAGGCGTTTGGTCGATGAATCCGCGTTGTGGCACTTCGATCCTGGCACTCGCGTGCCTGCTCGCCGCCGGGGCGGCCGCCGCCCAGAACCAGGCCCAGACGCTGCGGGTGAAGCTCGAGCGCGCCTCCGCCAGGGCGCCGGCTTTGCGCTCGAGCGCGGCGCTGGTGCTCGATGCCACCGGCTCCTCGGTGCTCTACGCGCGGCACTCCGATGTCGCCATGCCGATCGCCTCGATCACCAAGCTCATGACCGCGCTCGTGGTGATGGAGGCCGGCCAGCCGCTCGATGAGACCCTCGAGATCACCACCGAGGACGTCGCCCATGGCAGGGGCACCTTCTCGCGCCTGACGCCCGGCGCCGAGCTCTCGCGCGGCGACCTCATGCACCTCGCGCTCATGGCATCCGAGAACCGCGCCGCTCACGCGCTCGCGCGCAATTACCCGGGTGGCCTCGCGGCGTGCGTGGCGGCCATGAATGCCAAGGCACGTGAGCTCGGCATGCAAGCCACGCGCTTCGTCGAGCCGACCGGGCTCTCGAACGAGAATGTCGCGAGCGCCGAGGATCTCTCCAGGCTCGTGATGGCGGCCGCCAAGGTGCCGGCCATCCGCGAGTATTCCACCGATACCAGCTACGACGTGCGCGTCGGACGGCGCGTGCTCACCTTCCGCAGCACCGACGCGCTCACTTCGAAGCCCGATTGGGACATCGTGGTGCAGAAGACCGGCTACATCGCCCAGGCCGGCCGCTGCCTCGTCATGCAGACGATCATCGAGGCGCGCACCGTGGTGATCGTGCTGCTCAACTCCTACGGCAAGCGCACCCGCGTCGCCGACGCGCGCCGCATCCGCCGCTGGATGGAGAGCTCCGAGCACCTGCACGGCGAGACCCGCTCGCCGTCCGAGACCGCCGCCGCCGCGCCCGCAGCCACCTGATGCCGCGCGTGCGCCCTCAGGCGCGCGGCTCGATGCTGGAGAGATGCCGCGCGGCGGAGATCCACGCCCCGACCCACCCGAGCACCGCGCCCGCCCCGAGCAGCACGCCGATCTCGGCGGGAGAGGGGCCGCGCAGCTGGAAATGACTGCCGTAGAGCCGCGCCAGCTTGTCGACCGACTCCCCGAGCAGCCCGACCGCCAGAGCGATGATTCCCCACGCGAGCAGCGCGCCGCCGAGGCCGTAGAGCAAGCCGGTGTAGAGGAACGGACGGCGCACGAAGGAGTTCGAGCCGCCGACCAGCTTGATCACCTCGATCTCGGCGCGGCGGCCGGCGATCTCGAGGCGGATGGTGTTGCCGATCACGGCCAGCACCCCGACGCCGAGCAGCGCTGCGGCTATCAGCAGCAGCTCCCGCAGCACCTCGAGGATCGCGTTGAAACGCTGCACCCACTGCGCATCGACCTGCACCAGCTCGACCTCCGGCCAGGCGCTGAAATACCCGCGCAGCCTGTCGAGCGCCGCCGCCGAGCTCGCCTCGGCCCGCGGACGCACGTGCAGCACGTGCGGCAGCGGATTCTCCTTGAGCGCCGCGAGCGCGTCCCCGAATCCCGAGTAGTTACGGAAGTCCTCGAGGCCCTTGTCGGCGGGAATGAGCCGGACCTCGGCGACGTCGGCGCGCGAGCGCGCGGCGGCGGCCAGCTGCTGCGCCTTGGCGAGCGGCACGTCGGTATGGAAGTACACGGACAGGTCGATGGCGTCGCCGAAGTTGCCGGTCGCGGCCTGCGCGTTGGTGACGAAGAGCCTCAGGCTCGCGGGCAGCGCCAGGGCGAGCGCGATCACCAGCAGCGTGAGGAAGCTCGACACCGGGCTGCGCAGCAGCCGCCCGAGCGAGCCGAGCAGCGCATGCAGATGGCCGACGCCGAGGCTCATCGGCTCGCCACCACGCTCGGCAGCGAGTCCGGCGCGCCGCCTCCCTGCACCTGACCCGCCTCGAGCGTGATCACTCGCTGGGCGAACTCGCGCACCAGATGCAGGTCGTGGCTCGCGACCACTACCGTGACGCCGACGTCCTGGAAGCGCCGGAAGAGGCGCATCACCTCGAGCGACAGGTCCGGGTCGAGATTCCCGGTCGGCTCATCCGCGATCAGGAGCGGCGGCTTGCTGACCACCGCACGCGCGATGCCGACGCGCTGCTGTTCGCCCACCGAGAGCTCGATGGGCAGAGAGCGCTCGCGCCCGAGGAGCCCGACCTGGTCGAGCGCGGCGCGCACCCGCTTGTCGATCTCCTTGAGGGGCGCGCCGGCCACCGCGAGCGGCAGCGCCACGTTGTCGAACACCGGCCGGTCGGCGAGCAGCTTGTGATCCTGGAAGACGACGCCGATGCGACGGCGGAAGGCTGCGATGTGCCGGGGCTTGAGCGCGCGCGTGTTCTTGCCGTTCACCACCACCGCGCCGCGCGTCGGCCGCTCGAGCAGCGCGATCAGCTTCAGCACCGTGCTCTTGCCGGCGCCCGAGCGGCCGGTGAGGAACACCATCTCGCCGTTGTGGATGCTGAAGCTGACGTTGTCGAGTGCCACGCGCCCGTTCGGATAGCGCTTGGTGACGCGCTCGAAGACGATCATGGCGTGCGCGCCTCGGCGGACCCCGCCCCCGGGCCCTCGACCAGGGCCGCGGCGAAGGCCGCGGCGTCGAATTCGCCGAAGTCCTCGGCGCTCTCGCCGACGCCGATGAAGCGGATGGGGATGCCGAGCTCGAGCGCGATGGCGATCACGATGCCGCCCCTCGCGGTGCCGTCGAGCTTGGTGACCACGAGCCCCGTCACGCCGACCGCGGCGTGGAATTGCCGCGCCTGGGAGAGCGCGTTCTGGCCCTGGTTGGCATCGAGCACCAGCAGCACCTCGTGGGGGGCGGAAGCATCCGAGCGCTGAATGACGCGGCGGACCTTCTTCAGCTCCTCCATGAGGTGCGACTGGCTGTGCAGCCTTCCGGCCGTGTCGGCGAGCACGACGTCGCAGCCGCGGGCGCGGGCGGCCTCGAGCGCATCGAACACCACCGCACCCGGGTCCGCCCCGGGGAGCTGCGCCGCGAACCCGGCCCCCGAGCGCTCGGCCCACACCTTGAGCTGCTCGATGGCGGCGGCGCGGAACGTGTCGCCGGCGGCGAGCAGCACGCTCAGGCCCTCGCTGGCGCAGCGCCGCGCGAGCTTGCCGATGGTCGTGGTCTTCCCCGAGCCGTTGACGCCCACCACCAGGATCACGAAGGGCTTTCCGGCGCGCTCGATCACGAGCGGCTGCGCGCACGGGGCGAGGATTGCGGCTACGATCTCGCGCAGGGCGCGTATCAGCGCGGCGGAGTCGGCGAGCTCATTACGGGCCACGCGTCCCTCGAGGTCCTCGAGAATGCGCGCGGTCGCCGCGACGCCGACGTCCGCGGTCAGGAGGCGCGTCTCGAGCTCCTCCAGGATCCCGGCATCGATGCGGCGGCCCGCGACGAGCTCGCCGAGATCGCGTGTCAGCCAGGAGTCGCCGCGATTTAAGCGCTGGCGCAGCCGCGCGAAGAACCCCGGGCGCGAAGGCGGGTTGCGGTCGTCTTGGGGGGCGCGTCCGAGCATATGGCTTGGCGCCCATTGTAACGGGCAAGGCGCGCGCGCGGCCGGTAAGCCGCGCGCGGCACGGGGGCTCGCCTGTCGCCGGGCGTTACGGCTGGATGACCGGCGGGACGTTGATGACGATCTCGGCGCCCCCGGAGAGCGCGAAGCTGATTGCCTCGCCCTGCATCTCCTCGGTCACGAGCGGCACCACGTCGTCGATGATCGACCCGTGGTCGCCGTTGACGAAGTTCACGAAGGCGCGGAATCCGCCCGCGGGGCCGAGCACTGCCACGGGCGGCGCCGTCGTCGGCGACTTGATTCGCGTCAGCGTCCCGGCGGCGCCGGCGGGTCCGTAAGTCGAGGCGGTTATGAGCGCCTGCGTAGTCGGGTTCGGCACCACCTGGTCGGGGCAACCGAGGGGCGCGGCCGGGCTACAGCCGGCGGGCGGCGTGCCGGCGCCGACCACCTGCAGGAGGTGAATCGGATGCTGCGCGGTGGCGAGGGCGACGTAGTTCACCGGATCGCCGGCGTCGATGATGGTCTGGTGATCGCGGAAGAACTGGTTGTAGATCGTCGTCTCCGGCAGAACGCCCTGCGCGGCGAGGCCGGCATTGACCGTCGGCGCGAAGCTCGGGGACGTCGTGAGGATGTTCGAGAGAATACCGCCCGGGTTGGCGAGCGTGCCGGTGCTGACGTCGGCGGCCGTGGCCACCCCGAGGAACACAGTGCCCTCGATGGCACCGAGCGAATGCCCGAGGTAGTGAACGCCCGTGGCGCTGATGGCGCCGGCGGCGCCGAGGCTGAGGCTCGGCAACGTGCGCGCGAAGGTCACGAGGTCGATCGCCCCCTCGCGCAGGCCGTCGCGCTCGGTGAGCGGGCTGGTCAGGTTGATGGCATGCGAGCCTGAAGGGTCGATGGCCGGCGGATTGATGAGCGCGAGATCGAAGGTGCGCTCGATCGAGCCGGCCGCCGGGAGCCCGAGCCCCGCGTAGAGCGGATTGGCCGCGGTCGCATAGAAGGGATCGGACGTGCTGGTGACGCCGTGCAGCGGCAGATCGATGGCGGCGACGACGAAGCCCGCGTCGGCAAAGGAGTCGGCGACGCCGAACATGTCCTCGCGGTTGCGCGTGATGCCGTGCTGGAAGATGAGTACCGGCCAGCCGCCGGCGGGCGGCGTGCCGCCGCCCTTGGATGCGGCGTTGGGCACGGTGATCAGCACCGGAATGAGGAGATTCTGCGTCGGCACCGGCAGCGGGTTGTAGCGCGTGACCTTGGTGCTGGTCATGTCGAGCGGGAACGGCGGCGCCTGCCACCAGGCCGTAAGCGGCGCCGTCTTGCTCAGGTAGTAGGGAATCGTCAGCACGCCGACATAGATGTTGGCGTGCCCGGGAAGCGCCGGGTTCACCTGCGCGGTGGTGATCGGAGTCGGGTTGGCCTTGATCGTGGTCGGCTTCGTCGTGGCCGAGAGCAGCTCGAGCGTGTCGGTCGTCGACTCCGTCGTGAAGCTGAAGGACAGCACGATGTTGGCCGGGTTCAGGCTGTTGGCGAGCGCCGGAATCTGCTGGGCGAGCGCTGCGGCAATCGCCAGGTGTGCACCGGTCAGCTGGCAGATGCCGTTGAGCGTCGCGTCGGTGATGCCGGGGCAGGTGGGGCCGCCTGAGGCGAGCGCCGCCTTGATGAGGGCGTAATCGGTATCGGGCTGGGCAGGATTGCCGGAGGCGTCCGCGATGCCGTTGGTCAGGAATACGAGATAGCCGGTTCCTGTCTTGCAGTTCGCGCCGAGGAACTGCCCGCCGCCGATGCAGGTGCTCGGCATGAGCGGATGGAGCGGGGTGATCTCGAGGATCGTGGGACCGACTCCCGCATCGTTGGCGAGCGCGGCGGAGAAGTCGACGCCCAGGGTGAGCGGCGCGCCGAGCACGCCCGTGGTCGCCTTGGTCGTGTTGTCGGTGGTGACCGGTACGATGATGACCGTCGCGGGCGTGAAGGTGGCCGGATTGAGCGCGGTGCTGAAGTTCTCGCGGATCGCCGCGGTAGTCGAATAGCCGTCAAGGTTATTGAGGAACGCCTGGTTGGGCCACGTGGCATTCGGCGGCTGGATGTTGAGCGCGCCGTCGGTCGAGCCCGCGAAGTAGAGATCCGTCGGATAGGGCAGCTGCCCGGTCGCGGGATTGAAGTAAGCGGTGGCGGCACCCGACTGCGGAGGCGGTGTCGAGCCTCCGGGGTTGCCGTTCAAGGCGGAGGTGTCGGTGGTGCCGATGGCGTCGTTGTGGGTAGTGCAGCCGCCGGCGAGCAGCGCAACCGCGAGAATCCCGGCCGCAGTGAGGTTTCGCATATCCCTAGAACTCCTAAACTCTCAGACCGCTCAGGGCGCTGCGCCTTTCGGGGCGGCCCGCGCCGCGGTCGCTGTTCTTCGTATAGCCGCGAGCTACGTTATTGCAGGCTGCCCCACCGGTCGCGACCCCTCCCGCCGGTGCTGTTTGAGCGCTTCTGGACGAGGCGACCTAGAGTACGCTTACGGCGAGAATCGTGGCAAGGTGCGCGCCCTTTCAGGAAACGCCGTGGCGTCGAGCCGCAAGACAGCCGCCCGCAGCAGCGCTCCCGCCGCGCGGGCCGGGAGCGCGCGCGTGCTGCGCATCATCGGCGGGAGCTGGCGCGGGCGCAGGCTCCGCTTCCCGGCGGTGCCGCTCATCCGGCCGACCCCCGACCGGGTGCGCGAGACGCTGTTCAACTGGCTCGGCGCGCGTGTGGCAGCCGCGCGCTGCCTCGACCTCTTCGCGGGCAGCGGCGCGCTCGGGCTCGAGGCCCTGTCGCGCGGCGCCGCCCACGTCACCTTCGTCGAGCGCGACGCGGCCGCGGTGCGCGAGCTCGGCGCGCGCCTCACCGAATGGGGCGCCCGCGGCGCGCGGGTGGAGCGTGGCGATGCGCTCGCCTTTCTCGCTCACCGCGCGCATCCCTTCGATATCGCGTTTCTCGATCCGCCCTTCGCCTCGGGGCTGCTCGGGCAGGCGGCTGCCCTCCTCGAGGGGAACGGCTGGCTGAGCGAGTCCGCGCTCATCTACGTCGAATGCGGCGCGCGCGAGGGCGTGCCGCCGCTGCCGGCGCGCTGGCTGCCGCTCAAGGCGAAGCGCGCCGGGGAGGTCGGGTATCATCTCTACGCGCGGGGCCAGGCTTAAGGGGGGCTCGAGGCCTAATGAAGCTCAACGCAGTCTATCCGGGCACGTTCGACCCGATCACCAACGGGCACCAGGACCTGGTGCGGCGCGCGGCGCGCATGTTCGAGCGCGTGTACATTGCCATCGCCGCCAATCCCAACAAGACGCCGCTGTTCCCGCTCGCCGAGCGCGTGGACCTGGCGCGGCGGGTGCTGCACGACCTGCCGAACGTGGAAGTGCTCGGCTACTCGAATCTCACGGTCGAGTTTGCCCGCGAGCACGGAGTGGGCGTCATCCTGCGGGGCTTGCGCGCGGTGTCCGACTTCGAGTTCGAGTTTCAGCTCGCCAACATGACGCGCCACCTCGACCGCGAAATCGAGACGGTGTTCCTCACCCCGCAGGAGCAGTTCACGTTCATCTCCTCGACGCTGGTGCGCGAGGTGGCGCTCCTCGGCGGCGACGTGCGCGAGTTCGTGCACCCGATCGTCGAGGCCGCGCTCAAGAAGCGCCGGCGCACCTGAGGGCGCGCACTTCGCACCGCCCGGCGCGCGCTGCGGGCGCGCCTCGCCCGGGTGCGCGCTTCAAGCCCGGGCGCGCTTCTGCCGGCGCTTTTTCCGGCCGGTACCGCCCTTCGGTCCGGCGCGCCGCCGTTTGGCGATGCGCGGCAGACGCACGCGCCCGGCGGGCGCCGGGAGGGTGCCGGCGCGCGCGAGCTCGAGCGCACGCCACAGGTACCAGGCGGCGGCGCTGCGATAGGGCCTCCAGCGCTCGCCCCAGGCGGCGAGCGCCCTGGGGTGCGGGAGCGTGCGCAGCCCGTAGGCGGCGCGAAATCCGCTGCGCACTCCGAAGTCATCGACCGGCAGCACGTCGGGGCGGCCGAGGTGGAACATGAGCAGCATCTCCACCGTCCAGCGGCCGACTCCGCGCACCTGCGTGAGGCGCTCGATGATGGCGGCATCGTCGAGCTGCTCGAGCGTCGGACGGTCGGGAACGACCGCTGCGAGCGCCTTGGCCGCGAGGTCCTTGAGCGCGGCGACCTTGGCGCGACTGAAGCCCGCGGCGCGCAGCTGCTCCGCCGGCGCGGCCAGCACCTGCTCCGCCGTGGGAAAAGAGCCCTCCCCGCAGGAGGCGACGAGACGCGCGAGGATGGTGTTGGCGGCGGTGCCGTTCAGCTGCTGATGCGCGATCGCCTGCGCCAGGATCTGGAACGGCTCGCAACCCGGCTCGGGCGCGTGCCGGTAGGGGCCGGCGGCGCGGATGACGCCGCCCAGCACCGGGTCGGCCTTCGCCAGGTGCCGCAGGATGTGCGCGCTCATGCGTCTCTCTCGACCCTCACTTCTGACACGCGGGGCAATAGTACGTCGAGCGCTGCCCCTGGGTGACGGCGCGCACCGGCGTGCCGCAGCGGCGGCAGGGCTTGCCGGCGCGCTCGTACACGTACAGCCGCCGGCGGAAGTAGCCCGGCGAGCCGTCGGCGCGCAGGTAGTCGCGCAGCGTCGTGCCGCCCGCGCGGATCGCGGATCCGAGCACGGTGCGCACGCCGCGCACGAGCCGTGCGGCCTCGGGCAGCGTCAGCGAGCGCGCCTGCCGCTGTGGGCGGATGCGCGCGCGAAACAGCGCCTCGCTCGCGTAGATGTTGCCGACGCCGACCACCAGGCGGCTGTTCATGAGCAGCTGCTTCAGCGCGACGCGCCGGCGGCGCGTGATCCGCCACAGGTAATTCGCGTCGAAGGCGCGCCCCAGGGGCTCGGGAGCGAGCGCGGCGAGCAGCGGGTGCGCGAGCGGGTCGCCGCGCACGTAGAGGAGGCTGCCGAAGCGGCGCGGATCGTTGAAACGCAGTGCGCATCCCGAGTCGAGGACCAGATCGAAGTGGTCGTGCGCGACGCGCGGGCTGCCGGCCGGTACCACCCGCAGGTTGCCCGACATCCCGAGGTGCACGATGAGGGCGCCGGACCCGAGCCCGAGCAGCAGGTATTTCCCGCGCCGGCCGGTCGAGACGATGCGCTGCCCCGCCACCCTGGCGGGCAGTCCCGCCGCTATCGGCCAGCGCAGCCGCCGCTCATACACCCTGAGAGCGCGGATGCGCCGACCGCGCACGTAGGGTGCGAGGCCGCGCCGCGTCGTCTCGACTTCGGGGAGCTCCGGCACGCGCCGCGACGCGTGCGGGGATTACTTGATCTTCGCCTCTTTGTAGGCGACGTGCTTGCGCGCCACGGGGTCGAACTTGCGGACCTCGAGCTTGTCCGGATGCAGCCGCTTGTTCTTGGTGGTCACGTAGAAGTGGCCGGTTCCGGCGGAGGACAGCAGCTTGATCTTCTCGCGCATGAGTGTTTCTCCCGCTTCAGGTACGTCAGAGCTTCATGCCCTGCGCGCGCAGCTCGGCGACGACCTTGTCGAGGCCCTTCTTCTCGATGGTGCGCATGCCGTTGGTCGTGAGGCGCAGCGTCACCCAGCGCTTCTCGGTCTCGAGCCAGAAGCGCTGCGTGTGCAGGTTCGGCAGGAAGCGGCGGCGCTTCTTGTTGTTGGCGTGAGAAACCCGGTTACCGACGGCCGGCTTCTTGCCAGTGACTTCGCAGACGCGGGACATACATACAACCTTGAAAGAAATCAGGCACTTAGAAGCAAAGCCAGGCGGGTCCGGCTCGCCTCCGGGCCGGGCTTTATACCAGCCCGGAGGCGGGATCTCAAGGCGCGCGGGGCCAAAAGAGCGTACAGGGGTGCGCCGATCAGCGTAGGGTGTGCCACCCGCGATGACCGGCCGGAGCAATTCCGGAGGCCGGCCGCGACACCAATAACCATTCCAACAAACTCTTCAGGTTCAGGAGAATCTTTCATGAAACGCACGACTCAAGTCGTCTGCGCCGTCGCGGCGCTCGTCGCGGTGACCGCGCTGCCGGGCATTGCCGTGGCCGACGGTAAGGACTGGAAAGACGGACCCGTCATCAACGTCGCCTCGATCCGCACCGTCGACGGGCACTTCGACGACTACATGCACTACCTCGCGACCACGTACAAGATGGAGAGCGAAGCGGCCGTCAAGGCCGGCCTCATCCTCGGCTACCGCGTCGTCGTGGTCGAGGCGCGCGGACCGAACGACCCGGACATCCTCCTGGTCACGGAGTACAAGAACTGGGCCGCGCTCGATGGCCTCAGTGGCAAGACGGACGCGATCAACGCCCGGATCGAGGGGTCGGTCGACAAAGCCAACGCAGGCGTAGCGGACCGCAATGCGATCCGCCGGATCCTTGGCTCACGCACCGAGCAGGAAGCGATTCTCAAGTAAGGATTGCGCACCCGAGGCGCCGAGGCAGGCCCGCATCCGCGGGCCTGTTTTTTTTCCGCAGCCGCCGGCTGCCTCAGAGCAGGCCGTGCTCGCAGAAGGAAAAGCACGTGCCCTCGCCGATGATGAAGTGATCGAGCACGCGGACGTCGACCAGAGCCAGGGCCTCCTTGAGGCGCCGCGTGATGAGCTCGTCCGCCTGGCTCGGCTCGAGCACGCCCGAGGGGTGGTTGTGCGCAAAGATCACCGCGGCCGCGTTGTGGATGAGCGTCTGGCGCAGCACCTCGCGCGGATGGACGCCGGCGCGGTCGATCGTGCCGCGGAAGAGCTCCTCGAAGACGATCAGCCGGTGGCGGTTGTCGAGGTACAGACAGCAGAACACCTCGTAGGGCCGGTCGCGCAGCTGCGCGAGCAGGAAGGTGCGGGTCGCTTCCGGCGCCGCGAGCGCCGGCCCGACCCGCAGCGCCTCGCGAAAGTGGCGCCGCGCGAGCTCGAGAGCGGCCTTCAGCACCGCATAGCGCGCCGGCCCTATGCCGCGCCGGCGCGTGAGGAGCGGGCGCTCGGCGTTCAGGAGCTCGCGCAGCGAGCCGAGCTCGGCGATCAGCGTGCGCGCGAGCTCCACCGCGGACTGGCCGCGCACTCCCGAGCCGAGCAGCACCGCGAGCAACTCGGCGTCGGAAAGCGCGTGCGCGCCGCGCTCGAGCAGTTTCTCGCGCGGCCGCTCGCCGTCGGGCCAATGGCGGATTGCCATCACGTCTGGTTCTAAGGGAAGGTGGGCCGAGTCTAAGGAGCGCTCGCCCGGCTGGCAGGAGGGCATAAGCGCCCCGAACAGCGGGTTTTTCCCGGCATTGCGATCCGGTTTGCGCGGCCCGGGCGCCGCGGTGAGATAATTCGGCTCGAGAGGCTCAGCTCCATGCAAGGCAAGCACATTCTTCTCGGCATCACCGGTGGCATCGCCGCGTACAAGAGCCCCGATCTCGTGCGGCGGCTGCGCGAGCGTGGCGCCGAGGTGCAGGTGGTGATGACGGCGGGCGCGCGTGAGTTCGTGACGCCGACGACCTTCCAGGCCGTATCGGGCCGCACGGTGCGCAGCGATCTGTGGGACGCCGCGGCGGAAGCGGCCATGGGACACATCGAGCTCGCGCGCTGGGCCGACGCCGTGCTGATCGCGCCGGCGAGCGCCGACTTTCTCGCGCGGCTTGCGAGCGGCCGCGCCGACGACCTGCTCGCGACGCTGTGCCTGGCGACCGAGGCGCCGATCGCGGTAGCGCCGGCGATGAATCACGCGATGTGGGCGAATGCGGCGACGCGCGCCAACGTCGCGCAGCTCGCGGCGCGCGGCGTGCTGGTGCTCGGGCCCGCTGCCGGCGACCAGGCGTGCGGCGAGAGCGGCGAGGGCCGCATGCTCGAGCCGCTCGAGCTCGCCAGGGAGCTTGCGGCGCTGCTGGCGGCGGGCGGCGAGCTCGCCGGCACCCGCGTGCTGGTCACGGCGGGTCCGACCCGCGAGCGCCTCGATCCGGTGCGTTTCATCAGCAACCGCAGCTCCGGCAAGATGGGCTTCGCGGTGGCGCAGGCGGCCCGGGCCGCGGGCGCGGAAGTCGTCCTGGTGAGCGGACCCGTGAGCCTGCCGACCCCGCCGGGAGTCAGACGCATCGACGTCGAGAGCGCCGCCGACATGCTGGCCGCGGTGCTCGGGGAGCTCGCCGGCACCCAGGTCCTCATTTCCACAGCCGCGGTCGCCGACTATCGGCCGGTGCGCGCGGCGGCGCAGAAGATCAAGAAGACCAGCGATACGCTCGAGGTTTCCATGGAGCGCACCCCGGACGTGCTCGCCACGGTGGCGGCGCGGCCCGACCGGCCTTTCGTGGTGGGCTTCGCCGCCGAGACCGAGTCGGTCGAGCAGAACGCGCGCACCAAGCTCATGAAGAAGAATCTCGACATGATCGCCGCCAACGAAGTCGGCGACGACAAGGCCTTCGACAGCGAGGAGAACCAGCTCATCGTGCTCGCCCGCGGCGCACGCTACGAGCTCGGCAGGGCCGGCAAGCTCGCGCTGGCGCGCGGCCTGGTTGCGCTCATCGCACGCGAGCTTGCCGCGCGCGCCGACCGTGCCCGGCGCGGCACGGCGCTCGGCTGACTGCCCGCATGAGCAGCGCGCCACGCCGTGCGCTCAAGGTGCGCGTTCTCGATGCGCGCATCGGCGGCGAGTTTCCCCTGCCCGCCTATGCGACCGAGGGCTCGGCGGGCCTCGACCTGCGCGCCTGCACGGCCGCGCCGCTCACTCTCGCGCCGGGACGAGCCGAGCTCATCCCGACCGGGCTCGCGATTCACCTCGATGATCCCTCACTCGCGGCCGTCATCCTGCCGCGCTCGGGCCTCGGGCACCGCCACGGCATCGTGCTCGGCAATCTCGTCGGGCTCATCGACTCCGACTATCAGGGTCAGCTGATGGTGTCCTGCTGGAATCGCGGCACGGAGCCCTACACGGTGACTCCCGGCGAGCGCATCGCGCAGCTGGTGGTGGTGCCGGTGGTGCAGGTGGAGCTCGAGGTGGTGCCGGACTTCGCGACTTCCGCGCGCGGCGCGGGCGGCTTCGGGCACTCGGGCCGCGGCTGAGCGGCGCGCCGCCGGGCGGCGCATGCGTCAATCGGCCGAGTGCAGCGTGTGCAGCTCGCGATAGCGCTCGATATCCGCCTGGAACTGGGCGCGCAGATCCGCCTCTTCCTGCGCGCCCTTCGCGAGGGCGCTCGTCTGCGTGTTCATCTCGTTGAGAGTGCGCACCAGGTTTTCGGCCAGATCATCGGGCATGGGACGCGCCCCGGCGGTGGCAGCGTAGGGACGAAAGGTCAGGGCACGCGTCTGCAGCGTGCTGAGACGCGACCTGAGGCTCTCGATGTACTGCTGCCCGGCGGCGCGCTGCGTCTTCAGCTGCTCGAGCCGCGCATCGCGCAGCGCCTCGATGTCCTTGACCGAGGTGTAAGTGGTGACGAGGAAGCTGTCGTGCTGCTTCTGCTTGATCAGCTCGGCACGCGCGCGCGCCTCCGTGGCGAGCTGCTCCGCGCTCTTCTGCCCGTCCAGGTGCCGCACGGGGACACCCTGGGCATTCATGACCTCGCGGTCCCGGCCCGAGTCCGGCGGCGGGATCTCATCGCTATAGTGGACCACGCCCTGGTCGTCGACCCAGCGGAAGGTCGTCTTGCCCGACGATTTTCCCGCCGATTGCTGCGGCGGGGCGGCGGACGCCGCAGCCGCAGCCAAGGCCGCAACGAGAAACAACGAGGACAGGCGCGGGTGCGCTGGCCGGACCGGCATGACCATATCTTCGGCCGCGCGCGCAGCGCTGGCAAGTCTCAGCGCGTGCCGTAGCGCGCCCGATAAGCGCGCAGCTCGTCGAGGTGCCCGGCGGAAATGCCTGCTTTGCCACCCGCGGGCGCGGTGAGCGCCTCGATGAGGTCGGATAGTGTGACGATGCTCACACATTTGAGTCCCTCGCCGCGCTCGAGCTCCTGCACGGCGCTCAGGTCTCCCTGGCCGCGCTCCTCGCGATCGAGCGCCAGCGCCACCCCGACCGGCTCGGCGCCGGCGCGCCGGATCAGCCCGAGCGACTCGCGCACCGCGGTGCCCGCGGTGATCACGTCGTCGACGACCAGCACGCGCCCATGGAGCGGCGCCCCGACCACGACCCCGCCTTCGCCGTGCTCCTTGGCTTCCTTGCGGTTGTAGGCATAGGGAACGCTGCGGCCGTGATGCGTCGCGAGCGCGATCGCGGTGGCGGTGGCGAGCGCAATGCCCTTGTAGGCCGGGCCGAAGAGCATGTCGAAGTCGAGGCCGGAGCGCACGACGGCCGCCGCATAGCAGCGCCCGAGCACCGCCGCCGCCTCGCCGTCGCTGAAGAGCCCGGCGTTGAAGAAGTAGGGGCTGTCACGGCCCGACTTGAGGCGAAACCGGCCGAAGCGCAGCGCCTCGCGTGCGAGCGCGAGCTCGATGAACGTGAGCTGGTATTCGTGCATGTCTTATCATTGTTCGGCTTGCGAGTGATCACCGTCAATGTATGCGGCATCCGCTCCGCGGCGGCCAAGGGCCTGTTCCGCTGGCTGCGCCGCCAGCGGGCGGATTTCATCTGCCTGCAGGAGACGCGCTGCCAGCAGGAGCAGCTCGCCGGGCACGACGTGGAGCTTGCGGGCTACCAGGGCTTCTTCTGCGAGGCCGAGCGCAAGGGCTACGCGGGCGTGGCGCTCTACACCCGTCATGCCGTGGACCGCGTCATCCGCGGCTTCGGCGTGCCGGAGTTCGACCGCGAGGGGCGCTACCTGGAGGCGCGCGTCGGCGAGCTGTCGGTCGTGTCGCTCTACCTGCCGTCGGGCTCCGCGGGACCCGAGCGTCAGGCCTCCAAGTTCCGCTTCCTGGAGGCCTTCACGCCGCACCTGGCGCGGCTGCGCCGCGGGCGCCGCCGCTGCATCCTGAGCGGCGACTGGAACATCGCGCACCGCGCCATCGACCTGAGGAACTGGAGGTCGAACCAGAAGAACTCCGGCTTTCTCCCGGAGGAGCGCGCCTGGATGGATCGGCTGTTCGGGCCGGCCGGCTACGTGGACGCCTTCCGCGAGGTGCGCAAGGGGCCGCACCTCTACACCTGGTGGTCGAATCGCGGGCAGGCGCGGGCGAAGAACGTCGGCTGGCGCATCGACTACCAGGTGGTGAGCGGATCGCTCGCGGGCAAGGCGCGCGCCGCCTCCATATACAAGGAGAGGCGTTTCTCGGATCACGCCCCGCTCATCATGGACTACGATCTTTGAGAGCGACGCAGGCGGCACCCGCAGCGCGCTTCAGGGATCTGCTCGCGAGTCCCAAGATGCTCGCGATCCTCGTGCTCGGCGCGGCCTCGGGATTCCCCAACCAGCTCACCGAGAGCGCGCTGCAGGCGTGGCTCAAGGACGCCGGCCTCACCAACACCGCGATCGGCGCGATCTCGTACGTCGCGCTGCCGTACCTCCTGAAGCCCCTGTGGGCGCCGCTCGTCGACCGCTATCCGCTGCCTTTCCTCGGCCGGCGCCGCGGCTGGATGCTCGTGACCCAGCTCGGCCTCGCGGCCGCGATCGCGCTGCTCGGGCTGCAGAATCCGTCGGTGGCGCTCGCGGCGGTCACGGCCTGCGCCTTCGCCATCGTACTGTGCTCGGCCACCCAGGACATCGCCATCGACGCCTGGCGTACCGACGTGTCGCTGCCGGAGGAGCGCGGGCCCGCCGCCGCGGCCAACAATCTCGGCTACCGCACCGCGGCCTGGCTCGCCTCGGCCTGCGCGCTGGTGGTGGCCGATCACTTCGGCTGGCGCGCCGCTTACCTGATCCTGGCCGCCGCGATGCTCGCTTTCTGCGTGGCGAGCTGGCGCGCGCCCGAGCCCGCCTATCGGCATGCGCCGCCGCGCACGCTGCGCGAGTCGCTGGTGGCGCCGCTCTCCGAGCTGCTCGAGAGCCCGAGCGCCGCGATCCTGATCGCCGTGGTGATGTTCTTCAAGATCGGCGACGCCTTCGCGAACAAGCTCTTCACGCCCTTCATGATGGACGTGGGATTCTCGAAGACCGAGATCGGCCTCATCGCCAAGGCGCTGTTCACTGCGAGCGCGCTCGGCGGCTCGATCCTCGGCGGCGTGTTGATGGTGCGCCTCGGCCTGGTGCGCTCGATGCTCGGCTTCGGGGTGCTGCAGGCCTCGAGCAACCTGCTCTACTGCCTCATGGCGGTGGCCGGCAAGAGCTACCCCATCATGGTGATGGCGGTCGTCATCGAGCACGTGGCGGGCGCGATGGGCAACATTGCGCTGGTGGCGCTCATCATGGCGCTGTGCGACGTGCGTTACAGCGCCTTCCAGTATGCGCTGCTCTCGGCGATCGCGCTTCTGCCGCGCTACAGCCTCGGGTATCCGGCCGGCTGGGTCGCCGACCACGGCGGCTGGTACGTCTATTACGTGACGAGCTTTGCGCTGGCGCTGCCGGGACTTGCGATGGTGTGGCTGACGCGGGCGAGAATCAGCGCGCTCGAGCAGCTGCGCGCGCGGGAGCCGCCGTGAGCGCGCCGGAGCGCGCGGACGCAACCGGCAGCGTGCTCGACGTCGAGCGCGTGGTCTGCCGCGAGACCGAGCTCGAGGCAGGCGGGGTGCGCGCCTTCACGATGGGCGCGGGCGAGTGGCCGCTGCGGGGCTTCGTGGTGCGCGCCGGTGCGCAGCTGCGGGGCTTCGTGAACCGCTGCCCGCACGCGGGCCATCCGCTGAACCTCCTGCCCGACCGGTTCCTGACGCCGGATGGCGCGCTGCTGCTGTGCTCCTCGCACGGCGCGCTGTTCGAGAAGCTCACGGGGTACTGCGTGGCGGGCCCCTGCGCGGGCCGCTCGCTCACCCCCGTCCCGCTCGAGGTGCGCAGCGGCTTCGTGATGGTCGCGGACGGCGTGGATATTGCGGCGCTTGGTGAATCGGAAAAAATCGCCTAGTGCCGGCCTTTTATTGTGCCGGCCCCGGCCCATCCTTGGCCGGCACCCTGCGGGCCGACCTTCGGTCGGCCAAATTCGCTCCTGCGAATTTGTCGGACAGCAGCTGCGTTGCCTGCGCAGACCGCTATTCGAACAGATCGATGCCGTCGAGCGGGCTCATGCGCAGGTCGCGATCCTCGGCCAGGCTTTCCGAGCTGCGCGCGTCCTCGTCGCCCGCTTCGACGTCGACCGACCCGCTCCAGTCCTCGGGCGGCTCGGCCGCCGCTTCCAGGCCGCCCTCGTCCCACTGGGCCTCCCAGTCCTCGATCTCCATCTCCTCGACGGTGCCGTCGAAGTACTGAATCTCGATGGTGCCGTCGTCGTCATCGACGGCGACGACTTCGAACAGCTGGCCGCCGTTCAGGCGATACCAGTCGCCGATGCCAGGGTGAGGGGCCGTCATCGTCGCAACCTCCCGGGACCTGCGCGCCGCAGCTGTTATGCTGCGGCCGAAAGGGCCTTGGCGAACAACTCTGAAGAGGGGTGCCCGACGCAATTCATGTTGCGCTTCGCACTCGACGCTTTCAAGACGCAAAGCATCAATGTTCGAGCAGTCGCTGAAATTCTTCGTGGTCTTCTTCGTGGTGGTCGACCCGGTGTCGCTGATCCCGCTGTTCACGGGTCTCACAGCGGGGGCGAGCGCGTCCTACAAGCGGCGCATGGCGCTCAAGGCCGTGACCATCTCGGCCGCGATCCTGCTGCTCTTTGCGCTCGGAGGTGCGGCGTTTCTGCAACTCATGGGCATCAGCCTCGAGGCGTTTCGCATTTTCGGCGGCTTGCTCCTGTTTCTGCTGGCGCTCGAGATGGTGTTCGCGCGTGAATCGGGCACCCGCACCTCGAGCGACGAGGCCGCCGAGAGCCGCCGCCGCGCCGATATTTCCGTGTTCCCGCTGGCGTTTCCCTTCATCGCGGGCCCGGGCGCCCTCGCCACCATCCTGCTGTGGTTCGGGCGCATCCAGCTCCCCGGCCAGGCCGGGCTGTTCGCGGGATTCATCGCCGCCGCCGCGCTCGTGCTGGCGATCGTGGTGGCGCTGCTGTGGGTCGCGGAGCCCCTCATGCGGGTGATCGGCGTCACCGGGGCCAACGTCGCGAGCCGCATCCTCGGGGTGATCCTCGGGGCGCTCGCGGTGCAGTTCGTGCTCGACGGCTTGCGGCAGGCGTTCGCCGCCGCCTGAACCTCCGCGCCTCAGGGGGCACGGGCGAAGGCGAGATCCCATACCTCGTGCCCGAGCCGGGTACCGCGCAGCTCGAAGCGCGTCGGGGCCCGCTCGGCGGGCCGGGCCACGAAGCCGCGCTCGCCGCCGAGATTGCGCAGATGCGGCGCCGCGCTTAAGTGCGCGAGCATCTCGAGGGCGTACGGCTCCCAGTCGGTGGCGAGCCTCAGCACGCCGCCTGCGCCAAGCGCGCGCTCGAGGAGCGCCACGAAGGCCGGCTCGATGAGCCGCCGCTTGTGATGGCGCTTCTTCGGCCAGGGGTCCGGAAAGAGAATGAGGATCTCCGCCAGGCTGCCCGGCGGGATCTGCCGCTCGAGCACCTCGACGGCGTCGTGGCAGATGAGGCGCACGTTGGCGAGCTGACGCTCCTCGAGCGCGAGCAGCAGCCGCCCGACGCCGGGGCGATGCACCTCGACGCCGAGATAGTCGCGCTCCGGATGCGCGGCCGCGAGCGCCGCGAGGTTCTCGCCGTTGCCGAAGCCGATCTCGAGCGTGCGCGGCGCGTCGCGGCCGAAGAGCGAGGTGAGCGCGAGCGGCTCGTCGCGGTAGTCGAGCCCGTACTTCGGCCACAGCGTCTCGAGCGCGCGCTGCTGCGCCGGAGTGATGCGCCCGGCGCGCGTGACGAACGAGCGGATCGAGCGCGGATGAGGGGCGTCGGGCATGGTGCGATCTTACCGGGGCGAAGCGACGCGGGCGTGCGGCGAGGCGTGCGCGCGGTGCGGCGGCGGCCGTGGTATAAGCCCGCGCGGAGTAATGTCCGCGAAAATCGTCCCGACGATTTTCGCCAATCTTTAGAGAATAGGAGGACGAGATGCTGAGGAGTGCGGCGTTGGGCCTGCTGGCCCTGGTCGGAACCTGGGGCGCCGCGCAGGCGCAAGAACCCAAAGCCGGGGCGGCCGAGAAGGCCGGCGGCAAGGCTGCCGAATCGCAGGCGGAAGCCGCGGGCGATGCCGGCTCGCTCATGCGGCTGTGCCACATCGACGTCAAGGGGGATCTCAAGGACGAGTGGAAGAGGCTGCCGGTGGCGCAGAGCTCGGTCACCGAGCATCACTTCAGCGCCGCAGGCAAATCCTTCGACTACACCGCCACCGCGGGCACTCTCATCGTGCGCGACGACGAGGACAAGCCGATCGCGAGCATGGGGTACGTCGCCTACACCCGAAAGGGCGGGGAGCTGCGTCCCGTCACCTTCGCGTTCAACGGCGGGCCCGGCTCCTCCTCGCTATGGCTGCACATGGGAGTGCTGGGACCGAAGCGCGTGGTGGTGTCCGATCCCACGCCGACGCCGAACGCGCCCTATCGGACGGTCGAGAACCAGTACGGCCTCCTCGACAAGAGCGATCTCGTGATGATCGATCCGGTCGGTACGGGCTTGAGCCACGCCGTCTGCAACCACAAGGACGACGAGTTCTTCGGGGTCGATCCGGACATCGACTCCATCAGCCGCTTCATCGCCCAGTACGTGAGCGACAACAACCGCTGGACTGCACCGAAGTACCTGCTCGGGGAGAGCTACGGCACCACGCGCGGCGCGGCGATCGTCAACTACCTGCGCGCGCGCCGCTCGCTCGAGTTCAACGGCCTGATCCTGGTCTCGGTCGCGACCGACATCGAGGCGATCTTCGCCGAGCTCCCGGGGAACGACCGGCCCTACTCGGTGTACCTGCCGGGCTATGCGGCCGTGGCCTGGTATCACAAGGCGCTGCCGCACCAGCCGCCCGCACTCGAGCCCTTCCTCGCCGAGGTGCGCGCCTATGCCATGGGGCCGTATACGGCGGCGCTGCTCAAGGGCGATGCGCTCTCCGATGCCGAGCGCGATACGGTCGCGGCGCAGCTGCACGAGTACACCGGCCTCTCGACCGAGTACCTCAAGTTCGCGAACCTGCGGGTCTCGGAGATCATGTTCGGCCACGAGCTTCTGAAGAATGAGCGCAAGACCATCGGCCGCTTGGACGGGCGCTTCGTGGGACCGACGCAGGACCCGCTCGCCAAGGAGGCGGACTACGATCCGCAGTCAGCGGCGATCGGCGCGGCCTTCAGCGCCGCGTTCCTCGATTACTACCACGGCGAGCTCAAGTTCGGGCAGGGCAAGACCTACTACACGACCAACTTCGGCATCGGCGAGAAGTGGAAATTCACCCACAAGACCGATAACGGCGAGCAGCCGATCGTCAACTCCGGAGTCGATCTCGCCCAGGCGCTCGTGCAGGACCAGAACCTCAGGGTGCTGGTGCTGAACGGCTACTTCGATCTCGCCACGCCGTTCTCGGCGACCGAGTACATGATGTCGCACCTCGGCGTTCCGGCCGCGGCGAGCGCGCGTATCTCGATGAAGTATTACCCGGCCGGGCACATGATGTACGTGAACCCGGAGTCGATCGCCAGGATGAAGAAGGACCTCGACGACTTCATCGACTCGACCGACCGTCCGTGACCGGCAGCACCATCTGGGCACGGAGGCCCGGATGGTTGTCGAGCAGCTCGAGCACGCCGCCGTGGAGCTTGGCCACGGCGTCGACGATCGAGAGGCCGAGGCCGACCCCCGGGGTGCCGCGGCTGGCGTCGCCGCGGAAGAAGCGCTCGGTCACCTTGGGCCTGTCGGCTGCGGCGATGCCGGGGCCGTTGTCGGCCACCTCGATCGCGACCGAGCCGTCGTCGCGCTTATCCACGCGCACCCGGATGGCGCCGCGCTCGGGGACGCACTTGAGCGAGTTGTCGATCAGGTTGCTCAGGGCCTGCGCGAGCAGCACCGGGTCGCCGGCCACCGGCGCGAAGCCTGCGGACTGGAACGAGAACGCGACGCCCTTCTGCTCGGCGGCCGGCTCGTAGAACTCGACCACCTCGGCCGCGACACGCGCGGCGTCCACCTGCACGAAGCCCGAGCGGCGCGCCCCGGTATCGAGCTCGGCGAGACGCAGCAGGGCCGCGAAGATGCGCATCACGCGGTCGAGGTCGGCGACCGCCGCCTCGATCTCGCCGAAGGTCTCCGCCGGCTCGGGCCGCGTGAGCGTCAGCTCCTCGAGGCGCGAGCGCAGCTCCGCGAGCGGCGTACGCAGGTCGTGCGCGATGGAGTTCGAGACGTCGCTGATGCCGTGGATCAGGCGCTCGATGTGATCGAGCATGCCGTTGATGGTCTGCGAGAGCGTGTCGAGCTCATCGCCCGAGCCCGCGGCCGGCAGCCGCCGGCGCAGGTCGCCCGCCATGATGGCGGCGGCCGTCGTGCGGATGCCCTGCACGCGCCGCAGCAGCTCCCGCCGCATGAACAGCGCGCCGGCCACACCGACGGCGAACAGAAAGGTGACGGCGGCGGTCAGACCCCAGGCGAAGCGCCGCTCGAGCGGCAGGAACAGCGCCAGGTCGCGCCCCACCAGCAGGTGATAGCCGCCGGGGAGGGTGCGCGGCACCAGGCCCATTCCTGCCGGATGGCCCGGAAGATTCGCTATCACCGCGTGGTTCCCCTGCGGCTGCGGGATGTGCGGCGGCCAGGCGTCGAGATTGCCGGCCAGCCTGTGATACTGACTGTCGGTCAGAAGCAGCGCGCGCTCGCCGGCGATCTGCATGGCGACGCGCTCGTTGATGCGCGCGGCGAGGCCATCGACCCCCTCGCGGGCGAACACCGCGGTGAGCCGCTGCGCGTCGTCCAGCAGGAACTCCTCGCGCGCGGCATAGATGGTGACGTTCCAGGTGTACCAGAGCGTCACGGCGAATGCCGCCAGCGCCGCGAGGCCGAGCAGCACATAACCGAGCGCCCAGGTGAGCGCCGAGGAGTGCATCAGCCTGTTCCAGCTATTCATGGTCGCTCAGCATATAGCCGGCGTTACGCACCGTGCGCACCAGCGGCCGCTCCGAGTCGAGCTCGAGCTTCTGGCGGAGCTTGGAGATGTGCACGTCGACGACGTTGGTCTGCGGGTCGAAGTTATATTCCCATACGGCTTCGAGCAGCATGGTGCGCGTCACCACCTGGTTGGCGTGGCGCATGAGGTACTCGAGCAGCTTGAATTCGCGCGGCTGCAGCGTGATGGCGCGGCCGCCGCGCGTGACGCGCCGCGAGAGGAGATCCATGCGCAGGTCGCCCACCTGGAGCGTGCGCCCGGCATCGCTCCCGGAGCTGCGCCGGCCGAGCGCGTCGACCCGCGCCAGCAGCTCGCCGAAGGCGAAGGGCTTGGTGAGGTAGTCGTCGCCCCCCGAGCGCAGCCCCTTGATGCGCTCATCGACCGCATCGAGCGCCGAGAGGATCAGGATCGGCGTGCGGTTGCCCGCCTTGCGCAGCGCCTCGATGATACCGAGCCCGTCGATGTTGCCGGGCAGCATGCGGTCCATGACGATGACGTCGTGCGGCTCGCTGGCCGCGAGAAACAGGCCGTCGCGGCCGTTGTCCGCGTGCTCGACGGTGTGGCCCGCCTCGCGCAGGCCCTTGGTGACGAAGCGCGCGACCCGCTCGTTGTCCTCGACCAGGAGGATCTTCACGGCTGACCCTGCGCCGCGCCGGGTGCCGGCAGGCCGCCATGCGCGCCGGCGTGCGGCGGGTGCTTGCGCGCCCAGCGCACCGTCAGGCGGTCGAGGTACAGATACACCACGGGGGTCGTGAACAGCGTCAGCATCTGACTCAACACCAGTCCGCCGACCATTGTATAGCCGAGCGGCTGGCGCAGCTCCGAGCCGGTGCCGCGTCCGAGCATCAGCGGCAGGGCTCCGAGGATCGCCGCCATCGTGGTCATCAAGATCGGGCGGAAACGCAGCAGGCACGCCCGGCGGATCGCCGCCTGCGGATCGAGCCCCTCGTTGCGCTCGGCGTGGATCGCGAAGTCGACCATCATGATGCCGTTCTTCTTGACGATGCCGATCAGCAGGATGATGCCGATGAGACCCACGACCGACAGGTCGAAATGGAACAGCATCAGCATCAGCAGCGCACCGACGCCGGCCGAGGGGAGCGTGGAGAGAATGGTGAGCGGGTGGATGTAGCTCTCGTAGAGCACGCCGAGGATGATGTAGACCACCAGCAGCGCCGCAATGATCAGCAGCGGCGCGGTCTTGAGCGACGCCTGGAAGGCCTGCGCCGTGCCCTGAAAGGTGCCCTGGATCGCCGCCGGCATGTGGATCGAAGCGGTGGTCCTCTCGATCGCCCGTACCGCATCGCCGAGCGCCGCGCCGGGGGCGAGGTTGAAGGAGAGCGTCACCGCCGGGAACTGCCCCTGGTGGTTGATCGAGAGGTAGCTCGTGTGGCCGGTGTCGTACTTCGTGAAGGTCGAGAGCGGCACTTCCTGATTGGTGACGGGTGACTTGATGTAGATCTTGTTGAGCGTGTCCGGCTCGCCGAGGAGCGCGGGGCTCACCTCGAGCACCACGTGATAGCTGTTGAGCTGGGTGAAGTACTGGGTCACCTGCCGCTGGCCGAAGGCGTCGTACAGCGTGTTGTCGATGAGGGCGGGCTGGATGCCGAAGCGCGCCGCCTGATCGCGGTCGATGACCAGCGACAGCTTGGTGCTGTTCGACTGCTGGTCGGAGGCGACGTCGGTCAGCTGCGGCAGCTTCTTCAGCTTCTCGAGCAGGCGCGGCGCCCACTCGTTCAGCTCGTCGAGATTCACGTCCTCGAGGGTGTACTGGTACTGGGTCCGAGAGGTGCGCCCGCCGACGTTGAGATCCTGGGCGGCCTGCAGGAACACGGTGCCGCCCGGCACCGCGGCGATCCTGCCGCGCAGCCGTGTGATCACCTCATCGGCGCTGGCATCGCGCTGGTCGCGGGGCTTGAGCCCCACCACCACGAAGCCGTTGTTGAGCGGCCGGCCGCCGCCGACGAACGCGGCCCAGCTTTCGACCGCCGGGTCGGCGGCTATGACGGCCATCAGCCGGTGCTCGAGGGCCACCATCTCGTCGAGCGATACGTCCTCGGGGGCATCCGTGATGCCGACGATGACCCCGGTGTCCTGCTGCGGAAAGAAGCCCTTGGGGATGAAGACGTACAGCGCTACGGCGAGTGCCACGGTGGCGATGAAGGTCAGGAGCGTCTCGCGCTGGTGGCGCAGCACGAAGTCGAGGCCGCGGGTGTAGTGCTCGATCAGCCGCTCAAAGCCGTGCTCGAGCGCGAGATAGAGCCGGCCGTGGCGCGCATGCTTCTCATCGCGCAGGAACAGCGAGGCCATCATGGGCGAGAGCGTCAGCGCCACCACCGCCGACACTGCGATGGTCATGGTGACGGTGACGGCAAACTCGCGGAACAGCCGCCCGACGATGCCGCTCATCAGCAGCAGCGGGATGAAGACGGCGACCAGCGAGATGCTGATCGAGAGAATCGTGAAGCCGATCTCGCCGGCGCCCCTGAGGGCGGCCTCGAAGGGGGTCAGGCCTTCCTCGATGTGCCGGTAGATGTTCTCGAGCATCACGATCGCGTCGTCGACCACGAAGCCGACGGCGATGGTGAGCGCCATGAGCGACAGGTTGTCGAGGCTGTAGCCGATCACGTACATGAGCGCCGCGGTGCCGAACAGGGCGAGCGGCACGGTGACGCCGGGGATCGCGGTGGCCCAGAAGTTGCGCAGGAACAGGAAGATCACCGTGACCACGAGAATGATCGCGATCAGGAGCGAGAGCTCGACGTCGCGCACCGAGGCCGTGATCGTGGTGGTGCGGTCGATGACCTGCTCGACCTTCAGCGACGGCGGCACCGAGGTCATGATGTGCGGCAGCGCGGCCTTGACGCGCCGCGCCGCGGCGATCACGTTGGTGCCGGGCTCCTTGTGGATGAACAGCAGCACGCCCCGGGTACCGTTCTGGAAGGCGTAGGTCTGGGTGTTCTCCGCGCCGTCGACCGCGACGCCGAGGTCGCGGATGCGGATCGGCGCGCCGTTGCGGTAGGCCACGATCACATCGTTCCACGGCGCGGCGGTGAGCAGCTGGTCGTTGTCGTAGATGGTGTAGTTGTGGTGCGCGCCGGTGATCGCCCCCTGCGGCGAGTCGACCGTCGCGGTGGTGATCAGACTGGCGACGTCCTCGAGCTGCAGCCCCACCGCCGCGACTTTCGCCGGATCGACCTGGATGCGCACCGCGGGCTTCTGCGCGCCGCCGACGTCGACCTGCGCGATGCCGGGGAGCTGCGACAGCTGCTGCGCGATCACCGACTCGGCGTAGTTGTCGACCTCGGTGAGCGGCAGCACGTCCGAATGCACCGAAAAAATGAGAATCGAGTAATCGGCCGGGTTCACCTTGCGGTAGGAGGGAGGCGAGGGGAGGTTCTTCGGCAGCTGCCCGCCCGCGGCGTTGATGGCGGCCTGGATGTCGGCGGCGGCGGCGTCGATGTTGCGATCGAGGTCGAACTGCAGCGTGATCTGGGTGCTGCTCAGCACGCTGGTCGAGGTCATCTGCGCCATCCCCGGGATCTGGGCGAACTGCGTCTCGAGCGGCTGCGCCACCGAGGACGCCATGATCTCCGGGCTCGCCCCCGGGAGCTGCGCGCTCACGAGGATGGTCGGGAAGTCGACCTGCGGCAGCGGCGCCACGGCGAGAAACGGGAAGGTGGCGAGCCCGATGAGCGCGAGGCCTGCCATCAGGAGCGTCGTGGCAACGGGCCGCTCGATGAAGGGCCGGGAGATGTTCACGACGCGGGCTTCACCACTCGCGCGCCCTGCGCCCGGGCAGCTTCGGGCGCGTTGGTGCGTACCAGAGTGCCGGGCTGCAGACGGTACTGGTTGCTGGTCACGACCTGCTGCCCGGCGGTGATGCCCTTCTCGACCACCACGAGGCCGCCTTGCTGCTCGCCAATCGTGAGCGGCGCCACGGCGACCGTGGAATCGGGCCGGACCACGTAGGTGAAGGTGCCGTCCGGGCCGCGCTCGAGCGCGGCCGCGGGGATGGTCAGCACCTGGGAGCGGATCCGCGTCTGGACGCGCAGGTTCACGAACTCCCCCGGCCACAGCTGCTGCCGCCGGTTCGGCAGGATCGCCTTGACGCGGATCGTGCCGGTGGTCTGATCGATCTGGTTGTCGATGAGCTCGACCGTGCCGCTGTCGAGCACCTGCTTGTCGTCGCGCGACAGCGCAGCCGCCGTCACCGGGCCGCGCTCGAGCGCGGCGCTCAGCGCGCCGAAGTCCTCTTCCGGCAGGGCGAGGATGACGGCGATCGGCTCGAGCTCCGTCACGACCACCATGCCGGTGGTGTCGGCGCCGTGAACGATGTTGCCGGGGTCGATCAGGCGGATGCCGGTGCGGCCGTCGATGGGCGAGGTGATGGCGGTGTAGTCGAGCTGCGTGCGGGCGCTGTCGATCGCCGCCGCGTCGCCCTTCACCTGCGCGGTGAGCTGCGCGATGAGAGCCCGCTGGGTGTCGACGGTCTGTTTGCTCGCGAGGTCCTCGGGGGCGAGCTGCTCATAGCGCTCCAGGTCGAGCCGCGCGTTCGCGAGCAGCGCCTCGTCCCTGGCGCGGGTTGCGACGGCGACTCCGAGCGCCGCCTGGTACGGCCGCGGGTCGATCTGCACCAGCAGGTCGCCCTTCTTCACGTGCTGCCCTTCCTTGAACGCCACCTTCTCGATCTGCCCGTCGACGCGCGCGGTGACCGTGACGGTGTAGAAGGCCTGCACGGTGCCGAGCCCCTCGAGGTACACCGGCACGTCGGCGCGCTCCACGGCCGCGACATCGACGGCAACGGGGGTGGGTTTCGCCACCGCCGGGGCCGTCGGCCAGGCGGCGAGAAAGTGCCAGCCCAGGGCGGCGATCACGACGAGCGCCGCGGCGGCGGCGAGTGAGCGCGACGCGCGCGGCAGTCGGCCGTTCATGCCGGCGCGCTCTGCTGCCAGCCGCCGCCCAGGGCCTGGTAGAGCGACACCAGCGCGGCGAGATGCGCGTACTTGGCCTGCGCCAGCTGGTCTTCGGCGGTGAACAGGCTGGTCTCCGTGTTGAGCAGCGCGAGCACGTTGATGGTGCCGGCGTGCATCTGCATCTGGGCAAAGCGGTAGGCGCGCCGCGCCTGCTCGGCGGCTTCCTGCTGGCGTGTGACCTGCTCGGACGTCTGCTGCACGGCGATGAGCGCGTCCTCGACGTTGGCGAGCGCCGAGATCACCGCCTTGTGGTAATCGGCGAGCAGCTCGCGGTAGCGAGCTTCGGTGTTGCGGTACTGCCCGACGAGCGCCCCGCCCTGGAAGATCGGCTGGGCGAGGCTGCCAGCCAGGGACCAGACACGATTCGCGGGCGTGAGGAGACCTGCCAGCGCGGGGCTCTCGAAGCCGCCGCCGGCGGTGAGCGAGATGCTGGGAAAGAGCGCGGCGCGCGCGGCGGCGATGTTGGCGTTGGCGGCGATCAGCTGCGCTTCGGCCGAGGCGACATCCGGCCGGCGTGCGAGCAGCTCCGACGGCAGCCCGGGGCGCACCGCGGGCTCGCCGAGCTCATCGAGCGTGCCGCGCGTCACGTCGATCGTCTCGGGAGTGCCGCCGACCAGGATGGCGAGCGCGTCCTGGCTCTGGCGCAGCTGCTGCCTGAGCGGCGGGATCGAGGCGTTCACGGTGTCGACCACCGTTTGCTGCTGCGCCACGTCGAGGGCGGTGGAGAGGCCGGCGCGCTGCTCGAGCGTGAGTCCCCGCAGCACCTCCTGCGCGTTGACGAGGTTTCTCCCGGCCACAGCCAGGCGGTCGCGCAGCTCGAGCACCTGGAAGTAGGTCGTGGCGACGCCGGCAAGCACGCTGAGCTCGACGGTGGTGCGCTCGTAGCGGCTGGCGCGCTCGGTGGCCGCTGCGGCCAGGTAGGCGGCGCGATTCCTGCCCCAGAAGTCGAGCTCGTAGCTCGCGGTGAGCAGCGGGCTGAAGTCGTTGCCGGTCACGGGGGAGGAGGTGCCCAGGACGGGCTGACGCGCGCGGGTCGCAGTGGCGCTCGCGGCGAGGCTCGGCAGGAGCGGCGCGAGCGCGATGCGCCGCTGCGCATCGGCCTGCTCGACGCGCGCGATCGCAGCCCTCAGGTCGTCATTGGCGCTCTGCGCCCGAACGATGAAGCCATCGAGCTCGGCCGAGTTGAAGCCGCGCCACCAGTCGGCGGAGGGCCATTGCGCGACCGGGGCGTCGCTCGCCGTGACCCAGCGAGCGGGAGCGGCGATGTCGGGCCTGTGGTAGCGGGGGCCGAGGCTGCAACCGCTCGCGAGGAGCACGCCGCACCAGAGCAGCGCCGTGAGCGGACGCCGGCCGGCGCTGCGCACACGGCGGATCCTTCCCCCGGGAGTCAGAGAGGCGCCCATGCCGACACCTTAGCCCCGGGGAGGTTCCCCCTCGGTGGGCGAATGATTAAAGTCGGTTAATCTCTCGAACGGGGGATGGCGGGCCGTGGCTGGCGCGCATTAGATCGAGACCGCGAGGGGAGGAGTGCCATGTCGATCAAGCTGACCGTGAACGGCGAGAGCCGCGAGCTCGATGTCGATCCCGACATGCCGCTGCTCTGGGCGATCCGCGATCACCTGGAGCTCGCCGGCACCAAGTTCGGCTGCGGAATGGCGCTGTGCGGCGCCTGCACGGTGCACATCGACGGACAGCCGACGCGCTCGTGCGTGACGCCGGTTGGGTCGGTCGCCGGCAAGAGCATCACCACCATCGAGGGGCTGGCGTCGCCCGCCGGCAAGGCGGTGCAGCAGGCCTGGATCGCGCTCGACGTGCCGCAATGCGGCTACTGCCAGAGCGGACAGATCATGTCGGCCGCGGCGCTGCTCGGGGCAAATCCGCAGCCGAGCGATGCCGACATCGACGCCGCCATGTCGGGCAACATCTGCCGCTGCGCCACCTACGTGCGCATCCGCGCCGCCATTCACCAGGCCGCTACGGCGCTCGCCGCGCCGAAGCCGGCGGGGAGTTGAGCCATGTACGCGCGTTACCTCGAGGAAGCCAGTCGCGCCTCCGGTTCGGCTCCCTCGCTGACCCGCCGCCAGTTCCTCGGGCTCACGACGCTCGCCGGCTCGGGTCTCACGCTCGGCGTGCTGTTGCCGGGCTGCGGCTCGGCCGGACCGGGCGGCGGTGCAGCCGCCGCGCCCGCGGCACCGCTCGAGATGCCCTTCGTGCGCATCGCGCCGGACAACACAGTCACCGTGATCTCGAAGCACCTCGAGGCCGGACAGGGCGTGTGGACCGGGTTGCCGGCGATCGTCGCCGAGGAGCTCGACGCGTCCTGGGAGCAGATGCGGGTCGAGAGCGCGCCGGCGAAGGTTCCCATGTATCAGAACCTCGCCTTCGTGCCGCTCGGCGTACACGCGCAGTTCACCGGCGGCTCGACCGCGGTGGCCAATTCCTGGGAGCAGCTGCGCCAGGCGGGCGCCACAGCCCGCGCCATGCTGGTGGCGGCGGCCGCGCAGCAGTGGGGCGTGCCCGCGGCAGAGGTGATCGTGAGCGAAGGGGTGGTCGCGCACACAGCTTCCGGCCACAAGGCGAGCTTTGGCGAGCTCGCCGGCAGCGCCGCGAAGCAGCCGGTGCCCGCGAAGGTCACGCTCAAGGACCCCGCCAGCTTCAGGATCATCGGCCGGGAGAAGCTGCCGCGGCTCGACTCGCGTGCCAAGTCGACGGGCGTGCAGCAGTATGCGATCGATGTGCGGCTGCCGGGGATGATGACGGCGGTGGTGGCGCGGCCGCGGCGCTTCGGCGGCAAGGTGAAGTCCTTCGATGCCACGAAGGCCAGGGCCGTCGCCGGCGTGGTCGACGTCGTCGAGATCCCGCGCGGCGTCGCGGTGGTCGCGCGCGACACGTGGTCGGCCAAGAAAGGCCGCGAGGCGCTCAGCGTCACCTGGGACGAGTCGGCTGCGGAAAAGCGCGGCACCGCGCAGCTCCTCAGGGAGTACCGGGCACTCGGGCGCGGCAAGCAGGCGGTGACCGCCGCGCAGGCGGGCGATGCGGACAAGGCACTGATGCACGCCGTGCACCGTGTCGAGGGCGAGTTCGAGTTTCCGTACCTCGCGCACGCGACCATGGAGCCGCTCACGGCGGTGTGCGCCCTGAGCGCCGACAAGTGCGAGATCTGGGCCGGATGCCAGATGCAGACGCCCGACCAGGCAGCGGCTGCCGCGATCACGGGGCTCAAGCCCGAGCAGGTGTTCATCTACACGCTCGCCGCCGGCGGCACCTTCGGCCGCCGCGCGACGCCTGATTCCGACTTCGTGTCCGAGGTCACCTCGATCGCCAAGGCCACGGGCGGCAAGTACCCGGTGCGGCTCATCTGGACGCGCGAGGACGACATCACCGGCGGACGCTACCGGCCGCTCAACTATCACCGCATCGAGGCGGGCATCGACAAGGACGGCAAGCTCGCCTGGCGCCAGCGCATCGTCGGGCAATCCATTCTCATCGGAACACCCTTTGAGCCCGTGTTGGTGAAGAACGGCCTCGATCCCACGGCGGTCGGCGGCAACGCTGCCGAGGAGTACGACCTCGACCACGTGCACGTCAGCTGGACGCAGGCGAAGGTGGGAGTGCCGGTGCTCTGGTGGCGCTCGGTCGAGAACACGCACACGGCGTATTCGAAGGAAGTGATGATCGACGAGCTCGCGCAGGCGGCGGGCGAGGATCCGGTGGCGTTTCGCCTGAAGTTCCTCGGCAAGCACCCGCGCCACGCCGCGGCTCTGAAGCTCGCAGCGGAGAAAGCCGGCTGGGACCGGCCCTTCCCGCAGGAAAAGGGCCGCGGGCGCGGGATCGCCGTGCACGAGTCGTTCGGCTCGGTGGTCGCGCAGGTCGCGGAGGTCACCGTGACGGGCGACAGGATCGCGGTGGATCGGGTCGTGTGCGCAGTCGACTGCGGCATCGCGGTCACGCCCGACGTGGTCAAGGCGCAGATGCAGAGCGCGATCGGCTACGGCCTGTCGGCGGCGCTCCTCGGGAAGATCACGCTCACCGACGGCCACGTCGATCAGAGCAACTTCCATCAGTACCAGGTGCTGCGCCTGCAGGATATGCCGCGCAGTGTCGAGGTCTACATCGTGCCCTCGACCAATGCGCCCTCGGGCGTCGGCGAGCCGGGAACGCCGCCGATCGCGCCGGCGGTGGCGAACGCAGTGCGCGCGGCGACCGGCATCCGCCTGCACACGCTGCCCTTCGACCTCGCTGCGGCGCGGCGTGCGAGCGCCTGAGACGCGGACCTCAGACGGCGGCGAAGCTGCGCGCCTCGGGGCCCCAGGCCGGCGCCGCGGCGAGTGCCGCGGGGACCTCCTCGGGCTGCGCGACCACCTGCCACATGTCGAGATGGCGGCGGTCCATGAAGCGCTCCTCGACCGCGTGGTCGAGGAGCTTGAGGAGCGGCGCGAAGAAACCGCGCGTGTTCACCAGCACGATGGGCTTGAGATAAAGACCGAGCCGCTTGAGCGTAATGGCCTCGAGCAGCTCCTCGAGGGTGCCCGAGCCGCCGGGGAGCGCGATCGCCGCATCGCTCCTCGTCAGCATGAGGTGCTTGCGGGCGCGCAGGTCCTCGACGAGCTCGAGCTCGGTGAGCCCGCGGTGGCCCCATTCGAGGTCGGCCATGAAGCGCGGCAGGATGCCGATGACGCGCCCCCCTTTGGCGAGCGCCCCGTCCGCCAGCGCGCCCATCGAGCCGACCGCGCCCCCGCCGTAGACTATCCCGAGGCCCGCCGACGCCAGCACCTCACCGAGGCGATGTGCGGCGGCGCGGTAATCGGCATGCGAGGAGCGGCTCGAGGCGCAATAGACGCACACGGCGCGCTCGACGGCTCGCGCGGCTGTTGAGCTCATGGCGTTAGGTCCGATAACAGGTTGGCTCGATTATAGGACGGGACAATCTGTTACATTCACGGGGCCAGCCGGTCGAAGAAGGCAAAGTGTCGGTCCACGCGCTTAACCGGGGGGTCGCCGGAGCATGAACGTGCGGGAAACAGAGCCCGGGTCCAGTACAGGGGTTCGCAGGGACATTGGCGCCTGGCTTGCCCTTGGCGCGATGCTGTGCGCAGCGCGCGGCGCGCCCGCCGATCAGGCGCCCGCGGCCCCGGCCGCGGCGGCCGGTGCGGATCAGCTCGAGGAGATCATCGTCTACGCCCGCCGGCGCGCCGAGCCTGTCCAGGACACGCCGCTCGCCGTCAGCGTGCGCACCGGCGAGGAGCTGCGCGAGGCCTCCGCCGTGCTGCTCGAGGACATCGGGCGCGACATACCCAACACCCACATGTACGCCTCGCCGCAGTCGGTATCGGCGCTCGATATCTCGATGCGCGGACAGACCGTCAACCGCGACGCGATCGTGTTCGATTCCGCCGTGGGGCTGTACGTCGACGGCGTGTACGTGGCGAGCGGCCAGGGCTCGATGGCGACGCTGCTCGACGTCGATTCGGTGGAGGTCCTGCGCGGCTCGCAGGGGACGCTCTTCGGGCGCGACAACACCGGCGGCTCGATCCTGCTGCTCACGCATCGCCCGGATCTCAATGGTGCGGCCGCCGAGCTCGCCACCTCGGTGGGCGACTACGGCGAGTTCATGGGGCGCGGGATCGTCAACGTGCCGCTGAGCGACACTCTCGGTCTGCGCTTCGCTTTTCAGAGCAACCAGCGCGACGGCTTCGGCTCGAGCATCGCCTCGGGGCAGGACGACCTCGAGAACCAGCATCGCTGGCAGGCGCGTGCCGGCGCGCTGTGGAAGCCCGACGCCGCCACCGAGGTCTACTTCACGTACGAGCGCTTCGAGGCGCGCGAGGCCGGCGCGATCCTGCACCCGCTCTCCGGGCCGCCCCCCGGAACGCTCGTGTCGCAGCTCGGCGCCGCGCTCGCGCCCTTTGCGATGATCCCCGGGATTCCGACGGTTGCCTTCCCCGCCAACCCTTTCCAGACGGACGGCAGCTTCCCGGCGAGCGATGACGCGACGACCGACGCCCTGCAGCTCAGCGCCACGCACACCCTCGACGGCGGGCTGACGCTCAAGCTGATTCTCGGCTACCGGCACCTCGACGCCGCCACCGCGCTCGACGTCGACGCCTCTCCTCTGCCGCTCGCCGACTCGACGCTCTACAACACCTCGAACGAAAAGAGCGCCGAGCTGCAGCTGAACGACAAATCCCTCGGCGGGCGGCTCGACTGGGTCGCGGGCCTCTACTGGTTCCGCGACAACGGCGCGGCACCCTCGACGCATGCTCCGGCGTCGCAACAGTTCCTCACCGCACTGGGGCAGGTCGCCACGCTCACGGGCGGCGCGCTCGACCTTGCGCCGCTTTTCAGTCCGCTGCCGGTATACGAGACGAACTCGGTCACCAACAGCTCCGCGGCCGCCTACGTGCACGGCGAGTACCTGCTCACCTCCGACTGGGCGGTGGCGGCGGGCCTGCGGCACACGGACGACCGGCGCGACCTCGACGAGAACGACTACGTGATCGTTCCCGGCGTCGGTCAGAGCTGCACCATCGGCGGCGCCCCGCCCGGGCCCTGTGCCGCCGACTATCACAGCGTCGGCTACCACTACTGGTCGTGGGAGCTGTCGACGCGCTACCGCCTGACGCCGGAGCTCAACGCCTATGCGCGCATCGGACGCAGCCAGAGATCCGGCGGCTGGAACGTGCCGGTCGCATCGCTCACCGATCAGCCGTTCCGGCCCGAGCAGCTTACCGACTTCGAGGTGGGGCTCAAGGCCGACCTGCTCGACCACACGCTGCACATCAACGGCGACGTGTTCTACGGTAAGTACGACGACATGCAGCGGCTGCTCGCAGAGCTCATCCAGGGCACCCCGTCCACTCTGGTGACGAACGCCGGGCGCGCACGGGTCAGCGGCGCGGAGCTCGAGACCGAGTGGCGCGTCGCGCGCCCGTTCTCCCTGCAGGCTTCGTTCGGCTATACCGACGCGCGCTATCAGAGCTTCCTCTATCAGCCGGTGCCGGGCGGCCCGGTGGCGGACCTCTCGGGCAACGACTTCTACCAGACGCCGCGCTATCAGGCCTCGCTCGCCGCGGTGTGCGCGATCCCGACCGCGGCCGGTGATGTCACGGTGCGCGCCGACTACGCCTGGCAGGACAAGATCCAGTTCAACGTGATCAATGACTTCAACTTTCAGCCCTCCTACGGCACGCTGAACGCGCGCGTGGCGCTTGCGAGCCCCGCGCGCAGCTGGGAGCTCGCGCTGTTCGGCGACAACCTCACCGACCAGCGCTACGCCTATACGGGCGGCACGGTGCAGTCGTTCGCGGCCGGACCCGGCGGCCTGCCGGTGCCGGCGCCGACCATCGCGTGGAACATTCCCGGGGCGCCGCGCATGTACGGTATCGAGGGCACTTACCGCTGGAACCCGGCTCACTGAACGGCCAGCATGCGCCGGCGGCGCTCGAGTGCGTTGGGGGCCGGTGCGTGCGTGCTCTCGCTTCTCGCGCTGCAACCCGCGACCGCCGAGGACGGCGGCACGGGCCGCTGGCTGGATCCCGCCACCGCCCCTTTCATCCCGATTCCCGAGATCGACACCGATCCCTACAGCGGCACGACGCTCGGCCTGATTCCGACGTGGCTGCGCACCAACCAGCAGGGCGAGATCGAGCGGATCATCGCCCCTGACGTCATCCGCAGCCAGTACTTCGGCTGGGGCGGCCGCATGCGCATCTACGGCTTTCCCTCCGCGGACGCGCAGTGGTCGGTGGTCGGGGGCCTGAAGGAGCGCGTCGAGCGCGAGTTCGACGCACAGTATGTCGCCGGGCAGGCGCGCACCACCGCCTACAGCTGGTCGCTGGAGGCGATCTACGATCGCAGCGGCGTGCCGCGCTTCTACGGGATCGGCAACCACTCGCCGTTCGAGAACCAGACCACCTATCTCGACAACCAGGCGCGGGTCGATTTCCAGGTCGGGCGCAATTTCAACCCGCACCTGCAGCTCGCCTACCTCGCGCGCGTGCGCTACGTCGACGTGCTGCCGGGCGTGCTGCCGACGGTGCCGTCGATCGAGACTCGCTTCCCCGGGCTGCTCGGCCTCGGCGCCGAGCACGAGCTGCAGCACCGGCTGATCCTCACCTACGACACGCGCGACTCGGTGATCATCCCGAGCTCCGGGGCGCGCTACAGCGTCTACGGGGGCTTCGTGAGCCGCGCCCTCGGCAGCTCGGTCTCCTACAGCTACCTCGGCGCCGAGGCGCGCCAGTACTGGTCGCTCGGGGGCAACGCGACGCTTGTCTGGCATGCCGCGGCACGCTTCATGCCTTCCGCGGCCAGCGCGCCGTTCTGGGCGCTCTCGAGCCTCGGCGGCGATCGCAGCATCCCGGGCGAGTGCGAGCCGCTGCGCTCGGAAGGGGCCGCCCGCTATGTCGACCGCAACCTCGTCGCCGGCGGCGCCGAAGTGCGCACCCGGGTGGCCGGCTTCGACGCCTTCGGTACGCGCGTCAATCTCGAGCTCGCGCCGTTCGTCGACGCCGGCAAGGTCTACGGCGACGACTCCGAAGCGAGTGTCGGCGCGCACCTGCATCGCGCCCTCGGGCTCGGCGTGCGCGGACTCGCCAGCCCGTACATCGTCGGCTACGTCGATTTCGCCTACGGCCAGGGAAGGGGCGCGGTGTTCAGCGGAATCAACTACCCGTTCTGAAGGGAAAAGTGCCGATACCGGGCCCGCGCTGCCTGTCCCGGTGAGTCGCTACAAGGCCCGCGCATGGATCGCCCGAAGTGCGGACCGACGCAGGACGATGCGGTCCGATGCGCGGGCCGCGCCAGCGGGACTAGCGTAAGATCTGCCACCCCAGGCGGGTGTAGTTCAATGGTAGAACTGCAGCTTCCCAAGCTGCTAACGTGGGTTCGATTCCCATCACCCGCTCCAATCCCAGCCAAGACCAGCCAACGACAGTCAAGACGGCGCCCTTGCCACACGCTTGTCTACAGCCCGCCCACGCCGGCCTGCATTGGCGTGCATTTCACACGCAGCTCGCATCCAACGGCCGGAGTCGCCATTAGGAGCCGTTCGCCGACTCCGCCCAAAGTTCTACAAAGCAGTCGTTGGCCGCCAAGACCGGGGCTGAGACGCCGGCAGGAGTCTTGTCAACCATTCCCGTCCAGATCGGCAGTGAACCCGATGCCACGGCGCTTCGGCGTTGGAGCGCTGGTCAGTTCGCGAATGGCTCTGAGAATTTCCAGGATTGTTCGGTCGTGAGTCTGTAGTTTGCGCTCGAGTTGAGTCAGTTTTCTGCCGAGCTCCCGGTGCGTAGCGATCACTTCGCGAAGCTTCACGAAGGCCCGTACGACGTACACGCTCATCTCGACTGCTCGGCGGCTGTTCAAGACCGTGGCGACCATGATCGCGCCGTGCTCGGTGAACGCATAGGGTGGAAATCTGGGATCGCGGTGCTTCTGGGAACCGGTCGCAAGATGCGACCGGTTCAGGGTTTGGATTTCACTAAGCGTCAGCCGGAAGAGGAAGTCTTTTGGAAATCGCGCACGATTGCGCTTGACCTGTTCGTTCAGGCGCTTGGTGCCGACGCCGTAGAGGGCGGCCAGCTCGGAATCCAACAGTACCTTTTGACCGCGCAGGATGAGAATCGACTGCGTGACGTGCTTGACCGTGACTGCTGTAGCCCTGCGAGCAGACATTCGTACAGGGTAGCTGCCCGCTTGCGGGTGTTAAGCACCAGAAAGCGCGGCCTTCGTCCAGGAATGGCTCAACCCTGCTGCTGACTTCACACTGTCGGCCAACACCGGGCATTCGAGGCACGGGCTTACTTCCTCCAAAGCGGACGGTGCAACCATGACCAGGGGATGGGATTCTGGGTGTGCAATTAACGTCCGCGGTGCTCATACTGCGCGACACTGCTGCAGTTGCTAGCTGGCAATAACAACCATCGGGGTCAGTTCAATGAAGCGACGGGAATTTTGTCGAATGAGCGTGGCCGCTGGCGCCGCCACTATGCTGCCTGCCGGCCGGCTCTTGTCGGCTCCCGGCGATTCGTCGGCAGGTTCGGACCTGCGAGCCGTGAAGCTATCCGGTGCAGAGACAACTATCGAGCGCGCAGCGGTTCAAGACTTGCGCGCGAGTCTCAGCGGAACGCTGCTCGTCCCGGGCGACGAGGGCTATGAGACGTCGCGCCGTGTTTGGAACGGCATGATTGACAAGCACCCGGCGTTGATTGCGCGCTGCACAAACACGGCAGACGTCGTGCGGGCTGTTACCTTTGCGCGCGAACGCGAGCTTTTGCTCGCGGTGCGCGGCGGCGGACACAGTTTTCCGGGGTACTCGACGTGCGACGGCGGACTCGTGATCGACCTGTCGCCCATGCGCATCGTGGAGGTGCACTCAGATACCCGAACGGTTCGAGCGGCCGGGGGGGCGTGGGGAGCCCACGTCGACGCTGCAGCTCAAAGATACGCTCTGGCGACTACTGTCGGACAGATCTCCAATACCGGCGTAGCGGGGCTGACGCTTGGTGGTGGATTTGGTTGGCTATCACGGCGTTTTGGTCTCGCTTGTGACAACCTGGTCAGCGTGGAGCTGGTGACCGCGGACGGCAAGGTGCGGCGTGTCAGCGAGCATGACGAGCCGGACCTGTTCTGGGCAATACGCGGTGGTGGCGGAAACTTCGGTGTCGCAACTTCTTTTGAATATCGCCTCCATCCGCTCAATCCCACCGTAATCGCGGGACACGTCGACTTCCCGACTGCGCAGATCAAGGACGCGATCGAGTTTTACGTCGGGCTCATTACGCACGCGCCGAGGGAACTCAGCGTGGATCTGAGTCTCCATGGGAACGACGATGGAACGCCCGCGTCCACATCTACGTCGTTTACTCAGGAGATGCCAAGAGCAGCCAGAAGGTGCTTGAGCCTTTGCAGCGCTTTGGCAAGCCGATCAAGAACACGATCAGACCGCAGAGCTACCTCGCCGTACAAACGTGGTTTGATCCGCCCCCCGTGGACCCGAGGCACCATTACCTCAAGGGTGGCTTCGTGCGGGATTACTCCCCGGGCCTCGTTGAGGTGCTCACTGAGTTCAGGCCAGATGAGCAAACTGGCATATATTGCCAAAATGCCAATGGCGCGGTTGCAGACATAGCGCCGACCGCCACGGCGTTCTCGCATCGAAACGTCATCGCGAACATGATGCTCCTCTCGCAGTGGAACGAGCGGTCACAGGATGACCCTGGCCGGGCAGCAGCTCGTGCCACGTGGAGCAAGCTGGCTCCGTTCACGGATGGCTATTACGTTAATCTGCACGACACCGATCCCAAGGACAGGGGAACGGACAGCAACTACGGCCCAAATTTCAGCCGTTTGGCCGAATTGAAGAGGCGGTACGACCCCCAGAATCTTTTCCGCCTGAACGCGAACATCAAGCCGGTTTGATCAGCTGCTCCCAGTCACAGCTCGCAGCAAGTGGCTGCGAGCGCTATGCTTTATTGGGTCACCGTCCGCTTCTGCAGGTTTGAATGCCCGCTCACGTGCGAGCCGAATGTCGCTGACGGGTCCGACTCCGGCCGTTCGCCGACTATGCGAGCGGTGGAAGGAACTCATACTTTCCGTGGCGCCGTCTGCTCACACGCGAATCACACTCAGCATGAGGTAGGGCGAAGAAAGGCTTTCGGGCCCGGCTCTTGGACCCGGACCGACGTGGGTTCGATTCCCATCACCCGCCCCATCCCTTGAATCCGGCCGGCGGGACCCGCAGATAGCGGAAGCGTTGCGCAGCCCTTCCTGCCGCTGCGAACGCATAATGATCTATGGATGCGCTTGAGACCCGCGTGCGCGGATCGGCCGACGGCGAGGGTGTGGAGACCCGCTACTGGCACAGGCTGGAGAACGGCCGTGTGCAGTGCGATGTCTGTCCGCGCGCCTGCAAGATGCACGATGGGCAACGCGGGCTGTGCTTCGTGCGCGGTGCGGACGAGGGGCGCATCAAGCTCTTCAGCTACGGCCGCTCCAGCGGCTTCTGCATCGATCCCATCGAGAAGAAGCCTCTCAACCACTTTCTGCCGGGCACCGGCGTTCTGTCCTTCGGCACGGCCGGGTGCAATCTGGCGTGCTCCTTCTGCCAGAACTGGGACATGTCGAAATCGCGCGAGATGGATACGCTCGCCGACCGCGCCAGTCCCGACGACCTCGCTCAGGCCGCCCGCAGACTCGGCTGCTCCAGTGTCGCCTTCACCTACAACGACCCGGTGGTGTTCATGGAGTATGCGATCGACACGGCGCAGGCAGGCCGGGAGCTCGGAGTGAGAAGCGTCGCGGTGACCGCCGGTTACATGTGCGCCGAGCCGCGGGCGGAGTTCTACCGCCACATGGATGCGGCCAACGTCGATCTCAAGGCCTTTACCGAGCGCTTCTATTACAAGGTCTGCGGCGGCCAGCTCGGCGCGGTGCTCGAGACGCTCGAGTATCTGAAACACGAGACCGAGGTCTGGCTCGAGATCACGACGCTGCTGATACCGGGTGAGAACGACTCGGACGGCGAGATCGACCGGATGACGCGCTGGATCGCCGAAAAGCTCGGCGCCGATGTGCCGTTGCACTTCACGGCCTTTCACCCGGACTGGAGGATGCGCGACAAGCCGCCGACCCCGTCGTCGACGCTCACTCGTGCGCGCCGCCTCGCTCTCGCCAACGGCCTGCATTTCGTCTACACGGGCAATGTGCACGACGCCGACGGGGGAAGCACCTATTGCCCGCGCTGCGGCACGTGCGTGATCGAGCGCGACTGGTACGAGTTGGGTCGATGGCGGCTTTCCGATGCGGGAGCGTGCCTCGCCTGCGGCGCCCGAGTCCCCGGGGTGTTTGCAGGAGGGCCGGGGCGCTGGGGTGCGCGCCGGGTGGGCGTGCGCCTTGACGGCGGGGCAGGGCCGTGAGCGCGGCAACGGCGGCCACGAGGCGCGCGGCGGCGGCCGGGTTGTTCTACCCCGGCGCTGCGGAGCCGCTGAGCGCCGCGCTCGATGCTCTCCTTGCGGGCGTACCCGCTCGCGCGCAGCGGCCGCGAGCGCTGATCGTGCCGCACGCCGGCTACCGGTACTCGGGGCCCGTGGCAGCGCAGGCCTACGGCTCCCTCGGCTCGGCAGCGCGCTCGCTGCGCCGCGTCGTGCTCGTCGGGCCGAGCCACCGTGAATGGTTTCGCGGCCTGGCGCTCCCGGCGGCAGCGGCATTTGCCACACCGCTCGGGGTGGCGCGCATCGACGCGCAGGCGGTGCATCAGCTGAGCCAACTGCCCGGGGTCGTGGTTTCGGACGTGCCGCACCGGCTCGAGCACTCGCTCGAGGTGCAGCTGCCTTTCCTGCAGCGCGTGGCCCCCGAAGCCGAGATCGTGCCGATCGTGACCGGGGACGCAAGCCCGGCGGAGATCGCCGCCGTCATCGAAACGCTATGGGACAGCCCGGACACGCTCACCCTCGTCAGCTCGGACCTGAGCCACTATCACCCGTACGCGATCGCCCGCGCACTGGATTCTGCCACGGCCAACGCCATTCTCGCCGGCAAGGAGACTCTCTCGGGCGATGAAGCCTGCGGGTGCGCTGCGGTGAATGGGCTCGCGCACGCCGTGCGCCGCTCGCGGCTGCGTGCCGAATTGCTGGACTTGCGCAATTCCGGCGACACGGCCGGCGATCGACAGCGCGTCGTCGGCTACGGTGCCTTCGGGTTCTATGAGGCTTGAGAACAGCGAGCGGTCGGCGCTGCTCGAGCTCGCGCGCGGCTCGATCGCGCGCGGTTTGAGCCGCGGTGCGCCGCAAGCGCTGCCGCAAGGAGAGTGGTCCGCGCGGCTGCTCGCGCCGCGGGCGGCGTTCGTCACGTTGACCCAGTGCGGTGAGCTGCGCGGCTGCTGCGGCACAATCGAGCCGCAGCGCTCCCTGGTCGAGGAAGTCTGGCGCAGCGCCTGGCGGAGCGCCTTTGCCGATCCGCGCTTCCCGCCCGTGGCCGCCGCGGAGGTCGACTCCTTGCGGGCCGCCATCAGCGTGCTCACGGCGCTCGAGCCGATCGCCTGCGCCAGCGAGACCGAGCTCATCGAAGCCCTCGTGCCCGGCGTCGATGGCCTGGTGCTTCGCTGCGGCGCCGCCCGCGCGACGTTTCTCCCGGCGGTATGGCGGTCGCTCGGGGAACCGCGCGAGTTCGTGGCGCAGCTGCGCCGCAAGGCGGGCCTGCACGGCTCGCTCTGGCCGCGCGCCATGGCCGCGTTCCGCTATCGCACGGAGACGTTCGACGACTCAGCAGGAAGCGCCGCGCTCGCGGCGTAGCAGGAGCCCCTCATGCTCAATCTCATCGCGGCGAGCGCCTATTTCCTCCTCATTCACTTCGGCGTCTCGGGCACGAGGCTCCGGGATGCGCTGGTAGCGCGCCTCGGAGCGGGCCGGTATCGCGGTGCGTTTGCGCTCGCGTCGCTGCTCGGACTCGTGTGGATGGGCTACGCCTACCGGCACGCGCCGGCCATCCCGCTCTGGGGACTCCTGCTCGGGTTTCGACCGGCCGCGTACCTGCTCGTGCTGATAGCTTTCATCTTCGTGGTTGTTGGGGTTACGACGCCGAGTCCGACACGGGTTGGCATGGAGTCAAAGCTCGCCCAGGGACCCGACATCGTGCGGGGGATCGTGCGGATCACACGCCACCCGTTCCTGTGGGGGGTAGCGCTCTGGGCGCTGGTCCACCTCGTCGTCAACGGCGATCTCGCTTCCCTCGTTCTCTTCGGCTCGCTGCTGGTGCTCGCGCTCGGCGGAACGGCCGCCATCGACGCCAAGCGACGACGCAGCTTCGGGGAGCAATGGACGCGCTTTGCGACGGTGACCTCCAACGTCCCGTTCGCGGCCATCATCGGCGGCAGGAATCGGCTGGGGCCCGCCGCGACGGAGATCGGTATCTGGCGGCCGGCAGTCGCGATCGCGGTGTACGCCGTGGCGTTCTACCTTCATGGCCGCATCGGGCCGCCGCTCACGTGATGGTCAGAGCGGCGTCGCAGGCTCGCGCAGCGCATAGACGATCACCAGCGCCCGCCGACATGGTCGGAATCCCCCAACCTGTCTATGCTAGCGCACCATCCGGTGCCGCCGGTGCGTTCTCGCAGCACGGCATGCGGCGAAACCAATTTCGGGGGAGACCTTCGTGGAGGGGAGTCTCAGCGGCCCGCGGTCGTTCGCGCGCTCGTGCATGAGAGGCGGCCTGAGCTGCGCCGCCGTCGCCCTTGGCGCATCGCTCGCCGCCCCGGCCGGCGCGCAGCAGCAGGCGCAGCCGCCGAGCGGCCCCGAGCTCGAAGAAGTCGTCGTCACCGGCTCGCTGATCAAGCGTACCGACAGCGAGACTCCGAGCCCGGTGCAGATCCTGAGCGCCGACGATCTGAAGAACACCGGCTACATCACGGTGGCGGACGTGCTGCACAACCTTGCCGCCAACGGCCTGGGGTCGCTCACCCAGGGCTTCGGCCAGGCGTTCGCCTCGGGCGGCTCGGGCATCGCGCTGCGCGGCCTCACGGTGGGAGATACGCTGACGCTCATCGACGGCGAGCGCATGGTCGCCTATCCGCTGAGCGACGACGGGCAGCGCAGCTTCGTCGACCTGAGCGCGATCCCGGTCAACGCAATCGACAGCATCGAGGTCCTCAAGGACGGCGCCTCGGCGCTCTACGGTGCGGACGCCATCGCCGGAGTGGTCAACGTCAAGCTCAAGCAGACCTATGAAGGCGCGGAGGCGACCGGCGAGACCGGCATCACGCAGCACAACGACGGACGCTACTGGCATGCCGCCCTGATCGTCGGCTGGGGGGATCTCGGCAGCGACGGCTACAACGTGTACGTCGATTTCGACTATCACCGCAACGAGCTCATCTGGGGCTCGAGCCGCAGCGGCCGGTGGGCCGGGCTCGACTGGAGCGGCTTACCCGGCGGCATCAACACCACTCCCGGCTCGATCACCGGCCAGGGGCTCGTCTATCCCGACAGCACCACCGGCTATGTGCTGAATCCCGCCAATCCGACGCTCGCGGCCGCGTCTTTCCTGCCCGGCTGCTCGTTCGCGGCGCTGAGTGCCAACCAGTGCACCTTCGGCTTCCCGGGGCAGATCGAGCCGCCGACCTCGCAGACCAACTTCCTCGGCAAGATGACCAGGGCGCTGGCCAACGACTGGAAGCTGACGGTCACGGCCTCGCTCTTCGAGAGCGTCGCGCAGCAGACCGCGCCGCCCACCGAGCCGGCGTTCGGGCACCTGCTGCAGAACACGGGCGCGGAGCAGGGCTCGATCCCGCTCATCGCCTGGGGGCCGGGATTCGGGCCCACCCCCGTGATCTACAACCCGCTCACCCTGCCGGCCAACTCGCCGCTCAACCCCTTCGGCGCGCCGGCCGAGCTGGTGTACAGCTTCCCGGACGTCGGTCCCTGGGTCATCAACACCGACACGGCGACCTACCGGCTGTTCACCGATCTGAAGGGGACGGCAGGAGGCTGGGAGCTCGATGGGTCGGTCGGCTTCATGTACGCGAAGATGGCGCTGGATTTCCAGGGCGGCCTCAACCCGACGCTGGCTCAGGAGGCGTTGAACAACGGCACCTACGTGCCGGGCGGTTCCAAGAACCAGCCGCTGCAGATCGCGCCGATCGTGTCCACGTCGCCGTCGAGCACGCTGATCGTCGGCGACTTCCACGGCTCGCATGATCTGCTGCGGATGCCGGGCGGCCCGCTGACGCTCGCCGCCGGGGTGCAGTACTTCCACAAGACGCAGAACGATCGGGACCCGGCCACCGTCACCAACGGCATCCAGGAGGGCATCACCAACTTCACGGTCGGCTCGCAGGACGATACGGCCGGCTTCGTCGAGGTCGGCGGCAAGGTGGTGAAGCAGCTCGAGGTCAACGGCGCCGTGCGCTACGACCACTACGACACCTACGGCGGCCAGGCGACCCCGAAGTTCGGCGTGAAGTTCACGCCCGTCGACATGCTGAGCGTGCGCGGCACCTGGGGCGAGGGCTTCCGCGCGCCGTCGATCTCCGAGTCCGGCACCTCCGGCATCGCCTTCGGGCAGGGGAACGTCAACGATCCGGTGCTGTGCCCGAACGGCGTTCCGAACGCGCAGGGCGTTTTCAACGCCCTGTGCTCCTACCCGGTGACCGGCATCTCGCCGTCGAATCCGGGTCTCAAGGCGGTGAAGTCGCAGAACTCGACCTTCGGCGTCATCTTCGAGCCGGCGCAGGCCTTCAACGTGTCGGTCGACTGGTACTACATCAAGCTCACCAACGACATCATCTCCGCGGCCGCGACCGGCAACCTGGCGGGCACCTACTCCTCGCTGGTGCGCGGCCCGCAGGTCGTGCTGCCGGTCTGCACGGCGACGACGGCCCCGAACGTGCAATGCCCGACGGCCGAGGAGCTCACGCCGGTCGGCTATCCGCAGTTCAACCTCTACCCGTACGTCAACGCCGGCACCACCAAGACCTCGGGCTTCGATCTCGACCTGCGCAGCCGCTTCGATTGGGGCGGTGCCGGGCACTTCAGCGCAGAGCTGAATCTCACCTACATGTCGCAGTACGAAGTGACGTACCTCGGAGAGACCTTCGATCTGGCCGGAACGCACGGCCCGTCGGGTGTCTCGGGCGACACCGGCAACCCGAAGGAGCGCGCGGTCGCGACCTTCACCTGGGACAAGGGTCCGTTCACGGCGACGGCGACCGCCAACTACACCGGCGCGTTCTCCATCATCGACCCGTCCGAGGGCTGGACCACCTGCCTGGTCGCGATCCAGACTTCGGGCGACGGTTACGGCGCGGTGATCCCGCCCTCGGTGACGACGCTCGATCCGTCATGGAGCCAGTACTGCAGCGTGCATCACTTCACCTCCGTCAACCTCTATGCGGCCTGGACCTTCAGCGATCACTTCCAGGTGCACGGCGCCGTCACCAACGCCTTCAACTCCCAGCCGCCGGTGGATCTCGAGACCTACGGCGGCGGCGCCCTTTACCACTACACGACCCTCGAGCAGGACGGCGCGGTGGGGCGGCTCTTCCTCGTGGGCGCGATCTATAAGTGGTGAGCCCCGGGGGCATACCCCTCTCGAATTCACACTTCTTGCGCCGCGAACGGAAGTCCGTGACCATTCGGTGACATTCGTCCCCGGGATGCCCCCTTAAGCTGGCGAGATGCACCAGATCGGTGTCGTGGGCCTGTCTTATCGTCACGCCGGCGTCGACGAGGTCGCGCGCTTCGCCATGCCGCGGGCGGAGATCGCGGCGCGCCTGCCGGAGCTGCGCACGCGCCTGAACGCCGCCGAGATCCTCTACGTCGGAACCTGCAACCGGGTCGAGGTCGTCTACGCCACTCACGACGGCAGCCCCGCCGGCGATTCCCGCCCCGACGTGTTCCGGGTGCTCACCGGGCGCGACTCGCAGCCCGGCGAGGCGGCCCGTGCGCTGCGCGCCTGGACCGGCGAAGCGGCGGTCGAGCACCTGTTCCTGCTCGCCTGCGGGCTCGACTCCGCGCAGACCGGCGAGCAGGAGATCGCCGCACAGCTGCGCGATGCGTGGGAAGAGTCGCGTACCGCCCGCACCTGCGGCCCGCTGCTCGATCGCCTGATCGGCGAGGCGCTCGGGATGGCGCGGCGCGTGCGGCGCATGACCGCCCGGGTCCGCACTCCCTCCCTCGGCGATCTCGCGGCCGAGCGCGTGCTCAGGCACCTCGCCGGCGCGCCCGGCACCACGGCGCTGCTCGGCGTCTCACCCATGACGCGCCGCTGCGCGGCGCTCCTGCACGGCGCGCGCACCCCGCTCGTCATCGTCAACCGCACTCTCGGCAGCGCGCGCGAGCTGGCGCAGTCGGTCTCCGCGGCGGCGCTGTCGCTCGATGAGTTTCGCAGCGAGCCTCCGCCGCTCGCCGCGCTGGTGCTGGCGGCGGGCGGCAGCGGCCCGGTGCTCGACGGCCAGGCGCTCGCGCGGCTCTGCGGCGCGGCCCGCGGCGCGAGCCAACGCCCCCCGCTGCTCGTCGATTTCGGCGTGCCGCCGAACGTCGACGCCGAGGCCGCGCAGCGCGCCGGGCTCGACCGTGTCGGCATGACTCAACTCATCGAGGCGGCCCAGGGACAGCGCCTCGCGCAGCTGCTGCGCCTGGCGCCGGTGCGCGCGGCGATCGACGAGCGTCTCGCGCACCTGCGCGCGGAGCTCGCCACGCGTGCGCTCGGTCCGCGCCTGCAGGATCTGCGCGTGCGCTTCGAGGAGATCGCCGCCGAGGAGGTGGCGCGCGCGCTGCGCCATGAGCTGCGGACACTCGATGAGAACGAGCGTGCCCAGCTCGAGCGCTTGGGCTGCGCGGTCGCGCACCGCCTCGCGCACCTGCCGCTCGCGGGGCTGCGCGCCGCGGCGGTGCACGCCAGCGCCGATGCCGTGGATGCGTTCTTCGCGGCGCTCGCGCCGGGCCGCAGCCGCGGCGCCGCAGTGAAAGAAGAGTCATGACCATACCACCGGGACGCTCGGCGCAACTCTACGAGCGCGCCTGCCGCGCGATACCGGGCGGGGTGAGCTCGCCGGTGCGCGCCTTCCGTGCCGTGGGCGGCACGCCGCTCTTCATCGCGCGCGGCGCCGGCAGCCGCGTCACGGATGCCGACGGCCGCACCTTCCTCGACCTCGTCGGCTCGTGGGGCCCGCTGATCGCAGGCCACGCGCACCCGGCGGTGGTCGCCGCCATCGGCGCCGCGCTCGAGCGCGGCACCACCTTCGGCGCCCCCTGCGAGGCGGAAGTGCTGCTCGCCGAACGGGTGTCGGCCGCCTACCCGGCCGCGGAGCAGGTGCGCTTCGTGTCCTCGGGTACCGAGGCGGTGATGAGCGCCATCCGCGTGGCGCGCGCCTTCACCGGACGCGACCTCATCGTGAAATTCGCCGGCTGCTACCACGGGCATGCCGATCATCTGCTGGTCGCCGCCGGCTCGGGGCTGGCGACGCTCGGCAAGCCCTCGTCCGCCGGGGTGCCGCAGGCCTTCACCGACTGCACGCGCGTGCTGCCGCTCGATGACGAAGCGGCGCTCGCGGCGCTGTTCGAGCGCGAGGGCGCGCGCATCGCCGCGCTCATCATCGAGCCCGTGCCCGCCAACCACGGGCTGCTGGTGCAGCGGCGCGAGTTTCTCGAGGCCCTGCGGCGTACGACGCGCGCGCACGGCGCGCTCCTCATCTTCGACGAGGTCATCTCGGGGTTCCGCCTCGCGCGCGGCGGCGCCGCCGAGCTCCTCGGCATCAGCCCCGATCTCGCCACCTTCGGCAAGGTGATCGGCGGCGGCATGCCGGTCGGCGCTTTCGGCGGCGCGCGGCGCATCATGGCGCGCCTCGCCCCGGACGGCGATACGTACCAGGCGGGCACGCTCTCGGGGAACCCGGTCGCCATGGCGGCGGGGCTCGCGACGCTCGACGTGCTCGAGCGCGAGTCCGGCTGGCAGCGGCTCGAGGCGCGCGGCGCCGAGCTCGAGCGGCTGCTCGCGCCGGCGCTGTCACGCGCGCCCTGGCCGGTGAACCTGGTGCGCGTCGGATCGCTCTTCTGGATGTCGTTGCACGAGCAGGGTGCGCCGCGTACCGCGGCGGCGCTGAGTGAGCGCGAGACGGGGCGTTTCGCGGCGCTGTTTCACGCCATGCTCGAGCGCGGCGTCTATCTGCCGCCCTCGGCCTACGAGGCCTGCTTCCTGTCGCTGGCGCACTCGAGCGCCGATCTCGAGGAATTCGCCGCGGCGCTCGAGGCCTCGTTGGCGGCCGCGGCGTGAGCGGTCCGTCATGAAAGCCACCCGCGTCTTTCAGCTCACCGCGCTCGCGCTCGTGGTGGTGTCGGCGGTCCAGGTCGGCTGGTGGCTGTTCGACCAGCAGGCCTACACCCTCGAGAAGGTGCAGGAAGTGCGCGCTCTTTATGCAGGCGAGGCGCGCGCCGCCCAGGCGCTGCTCGCCGCGGGCGTCGACGAGGCGCGGGTGCGCGAGCTGCTGCCCGATATCGAGATCGCCCGAGGGCAGGCGGCGCTCGCCCCCGCCGCCGGGCGCTCGCTCGAGAGCGAAGCGGCGCGCCGCTACCGGCAGTATGCCTGGGAGGGCTCGTTCTTCCTGCTGGCGCTTGCCGCCTGCATCGCGGTGATTGCACGCGCGCTGCGCGCCGAGGCGCGCGTGCACGCGGAGCAGGACGACTTCCTCGCGCTCGTGTCCCACCAGTTCAAGACACCGCTCGCGAGCCTGCAGCTCTCGCTCGAGACCATGGCGCTGCGCCCGCTCGCGCCCGAGCAGTCCCGTACCCTGATCGAGCGCATGCTGGCGGACCTGGCGCGCATGGAGATGATGGTCACGCAGATCCTCGAGAGCGTACGGCTCGAGCGCGGGCGTGTGGACTTGAGGTCCGAGCCGGTCGAGCTCGCCGGCGCCGTGGCGCGCGTGGTCGGGGTGCTCGAGGAACGCGCGCGCGGACAGCGCATCGCGCTCAGCAGCGACATCGCCCCCGGTCTCTACGTGCTCACCGATCCGCTGGCGCTCGACGTCGTCGTGCGCAATGTGCTCGAGAACGCTCTGGCGGCGGTCAGCCCCGTGGGCGGCGGCAGCGTCGCGGTCAGCGCCCGCGCCGGCGACGGCGAGGTGGCGCTCGCAGTGCGCGACAGCGGCGTCGGCTTCAGTCCCGCCGACGGCGCGCGGCTGTTCGAGAAGTTCTCGCGTCTGCATCCGGGCGGCGGCAGCGGCCACTACGGCACCGGTCTCGGGCTCTACATCGTGAAGCGGCTGATGCAGCTCGTGCAGGGCAGAGTCACGGCCGAGAGCGCCGGCGTCGGCCAGGGGGCGTGCTTCGTGCTCACCTGGCCCGCGGCCCCGGTGCCGCGCCCATGAGTGCCCCCGCAGCGGGCGCGAGCCGCGTGCTGGTGGTCGAGGACGACCCGCATCTCGCCGCCGGCGTCATGGAGAACCTGCGCGCCGAGGGCTACGAGGTCGCGCTGGTGAGCGACGGGCGCGCCGCGCTCGAGTGGCTGCGTGGCGAGAGCTGCGCGCTCATCGTGCTCGACGTGATGCTGCCGGAGCTCGACGGCCTGACCGTGTGCCGCACGCTGCGCGACGAGGGCAACAGCACGCCGGTGTTGTTCCTCACGGCGCGCGGCGATCCCGCCGACCGGGTGCGGGGTCTCGAGGCGGGCGGGGATGATTACCTTGCCAAGCCTTTCCACCTGAAGGAGTTCCTGCTGCGGGTGCGCGCCATCCTCAAGCGCTGGGACTGGTATCGCAGCGCCTCGGCGACGGCCGCCACGGCGGTGCTGCGCTTCGGCGGCAACGAGGTCGATTTCCGTGCCTTCCGCGCCCGTGGCTGGAACGGTGAGACGCAGGAGCTCACCGAGAAGGAGGCGATGATCCTCAAGGTGCTGGCCGAGCACGCCGGCGAGATCGTCTCGCGCGAGGACCTGCTCGAGCGCGTGTGGGGCTACGACGTGTTCCCCTCGACCCGCACCGTCGACAATTTCATCCTGAGGCTGCGCAAGCGCTTCGAGCGCGATCCCGCCAACCCGCGCCATTTCCTTACCGTCTGGGGGGTCGGCTACCGCTTCCTCGCGGAGGGCGAGCCGTGAGCGCGCCCGCGCTGCGCATCGGCACGCGTGCATCGGCGCTCGCGCTGTGGCAGGCGCGGCACCTGGCAGCGCTGCTCGCGGCGCGGCCCGGGGCGCCGCCGGTCGAGCTGGTGCACATCCGCACGAGCGGAGATGCGCAGCGCGAGATGCCGCTCTGGCAGACCGAGGGGCGCGCCTTCTTCACGCGCGAGATCGACGAGGCGCTTTCCACAGGCACCATCGATGTCGCGGTGCACAGCCTGAAGGATCTGCCGACCGCGCTCACGCCGGGCCTCGCGCTCGGCGCGGCGCTCGCGCGCGAGGACCCGCGCGACGCCCTGCTCACGCGCACCGGCGTGTCCCTGAGACAGCTGCCGGCGCGGGCGCGCGTCGGCACGAGCAGTCTGCGGCGCCGCGCCTTCCTCGCGCGCCTGCGCCCGGACGCCGTGCCGGTCGAGCTGCGCGGCAACGTGCCGACGCGCATCGAGCGGCTCGCGCGCGGCGACTACGATGCGATCATTCTGGCCGCGGCCGGCCTCGCCCGGCTCGGGCTCAGGCAGCACGTCACGGAGTACCTGTCGGCAGAGGAGTTCCTGCCGGCCGTATCGCAGGGAGTGATCGGCGTATGCGCGCGCGCCGACGACGAGCCGACCCTGAGCCTGCTGCGCGCGCTCGATGACGCCGGCGCGCGGCTCGCGGTGAGCGCCGAGCGCGCGCTGCTCGAGCGCCTCGAAGGGGGCTGCCAGGTGCCGATCGGGGCGCTCGCCGAGCGGCGCGGCGAAACACTCGAGCTGCAGGCCGCCGTGTGCGCGCTCGACGGCACGCGCGAGCTGCGTGCGCGGGGAGCGGCGAGCCCCCGGCCCGGCGCCGCCCTCACCGCCGCCGATGCGGTGGCGCTCGGGGAGCGGGTCGCGAAGGAGCTGCTCGACGCGGGCGCCGCCGGGCTCATCGCGCAGGAGCGCTCGACGCTCGCGGTGACGGCGCCATGAGCGGCGAGCGCAGCACGCGCCCCGTCGTCGTGACGCGCGCGGAGAGCGCCGACGGACCGTTGAGCCGCGAGCTGCGCAGTCTCGGGCTCGAGGTGCTCTCGTGGCCGGCGGTGAGCGTCACGCCCACGGACTCGGGCGCGCTCGACGAGGCACTCTCGCACCTCGAGTCCTTCGCGTGGATCGTGTTTGCAAGCCGGCACGCCGTGGCGGCAGTGCTCGAGCGCATCCCTAAGCCGCCGGCGCAGCTGCGCGTCGCCGCGGTCGGGCGGGCGACTGCGCTCACCCTGAGCCAGCGCGGCTGGCCGGTGCATCTCATCCCCGAGGAGGCGGATGCAGCGGCGCTGATCGCCGCCTTCGCGGCGCAATGGAGTGCAGCGGATGCCGGCATCCGGGTGCTCTATCCGGCGAGCACGCGGGCGCTCCCGACCATCGCCGCGGGCCTGAGGGAGCTCGGCGCCGTCGTGATCCAGGTCGAGGCCTATCGTACCGAGGCCGCCGCGCTCGACGTGGCCGAATGCCGCGCCTGGATCGAGCGCGGCGGCCTCGGCGCGGTGACCTTCGCGAGCCCCTCCGCCGTGAGCGAGCTCGCGCGCATCCTCGGCGACGAGGATTTCGCGCGTCTCCTCGACCATGCGCCGCCGGTCGCGATCGGCCGCACCACCGCGCGCGAGCTCGCCGCGCGCGGACGCAACGCGACACTCGCCGAGACCGCGACGCTCCACGGGCTCGCGCTCGCCACCTACCGTCTCCTGCAACAGAGAGCCTGAAGAGAGAGAGCCGCCCATGCCATTTCCCGAGGAAAGACCGCGGCGCACCCGGCAGTCGGCTGCCTGGCGCCGCATGGTGCGCGAGACGCGCCTGACGCCCGACGCGTTCATCTATCCACTGTTCGTCGTGCCCGGGCGCGCGGTGCGTAACAGGATCGGGAGCATGCCGGGGATCTCGCAGCTCTCGGTGGACGAGGCGGTCAGGGAGGCGAAGGCGGCGGCCGGCGCCGGGGTTCCGGCGGTGCTGCTGTTCGCCGCACCCGCCGAGAAGGACGCGCGCGCGAGCGCCGCCCGCGACCCGCGCGGACTTGCGGCCCAGGCGATCTGCGCCATCAAGGAGGCCTGCCCGGAGCTCCTCGTGTGGGCCGACGTCTGCCTGTGCGGCGCGACCGACCACGGGCACTGCGGCCACGTGCGCGACGGCGGCACCATCGACAACGACTCCTCGATCGCAACGCTCGCCGAGGTCGCGCTCAACTACGCGCGCGCCGGAGCGGATGCGGTGGCTCCGAGCGACATGATGGACGGCCGGGTGCAGGCGATCCGCTCGCTCCTCGACCGCGAGGGTCTCGCCGCGACGCCGATCGTCTCCTACGCCGCGAAATACGCCTCCGCCTTCTACGGGCCGTTCCGCGAGGCGGCCGAGTCGGCCCCGGCGTTCGGGGACCGTCGCTCCTACCAGATGGATACGGCCAATGCGCGCGAAGCGCTGCGCGAGGTGCTGACCGACGTCGCCGAGGGCGCCGATCTCGTCATGGTGAAGCCCGCCGGACCCTACCTCGACGTCATCCGCCAGGTGCGCGATGCCGTGCGGGTGCCGGTGGTGGCCTATCAGGTGTCGGGGGAGTTCAGCCTCATCAAGGCGGCGGCCGAGCGCGGCTGGATCGACGAGCGCGCCGCGGTGCTCGAGACGCTGACCGGGATCGCGCGCGCCGGCGCGGATCTCATCATCAGCTACTTTGCGCCCGAGGTGGCGCGGTGGCTGCGCGCATGAGCGAGCGGGGCGCGCAGATGCGGGTGCCGGCGAGCGCCTTTCTCGCGGCCTGCCGCCGCCAGAGCGCGTCGCATCGGCCCATCTGGATCATGCGCCAGGCCGGGCGTTACCTTCCCGAGTACCGCGAGCTGCGCGCGAAGGTCGACTTCGAGACCCTCACCCGCACCCCGGAGCTCGCCGCCGAGGTGACGCTGCAGCCCTTGCGGCGTTTCGAGCTCGATGCGGCGATTCTCTTCAGCGACATCATGACGCCGCTGCAGGGGATGGGGGTCGGACTCACGTTCGAGCCCGCGCCCGTGGTGCGCGTGCCCGTCCGCACACGGGCGCAGATCGAGGCGCTTCCCGCGCTCGAGCCGGCGCGCGATGTGCCCTTCGTGCTGGAGACGATCCGCCTGGTGCGCCGCAGCGTGCCGCGCGCGGCGCCGCTCATCGGCTTCGCCGGCGCGCCGTTCACGCTCCTTTGCTATCTCGTCTCCGGCCGTCCCTCGAAGGAGTTTGCGCCGGCGCGCACCTTTCTCTTTGCGCAGCCGGAGGAGGCCGAGCGGCTCCTCACGCACCTCGCCGACGCCATGGCGGCATACCTCGGGGCGCAGGCCGCCGCCGGTGCGCAGGCCCTGATGCTGTTCGAGTCCTGGGCGGGACTGCTCGGGGTACGCGAGTACACGCGCTTTGCGCTCCCGGCCGTGCGGCGCACGCTCGCGGCGCTCAAGCCCCTCGGTGTGCCACTCATCTACTATCTGAACCAGGGCAGCGCTCTCATGCGTACGGTCGCCGGCCTCGACGTGGACGTGGTGGGCGTCGACTGGCGCTCGCCGCTCTCGGAGGTGCGAGCGGTGCTGGGCCCCGACAAGGCAGTGCAGGGCAATCTCGATCCCGCGGCGCTCTTCGCGCCTCCCGCCGAGCTCACGCGGGCGGCGGCGGCGGTGCTCGCGGAGGCAGGCGACGCCCCCGGGCATATCTTCAACCTCGGGCACGGCATCTGGCCGGACACCGACCCCGATGCGGTGGCGCGCCTCGTGGACTTCGTGCATGAGCACCCCTAGCGGGACGCGTGCACCCGAGCCGGACGCGGACCGCTTCGCCGCGACCGCGGCCCAGACTTTTCGCGATCTGCAGGCGCGCTTCTGCGCGGCGTTCGAAGCCTTCGAGCCCCGCAGCCGCTTCGAGGCGCGCGCCTGGGAGAAGCCCGACGGCCATCGCCTGCAGGGCGGCGGCGAAGCGCGCCTCATGCGCGGGTCGGTATTCGAGAAGGTGGGCGTCAACGTGAGCCACGTCTGGGGCGTGCTCGCCCCCGAGGCGCGCCCGCAGGTGGCGGGAGCCGCGGAGTCCGAAGGCCGCTTCAGCGCCTGCGGCATCTCGCTCGTCGCCCATATGACGAACCCGTACGTGCCGGCTATGCACATGAACCTGCGCTATCTCGCCACCAGCCGCGCCTGGTTCGGCGGCGGCTCGGACCTCACACCCACGTTCCCGATCGCCGAAGACACCGCGCAGTTCCATGCCGCGCTCGCCGCGGCGTGCGCCGCGTACCGGCCCGGCGCCTACGAGGAATACAAGGGCTGGTGCGACCGGTACTTCTACCTGCCGCACCGACAGGAGCCGCGCGGCGTCGGGGGGATCTTCTTCGATGACCTCGCGGCGGGGGCGGCCGGGAGCGAGTTCGCCTTCGTGCGCGCGGTCGGGGAGGCGGTGCTCGAGGTCTACCCGCGCATCGTCGCGCGGCGCAAGGACACCCCTTACGACGAGGCGGCGCGCGAGCGGCTGCTCGTGAAGAGAGGACGCTACGTCGAGTTCAACCTGGTCTACGACCGGGGCACCCGCTTCGGCTTCAGTACCGATGCGGATCCGGACGCGTACCTGATGAGTCTGCCGCCTGTGGTGAAGTGGTGACGGGTGCGCGCAGCCTGTGCGCCTCGAGCCAGCTGACCGGGGTCGACCAGAAGAGCCGCACCGTGCTCTCGCTGGCCTTGCGCCAGTGCTCGCTCAGCGCCGCGGCAATGGAATCGAGCGCCCACGTTTGTCGCATTTCCGGTTAGAGACGCGCAGTGTGGCCGAGTTCCGCAAAAAGCTGTTGCCCGTCAGCGACATGCCGCACTTAAACCGCGGCCGGCCGGCGTCTCTCTAACTTACCGATGACACTTGCGCAGGTCGAGGACTCGCCGATCGACTGGGAGGGGGCGCTGGTAGAGCGGGCCCGTGCCGGGGATACCCGCGCCTTCGAGCGGCTCTACCGCGAGCACACCGGTCGGGTGTACGGCCTGTGCCTGCGCATGACACGCGAGCCCCATACGGCGGAGGACTGCACCCAGGAAACCTTCATCAACGCCTGGCGCGCGCTCGCACAGTTCGAGACGCGCAGCTCGTTCGGCACGTGGCTGCACCGGATCGCGGTCAACGTGACGCTCGCGAAGCGCCGCAAGGCCGCCCGCGACGAGCCGGTGCCGGATGTAGAGGTGGAGGAAGAGGCGGCCGAGCCCGATTGGACGCTCGAGACGCCGGTGGAAGTGCAGGAGATCGAGGACGCGATCGGGACGCTGCCGGAAGGTGCGCGCGATGCGCTGGTGCTGCACGCCCTGTACGGCTACTCGCACATGGAGGCGGCGCAGATGCTCGGCGTGGCGGAGGGCACGTGCAAGGCGCAGTTGCACCGCGCCAGGAGACTGCTGCGCGAGCGGTTGAACGTGGAGGTCGGCTGACATGACGGAGCGGAATACCAGGAGCGTCACGACGCTGCGCGATCTGCCGCGGACAATCGAGCCCGGGGCCGACCTGTGGCCGCAGATCGAGGCGCAGATCGCCCGGCGCGGCACCCTGCAGGCACCGGTGGCGACGGGCGGCGCGCGCCGCGGCGCGGCGGCACCGCGCGCTTACCTGGCGGCGGCGGCCATGGTGGGCTGCGTCGCGGTCGGCGTGTGGATCGGGCGCAGCATCCTCCCGGGCGCGGGATCGGCACCGCCGCTTGCGCAGGCGTCGCGGCCGGTGCCGGCGACGACGCAGACGGCGTGGGTGACCGACCCGCGCTACCAGCGCGAGCACGAGGAGCTGATGCGCTCGCTCGGAACCCAGCTCGCGACGCTGCCGCCCGCGAGCCGCGCCAAGGTGATGGCGAGCCTCGCGACCATCGATCAGGCGAAGCAGGAGATCGAGAGCGCGCTCGGCAAGGACCCGGGAAATGCGCTGCTGCAGGAGCTGCTCGTGAACACTTACCAGGATGAGATGCGCGTCCTCACGGACGTGCGTGAGGCCAGCGACGCTGGCAAGGGGATCTGAAGATGCGCATGAGTTATCGGCTGCTGCCCGCGGTGGTTGCGTTCATCGCGAGCGCTTCGGTCTGGGGCAGCGACAGTGCCGGGACCTTCGAGCGCGAGGTGGCCGCGCAGGCTCGCGGGGTCGTGGAGATCTCGAGCACCAGCGGCACGGTCGAGGTGACCGGCTGGGACCGCCCCGCCGTCGGCGTCAAGGCCGAGCTCGGCGAAGGGGTCGACCATGTCGAGGTCACGAGCTCGGGCGATCACACCGTCGTCCGCGTGATCCAGCGGCACTCAGGCTGGGGACACGGCGACACGCATCTGCGCGTGCAGGTGCCGAAGGACAGCGAGGTCGACGTCTCGGCGGTGAGCGCCGATGTGACTTCGGGCGGCGTCGTCGGCACCCAGCGCCTGAAGACCGTGAGCGGCGGGATATCGGCCGAGATCGGCCCCGCGGACATCGAGGTGAAGTCGGTGAGCGGGGATTTGAAGCTCCGCGGCAAGGGACAGCCGGCCAGGCTGCACATCAGCACCGTGAGCGGCGATCTCGAGCTCAAGCACGCCGCCGGCGACCTCGAGGCCACCACGGTGAGCGGGGAAATCACCGCCGATCTCGACTCCGCCCGCTCGGTCCGCCTGCGCAGCACCTCCGGCGACATCACTTTCGAGGGGCGTCTCCTGCGCGGAGTGGACTTCGATGGGCAGTCGGTGAACGGCGACCTCAAGGTGCGCGCTGCTGCCGAGGACGGTTTCCAGTACGAGGTCCGGTCTCTGACCGGTGACATCAGCAACTGCTTCAACGCCAAGGCCGAGCGCACCGGCGAGTACGGCCCGGGACAGAAGCTCGACGGCACGCGCGGCGGCGGCAGCGGGCACGTACGGCTGAAGACCATGAGCGGCGAGATCGAGCTGTGCGATCGCCCGTGAAGGGCGGCGCGCGCCGCGGCGGCTGACGAGGCGCGGGGGCGTTAGAATCCCGCGCGTGCCTCCACCCAGAGCATCGACCAGCACCCGTCAATCCCCGATCGCCGTTCCCCTTCTCGAGTGGCACGCGCGCGAAGGCCGGCACGACCTCCCCTGGCAGAGCGACCGCACCCCGTACCGGGTGTGGGTGTCCGAGATCATGCTGCAGCAGACGCAGGTTCCCACCGTCAGGCCGTACTACGAGCGCTTCATACGCCGCTTCCCCGAGGTGCGCGCGCTCGCCGCGGCACGGGTCGATGAGGTGCTGCACCTGTGGTCGGGGCTCGGCTATTACGCGCGGGCGCGCAACCTGCACCGCGCCGCGGGCCTGATCTGCGCCGAGCACGGCGGCGAGTTGCCGCGCAGCTTCGCCGGGCTCTCGAGCCTGCCGGGCGTCGGGCGCTCGACCGCGGGGGCGATCCTCGCGCTCGCCTTTGGGGAGCGCTTCCCGATCCTCGACGGCAACGTGCGGCGCGTGCTGGCGCGTTACTTCGGCATGTCCGCCGGCGGCGCCACCAGCGCCGCAGTGAAGCGGCTGTGGGAGTTGTCCGAGCGCTGCACGCCGCGCGCGCGGGTCGCCGACTACACCCAGGCAATCATGGATCTGGGCGCCACGGTGTGCGTGCGCACGCGCCCGCTGTGCGAGCGCTGCCCGCTCGCGGGCGGCTGCTGCGCGCGGCGCACCGGCCGCCAGCAGGAGCTCCCGGCCGCACGCGCTGTGCGCCGCCGGCGCACGCGCGAGGCGTTCATGGTGGTGGCGCTGCGCGCGGACGGGAGCGTGCTGCTCGAGCGCCGGCCGGAGAGCGGCGTGTGGGGCGGGCTGTGGTGCCTGCCGGAGTTCGACACCGCGACCGCGGCGCGCGCGTTCATCCGCGAGTCGCTGGCCACCCGCGGGACCGAGCCCCGACACTTAAGTGCCTTCGAGCATGCCTTCACGCACTTCAGCCTCGTGGTGAGGCCGACGCTCGTGCACTGTGACGGCGCCGCGAGCGTCATGGAGGAGGGGACGAGCCTCTGGTATAACGTGCGCGCGCCGGCGCGCGTCGGCCTGCCCGCGCCGATCGGCGCGCTGCTCGCGCGCCTGGCGCAGGGCTCGATGTTCGATGCGGCCGAGGCGCCGAGGCAACCGGGAGCGTAGCGTGTCGCGAGTGGTCCAGTGTGTGCTATTGAAGCGCGAGGCGCCGGGGCTCGACCGGCCGCCTTACCCGGGCGATCTCGGGCGGCGCATCTACGAGAGCGTGTCGCGCGAGGCCTGGGCGCAATGGCTCAAGCACCAGACCATGCTCATCAATGAGTACCGGCTGACGCCTATCGAGCCCAAGGCGCGCAAGTTTCTCGAAGGCGAGATGGAGAAATTCTTCTTCGGCGCGGGATCGAAGGCGCCGGAGGGCTACCAGGTGCCCAAGTAGCGCTGCGATGCGGCTCTGGACGCTCCACCCGCGCTACCTCGATGCGCAGGGACTGGTGGCGCTGTGGCGCGAGGGGCTGCTCGCGCGCGCGGTGCTCGGCGGCGCGACCAGAGGCTACCGCCGCCACCCGCAGCTCATCCGGTTCCGCGCGCACGCGGCGCCGCGTGCCGCGATCAACACCTATCTCAGCAGCGTCGCGGCCGAGGCCGAGGCACGCGGCTACTCGTTCAATCGGAGGAAGCTCGGCCCCGGCCGCCGCGGCCTGAGACTGCGTACCACGCGCGGACAGCTCGCCTACGAGTGGCAGCACCTCATGAAAAAGCTCCGCCGGAGGAATCCGCGGCTCTACGAGCGCTGGCGACGGCTGCGCGCCCCGCAGCCGCATCCGCTCTTCCGGGTGGTGGCGGGAGACATCGAGCCGTGGGAGCGGCGCTGAGCGCCGGACGCTCCTAGAGGTGGATCAGGCCGCGCTTGTGCGCGACCGCGACCGCCTCCGTGCGGCTGATGGCGTCGAGCTTGGTGAGGATCGCCTTCACGTGGGTCTTGGCGGTGCCTTCGGTGATCGACAGCCGCCGCGCGATGTCCTTGTTGCTGCGGCCCTCGGCCACGAGCTGCAGCACGTCGAGCTCGCGCTGAGTGAGGCTCGGCTTGCCCATGCGCTGCAGCGCCTTGGCGGCGACGGTGGTCGAAGTGTAGGGACGGTCCTCGCTCACTGCGCGGATCGCCGAGAGGATCTCCTGGCGCGGCGCGTCCTTGAGGAGATAACCCTTCGCGCCCTGCGACAGGCACTGAAAGATGTCCTCATCGCCATCATAGGTGGTCATGATGAGGATGCGCGCCTTGGGGTTGAGCTCGAGCACGCGCTGCACCACGGCGACGCCGTCGCGCTTCGGCATGCGCAGATCGAGCACCAGCACGTCGGGCCGGTACTGCTCGTAGCGGGCGATCGCCTCGTCGCCGTCGCCCGCCTCGGCAACCACTTCCATGTCGGCCTGCTGGTTGACCATGGCCGCGAGTCCGTCGCGCACCACCGGATGATCATCCGCGAGGATGACGCTGATCCGGCGGGTCTTCAGTTCCGCGGCCATCAAGCCACCCGCTTCGTCATGCGCACGCTGACGCGCGTGCCCGCGCCCGGCTGGCTCTCGATCTGCCACTCCCCGCCGATCGCTCCGGCGCGCTGGCGCATGCTGGAGAGCCCGAAGCCCTGCCGCGCGTAGAGCTCGGGCCGCTGCTCCATGCCGACGCCGTCGTCTGCGATCGCCATGGTCCAGTGCGCAGCCTCTTCCGTGGTCGTGATGCGGACATTGTGCGGGCGGGCGTGGCGCACGGCGTTGCTGACCGCCTCCTGCGCGATGCGCAGCAGCTCGTGCTCGTGCTCGGGGCGCAGCCCCGTGATGACGCCGCCGCCTTCGAAGGTGCAGGTGACGCCGCCCGGTACGGTGGAGCGATCGGCCAGCTGCCGCAATGCCAGCTCGAGCCCCGCGCGGCGCGTCTGATCGAGCCGCAGCGCCATCACCGAGCGGCGCGCCTCGGCGAGCCCGTCGCGCGCCAGGTCGCGGATGCGCGACAGCGTGATGGCGAGCTCGGAGTTGCGCTTCTTGCAGGAGGGGAATTCCTCGGCGGCCCCAAGCTGCATCAGGATCCCGGTGAAGGCCTGCGCGAGGCCGTCGTGGATCTCCTGCCCGATGCGCGTGCGCTCCATGAGCACGGCCGCTTCCTTGGCGGAGTAGGCGAGCCGCGTCAGCTGCACGGCGAGCGTCGCCTGCTGCGCGAGCGCCACGAGCAGCCCGCTGCGCTGCACGTCGCGGGCGTCGCGCCGGAACGTAAGGATGAAGAAGCCGACGCTGCGCGCGCCGAACACGAGCGGATAGAGCACCGTGCCGACGGCGCCCTCGCTGCGGTGAAAGGCCTGCACACCGGGCCAGATCTCCGGCTGGGTGGCGACGTCGACGTAGTGCGGCTCGCGCAGCTGCCCGAATCTCTCGGTGAAGCTCGAGCCGGCCACGGGAACCTTGACCGCGAACGAGGGCTCGGCGAGCTGGCCGTCGCGCACGTGGGCGATGATGCGCCACTCCTGCAGCGAATCCTTGAGGACGATCACGACTCCCGAGATCGCCTCGAACTGGCGCGTCGCCTCGAGCAGCATGTGACCCATGAAGCTGTGCAGATCGGTCTCGCCGGCGAGGCGCTCGAGGTTGCCGCGGATCACCGCGTTGGCCTTGGCGAGCTCGGCGAAGCGTTCCTCGGCCGAGTGCTCGCGCTCGTGGCGCACGTCGTCGACGAGCCGCTCGCGATGCAGCGCGGCGCCGATGACGCCCGCCGCGGTCTCGAGCGCGGCCAGCTCGGCGGCGTCGATGGCGCGGCGCTGGCGCATGTTGTCGAAACCCACCAGCCCGATGAATCCCCCGGCGACGAAGATGGGGACGATCGCCTTGGACTGGGTGCCGATGCCCTGGAAGGGGGCGGTGTGTCCCTCCGGCGTCTCGTTCGGGCTGAAGCAGACGCTGCGTCCCGCGCGCAGCTCGGCGCATACGTCGGAGAAGTTGCGCTCATCGCAGGCACAGCTCACCGGATCGTGCGAGCTCGGCGCCACTCCCTCGGCGGTCCACTCGCTCACGACCACGAGCAGCGGCTCGCCGCCCGGACCGGTGCGCGTTTCCATGAGACTGACGCGATCGACGTGCGCCGCTTCGCCGATCAGCCCCAGCACGCCCGGGATCGCGCCGCGCGCATCGTCCGCCTCGAGGAGCAGACGGCTCGCCCGCGCCGTGGCGGTCAGCAGGCGCTCGCGGCCCTGCAGTGACTCGTTGATGCGGGTAAGCTCTTCCGTGCACGGGAAGTCGCTGGAGGTCTGCAGCAGGGTCGGATTGGCGGCCATGGCTCTAGGTATCTGGGCTCCCCGTCGGGTCGACAAGAGAGTTTAACGCGCTGCGGGCGGCTGCCACCTTTGCGTGCCCCACTGGCAGGCACCCGCATCACTCTTTAGAGAGAGGAGCTTCGCAGCCCGGCCTCGGCTGGCTTTTTCACTGCCTCCGATCGGGCCGAAGAATCAACGGCTTAGCGGCGCGATTGCTTGACGACCCGCGCACAGGCCGGTCTAATACGCCCCCTTCCCCGCCGGCGGCCAGGTAGCTCAGTTGGTAGAGCAGCGGACTGAAAATCCGCGTGTCGGTGGTTCGATTCCGCCCCTGGCCATATTTCCCCTTTGCAGGTTAGACCATCCGCGTCGACACCGAGTTTGTGGAATATCGTTTTGATTGCCGAATGTCAGGGCGTTCTCAGGTCCTCCTATCCACGCTTCCTCAAGCGTGGCGATCTTGCTCCGGTTGCCGAGAGATGTGGTCGCCAGTTTCGCGGGTAATTCAGTGAAACCCCGGCTCACCTAGACCCCCCTTGGTAGAGGATGGCAGGCCAGGGTGGGAGATCCGGACAACGCGAGACACTTCATCTAATGTGGCCGCTGAACTTGTACGCATCAGTCGAATGCCCCTGGGCCCTGTCAGGCCGCGGTTGGAATCGCGCCCGCTCGCGGTGAGCGTGACCGGGGCCGTGGGCGTACTCCTGATCCACGCGCTGCTGGTTCTGACCTTCGCCTTGAGTCTCTCTCTTCCCGCACCCCGACGTCCGAACACTACGGGTGTCGGCGCGACTGCCCTCGTGTCGTCCGCAGAGCCGGATATGACCGTCGTTTTCATCGACGAGCCGACGCCGACTGATAATGCAGCACCTCCCAAGCCGCCAGCCCTCGCCTCCCGTGGGACAGCGCCGCCCGACCTACAGCTCGTGGTGTTGAGCCCCGATCCGTCTCCTGCGGCAGCGAGCGAGAAGACGGCAGACTCCGATGAGGCCGCGGAGGACACCGTATCCGTGGGCGCGGCTGAACACGCCCGTCTTTATGGTCGCTATCTGGGACAGGTGCAGGCCCGGATCGAGCGGGCTTGGACGCGGCCGCGCTCTGAAATCGGCGCGTCGAGATTCTCCTGCCGCGCGCGCATTCGGCAAGATCGTCGCGGGGTGGTAATCGAGGTCACTCTCGATCCCTGCAACGGCACGGAGCGCTGGCAGCAGTCGCTCGTGAGTGCTATTCGAACGGCATCGCCCGTGCCTGCGCCGCCGGATGCCTCCGTGTATGCCGATATCCTGTGGTTGAGCTTCTCCTCCGAGGGTTTCGAGGAGGGTCGCTCAACGCAGGGGTTCGAGCCAGAGACCCGAGCGGCGGGCGGCACTGAGAGGAATGTCCTCGAGTCCTTTCAGAGATTTACGAGCGGAACCCCCGGCGGTCATAGGTCCGATGACAAAGCA
>DASYYF010000025.1:0-46216 GCA_035934055.1 Steroidobacteraceae bacterium | reverse complement strand
GGATAAGAATTGCACAGGGGGATACGACTCATGCTCCGCGCGCCACGCCTCTCATCGCTCGTTCCGCTCGTGCTCGTGCCCATCGCCGCAGTGCCGGCCGCGCAGGCCGACCAGGCCACGGAGACTCAGCCCACGGCGAGTACCCTGCAGGAGATCGTCGTCACGGCGCAGAAGCGCGTGGAGAAGCTGCACGACGTGCCGATGGGAGTCACCGCGGTCAGCAACGAGCAGATGGACAAGCTGCGCCTCACCGACTTCCAGGACCTGCAGGCGATGGTGCCGGCGCTCTCCGTTCAGCAGATCCAGCCGGGCCTGAGCCGCCTCACGCTGCGCGGCGAGAATGTCGGCGGCGTCGGCTCGACCGTGACGACTTATGTCGACGACACGCCGGTCGGCTCGAGCAACGCGCTCGCCAACGGCTCGATCATCACCGGGGATTTCGACACCTGGGACCTGCAGCGGGTGGAAGTGCTGCGCGGCCCGCAGGGCACGCTCTACGGGGCCGGCAGCGAGGGGGGGCTCCTCAAGTACGTCACGATTGCGCCCGATCCGACGCACGAGGCCGCGGCCTTCCAGCTCGGCGCCGAGGACATCTCGCACGGCGACTGGGGCCCGTTCGTGAAGGGCATGCTCAACATGCCGATCGGCAGCAACGCCGCCCTGCGCATCAGCGGCTTCGACACCCAGCTGCCGGGTTACATCGACGACCCGCAGCTCGGCGAGACGAACATCAATCGCGGCTTCCGTGAGGGCATGCGGGCATCGCTGCTCGTCAACGCGACGGACACCTTCTCGATCCGCGTGACCGCCTTCGGCCAGAACCTGCGCACCGACGGCACGTCCAACGTCGACGTGATCGGCGCGGCCGGCACGCCGCTCACCCCGCCCGCAAATCAGCTGCAGCCGTCGGTCGGCAACTACAGCCAGGACCGGTTCATCAACGAGCCGAGCACGTTCCGCTACCGGGTCTTCAGCGCCACCCTCGACTGGAACCTCGGCTGGGGAGACCTGACCTCGATCTCGAGCTACAGCAAGAGCTATCAGAACCTCTTCGAGGATGCGAGCTCGATTACGGCCGCCCCCGGCGTCACCTTCGGCGACTTCGCGACGCTCATCGCGGGGGCCCCCGCCGGTCTCGCCGAGACCTCCGTGATCCAGATGGGCAAGTTCACTCAGGAGGTACGCCTGGCCTCGACCGGCACGCAGCCGCTCGATTGGCAGGTGGGCGCCTTCTTCACGCGCGAGGCTTCGACGATCGCGCAGACTCTGCCGAGCTTCTTCATTCCCAGCGAGGCCCTCACCCCGCTGCCCTCATTCGAGAACGCCGACGTCGGGGCGATCTACCGCGAATGGGCAGGCTTCGGCCAGGTCACCTATCACTTCAACCCGCAGTGGGACATCGCGCTCGGCGCGCGCTGGTCCGAGAACCGGCAATCGGCCGACGAGAGTCTCGGCGGACTCCTGGTCAATCCGCCGCAGTTCAGCGGCGGAACCTCGACCGGGACGGACTGGACGTACTCGGTCGCGCCGCGCTGGCATGTCACTGACAACACGATGGTGTACGCGCGCGTTGCGACCGGCTACCGCCCCGGCGGCCCGAACGTGCTCCCACCGGGCGTGCCGGCAGGCGTAGCGGCCTCGTACCAGGCCGACACGACCACCAACTACGAGCTCGGCACACGCACGAGCTTCCTCGACAACCGCCTGTCGATGGACGTCGCCGCCTTTCTCATCAACTGGGACAAGATCCAGCTGTTCGAGTTCGTCGAGAACACCGGCATCAACGCCAACGGCGGCTCGGCCCAGAGCAAGGGTCTCGAGTGGACCTTCGGGCTGACGCCGGTGACGGGGCTGAACTTCCTGCTGACCGGCGCCTATGTCGACGCCCACCTCACAGCGGACGCGCCCGCGGCCGGCGGCACGAACGGCGATGAGCTGCCGTACGCACCGAAGTGGAGCACCTCGCTCGATGGCTCCTACACCTGGCGTGCGGTCAACGACTTCGACGGCTTCGTCGGCGCGACCTGGAGCTACTTCGGATCGCGCATCAGCGACTTCCAGGCCAGCACCACGGTCGTGAACGGCGCGGTCGCCTTCGTCCCCAATCCGCGCGCCGAGCTTCCGAGCTACAACACCGTGAACCTGCGCGCCGGCCTGACGAATCAGCGCTGGTCCTTCGAGCTCTACGTCAAGAATGTCGGCGACGCGCGCGGCATCACCTCCTACTTCAACTCGGGTACGCCGAACTTCGGGGGCTCGATCGGAATCATCCAGCCGCGCACCGTCGGCGCGACGGCCACGCTGCAGTTCTGACGGCGCGCTCCGCTGTCACGAGGAGTCACCGTGGTCGAGCGCGCCCCGGGCTCAGGTAGGGAGGCGGCCGCGGGAGAATCCGCCCGGCTGCCTTACCCCTACCTGCTGTTCCTCGGCGACGCGACCGAGCCGGCCTTCGCCAAGACCGCCTTCGGCTTGCGCGACTGGATCCCCGAGCGCTGTGTCGGCGAGTGGGCATGCGCCGAAGCCACGGTCTCGACCGGACTGCCGCGCCTCACGCCCGCGGCGGCGCACGAGCGCGGCGCGCGCGGGCTCGTCATCGGCGTCGCCAACGTCGGCGGCATGATCGGCGAGCGCTGGGTGCCGCTGCTGGTCGAGGCGCTCGAGGCGGGGCTCGACATCGTGAGCGGCCTGCACGCCCGGCTCGCCGACGTTCCGCGCCTCGCGGCCGCCGCGGCGCGCTGCGGCCGCAGGCTCATCGACGTGCGCATTCCGCCACCTGACATTCCGGTCGCCACGGGCCGCAAGCGCCCGGGCAAACGCCTGCTCACCGTCGGCACCGACTGCGCGCTCGGCAAGAAGTACTCCGCGCTCGCCATCACGCGCGCCTTCGCCGCGCGCGGGCGCGCCGTCGAGTTCCGGGCGACCGGCCAGACCGGGATCCTGATCGCCGGCGGCGGCATGCCGATGGACGCCGTGGTGGCGGATTTCGAGGCCGGTGCCGCCGAGATCCTCAGCCCCGACGCCGCGCCCGATCACTGGGACGTGATCGAAGGGCAGGGCTCGCTGTTTCATCCGGCGTACGCGGGCGTGTCTCTCGGCCTCCTGCACGGCAGTCAGCCCGACGTCCTCGTCGTCTGCCACCATCCCGGGCGCGGGCGGGTGCTCGGCTACCCGGACTACCCGCTGCCGAGCGTCGCGGAGACCATCGATCTCAACCTGCGGCTCGGCAGGCGCACCAACCCCGCCATCCGCTGCGGCGGGGTCTGCCTCAACACCTCGCAGCTCGAAACCCGGGCGGCGCACGATCTGCTGGCGCGCGAGAGCACGCGGCTCGGCCTCCCGGTGGCGGATCCCATGCGTCCCGGACACCAGTTCGAAAGGCTCATCGACTCATGCCTGGCATAGCGCTCGACCAGAAGGACCTCGTCATGAACATCCGCCTGCGTCCCTCGGCCCGCTTCAGGACGGCTCTGCTCCCTGTGGCCGCCGCTGCCTTGCTGACCGTGGCCCTGGCGCTCTTCGCCGTCGGGCTCGCCTGGGGGGCGCCGGCTGCCCCGGCGGCCGGCACAACGCAGGGCGCGGCGCCCGCACCGTCCGCGCCGGCTGCCGTCCCGCTCACCGCCGAGGATGCCAACAGCTGGCTCGACGGCTACCTGCCGTACGCGCTCGCGACCGGCGACATCGCCGGCGCCGAGGTTGCGATCGTCAAGGACGGCGCGGTAGTCACCGAGCGCGGTTATGGCTTCGCGGACGTCGAGAAGCGCACCCCGGTCGACCCGAAGGTGACGATGTTCCGTCCGGGCTCGGTGTCGAAGCTCATCGTCTGGACCGCGGTCATGCAGCAGGTGGAAGCCGGCAAGATCGATCTCGACGCCGACATCAACAAGTATCTCGACTACAACGTGACGGGCCTCGCCGGCAAGCCGATCACCATGCGCGAGCTCCTGCAGCACACGGCGGGCTTCGAGGAGCACGCCAAGGGCGTCATATCCCTGAGCAACAGTCTGCCGACGTTCGAGGAGATGCTGAAGGCCAGGGTGCCGGCGCGCATCTTCCCGCCCGGCTCGACGCCCGCCTACTCGAACTACGGCGCCTCGCTCGCGGGCTACATCGTCGAGCGCGTCTCCGGCGAGCCTTTCGACGCCTATCTCGAGAAGCACATCTTCCAGCCGCTCGACATGACGCACTCGAGCTTCCGCCAGCCGTTGCCGGCCGCGCTCGAGCCGTTCATGGCCAGGGGCTATCGTCTCGGCTCGGGTGAAGCCGAGCCCTTCGAGTACGTCGGCCCGCGCCCCGCCGGCTCGATGTCCGCTTCCGCCGACGACATGGCGCATTTCATGATCGCGCACCTGCAGGACGGCGAATATCACGGCAACCGGATCCTGAGCGCTGCGACCGCGGAGCTGATGCACGACAGCCCGTACGCCGACGGGATAGGGCCCCTGAACCGCATGGAGCTCGGTTTCTTCGAGACCAACATCAACGGCCGCGAGGTGATCGCGCACCTCGGCGATACCGAGTTCTTCCACACCTCGCTGCATCTGTTCCTGAAAGATAAGACCGGCCTGTACGCCTCCTTCAGCAGCCCGGGCAGGGAGGGAGCGGTGCAGACGCTGCGCAACCAGTTGTTCCAGGACTTTGCCGACCGCTACCTCCCGGCCGCCGTGCCGCACCCGCTGACCGCGCAGGTCGATGCCGCGACCCAGGCCGCGCACTCGGCGCTCATGAGCGGCGCCTGGGACGTCTCGCGCCGGGCCGCTACCAACTTCCTGGCCGCGCTCGAATTCATCGGGCAGACCAAAGTCGGAGCCAACAAGAAGGGCGAGCTGCAGCTGCCCTTCCCGGGACCGAACGGCAAGCCCCGGCACTGGGTCGAGGTCGCGCCCTTCGTCTGGCAGGACGTCAACGGTCACGACCGGGCCGCCGCCAAGGTGGTCGACGGCAGGCCGGTGCGCTTCAGCTTCGATTTCCTCTCGCCCTTCGAAGTCTTCGAGCGGGCGCCGTGGTATGCGAGCAGCACCTGGCTGATGCCGCTCTTTCTGGCGGGCTTCGCCGCGATGCTGCTCACGGTGCTCGTGTGGCCGGTCGCCGCGATCGTCCGCCGCCGTTACCGTGCGCCGCTCGCGCTCGATCCGGCCGCGCGGCGCGCGTACCTCGGCAGCCGCATCGGCGCGGTCGCGATCGTCGCGGCGCTCGGGATCTGGGGACTCTTCATGATGCTCATCCTCAGGGACACGGGTACGCTCGGCGGGCGCCTCGACCCGCTGCTGGTGCTGGCGCAGCTGCTGAGCATCGTGGCCTTCATCGGCGGCCTGGCGGCGATGCTGTGGAACCTGGCGGCCGTGTGGCGCGGGCAGCGACGCTGGCCGGCGAAGGTGTGGAGCGTGGTGCTCGTACTGTCCTCGGTCCTGGTGCTGTGGGTGGCGCTCATCTGCAAGCTCCTGGCCGTCGGGACCGAATACTGATGAGCGGGCTGCGTCTCACGGTCGCGGTCGAGAAGCTGGCCTTCTCGGCCCCGTTCCGCATCGCCGGCCGGGTGTTCGAGCACCAGGACGCGGTCGTCGTCACGCTCGACGACGGCGCGCACCGCGGCCGGGGCGAGGCCTGTGGGGTCTTCTATCTCGAGGACGGCGTGCCGCAGATGCTGGCGGCGATCGAGGCACAGCGCGCAACAATCGAGCGCGGCATCGACCGCGCCGGGCTGCAGCGGCTGCTGCCGGCCGGCGGGGCGCGCAATGCGCTCGACTGCGCGCTGTGGGAGCTCGACGCGCAGCGCTCGGGCAAGCCGGTGTGGACGCTCGCGGGGCTCAAGCCCCCGCGCGAGCTCACCACGACCTTCACGCTCGGCGCCGACGAGCCGGAAGTCATGGCCGCGGGCGCGCGCCGTTACGCCGAGGCGCGGGCGCTGAAGCTGAAGCTCACCGGCGACCTCGAGCTCGACGCGCTGCGCGTCGCGGCGGTGCGCGCCGCACGCCCGGACGTGTGGCTCGGAGTCGACGCCAACCAGGCCTACGCGACGGGGCAGCTCGCACGGCTGGTCGAGATCCTGGAGGAGGCGCGGGTGGAGCTGCTCGAGCAGCCGCTGGCGCGCGGGCGCGAGGCGGATCTCGATGACTTCTCTTCGCCGATCCCCATCGCGGCCGACGAGAGCGCCCTCGGCCTCAACGACATTGCCGGGCTGGTCGGGCGCTTCGATACCGTGAACATCAAGCTCGACAAGTGCGGCGGACTCACCGAGGGCCTGGCCATGGCGCGTGAGGCGCGCCGCGCCGGGCTCGATGTCATGGTGGGCAACATGATGGGATCGAGCCTCGCCATGGCGCCGGCCTTCGTCCTCGGGCAGCTGTGCGACGTCGTCGATCTCGACGGACCGACCTTCCTCGCGCACGACCGCAACCCCGGGGTGCGCTACGCCCGGGGCATGATCTGGTGCGACGACGCGGTCTGGGGCGGCGCGGCCGCGCGCGCGGCGTGAGCTTCGGGCGCGGCCCCGACACGCACGGCTCGAGGCGCAGCGGACCTTCGCGGTGTCCACGTGGTTTCAGCGCCGGCTGCTTCCCGGCCTCGCCTATAAGGCGGTGGTGATCGGCGGCGGCTACGCCACGGGGCGCGAGCTTGCCGAGTTCTTCCTGCCGAGCGGCCCGTGGGGCGGCATCGCGGCGATGGTGCTCGCGATGCTGATCTGGAGCGCGATCTGCGTGACGACCTTCCTCTTCTCGCGGGCGAGCGGCGCGCTGGACTATCGCACCTTCATCCGCGCCTTGCTGGGCCCGGCCTGGATCGGGTTCGAGGTGGTGTACGTGCTGTTCGTCGTGCTGGTGCTCGCGGTGTTCGGCGCCGCCGCCGGCGCCATCGGCGCCGCGACGCTCGGCGCCCCGACGATCGTCGGCACGCTCGCGCTCATGACGGCGATCGCGCTCGTGACCGCCTGGGGCAACGCGTCGGTGGAGCGGCTGTTCACCTATGTGTCCTTTCTTCTCTACGGCGTGTACGTGCTGTTCGTGGCGTTCTCCTTCACGCATTTCGGCGGGCGGATCATCGAGAGTTTCAGCCGCCCCGCGCCGCTGCACGGCTGGGTGGCGGGCGGCGTGCAATATGCGAGCTACAACGTCATCGGCGCCGTGGTGATCCTGCCGGTGCTGCGGCATCTCACCAGCAACCGCGACGCGGTGATCGCCGGCATCATCGCCGGGCCGCTCGCGATGCTGCCGGCGCTCATGTTCTTCGGCTGCATGATGGCCTACTACCCGCAGATCGCGGGCGCGACGCTGCCGTCGGACTATCTGCTGCAGAGGCTCGATCTCCCCGTCTTCCGCGACCTCTTCCAGCTCATGATCTTCGCGGCGCTGCTCGAGAGCGGCACCGGCTTCGTGCATGCCATCAACGAGCGCATCGGCCTCGCCTGGCGGCGCAGCCGCAACGCGCAGCTCGGGCGCGCGCCGCGCTTGTGCGTCGCGCTCGGCACGCTGGTCTTCTGCATGCTGCTCGCCGAGCGCTTCGGGCTCGTGACGCTCATCGCCCGGGGCTACCGGCTGTTTGCCTACGTGGTGCTGCTGGTCTTTGTACTGCCGCTCTTCACCATCGGAATCTACCGCCTCGCGAGCCGCCGGGTGGTGCCGCAGGGGGTTGCATGAACGCCGTGAGAGCAATCTGGGCCGTCGTGCTCGCGTCCGCTTTCGCGGCAGGCGCTCTGGCCGAGCCACCGAAGGATTTCGCGCGCCGGGTCGAGGCGGCGCGCACTGCGATCGGGGTGCCGGGGATGGCCATCGCCATCGTCGAGAACGACCAGGTGACGTTCGCCCGGGGCTTCGGCGTGCGCGCGCTCGGCGAGGCTCCGCGCGTCGACGCCGACACGATCTTCCCGACCGGCTCGACCGGCAAGGCCTTCACGGTGGCCGATCTCGCGATCCTGGTCGATCAGGGCAGGATCGGCTGGGACGACCGCGTGACCGACCGGCTGCCGGGCTTCGAGATGTACGATCCCTGGGTCACGCGCGAGATCACGATCCGCGACCTGCTGGTTCACAGGAGCGGCCTGGGACTCGGGGAGGGGGACCTCCTCCTCGTACCGCGCACCAACCTCAGCCGCAGCGAGTCGGTGCGGCGCCTCAGGTACCTGAAACCCGCGACCAGCTTCCGCTACGGCTTCGCCTACGACAACGTGCTCTACATGGTGGCGGGCCAGCTCATCGAGGCGGTCACGGGGGAGACCTGGGAGAAATTCACCGCCGGGCATGTGCTCAAGCCCGCCGGCATGCGGCACTCGACCAGCGACGAGCCGGAGCGCTTCGCCACCGCGGATCGCGCCTACCCGCACGCGCGCATGGACGGCGGCATGCGCGGCGCCGGCACCCAGGAGCGGCTCGACGAGCGCGACGAGCTCGGGCGCAACGGCGCCCCCGCCGGCGGGCTCACGGTGAGCGCCAACGACATGGCGCGCTGGCTCCTCATCCAGCTCGACGGCGGCGAGCTGCCGGGCCACTCGGGCAGGCTGTTCTCCGAGGCCGCACACCGGCAGATGTGGAAGCCGGTGGTGCTGCAGCCGATCCCCGAATATCCGCCGCCGCTCAAGCCCATCCAGCCGGACTTCAACACCTACGCGCTGGGGTGGGACGTGAGCGACTACGCCGGCACCCGGATCGTGTGGCACGGCGGCGCGGTGTTCGGATTCCTCACGGCGGTGGTGCTGATTCCCGACAGGCACGTCGGCTTCTCGATCGAGATCAACAGCGAGGACGGCGAGATCATCCGGGGACTCATGTACGAGCTGCTCGATCATTACCTCGGCCGGCCGCACGTCGACTGGGTGGCGCGCTTCCGCGCCGAGAAGGAGCGGCGGATCACCGAGGCGCTCGCGGCGCTCAGGACCGCCGCGGCCAGGCCGGCCGCCGCCGGGCCCTCGCTGCCGAGCGGCGGTTATGCCGGAACCTACTCCGACTCCTGGTACGGCAACATCGAGATCGCGGCCACGGACGGCAGGCTGACGATCGACTTCAAGTCGACGCCGCGCATGACCGGCACGCTCGAGCACTACCAGTACGACACCTTCATCGCGCGCCTCGACGACAAGAGCATCGAGCCGCCGTACGTGACCTTCAGTCTGAACGCCGACGGCAAGGTCGACCGTGTGACGATGAAGCCGGTCTCGCCGCTCGCGGACTTCAGCTACGACTACCAGGACCTCCTGTTCACCCCGGCTAAGGAGCATCGGCCATGAGTCACGGCAGGAAAGCGCGGCTGGCGGCCATCGTCGCTGCCGGGGCGGCTTTGTGCACGGCCGGCGGCCCGGCGCTCGCCGCCGCTTCGGCGCTCCATGACGTCGTCGTCCGGCACGCGATGATCTACGACGGCGGAGGCGGCGCGCCCTATGCGGGTGAGCTCGCGATCGACGGCGATCGCATCGCCTACGTCGGGCCGCAGCCGGCCGGCAAGGGACGCCTCGAGGTCGACGCCAGGGGTGAGGCCGTGTCGCCCGGATTCATCGACATGATGGGGCACTCGGAGGAGTCGCTGCTGGTCGACGGCCGCGGCGTCAGCGCCCTCAAGCAGGGCGTCACGCTCGATGTCTTCACCGAGGGGTCGATGGGGCCGCTCACGCCCGGGATGGCGAAGCTCATGAAGGCCCGCCAGGGCGACGTCAGGTTCGACGTGACCTGGTCGACCCTCGGGCAATATCTGGAGCATCTCGAGAAGCACGGCATCTCACCCAACGTCGCGAGCTTCGTCGGCGAAGGCGAGGTGCGGGTCAACGTCCTCGGCGAGGGCGACGTGCAGCCGACCCCGGCGCAGCTCGAGCAGATGCGCGCGCTCGTGCACCAGGCGATGGAGGAGGGGGCGCTCGGCCTCACCACCGCCCTGATCTATGCGCCGAACAACTATGCGAAGACGCCCGAGCTCATGGCGCTGGCGCGCGAGTCGGCGCGCTGCGGCGGCATGTACACCGCGCACATGAGGAGCGAGGGCGATCACATCGAGGAGGCGGTCGAGGAGACCATCGATATCGCGCGCGACAGCGGCGCACCGGCCGAGATCCATCACTTCAAGTTCATCGGCCGCGACAACTGGGGCAAGCGCGACAAGGTGGTGGCGATGATCACCGCGGCGCGCGCCGGCGGCATTCGCATCACGGCCGACATGTACACCTACACCGCTGGCGGCACCGCGCTCGCTGCCTCGCTCCCGCCCTGGGCGCACGCCGGCGGCCCCGAGGCCCTGGTCAAGCGCCTCGAGGACCCCGCCGAGCGCGCGAAGATCATCGCCGCAATGAAGGAGCCGCATCCCAGGGACTGGGAGAACCTCTACCAGCAATCGGGCGCCGACGGCATGCTGGTGCTCGCCGCGAGAACGCCCGGGGTGAAGCGGCTCATCGGCAAGACCATCGCGCAGATCGCCAGGGAGCGCGGGGTCAGTCCCGAGGATGCGATCGTCGACCTCGTGATCGAGGACGACGCCGGGGTGGGGGCCGCCTACACCATCATCAGCGAAGCGAACATCGCGAAGCAGATCGTGCTGCCGTGGGTGAGCTCGGGGTCGGACGCCGAATCGAGTGCCCCCGAGGGCGTGTTCCTGCTCTCCTCCACCCATCCGCGCGCCTATGGCAACTTCGCGCGCCTGTTCGCGAAGTACGTCCGCGAGGAGCGCCTGCTCACCGTGCAGGAAGCGGTCCGCAAGCTCACTTCGCTGCCGGCGGACGTGCTGTCGCTGCAAGGTCGCGGACGGCTGAAGGCGGGCAATTTCGCCGACGTCGTCATCTTCGATCCGGCGAAGATCCAGGATCACTCGACCTACGCGAAGCCGATGCAGTACGCGACCGGCGTCACCGACGTGTTCGTCAACGGCAAGCTCGCCCTCAAGGACGGCGAGCCGACGGGCTCGAGGAGCGGCCGGGTGTTGCGCGGCCGCGCCTGGACCGGTGCATCCGGGGGCGGCTGCCGGCGCTCGAGCAGGGACTGGACCTGGATCGATCAGCCGCCGCGCGCGCCGTAGTATGCATTGCCCGCATCGGACATTGCGCCGCGCTGTCCCGCTGCGCGCAAGCCCCGGGCGGCCATCCTGGCCGCCCGCTCGGCGCTTTGCGCCTCGCCCTGTCACGATGCTCGCGGCGGCGCGCCGCTCGCCGCCTGCGGCGGCGGGCACGTCCCTGTGCCGCGAATGCACGCCAACCTAAGGTTCGAGGCCCGCGCGGCTGGTGAGATACACGGCGAAGGTCCCGAGCCAGTGGCCGCCCTCGTAGTACTGGCCGGTGACCGCCGGCAGCGCGGCGTCGGCGTGGCGCGCGGCCGCGGCGAGCAGCGCGGGAATGCGCGCATCCCCGGGCGGCAGCCCGTGCGCCATGCCCTCGAGCATCCAGGCGCGGCTCAGGTTCAGTCCGTCGATGTGCGCGAGCTTGGGATCCGAGCGGTCGGTGACGACGCCCGGCGCGAGCCAGCCATGCGCGGTGCGCGCCGCAGCCGGCGCTCCACTGCGCGGGAGCTGCGGCAGGAACGCTGACAGCCAGGCACCGAAGGCGCTCGGGTCGAGCACGCGGCGCATGAAGTCCGCCTCCGCGAGGCACGGCGAGAGGAAGTCCTCGCCCGAGGGCTCGTAGGCGAGCGGGCAGTTACGGTCGTGCCGGTAGAAGCGCTGCGCCGCGTCGCCGAGAAGCTTGCGCATCTCCCGGTCGCCCGCCACGCCGGCCCAGTCCCAGATGAGCCCGAAGGCGAACGCCGTCTGGTCGTGCTCGCCGATGCGGATCGGGTACTCGAGCTTCGGCAGCCAGCTCTCGAGCCGCGCCACCACTGCGGTCTCGAGCGGCGCGAGCACACCGGACCAGCGGCGCGCCTCGGCATCGTCGAAGCGGCGCAGCTCCGCCGACAGCTCGAGCAGCCACGCGAGCCCGTAGGGACGCTCGAAGGAGGCGCGGCCCGCGCCGCGCAGATAACTCGCCTCCGCCTCGATGTTGGCGGCGGTGAAGCTCTGCTCGAGCGCGGCGCGTGCCTCGGCCGCGAAGGGTGCGTCCGGGAACAGACGCAGCAGCCGCACCAGCAGCCAGTGGCCGTGCACGTCCGAGTGCCAGTCGAGGCAGCCGTAGAAGGCCGGCGTCAGCTCGTGCGGCGGCCGGGCGTCGGCCGCGCTGTTGAGCGTGTGGCTGATGTGGTTCGGGTACTCCTGGTGCAGGCACTTGAGTGCGAGCGCGGCGAAGCGCGCGGCCGCATCGGGCGCCAGAGTCGCCGTGGGCGCGGCGGGCGCCGCCGGCGCCGGCGTTGCAGCGGCGGCGCTCAGCGCGAGCGCCATGAGGAGCGGAGCGATACGGTGCCTCATGGGCGCATGTTACGCTCGCACGCGTGAGCGAATCTCTGCCCGTCGTGTTGATCCCGGGATTGCTCGACTCGGCACGCCTGTACGCCGCACAGATCCCCGAGCTCTGGCGGCGCGGCCCGGTGATGGTCGCGGATCACACCCGCGACGACAGCATGGGCGCCATCGCGCGCCGCATCCTCGGCAGCGCGCCGGCGCGCTTCGCGCTCGCGGGGCTGTCGATGGGCGGCTATGTCTGCTTCGAGATCCTGCGCCAGGCGCCGGCGCGCGTCGCGAAGCTGGCGCTGCTCGACACCTCCGCGCGCCCCGACACCCCCGAGGCGACCGCCATGCGCCGCGCGCAGATGACGCTGGCCTCGAACGGGCGGCTGGGCGAAGTGGTGGAGGCGCAGTTCGAGCGCCTGGTGCATCCGCTGCATCGCAGGGATCCGCAGCTGCGCGAGACGAACCGCCTGATGGCCGAGGACGTGGGGCCCGAGGCCTTCATCCGGCAGCAGTCCGCGATCATCGGGCGGCCCGATTCGCGGCCCCGGCTCGCCGCCGTCGGCTGCCCGACGCTCGTGCTGGTCGGGGAGCAGGACGAGCTCACCCCGCTCGACCGCGCCGTCGAAATGGCGCACGGCATCCGCGGGGCGCGGCTCGTGACGGTGCCGGAGTGCGCGCACCTCTCGACTCTCGAGCGGCCGCGCGAAGTGACGCGCGCGCTGCTCGAGTGGCTCGCGGCCTGAGTCCGCGCGATGGCCTCGGGCCCGCAACGCGCACTGCTGCTCGCGCATCCCTACACGCCGGGCGAGTGGGTGTGGAGCATCGGCGCCGAGGTGCAGCTCACGGCGCCGGCGACGCTCATGTGCCACTACGAGCTGCACGGCGAGGTCAGCCGGCTGCGCGTCCCGGCCGCGCGCGCCGGCCGCCGCGCCGACGGGCTGTGGGAGCACACCTGCTTCGAGGTGTTCGCCGCGGCGCAGGCGGCCGGCGGCTACTACGAATTCAACTTCTCGCCGTCGCTCGAATGGGCGGCGTACCGCTTCAGCGGGTACCGCGCAGACATGACGCCCGCCAACCTGACGCGCGCGCCGGGGCTTCAGGCCCGCCGCACCCCCGACAAGCTCGAGCTCACCGCGCACCTGCACCTCGAGGGCCTCGCCGAGCTCACGCGCGGCCCGCTGCTGCGCCTCGGGCTCACCGCGGTGGTCGAGGATGACAGTGGTAGGCTCTCGTACTGGGCGTTGCGCCACGCGCCCGGCAATCCGGATTTCCACGACCCCGACGCTTTCGCCCTCGAGCTGCCTATCCCATGAAGTTCGGCATCGACCGGCTCATCGAGACCGAAGCGCTGCGCGCGCCGCTGGCAGGCAGGCGCCTGGCGCTGCTGGCGCATCCCGCCTCGGTGACGCGCGATCTCACGCATTCGCTCGATGCCCTGGTGGCCTGCCCCGGGCTCACTGTCACGGCCGCCTTCGGGCCGCAGCACGGGCTGCGCGGCGACAAGCAATACAACATGATCGAGTCGCCCGATTACACCGATCCCGTGCACCGCATTCCGGTGTTCAGCCTCTACGGCACGGTGCGCCGGCCCAGCGCCGCGATGCTGGACAGCTTCGATGTGCTGCTGGTCGACCTCCAGGACCTCGGCTGCCGCATCTATACCTTCATCACGACGCTGCGTTACGTGCTGGAGGAAGCCGCCGCCCGCGGCAAGTCGGTGTGGATCCTCGACCGGCCGAACCCGGCGGGCCGGCCGGTGGAGGGGCTGACGCTGCGGCCGGGTTGGGAGAGCTTCGTCGGCGCGGGGGCGCTGCCCATGCGCCACGGCCTCACCATGGGCGAAGTGGCGCGCTGGTTCGTCGCGACGCTGCGACTCGATGTCGACTGTCAGGTCGTGCAGATGGAGGGCTGGAAGCCGCGCGCGGCTCCCGGCTACGGCTGGCCGCTCGATGAGCGCACCTGGGTGAATCCGAGCCCCAACGCGCCGAACCTGTGGATGGCGCGCTGCTACGCCGGCTCGGTGCTCCTCGAAGGCACCAACCTCTCCGAGGGCCGCGGCACGACGCGGCCGCTCGAGCTGCTCGGCGCGCCGGATCTCGACGTGCCCTCGCTCCTTGCGGAAATGCATGCGCTCGCGCCCGAGTGGCTGCGCGGCTGCCGCCTGCGTCCCTGCTGGTTCGAGCCGACGTTCAACAAGCACGCGGGCCGGCTGTGCGCGGGCCTGCAGGTGCACGTGGAGGATGCCGCGTTCTACCGGCACGCGGCGTTCCGGCCGTGGCGGCTGTTCGCGCTCGCCTTCAAGGCCCTGCGGCGCTTGCGGCCCGACTACGACCTGTGGGCGGATTTTCCCTACGAGTACGAGACCGGCAAGCTCGCGATCGACGTGATCAACGGCAGCGAGCTGCTGCGGCGCTGGGTGGACGACGCCGCGGCCGCTCCGGCCGATCTCGACGCGCTCGCGCGGGCCGACGAGACCGCCTGGGAGGCGGAGCGCCGCGCGGTGCTGCTGTACTGATCCGGTCGAACGCTCATCTGGCGGCGCAGCTCGAGTAGGGCGGCCCCTCGCCGGGCACGATCGGACAGAGCTGCACCGGGCCGAGCTGCGCGAGCCGCGCGCTCCAGTACCTGCTGTCGAGCGCGAGCGGATGGGCGGAGTCCGGCCCGTGCTCCGTCCACTGCAGCGCGTAGAAGTCATCCGGGCCCCGGATCGCCACCATGACCGAGGTCTCGCTGTGGGCCTTGCCGCCCGAGGTGACGCGCCCGCAGCTGACCACGGTGGCGAACGACGGCTCCTTCGCGAGCGGCTGCGGGCCGAGGTCGAGCGCCACGTACGTGTCCGGGCAGTGTCGCTGGAAGCCGCGCGCGAGCGCCTGCAGGTAGGCCTGCGGAGTCGCCTCGGCGCTGTAGGCCATGCCCTGGACGCCGGTGAGCGTGATCATCCGCGACCAGTCGTCCACGGTCTCCCCGGCGGGGACGTGCTCGCGCACGTAGATGTTGCCGCTGGTTCGCTCGAAGCTGACCTTGAAGGGCGCCGGCAGCGAGAAGGCGACGAGCCGGTGAAACACCGGCGTGACCACCCGCTGGGCGCCGCCTCCCGGCGCGGGCGCGTCCGCGCCCGCAGCGGCCGCTGCGCCCGCACTCAGGACCAGCAACGACGCGACGGCGGGCATATGCGGGCGGTGCATGGCGGCCGCCAGCATAGCGCACGCCGTCCGATGGCTTGTCTTAATCTGGGCGAATGCGCGGCCGTTCGCGGCTTGAGCCGCACGCGTCGTCTTACGGTAAGTACGGCCGCGCGGCGGGGCCGCCGCGCGCACAATGGCACCGACGACGCCAGGGGTTCGGCCGCCGCAAAACGGCGCGCCGGCAAAACAAAAGATAGGGAGTCGGGTCATCGTCTCCGGACCAAGACCGTCGCACGTGGCGCTGGCCGCGCTGGCGATATTCCTTGCGACTTGCACTGCCGCCGGCGCCGCGCCCGCGGTCGGGGCCTTCGTCGTGCGCACCAATCTCGAGCCGCTGATCCGCGCCGCCGCCGATTCGCCGCTGCAGTTCGCGGTGCCGGTGCCGCACGCGGCTTCGACCGCGGCCTCCGGCAGCTGGTCGGTCGCCGGCGGACGGGCAACCTGGCGCTACGCGGTCCAGGTTCCGGGCGCCGTGTCGCTGTCATTTCATGCGCTGGCGTCCGCGCTCCCCGCGAGCGCCACGCTGCTGGTGAGCGGCGGACAGAGCACCACGAGCTATCGCGCGGGCGACCTGCGCCGCGGCGAGCTCTGGAGCCGGATCCATGCGGGGGACACGCTGCAGCTCACACTGACGGTTGCGGCCGCCGACGTTGCCGGGGTCGCCCTGCGCATCGTCAGCCTGCAGGCCGGCTATCGCGCGATCGGCGCCGGCGTGCAGGATCACCCGCTCTACCGGCGGCTGATCATGCCCCCGGGCGGCAACTCTTCGGACAACGCCACCTGCGTCATCAACTACGAGTGCGAGGTCACCGCGGGCAACGCGACGCCGGCAGCCGCCACCGTGGCTCTCATCGTCGAGAATCTCTACCAGTGCACCGGCACGCTGATCAACGACGTGCCGGGCGACAACACGCCCTACGTGCTCACCGCCCGGCACTGCGAGACGGGCAGGCTCGGCGGCGGCAATCCCGCCGCGGCCGCCGGCGTCACGGTGTACTGGGATGCCACGAGCGCCTGCGGAACTGCGCTCGGCTCGATCTACGACGGCCAGCTTCCCGCGCAGACGGGCGCGCGCACGGTGGTCGAGCAGCAGGACGCGTGGCTCATCGCGCTCGACACCGACCCGGTGGCCGCGGATGCCCGGTTCGCGGGCTTCGATGCCTCCGGAGGAGCGGTGCAGGGCGGCTACACGGTCCATCAGGCCGAAGGCCGCGACAAGCAGTTCGTGAGCTGGTCGGGGACCGCGTTGGCGCTCGAGGAGCAGGACGCGCTCGGGACTGCCTACCTCTCCAATCTCCTCGAGACCGTCAACCAGAGCGGCAACATCGGCCCGGGCGCCTCGGGCAGCGGACTCTTCAACCGCGACAACCACGTGGTCGGTGCGCTCGCGCTCGGCCGCCAGAGCACCGACCCCTCCGGGTACGGGGCCTGTCCGGTGACGCCCGCACCCGCGCCGAATGGCTCGAACGGCGTCGCCGACTTCACGCCGCTCGCCGCGGTGTGGAGCTCGGCCGCCGACACGACCAGCAGCACCGGCGGCACGACGCTGAAGTCAGTGCTCGATCCGGGCAACACCGGAAGCCTCGTCGTCCCCGGCAAGCCCGTCGAGCTCGTCGCATTCGACCCCGCGCCGGCGCCCGCACCGCAGATCACCTTCAGTCCCGCGAGCGTCACGGCCGGGCAATCCTTCACGGCCGGCTGGTCGGCGAGCAGTGCGGCGAACTGCACTCTGACCGGGGGAATCCCGGGCGGAGCATGGGGCAACAGCGCGCAGTCGTTTCCTCCGGCGGGATCCATGACCGAGTCGGGTCCCGCGGGTCATTACACCTTTGGCCTGATCTGCCAGAGCGTGGCGGCAAACAGTCCGCCGGTATCGACGCAGGCGACTCTGACAATTACACCCGAGGCGGCGGCTCCGGCGCCCAGCGCGGCGGCCGAGCCGGCGGGGGCGGACGGCGCGGCCAATCCGGGAGGGGGAGGCTCGATGGGGATCGTGGAAAGCGGACTCCTGGCGGCATTACTGGCCTTCGGCCTGCTGCGCAGGAGGCAGGGCGGCCGGCGCTGGCGGCTCCCCGGGCAGCTGAGCCCGGCGAGGCGCGCCGTCCGGCAGCAGAAACGTACGCCGCGCGGCCGCTGAGGCCAGCCGCTCCGGGCTGTACCAGCGCGAGAGCACCGACTTCTCGATGAGGTCGGGATTCTCGCGCGCAAAGGCCGCGAAATCGGCGGCGCGCGCCGCCTCCATGCGCTCGGCGATCAGCGACAGAAAGGCGACCGTGACCGTCTGATGGAAGGCCTGCGGCCTGCCGGCCCGTGCCGTCATCGCACGCAGCGCGCGGCTGTAGTGCAGCACCGTCGCGGCGAAGTCGTGGCGCTTCAGCATTTCGAAGGCCATGCGCACGTGCTCGCGGTGCGGAAACCCGGCCGCGGGTATCTCGCCGCGCAGGAAGCGCCCGAACTCGGGACAGTCAGCCGCCATCCTTGCCGGCCTCGCGCATGCGGTGCGAGTCCTTCGCCGTCAGCTCGAGACCGTAGACCGCGCGCAGCGCCCTGATCTTCTTCAGGGTGGGCGCCGCGAAGGGCGCCTTGCCCTCGAAGGCATGCAGCACGATCCCCTCGAGCAGGTCGCCGAGCGACAGGTCGAGCTCGGTGGCGAGCGCCTTGAGCACCTTCAGCAGGCGAGTCTCGAGGCGCACGCCGGTCTGGGTGCGGGCGACGGTCTTCACGCCAGCGAGTGTACCTTGGTACCAAGGTACCGCGCCACATGCGGTTTGCCCTGCCCGGGACGCTCCCTGCCGCGGCGTCCTGCGGCGCGGCCGGACTGCCACGCCCGCGCCCGTGCCGGCGGCCCGCCGGGGGCCTGCGGCGTCCTGCGGCCCCGCAGGGACGGAGGATTCCCGATAAAATAAACGGCTGCATGCAGACCGCCCGCGACATCACCGGCTATCGCAGGTACTGGGCCGAGCGCTTCGGCACGGCGCCGTTCCTGCCCATGTCGCGCGCCGAGATGGACCTGCTCGGCTGGGACAGCTGCGACGTCGTCATCGTGACGGGCGATGCCTACGTCGATCACCCGAGCTTCGGCATGGCGATCGTCGGCCGGGTGCTCGAGGCGCAGGGCTTCCGCGTCGGCATCATCGCGCAGCCCGACTGGCACAGCGCCGCGGCGTTCGGCGCGCTCGGTCGGCCGAATCTGTTCTTCGGCATCACCGGCGGCAACATGGATTCCATGGTCAACCGCTACACCGCCGACCGCCGCGTGCGCAGCGACGACGCCTATACGCCGGGCGGGGCGGGTGGCCGGCGTCCCGACCGCTCGGTGCTCGTGTACGCGCAGCGCGCGCGCGAGGCTTTCCGCGACGTGCCGATCGTGATCGGCGGCATCGAGGCGTCGCTGCGCCGTATCGCGCACTTCGACTACTGGTCCGAGAAGGTGCGCCGCTCGGTGCTGCTCGATGCCAGGGCGGACCTGCTGGTGTACGGCAACGGCGAGCGGCAGATCTGCGAGATTGCGCACCGTCTCGCCGGCGGCGAGGCGATCGGGGCGATCACCGATGTGCGCGGCACGGCGTTCGTGCGGCGCGGCACGCCGGCGGACTGGATCGAGATCGACTCGACCCACCTCGATGCGCCGGGACCTCTCAATCCGCCGACCGACCCCTATGCGGTGACGGAGCAGCGTGCCGCGGCACCTGCCCCGGCGGCGGCTGCCGCCGAGCAGGTCGTGCGCTTCGTGCGCCGCGTGAAGAACGCCGACCGCGAGCGCAGCGTCATCCGCATGCCGGCGTACGAGGCGGTCGCGGCGGACCCGGTGCTGTACGCGCACGCGTCGCGCATCCTGCATCTCGAGTCGAATCCCGGTAACGCCCGCGCGCTCACGCAGCGCCATGGCGACCTCGACGTGTGGCTGAACCCCCCGCCGCTGCCGCTTACCACGGCCGAGATGGACTGGGTATATGAGCGGCCCTACGCGCGCGTCCCGCATCCCGTGTACGGCAAGGCCAATATCCCCGCCTGGAAGATGATCCGTTTCTCGGTCGCGATCCAGCGCGGCTGCTTCGGCGGCTGCACCTTCTGCTCGATCACCGAGCACGAGGGCCGCATCATCCAGAGCCGCTCCGAGGACTCCGTGCTGCGCGAGATCGAGACGGTGCGCGACCGCGCGCCGGGCTTCACCGGGGTGATCTCCGACCTGGGCGGCCCGACCGCCAACATGTACCGCCTTGCCTGCAGGAGCCGCGAGATCGAGAGCGCCTGCCGGCGGCCCTCGTGCGTGTACCCGGGGATCTGCCCGAATCTCGACACCGACCACGCGCCGCTCGTCCGCCTCTATCGCCGCGCGCGCGCCCTGCCGGGCATCAAGAAGGTGCTGATCGCCTCGGGGGTGCGCTACGACCTCGCGCTCGAGTCTCCGCAGTACGTGAAGGAGCTCGCGCAGCACCACACCGGCGGCTACCTCAAGATCGCGCCCGAGGCCCTCGCCGAGGGGCCGCTCTCGAAGATGATGAAGCCCGGGGTCGCCGCCTACGATCGCTTCAAGGAGCTCTTCGACCGCTACTCGAAGGAGGCGGGCAAGGAGCAGTACCTGATTCCCTACTTCATCGCGGCGCACCCCGGCACCTCGGACCAGGACATGCTCGAGCTCGCGCTGTGGCTGAAGAAGAACGGCTTGCGCGCCGACCAGGTGCAGGCGTTCCTGCCGGGCCCCATGGCCACGGCGACCGCCATGTATCACTCGGGCAAGAACCCGCTGAGGCGCGTCACGCGCGCGAGCGAGGAGGTGCTCGTCCCGAAGGGCCTGAAGATCCGCCGGCTGCACAAGGCGTTCCTGCGCTACCACGACCCCGACAACTGGCCGCTGCTGCGCGAGGCGCTGCGGCGCATGGGGCGCGCCGACCTGATCGGCAGCGGCCGCCGCCACCTGATCCCCGCCTACCAGCCGGCGGGCAGCGCCGCGGGCGGCGCCGCGCGTCCCTTCCGCACCCAGCACACCGGGCTGCCGCGCGCTCCCCGCCGGCGGCCGGCGTAGCCGCGTATACTATACCCCCTACCCTATAGGTCGGCGGACGGTGCCCGATGACGAGCTTTGTCACCCTGCTGCAGCAGGGGAACTCCTGGCTGTTCGTGCCGAGCGCCATCCTGCTCGGCGCCCTGCACGGGCTCGAGCCCGGGCACTCGAAGACCATGATGGCCGCCTTCATCGTCGCAATCCGCGGCACTCTCGGCCAGGCGATGCTGCTCGGGCTCTCGGCCACGGTGTCGCACACGGCGATCGTCTGGGCCGTCGCCCTCGCCGGGCTGCACTTCGGACGCAGCTGGAATACCGAGGCCACCGAGCCGTACTTCCAGGTCGTGTCCGCGGTGCTGATCGTCGCGGTGGCGGCCTGGATGCTGTGGCGGACCCGGCGCGAAAGCGCGGCGCGGGTGAGCTACGCTCCGGTACATACTCACGATCACCGCCAGCCTCATGATCATCATCATGATCATGGGCATCATCATGATCACGGCCCCGAGCATCGCCACCACGGGCGCGAGGAGGCGCGCCGTATCGATACCGGCCACGGCGTCGTGCGCGTCGCGATCCTCGAGGACGGCGGGCCGCCGCGCTTTCGCCTCTACGAGGAGGGCGGCCGCTCCTGGCCCGCCGAGCAGGTGCAGATCGAGACCGAGCGCGCGGACGGCAGCCGTGAGTCCTTCAGCTTCCGCCGCCACGGCGCCTGGCTCGAGTCGGCGCAGACCATTCCCGAGCCGCACGAGTTCGTCGTGCGGCTGCGCCTCGGGCACGCCGGACACAGTCACGACTTCGACCTGGAGTTCGTCGCGGGCCGGCACCGCCATGCGATCCCCGGCTACCGGGGCCTCGACGTGGCGGCGCCCGGATACCAGGACCCGCACGAGCTCGCACACGCCAACGACATCCGCCGCCGCTTCGCCAACCGCCAGGTGACGACCGGTCAGATCGCGGTGTTCGGCCTCACGGGCGGGCTGATCCCGTGCCCGGCGTCGATCACGGTGCTGCTCCTGTGCCTGCAGCTGAAGAAGGTCGCGCTCGGCGCCGTGCTGGTGCTGTGCTTCAGCATCGGCCTCGCGCTCACCATGGTGACTACCGGGGCGGTGGCCGCGCTCGGCATGCAGCACGCCGCGCGCCGTTTCAGCGGTTTCGCCGAGCTCACCCGCAAGGCGCCGTACTTCTCCGGCGCCGTGATCATGCTGGTGGGGTTTTACGTCGGCTACCTCGGGCTGCACGCGCTGGCCGTGAGCCGGCTGTGAGCGGGCCGGTGCGGTGTGAGCACACCGCACCGCGCCGGCGCGAGATTGCGGATCGAGCCGGCGCGAGAGTAGGGTGTTAGGCATGAAGCTCTCCGTGCCTCGCGCGCTCATCCTGGCGGTCCTCGGCTGCGGCGCCGCCGTGGCCGCCACGGCACCGAATGCCGCCGCGCCGGGCCCCGCCGCCGCAGCGCCCGCCGCCGCAGCGCCTGCCGCCGCAGCGCCTGCCGCCACGAACGACGGCGAGCCGCCCGGCACGGCCATGGTGCTCGACATCAACGGACCGATAGGCCCCGCGACCTCGCGCTACGTCGTGAAGGGGATCGAGTCGGCGCCCGATCGCGGCAGCCGCCTGATCGTGCTCGAGATGGACACCCCGGGCGGACTCGACAGCGCGATGCGCGACATCATCCGCGCGATCCTCGCCTCGCAGGTGCCGGTCGTGAGCTACGTCGCGCCGTCGGGTGCACGCGCCGCGAGCGCCGGAACCTACATCCTCTACGCGAGCCACGTCGCCGCCATGGCGCCGGCCACGAATCTCGGGGCCGCCACGCCGGTGTCGATCGGCGGCGAGCCGGAGGCTCCGTCGCCGCCGGTGCTGCCGCAGGGCAAGCCCGCGGGCAAGGGCGGCGGCGGTGCGGGCGAGGGCAGCGGCCCCGAAGCTCAGCCGGGAACGGCCATGGAGCGCAAGGTGGTGAACGACGCCGTCGCTTACATCCGCGGGCTGGCGGAGCTGCGCGGCCGCAATGCCGACTGGGCCGAGCAGGCGGTGCGCGGCGCGGCGAGCCTCACCGCGAGCGCGGCCCTCGAGAACAAGGTGATCGACACTATCGCGCGCGACCTGCCGGATCTGCTCGCGCGCCTCGATGGCCGCGAGGTGCGGATCGACAACCGCACGGTGAAGCTCGCCACGCGCGACCTCGCGGTGGTGCACGTGCGGCCCGACTGGCGTACCGAGCTGCTCGCCGTCATCACCAACCCGACCGTGGCCTACGGCCTCATGCTGATCGGCATCTGGGGACTGCTGCTCGAAGGGTACAATCCGGGCGCGGTGCTGCCCGGCGTGGTCGGCTCGATCTGCCTGCTGGTGGCGCTGTTTGCGTTCCAGATCCTGTCGGTGAATTACGCGGGGCTGGCGCTGCTGGCGCTCGGCACCGCCATGATCATCGCCGAGTTCTTCTTCCCCACCTACGGCTCGCTCGGCGCAGGGGGTGTGATTGCGTTCATCGTCGGCTCGCTCATCCTGTTCGATACGGACGTGCCCGGCATGCACATCGCCCGCTCGCTGATCGCCGCGATCGCGACCGTCGGGGCGCTGGTCATCGCCGGCATCGTGTATCTTGCGACGCGCTCGCAGCGCCGGCCGGTGGCGACCGGCGCGCAGGGCATGGTCGGCGACCTGGCCGAGGTGGTCGCGGACTTCAGCGGCAAGGGCCGGGTGCGCTACGGCGGCGAGCTATGGAACGCGCGCAGCAGCGCGGCGCTCCGTGCCGGCGACATGGCGCGCATCGTCAAGGTGGAAGGTCTAACATTGTGGATCGAGCCGCAATGAGCGCGGCCCGCTTCTGACTGGAGACTCTCATGCCGTTCGGCGTCGCAATCCTCATTCTCTTCATCGTGCTGGTGTTCAGCTCGCTCAAGGTGCTGAACGAGTACGAGCGCGGCGTGATGTTCACGCTCGGACGGTTCACGGGGGTGAAGGGCCCGGGCATCATCTTCGTGTGGCCGGCCGTGCAGCGCATGCGCAAGGTGGACCTGCGGGTGATCGTGCTGAGCGTCCCGAAGCAGGACGTGATCACGCGCGACAACGTCTCGGTCAAGGTGAACGCGGTCATCTACTTCCGCATAGTCGATCCCGGCAAGGCGATCATCCAGGTGGCCAACGCCTTCGATGCCACCAGCCAGGTGGCGCAGACCACGCTGCGCTCGGTCGTAGGTCAGCACGAGATGGACGATCTGCTCGCCCAGCGCGACAAGCTGAACGTCGACCTGCAGCGCATCCTCGACCAGAATACCGAGGCCTGGGGGATCAAGGTGTCCACCGTCGAGATCAAGGACGTGGACCTCGACGAGACCATGATCCGCGCCATGGCCAAGCAGGCCGAGGCCGAGCGCACCCGCCGCGCCAAGATCATCAACGCCGAGGGCGAGCAGCAGGCGGCGCAAAGGCTGGTCGACGCCGCGACGATGCTGGCGACGCAGCCGAGCGCGATGCAGCTCAGGTACCTGCAGACCCTCGCCGATATCGCGCACGAGCGCACCCAGCTGCTGGTCTTCCCGCTGCCGCTCGATCTCATCAGGCCGCTGCTCGGCGGCAAGGAATAACCACGCGCGGCGCCCTGGCGCGCGGCGGCCGCGCCGCGGTTCGCATCTGGTGAAGTCCGGCCCTGACAGCCCCGGGTTGCCGGTCGAGGAGGCGCTGCCGGCGCTCCGGCAAGCACTCGCCGCGCGCGGCGCCGCCGTGCTCGAGGCGCCGACCGGCGCGGGCAAGAGCACCGTGGTGCCGCTGGCGCTGCTCGATGAGCCATGGGCGCGCGGCAAGCGGCTCATCGTGCTCGAGCCGCGCCGCCTCGCAGCGCGCGCCATCGCGCAGCGTCTGGCGCACACGCTCGGCGAGGCGGTCGGGCAGACGGTCGGCTACCGCATGCGGCTCGACACGCGCGTGTCCCGCGCCACGCGCCTCGAGGTCGTCACCGAGGGCGTGCTGACCCGCATGCTGCAGGAGGATCCGGCGCTCGAGGGCGTGGCCGGACTCCTCTTCGATGAGTTTCACGAGCGCAGCCTGCAGGCGGACCTCGGTTTAGCGCTCGCGCTCGACGCGCGCGCGCAGCTCGCGCCGGACCTGCGGGTCCTGGCGATGTCGGCGACGCTGGACGGCGCCGCGGTGGCGCGCCTTCTCGGGGACGCGCCGGTCGTGAAGGCTCCCGGGCGGCTCTACCCGGTGGAGACGCGCTTCGCGGGCCGGGGTCCGCCCGCGCTTCCCGGCGCGCACGGAGCCGCCGAGCCGCCCGAGAAGCTCGTCGCGCGCCTCACGCTCCGCGCGCTGCGCGAGCAGGAGGGCGACGTGCTGGTGTTCCTCCCCGGAGCGCGCGAGATCCGCCGCGTGCAGGAGCTGCTCGGCGCCGGTGCGCCCGCGCCCGGCGTGCGCGTGCTCCCTCTGTACGGCGACCTGGCGGGCGCAGAGCAGGACGCGGCGCTCGCGCCCGCCGCCCCCGGCACCCGCAAGGTGGTGCTCGCGACCAACATCGCCGAGACCAGCCTCACGATCCCGGGCGTGAGGGTGGTGGTCGACTCGGGTCTCGCGCGCCGCGCGCTCTTCGATCCGGCGACCGGCATGAGCGCGCTCGTGACGCGGCGCATCTCGCGTGCCTCCGCCGAGCAGCGCCAGGGCCGCGCCGGGCGGCTCGGCCCCGGGGTCTGCTACCGCGCCTGGAGCGAGGGTGCGCACGCAAGTCTTGCGGCGTTCACGCCGCCGGAGATCGTCGAAGCGGATCTCGCGCCGCTCGCCCTCGAGCTCGCGGGCTGGGGCGTGCGCGACGCCAGCTCGCTCGCCTGGCTCGATGCGCCGCCGGCGCCGATGCTGGCGGCGGCCACGGCGCTCCTCGGGCGCCTCGGTGCGCTCGCCGCCGACGGACGCATCACGGCGCACGGGCGCGGCATGGCGCGCTTAGGTGTCCATCCGCGCCTTGCGCACATGCTGCTGCGCGCGCGCGAGCTCGGCCGGGCGCCGCTCGGCGCGCGGCTCGCGGCGCTCCTCACCGAGCGCGACCTGTTGCGCCGGGGCGCGGCCGGCGCCGACGCCGACATCCGCTCGCGCCTCGAGCTGCTCGAGGGCGAGGGAGCGCGCGCGGGCGTCGACCGCGCCGTGCTCGAGCGCGTGCGGCGCGCGGCGCGGGATCTCGAGCGCCAGCTCGCCGGGCAGTCCGGGGAGCAGGGCGCGCGCCGCGCGCACCGCGTCGCCGGCCGCGACGCAGACCAGGACGCGGGGCTGCTGCTCGCGCTCGCATATCCCGACCGGATAGGGCGGCGGCGCGGCGCTCAGGGCGCGGCCTTCACGCTCACCAACGGCCGTGGCGCGGTGTTCGCCGCGGCGCAGCCGCTGGCGCGCCGCGAATTCATCGTCGCCGTCGATCTCGACGACCGCGCCCGCGACGCGTGTATCCTCTTGGCGGCGCCGCTCGAGCGCCAGGGGCTCCTGGAGCAGTTCGCGGACCGCATCCGCCGCGCCGACACGGTCGCCTGGAGCACGCGCGAGCAGGCGGTCGGCGCACGCCGCACGCTCGAGCTCGACGCGCTCGTGCTCGAGGAGCAGCCGCTCCGGGACCCGCCCGCCGGGGCCGTGCGGGAAGCGATGCTCGCGGGGGTGCGCGAGCTCGGGCTTGCAGCGCTGCCGTGGGACGCCCAGGCGCGCGATCTTCAGGCGCGCATCGCCTTCCTGCGCGCCGCGCCCGCGCGCGCCGCGGCGACGCCCTGGCCGGACGTGTCGGACGGCGCCCTGGCGGGCTCGCTCGCGAGCTGGCTCGCGCCATGGCTCGAGGGAGTGACGCGGCGCGAGCATCTCGCGCGCGTACCGCTCGAGAAGGCGCTGCGCGCGCTCCTCAGCTTCGAGCAGCAGCGTGCGCTCGAGGAGCGCGCGCCCGCGTACCTGACGATGCCGAGCGGCTCGCGCATCCGCGTCGACTACCAGGGCGACGATGCGCCGGCGGTCGCGGTGCGGCTGCAGGAGGTGTTCGGCCTCGCGGCGACCCCGCGCATCGACGCCGGGCGGGTACCGGTCACGCTGCGGCTGCTGTCGCCCGCGCAGCGCCCGGTGCAGGTGACCCGCGACCTGGCGAGCTTCTGGCGCGGCGCCTACCTCGAGGTGCGCAAGGACCTGCGCGGCCGCTATCCCAGGCACTACTGGCCGGAGGATCCGCTCGCCGCACAGCCGACCCGCGGTGTGCGCCGTCCGCGCTGAGAAGGACGCCGCCGCGGTTGGCTTTCCGCCGCCGCTCCCGGTACGGTGGCGCAATGACACCCGCACTGACTGCGCTCGCCGCGCTCCGTGAAGGCAACGCCCGCTTCGTCGCCGAGCTGCGCGAGGCGCGCCCGGCGCGCACCCGCCGCCGCGAGCTGCCGGCCGGGCAGGAGCCGCTCGCCATCATTCTCGGCTGCTCCGATGCGCGGGTGCCCGCCGAGATCGTGTTCGACCAGGGGCTCGGCGATCTGTTCGTGATCCGCGTAGCGGGCAACATCGTGGCCCCGTCCCAGGTGGGCAGCGTCGAATTCGCCGCCGCCGCCTTCGGCACCCGACTGGTGGTCGTGCTCGGCCATTCCAACTGCGGCGCGATTCACGCGACGCTCGACCAGCTCACCCGCCCGAGCAAGGATCAGTCGCCGAACCTGCGCTCGATCGTCAACCGCATCCGTCCGGCCGTGGAGGGACTCATCGAGCGCGGCGCGGGCGCCGGCCGCGACGCCCTGGTGCGCCAGGCGGTGCGCGCCAACATCCGCATGTCGGCCGATCACCTGCGTCATGGCTCCGAGGTGCTCGAGCAGGCGATCGAGAAGGGCGGACTGCTGGTGGTGGGCGCCGAGTACTCGCTCGAGAGCGGCGTGGTGGACTTCTTCGACGGCGTGCCGGCTTAGCCGGCCCCACGGGAAAAGAGAAACCCCGGTGCGGCACCGCCGCAAAGCGGCGCCACGCCGGGGGCTGAGCTCGAGGACTTCTTACTTGGCTTTCGCCTTGGCGGCGTCGCAGTCGGACTTGGTCATCTCGAGGAAACCCTTGCCCTTGCAGGAGTTCTGTCCCTTGCAGGCGTTGTTGGCGCTCTTGCACGCCGACTGACCCTTGCAGGAGTTGACCCCCGTGCAATGGATCTTGGCTGCCTCGGCCTTGGGGGCATCCGCGGCCGAGGCGGTGCTGGTCAGGGCCGTGCCGAAGAGCATCGCCGCCGCGGTCGCGACGGCTACGCCGGTGCTGTTTTTACGCATTTGGATTGACCTCAGGGTGAAGTGAATACGTGTTGACTTACCGGGCTCGAAGCCCCGGTCAGCTGAGCAGACCGGGGAGAGGCGTATTTTGTTACGCGCGGCCGCTTTGTGCACCCGTCGCCGCGACGAGACGGTCCCGCGGCGGGGTGAAGCGCCGCTTGAGCCAGTAATCGAGCGACAGCAGCCCGGGTCCTGCGATCGCGATCCACAGGAACAGCGCCAGGTACTCGAACTCGTCGAAGCCGAGCAGCGTCTCGAGCGAGTCGACGTCGGCCCACTTGGCCGAGCGGATCGCGACGATCATGGTGATGCCGAGGGCGCCGGCGGAGATGCGGCTCAGGAGCCCCGCGAGCAGGAACAGGCCCCCGAAGAACTCCACGCCCGACACGAACGGAGTGAGCAGCTGCGGGAAGGGGATGCCCCAGCCGATGAAGTTCTGCATGACCTCCGGCAGGTTATTGAGCTTGCCCCAGCCGCTCCAGAGGAAGACCCAGCCCACGGTGATGCGGGCAAACAGCGGCGCGAGCCAGGCGAGATGCCTGGCGACGCTCTCGGGCCAGTCGATCAGCCACTGGATGAGATATTTCACGGCGCCTCCTCGATTCGGTGGGTGTCGGGCGTACAGACCGGGCGGACCGGCGCGATATTGCCACCGCGTCGGGGCGCGGCACATATAATCGCCGCGGTTCTCACCGCCAGCGGTCATGCGCAATCCCCCGGTGCAATCCCCGGTCTCCTCCATGAGTGAGCGGTCGCGCGGCGCGCCCCTCACGGCCCTCTTCGAGTCGCTGCGGCCGGATCTGCTGCGCTTCGCGCAATGGCTGGCGCGCGACCGGGCGCTCGCCGAGGACATCGTGCAGGAGGCGCTGCTGCGCGCCTGGCGGTCGCGCGAGGCCCTGAAGGAACCGGCCGCCGCCCGCGCCTGGCTGCTGACCATCGTCAGGCGCGAGCACGCGCGGCTTTATGAACGCAAGCGGCTGGAGCTCGTGTCCCTCGATGATGCGGTCGACATTCCCGACAACGCCGCCGCCGCGCCGGCCGACGCGCGGCTGCTCACGCTGCGCTACGCCATCATGAGGCTGCCGGTCGAATACCGCGAGCCGCTGGTGATGCAGGTGCTCGGCGGGTTCTCCACCGGGGAGATCGCCCGCGAGCTCGGGCTCACCAACACCGCGGTGCTGACGCGGCTGTTCCGCGCGCGTCACAAGCTGCGCGGCCTGTGCGGTACGGCTGCGCCCGGCGCCGCCCCCGAGGAGCAGCCGGCATGATCTGCGAGGACGCGCGGCTCCTCATAGGCGCGGATCCCGACGCGGCGGGCGTCGAGCTCGAGGAGCACGTGCGCGGCTGCGCCGACTGCCGCGCCGTGCGCGAGGAGATGCGGCGGTTGAATGCCGACATCCGCCGCGCGCTCGATGAGCCGCCGAACTTGAGCGGGCGCACCGCGCGGGGCGGGGCGCCGCTGTGGCGCGAGTATGCGCTGGCGGCGGGAGTGGTGCTGGCGATGGCGGCGGGGCTCGCGGTGTGGCTGTTGCGGCCGACCGATACGCTGGCGCGCGATGTGGTGGCGCACGTCAGGGCGGAGCCCGAGAGCTGGCTGAGCAGCCACAACGTGAGCGCCGACTCGATCGATCACGCGCTCAAGAGCGCCGGCGTCGGCCTCGACCTCACCTCCGACAAGATCGTCTACGCGCAGAGCTGCTGGTTCCGCGGGCACTACGTGCCGCACCTGGTCGTCGAGACCACGCACGGGCCGGCCACCGTGCTGATCCTGCGCCACGAGCAGGTCAAGGCGCGCGACGACTTCCGCGAGGGCGGCATGACCGGGGTCATCGTGCCGGCGGGCGACGGCAGCATCGCGGTGCTGGCGCGGGGCCGCGGCCGGGGCCCGGTCGATGATGTCGCCGGGGAGCTCCGCGAGCAGGTGCACTGGTTGCCCGAGCCCGCGCAGCCGCCGCAGCCCATGCACCATTGAAGCCACGCTATCGAAGCCAGGCTGGCAGGGACCTCCCATGCGTTCAATCAACCGTCGTGAATTGATCGCCGGCGCCGCGGGCGCGGTCGCGGCGCTGCTCGCGCGCCGCCGCAGCGACGCCGCCGGGTCGGCGGCCGCGGCCACCGCCGCGGCCTCGGCCGCATCCCCGATTCCGGCAGCGCCGGTGGCGCGCGTCGCGGTCGTCACCGACAACTACTTCGGCGAGACGCTGCGCGACCCGTATCGCTGGATGGAGAACGACCAGGATCCGCAGTGGCTGCCCTATCTCAGGGGACAGAACGCGCACACGCGCGCCGTGCTCGCGCGGATCCCCGGTCGGGAGGAGCTGCTCGCGCGCATCCAGCAGCTCTCGGGAGACGCCGCGCTCACGCGCCGCGTGCAGCGCGCCGGCGGCAGGCTGTTCTTCGAGCAGCGTCCGGCGGGCGCCGACAACTACCGGCTGTTCGTCGAGGAGCACGGCGTGCGGCGCGTGCTCGTCGACCCCACCGCGCTCTCGAGCGCCGCCAGCCACCTGTCGCTCGACTGGTGGCACGCCTCGCCCGACGGCGCGCACGTCGTGTATGGGCTGTCGAAGGACGGCAGCGAGGATTCGATCCTCCACATCCTGAAGTCCGCCGACGGAATCGACCTGCCCGAGCGCATCGCCAACACCGAAGGCGCCAACCCGGCGTGGCTCGACGATGGCAGCGGCTTCTTCTACAACCAGCTCACCGGCAAGGTCGACACGCCCGAGCGCTATCTCGACAGCCAGGCGCGCTTCCACCGGCTGGGAACCGATCCCGAGAGCGATCCAATCCTGATGAAGCGCGGGCTCGACCCCGCCGTGCACTACGAGAAGATCCAGGCGCCGGTCATCGCGACCTTTCACGGCTCGCGCTATGCGCTGCTCTCGCTCGAGGATGTGCGCAGCGAATCGCGTCTGCTGATCGCCCCGGTCGCGGACGCCGCGGCCAACCGCGCCCGCTGGGTGCCGGTCGCCGGGTTCGAGGACGAGGTGACCGATGCCGTGATCGACGGCGAGACACTCTATCTCCTTGCCAACAAGGGTCATCCGCGCGGCCGCATTCTCAAGGCGGCGGTGACTGCGCCCGGCGTGGCGGGCGCGCAGGAACTTCTGCCGCAGGGCGGCGCCGTGATCGAGGGGATCGCACGCGCGCGGGATGGCTTGTACCTGCGCATGATGGATGGCGGGATCGCCGGATTGAAGCGCCTCGGCCGCGACGGCAAGGCCGTGGAAATCGCGCTGCCCTTCGACGGCACGCTGACGGCGCTGGCCGCCAACTCCAGCGAAGACGGCGCGCTGTTCTCCTTCACCGGCTGGCTCGAGCCGGCCGACATCTGGTCGGTGGACGCGCAGGGCAAGGTCGCGGCCACCGGTCTCACGCCGCGTCCGCCGGTCGAGACTTCGGGCTATGCGACCGAGCGGCGCTTCGCCACCGCGCGCGACGGCACGCGCGTTCCCTATTCGCTGATCTTCAGGAAGGGGCTGAAGCGCGACGGCGCGACGCCCGCCTGGATCTCGGCGTACGGCTCGTACGGCCTTCCCGGCTACACGCCGAGCTTCGCGGGCCGGACCCTCGCCCTCATCGACGCCGGTTTCATCGTCGGCTACGCCGCCGTGCGCGGCGGCGGCGAGTACGGCCGCGAGTGGCACAAGGCCGGGCAGCTGATGAACAAGCCCAACACCTGGCGCGACCTCATCGACGTCTGTGAGGAGCTGTGCCGGCTCAAGTACACCGCGCCCGAGCGTCTCGCCATCGGCGGCCGCTCCGCCGGCGGCATCACCGTCGGACGCGCGCTCACCGAGCGCCCGGAGCTGTTTGCGGCGGTGATCGACGGGGTCGGCTGGTCGAATCCACTGCGCTACGTCGCCGAGCAGAACGGCTACGGCGAAGAGCCCGAGTGGGGCGCGATCAGCGAGGAGTCGGGCTATCGCGCGCTGAAGCTCATCGACAGCTACCAGGCCGTGAAGGACGGCGTCGCGTATCCGGCGGTGCTGCTCACGACCGGCGTCACCGATCCGCGCGTCGCGCCCTTTCACGTGGCGAAGATGGCGGCGCGGCTCGAGGCGGCGAGCAGCTCCGGCAAGCCGGTCCTGCTGCGCGTCGACTTCGACGCCGGCCACGGCATCGGCTCGACGCGCTCGCAGCAGGACCGCGAGGCGGCCGACACGTATGCGTTCCTCCTGTGGCGTACCGGCGTGCAGGGCTATCAGCCGGCCTGAGGTTCGGCTCGAGCGCGTTACTTCGGCGGCACGTAGATGCCGATGCCCTGCGCCACCTTGCTGGTGAGCGCGAAGGAGCCGCCGCCGCCGACGCCGACCGCGCTGCCCGGGCCGAAGCTGGTGCTGCCGCCGCCGAGGCCGATCGAGCCGGACTGCGTGTCCTGCACGCCCTGCAGCAGGATGCCGTTGGCGCCGACCTTGGCCGCTTCCTCCTTCAGCCGCTGAATCGCCTTGTCCATATTCTGCTGGCTGGTGAGGGCGAGCGATCCCTGGCTGCTGGCGCTGATATGGGCGATCTCCTCGTACTTCGGCGGCGGCGTGTAGTACACACGCACACTCTCGGGCGGGATCGGCGGGCGTGCGGTGCCGATGAGCACGTGCGAGGAGGTTGCGCACGCGGCGCAGGCGAGGACGGCGGCGAGCAGCAGAGCGGAATTACGCGCCATGAGGGGCTCCGGTGAGCATGCTACCGCGAAGCATACGTCAGCAGACGTCAGCGTGAGCGGAGCGCGTGTTCAGCCTCCGTTCATGCGCCCGGTACGGGAATGGCCGGACGCTGGGAAGGCCGGGGAGTCGCCATGAGCAATGCAATCGCAACATTCGCGGCGGGTACGGCCGCGATAGCTCTTCTCGGATTGTCGGGCTGCGGCGGCGGCGGCTCCGGCACCATGATGAATCTCGCGGTGGCCGACGCGCCGGTCGATGGCGCGGAGAAAGTGGTGGTCGAGTTCAGCGGCGTCGAGCTGATCCCTGACGCCGGTGCTCCCGTCACCATCAGCTTTGCGGCGCCGAAGACCATCGACCTCCTGAATGACAGCGGCACCGCGTCCGCGGTGCTCTTCAGCCAGCCGATTCCGCCCGGCAGCTACGGCCAGATCCGCCTGCTGGTCGTGGCCGACGGCGATCCGAGCAATTCCTACATCGTGCTCTCCGACGGCTCGATGCACGGGCTGATGGTGCCGAGCGGTGCGCAGACGGGACTGAAGCTCGTGTCCGGGTTCACCGTTCCGGGCAGCGGGGTCGTGGATTACACGATCGACTTCGATCTTCGCCAGGCGATCGTCTGCCCGGCCGGGCAGTCGCCGGCGTGCTTTCTCAAGCCCGTGGAGCGGCTGGTCGACAACACGACGGTCGGCAACATCCAGGGGCAGGTCGCCAACACCCTGGTTCCCGCCGGCTGCACGCCCGGGGTCTATCTGTACGCCGGCACCGTGACCGCACCCGAGGACATGAACAGCTCAGCGCCCGCGGGCGATGCGAATCAGCCCATCGCCTCGAAGGTGCCCGTTGCGACATCGACGCCGCCTTACTACTACCAGTTCACGTTCCTCACGCCGGGCAGCTACACCGTGGCGTTCACCTGTCAGGCCGCCGGGGACAATCCCGCTCAGGCGGACGCGGCCGTGACCTTCAGCCCCGTCAAGTCGGGAATCACCGTCACCGCGGGTCAGACCACGACGGTCGATCTCCCGTAACCGGGCACGGGCACCGCGGCGAGGGCCGCGCGGCGCGTGTTGGGACTGCCGAGGAACCCCGGCGGCTCCGCGGGTCTCTACCGGAGCGATGACACACGGACGTCTCATCGCGGGGCTGGCGACGCTGACGCTCGGCGCCGGCGGGCTCGTGTGGCTGTATTCGCCTCCCGCGCCGCTGCCGCGCGGTACGCGGGCCGACCTGCTGGTCGTGCACAAGTCCGCCCGGCGCATGCTCGTCTACGCTCACGGGTCGGTGCTGCGCTCCTACGTGATCTCTCTCGGACACAACCCCGTGGGGCCGAAGCGGCATGAAGGCGATCACCGCACACCCGAGGGCCGCTACATCATCGACCGTCACAATCCCTACAGCGCCTTTCACCGCTCGCTGCACGTCTCGTACCCGTCAGCGGCCGACGCGGCGCGCGCGCGTGCGGCCGGCTACGCGCCGGGCGGCGAGATCATGATTCACGGCACGCGCAACGGAGGCGGGTGGCCCGGCCGCCTGCACCTGGCACCCGACTGGACCGACGGATGCATCGCCGTCACCGATCCCGAGATGGATGAGCTCTACCGGATAGTGCCGGATGGAACGCCGATCGTGATCCGCCCGTGATGGACCGCCGGTCGGCCAGGCCAGACCCGGACCGACCTCCCGCGTCCTAACGGATCGCCTGCGTCGCCCAGGTCCATGCGGTTATCCGCCACCCGGCTTCGGTCTTATGCAATGCGAACGTCGCCGTCGCAATGACCTTCACCCGCTTGCCCTTGCGGGTGAAGGCGAACGTGGCCGGCAGCACCGCGTATGCCCGGTCTCCGGCAATGATGAGCTGCCGAAGGTTCCCTATCGTGCCGGTCGCGTCGCTCATTCCTTCTTTCTGCAGGTAGGCGTCGTAGTCCTTCTGCCACCTGGAGCAAGCGCCCGGACCGTGCCATTCGAACGGCGGCACATCGTCGGTAACCGAAGCCTCATCCGCGCATGCTGCGACCGACTTTGCCTCGTCGGCATCGTTCCACTGCTTCAGGACCGCCATGATGTCGCCCCTGTCCGAGGCCAGCGCCGATCCGGCAGTCAGCGCGCTCACGGCAAGAACAATGGCTAATCTGTGCATGGTTGTCGCCTCTTGCGGGTTCCGGCTTCCTAGGCGCTCTGCCGCGCGGCGACCCGGTCCGCCATGCCGCTCGAGGCGGCGCGCGCGGTCTCCATGAGAAGCGGCGCCCAACGCTCGATGAGAGCATCCATCGTCCACCGGCTCGTGGGACCCGAGATGTTGATCGCTGCTACGGGACGGCCGTGTTGTCCGATTATCGGTGCGCCGATCGTCAGATCCCCCCGGTAGCACTCCTGGTTGGCGCGCGCATAGCCGAGCTCGCGGGCCTCGCGCACCAGATCCATGATCCGCGCCTTGTCCGTTACCGTGGTCGCAGTCAGGGGGCGCAGCTTCGAGCGCTCCAGGATGTCGGCCGCTTCCTCGACGGGTAAGCGCGAGAGAAAAGCGCGCCCTGCCGCAGTGCAGAACATGGGCAACGAGCGCCCGATCGGCATGTGGATGAAGAACGGCTGATGGCCGGGAAAGCGCGCGATGTACACCATCGCGGTGTCGTCAGGCTCCGAAAGGCTCACCGACTCGCCAGTGGCAACGTTGAGCTGCAGCAGGTGGCTGGTGGCAGCTTCGATCAGGGTGTGTCCGGCCAGATAGGCGTGACCGATCGTGAGCACCCGCGGACTGAGCACCCAGCGCTTCGAGTGCAGGTCCCGCTGCAGATAGCCGAGCTGCTGCAGCGTGCTCGTGAAGCGTTGCGCCGAGCTCTTGGTGATGCCCGCCGCCGCGGCAATCTCCGCCAGGTTCAGGGCCCGCCGCTCGCCGCCGAAGGCATGGAGCACGGCAAGCCCCTTCTCCATGGATTGGTTGAGAGGGAGTGCCGAGGGTCGGGCTAGGCGGGTCAATGGCTGCTCCTCAGGGGGCTCTACGGGCCTTCCATCCCAAATTACAGTATGTAACACTCACTAAGCGATACAGAGCAATCATACCGCGATAAAACCAGGCTCTGCAGGGGGATCAATATGCGCATCAAAGCACGCCGCCTGGCGGCGCACGTCGCCGTCCTTGGCTGCTTCACTCCCGTGAGCCCTGTACTTCACGCGGCGGAGACGAACGAGGCGGCGGAGCTGCAGGAAGTGGTGGTGGTCGCTCAACGCAGATCCGAGAAGCTCGAGGACGTGCCCATCGCCGTCACCGCCATCTCGGCGAGTGATCTTCTCGAGCAGGGAGTGCGGCAGGCCGGCGACATCACGGCCGCAGTTCCGAACATGCTGCTGAATCTCCCCTACGGCCCCGAGGCGCAGCCGACCTTCACGCTGCGGGGTGTCACGACCCAGGACTTCAGCGAGAACCAGAGCAGCCCGATCGCGATGTATGTCGATGAGGTCTACAAGCCGGTCGGCGCGGTCCAGGCACTGCAGACTTACGACCTGGAACGCGTCGAGGTCCTGCGCGGCCCACAGGGCACTCTGTACGGAAAAAATGCCACCGGCGGTGCGGTGAACTTCTACACCCGCAATCCGAGCCTCAGCGACTACGACGGCTATGTGATGGTGGGCGCGGGCAATTACAGCCTGTTCACGACGCAAGGCGCGGTCGGCGGCCCGGTCATCGATAACCAGCTCGGCTGGCGCGCCGCTTACCTGTACGAGAAGCGTGACGGCTGGGTCAACAGCATCGTGCCGGGGGTCGAGCCGCTGAACGGTGTCGATGCGGCGGCCGGCCGCCTCAGCTTCCTCGGCAAGCCCAGCGATGATTTGACGGTGTCGTTCAAGGTCTTCGCAAGCAAATCAGGCGGCACGCCCTATGGCGCGCACGCCCTGAATAACGACCCGAACGTGACTCTCTTCAACGGAAACATCGGCTGGTTCGACAACGGTGCCAAGTACGCCGTGCCCAAGCAGATCCGCGACGACGGCGCCTCGCTCAAGATCGACTGGCAGCTCCCGCACGCGACGCTCACGTCGGTGACGGGATTCGACTACGGGTGGTGGTACGAGAAGAGCGACGACGGCGGGCTGCCGATCACGGGACCGGCCGCCGCACGGCTCGACGATCCGAATACTTATTTCTCGAGCGTTAACGCCTTCTCACAGGAGCTGCGCCTGGCCTCGAGCGACAGCGGCCCATTCGGCTGGCTCGGCGGGCTCTACTACGGGCGCGAGAGCACGCATGCGACCGTGCAATTCCATTTCTTCGACGGCTATCCGGGCTTCTGGACTCCGGGCCCGCCGACCACGCCGAGCATTCCAACGCCGCTCTACGGATTCGACGAATACAACAACTTCGACCAGATCAAGGATAGCCGCGCGGCATTCGTCAACCTCACCTATGCCGTCACCCCGCAGGTCACACTGCGGGGCGGCCTGCGCTATACCAAAGACAAGGTCACGATCGAGAATTTCTACGCGCTCGAGGGAGGCCTGGGAGGGCCGCCGCTCGGCAACGATCCCAACGTCGATGCGGGCACCTGGTGGACGCAGACCATCGGCAATCCCGCCCTGTACCCGCTCCCGGCGCCCAACACCCCGCCCACGGCGCCGCGCACCTACTTCCAGCAAGGACTCGCTCCGCAGGGTTTCGGGGTCGTGCCGACCTTCGGGGACGACACGAACAACTTCAGCGGCAAGGTCGGCGCCGACTGGCGCGTGAACGAGCAGGTACTCACTTACCTCAGTATCAGCCAGGGCTACCGCGGCGTCGCTTTCAACGGCCAGGCCTACAATGACAACACCGAGCTGACCTTCGCGGCGCCCGAGAAACTCACGTCCTACGAGCTCGGCGCCAAGACGGAGCTCTGGAATCGCCGCGGCACCTTCAACGCGGCGATCTTCCATTACGACTACACCAACCAGCAGTTTCTCGACGAGTTCACTCTGCCGGGCGGTCTCGGCACCGGCTTTCGCACCACCAACGCGCCGAAGTCGCGCGTCGACGGCGCCGAGTTCGAGTTCCAGGTCAGGGCGACGAGCGACCTGCAGATCATGGCGAATCTCGGCCTGATGCACAGCAAGTACGTCGACCTGACGCTGCACGCCGGGCAGTTTGTGGATGCTGCGCACACCATCCCGCGTGTCTGCTGCACCGGTAACCAGCTGATCCAGGCGCCGGACTACACCGCGATGCTCGGCTTCGACTGGCGCTTCGCGCACCTCGCCGCGGGTGACCTGCGCCTCTACGCCGACGGCAACTACTACGGCAAGCAGTATTTCGACGCCTTCAACACCGAGCGCGACGCCCAGGGTGCCTATGGCGTCGCCAACGCCCGCCTGTCGTTCGAGAGCACCGGGAAGCGCGGTTACTCGATCGGCGCGTGGATCAAGAACATCACCAACCGGCAGTATCTCGCCTACGCGCTCAATCAGAAGGATGCAGACACCGGGGCACTCGGTTTCGACTACGCGCTGGTCGGCGAGCCGCGTACCTACGGAGCCGACCTCATCTACCGATTCTGACCCGCGAACGCCGCCGGCGCGTGCACGCCGGGCCGGGCGGCCCGGCGGGCTGCGTCCGCTGCCCCGCGTGATCCGGCGGCGATGGATTCGAGAGGCTCCGGGCGCATAATCCGTCGCGACTCTCCCGGCGTGAGATCCAGTCGTGCCCCAGGCGGAGAAAGCCATCGCGGACTTTGAGGCGCTGCTCCTCGCAGCCTCACCCGGCGCCTCGCTGCAGCTGGAGAGCGTCTTCGTATCCAAGCGCATCAAGCCCACGGAGCACGAGTGGTACTACGGGACCGAATGCGGCTGGTGTCATCGCACCAGCGCGGCCGTCCATGATCCCAATGACGGTCAAAAGCGACTGAGGTTTTCCGGCAGCGGGGGGCTCCGCTTTCACTGCCATCATTGCAACGCCCTGCTCACGGCGACGGCCGCCCAGATCGTCGGGTTCCAGTTTCAGGGCTAGACCTGAGGACGGTGTTGTAATGGGCCCGGTAGGATTCGAACCTACGACCAAGGGATTCACTTTGCCCCGGAGTTTCCCCCGGGAGTGGACTATCTCTTCACCCGTGCGCACAGTGCGCGTGTGGGTGCGGGATGCTCGTAAGCCTGTCATCAAGGGCACTCGAGCCCTCAGGTAGTCTCTGCACCTTCCGCCGGTGTACCGGCGGCTCGGCTCAGGATTGCCATGGGTGTTGGTCCCCGAAGGTTCCCCTGAATTCATCCCGTCCACTTCGCGCGTTTCCGCGCGAAGGCACCATGTCGATGAGTCCCCTGCACTAACCGCTGTGCTACAGGCCCAACCGCGGCGATTGTAGCAGCCGTGCGCCGCGGACTTCGCCTGCAGCGACGGCGGCCGGTATCAAATGCGACCTGGCACAAGAATCCTCTTTGCCAGCGGTGCGCGGCCCGTTAGCATGGCCTTTCCGCGCGGCGCACCCACGGGTGGCGCCCGACGACGTACAAGGAGGACACCGTCATGAAGCTCTACTATCTGACCGGCGCCTGCTCGCTGGCATCGGCCATTTCGTTGCGCGAGGCCGGATTGAAGTTCGAGCTGGTGAAGGTGGACCGCAAGACCCGCAAGGCGGCCGACGGGCTCGATTTCAACGAAGTGAACCCCAAGGGGTACGTGCCCGCCCTGACGCTCGACAACGGCGAGACGCTGACCGAGAACACCGCGGTATTGCAGTACATCGCGGACCGCAATCCCGCCGCGAAACTAGCCCCGCCCGCCGGTACCCTGGAGCGCTATCGCCTGGTCGAGTGGCTCGGGTTCATCAGTTCCGAAATCCACAAGTCGTTCAGCCCGCTGTTCCGGGCCGAGGCGCACGAGGCGGTCAAGGAATACGCGCGCAACAACCTCGCCAGGCGGCTCGACTACGCGGAGCGGGCCCTGGGATCCAAAAGCTATCTGCTGGGCGAGCAGTTCAGCGTCGCCGACGCCTACCTGTACGTGGTGCTCGGCTGGGGCGCCCACGTCGACGTCGACATCGGCCGCTGGCCGCAGCTCAAGCGCCTGCACGAGCGCGTCGGCGCACGGCCGCACACGCTCGCAGCTCTCAAATCCGAAGGTCTGACGAAGTAGGGGAAGCAATGGCTACCAAGCTCAACAAGCAGCTCAAGCGCGAGATCGAGGTCGATGGCAAGCCCTACATGATCACGCTGTCACCCGAGGGCGTGAAGCTCACCGAGAAGGGCAAGCGCCTCGGGCGCGAGCACACCTGGAAGGATCTGCTCGGCGACGGCGGCGGCGGCAGCGCAGGCGGCGCGCCCGGCGGCGCCTTCGGTCCCGCGGCCTAGCGCCGCGCCGAGACCAGGATGCCGGAGGGGAGACTGCGTGAGCTGCTCGCGCGGCTGCACGAGCACCTGAGCGCGGGTTCAGCGATGCGCGCGGAGGATCGCGCGCGGCTCAACACCGTGGTGGAGGCGATCGGCACGCCGGGTCCGGCCACTCCCGGTGTGTTGCTGCGTATCGAGCGCCTGGCGGTGCGCTTCGAGGCGAGCCACCCCGCGCTCGCCGAGACGCTGCGCGAGATCATGGACACCCTCGGCAAGGGCGGGATATAGGTTGCAGCCTGGTCAGTCGTCCATGAGGAAGCTGCGCAGCTGCTCGCTGCGGCTCGGGTGGCGGAGCTTCCTCAGCGCCTTGGCCTCGATCTGCCGGATGCGCTCGCGCGTGACGTCGAACTGCTTGCCGACCTCTTCCAGCGTGTGGTCGGTGTTCATGTCGATGCCGAAGCGCATGCGCAGCACCTTGGCCTCGCGCGGGGTGAGCTGCGCCAGCACCGAGTGGGTGGTCTCGCGCAGCGACTCCATGGTGGCCTGATCGATCGGGGAGGCCACCGAGGTATCCTCGATGAAGTCCCCGAGGTGCGAATCCTCGTCGTCGCCGATGGGCGTCTCCATCGAGATCGGCTCCTTGGCGATCTTCAGCACCTTGCGCACCTTGTCCTCGGGCATCTCCATGCGCACCGCCAGCTCCTCGGGCGTCGGCTCGCGCCCCATCTCCTGCAGCATCTGCCGCGAGATGCGGTTCAGCTTGTTGATGGTCTCGATCATGTGCACCGGGATGCGGATGGTGCGCGCCTGGTCGGCGATCGAGCGGGTGATCGCCTGGCGGATCCACCAGGTCGCATAGGTGCTGAACTTGTAGCCGCGGCGGTATTCGAACTTGTCGACCGCCTTCATGAGGCCGATGTTGCCCTCCTGGATCAGGTCCAGGAACTGCAGCCCGCGGTTGGTGTACTTCTTGGCGATGGAGATCACCAGGCGCAGGTTGGCCTCGACCATCTCCTTCTTGGCGCGGCGCGCCTTGGCCTCGCCGATCGAGACTTCGCGGTTGACTTCCTTGATGTCGTTGATCGTGAGGTGATAGAGGCCCTCGAGCTGCTCGAGCTTCTTCTGGCGCCGCTCGATCTCGTCCTTGAAGCGCGCGAGCGGGGCGGAGTACTTCTTGCCGCCCTTGACGTGGCGCGCCAGCCAGCGCGGGCTGGTCTCGTTCTTGGGGAACGAGGCGATGAAGTCCTTGCGCGGCATGCCGGCGTCGCGCACCGCGATGATCATGATCTCCTTCTCGAGCTGGCGGACTTCCGCCACGTGAGTGCGCAGATTGAGGATCAGCGCATCGAACATGCGCGGCGAGAGCCGCAGCTCCATGAACTGATCGGCGAGGCGCTTGCGCTGGCGCAGCGTCTTGACGTCCTTGGCGCCGAGCTTGGCGATCGAGCCGAGCACCTGGTTGTAGATCTTGGTGATGCTGGCGAAGCGCCCGGCCGCCTCGACCGGATCGGGGCCGGTGTCGACGGCCTCCTCCTCGCCGTCGCCCTCCTCGTCGCCTTCCTCGTCGTCCTCCGACTTCTCTTCGGCCGCGACTATCTCCACCTTGGTGGGATTCTGCGGCTGCGCGATCACGTCGGGCGCATTCGGGTCGATGAAGCCCACGATCACGTCGACCAGGCGCCCCTGGCCGGCCTTCACCGGCTCGTAGGCACGCAGCAGGAAGTCGTAGGTCGCCGGGTACAGGGCGAGCGCGCTGCGCACCGCATCGAGCCCTTCCTCGATACGCTTGGCGATGCGGATCTCGCCCTCGCGGGTGAGGAGCTCCACCGTGCCCATCTCGCGCATGTACATGCGCACCGGATCGGTGGTGCGGCCGAGCTCGGCATCGAGCGCCGCGAGCGCCGCGGCCGCCTCCTCGATCGCCTCCTCGTCGGCGGGAGCCGAGGGCTCGCTCGCCAGCAGCGACTCGGTGTCCGGTGCCTTCTCGTACACCGGAATGCCCATGTCGTTGATGGTGTTGACGATGTCCTCGATCTGCTCGGGATCGACGATCTCGGACGGCAGGTGGTCGTTGACCTGCGCGTAGGTGAGGTAGCCCTGCTCCTTGCCGCGCGCGATCAGCAGCTTCAGCTGCGACTGCCGGTCCTCCGGCATGACGGGCACGCGCCGCTCGAGCGCGAGCGGGCGCTTGTCGCCGGCCGGCTTGCCCGCGGCGCTCCTGGCGTCGGCGGCCCGCGGGCTGTCGTTCACCTTGCCGTGCGGCTTGCGCGCGGCGAGCGCCGCCGCCTGGGCGCGCTCCTTGTCGCGCAGGCGCGCGACCGCGGCCACCGCCTTATGCGCGGCGGCGGATTTCGCGGGCTTGGGGGCGTGGGCGGACGGGCGCTTCTTGTGCGTAGTCTGGGGCTTGTGCTTGCGTGTCATGTGTCCGGGGGGCGCGCGGATGGGCTTCGTTCCCCTATGTGCGGCCCAAAACGGACCAGCTCAAGGGGCGCCAAGGCAAAGCGCGCAATTCTATTTGACAGGAGCGCAAACGCCAAATTCCGCTAACCGCGGCGCGCCTCGCGCGCGCTCAGAATAGATATAAGCCTTTGAAATTCCTTAAGTTCGTCAGCTGTCAGGCCCGAGCGGCTCTTGGCCTCGAGCGCCTGCAGCCGCCGCTCGGCGGCGAGATCCGCGAGCTTCACGAGCGCCGCGCGCAGCTCCCCCGCGGCCGCGGCGGCGTCCGTGATGACCTCCTCGCGCTCGAGGAGCTTCTGCAGCGACTCGGCGCCCTCGCGCCCGGCCCAGCGCTGGATGACCTGGGCGGAGATCTGCGCCGGCTGCTCGCGCAGGTTGTCGAGGAGCTCGCGCAGCAGCTTGATTCCCGCTTCCTCCGATGCGTCGAGTCCGGACCGCTCGGTCGGGCTCACCTCGGCGGCAATGGCCGGGAAGTGCACCAGCCGCACGATCGCCTGCCGCACGAGGCTGCCGCGCCCGGCGCTCGAGCGGACGCGCCCGGGGGGGCGTGCGGCCGACGCCGCCGCGGCCGGTGCGGCCGGCGCACCCGCCGCCCTGCTCCAGAGCTCCTCGAGCCGCTCCGGGGGCAGGCCCACGACCTGCGCGAGCCGTCCGAGCAGCAGCTCGCGATAAACGCCCGCGGGCAGTCTCTGGAAGAGCGGCCGCGCGCTCTCGGCGAAGCGTGCGCGGCCGTCGGCGTGGCTGAGATCGCTCTGCTCGGAGAGCTCCCGCACCAGGTACTCGGACAAGGGCAGCGCCTGGCCGAGCCGCTGCTCGAACGCCGCGTGTCCCTCGGCAGCCACCAGCGTGTCGGGATCGTGGCCTTCGGGCAGGAACAGGAAGCGGATCTGGCGGCCCTCGCGGGCCTCGGGCAGGGCCTGCTGCAGTGCGCGCCACGCCGCGGCGCGCCCGGCGCGGTCGCCGTCGAAGGCGAACACCACCTCCGGCACGAGGCGGAAGATGCGGCGGAAGTGCTCGGCCGTGGTGGCGGTGCCGAGCGTCGCCACCGCGTAGTCGATGCCCTCCTGATGCAGCCGCACGGCGTCCATGTAGCCCTCGACGACGATGAGGCGCTTGAGGCTCGAGCGCGCGCGGCGCGTCTCGTAGAGGCCGTAGAGCTCGCGCCCCTTGTGAAACAACACGGTCTCGGGAGAGTTCAGGTACTTGGGCTCGCCGGCATCGATGACGCGGCCGCCGAAGGCGATCACGCGGCCGCGGGCGTCGCGGATGGGGAACATGACGCGGTCGCGGAAGCGATCGTAGTGGCGCTCGCTGAACTGCGACTGGCCGCGCTCGCGCTCGATGATGAGGCCGGTCTCGGAGAGCCGCCGGCGCTGCGCGTCGTCCGTGCCGAAGCGCCGCAGCACCTCGTTCCAGGAATCGGGCGCGTAGCCGATCTGAAAGCGCTCGAGCGTCTCGGCACTCAGCCCGCGCTTTTCCAGGTAGTCGCGCGCCCGCGCCGCGCGCCCGAGATTCTCGGCGTAGAAACGCGCGACCCGCGCCATGAGCTCGTAGAGCGGCTCATCGGCTCGCGGCGCGCCGCCTTCGGGCCCTCCCTCGCGCGGCACTTCGATCCCCAAGCGCCCGGCGAGCTCCTCGACCGCTTCGGGAAAGGCGAGGTGATCGTAATCCATGAGGAAGCCGAGCACCGTACCGTGCTTGCCGCAGCCGAAGCAGTGATAGAACTGCTTGTCCGGGCTCACCCAGAAGGAGGGAGTCTTCTCGTTGTGGAACGGGCAGCAGGCCTTGTACTCGCGCCCCGACTTCTTCAGCTGCACGCGCGAGCCGATCACCTCGACGATGTCGGCGCGGGCGATGAGCTCGTCGATGAAGTGCTGGGGAATGCGTCCCACTGCTTGGAGGGCGCGGCGCCGAAGAGGCCGTACGCCCGGCCCGAGACTATAAAGGAATCAGCTGAGCTTCTGCTTGATCCGCGCGCTCACGGCGCCGAGGTCGGCGCGCCCCTGCGCTTTGGGCTTCACGAGCGCCATGACCTTACCCATGTCCTTGACCGAGGTGGCGCCGGCCGCGGCGATCGACCGGGCGATGAGCTCGTCGATCTCGGCCTCGCTCATCTGCGAGGGAAGGTAGCCCTGCAGCACGCCGATCTCGGCGGTCTCCTTGGCGACCAGATCCGCACGCCCGCCGGTCTGGAACTGGGCGATGGCCTCGCGGCGCTGCTTGATCATCTTGTCGAGCACGGCGAGCACCTGCGTGTCGTCGAGTGAGATGCGCTCGTCGACCTCGCGCTGCTTGATGGCGGCGAGCGCCAGACGGATGGTGGCGAGGCGCGCCTTGTCCCCGGCCTTCATCGCCGCCTTCATGTCTTCGGTGATGCGTTCTTTCAGCGCCATGGGTCCGCGGCCGCCGTTGGTAAGCCGTCGGTGTCGGTGATCTGCCGGTGGAGCGTCCTGAGCGCGCAACCGGCGCGTCAGCGGGAGCTGCGCATGCCGTCGCGGGAGACGCGCTTCATGTGGCGCTTGATGGCGGCCGCCTTCTTGCGCTTTCTCTCCTGCGTGGGCTTTTCGTAGAACTCGCGGCGGCGCAGCTCGGTGAGAATGCCGGCCTTCTCGCAGGCGCGTTTGAAACGCCGCAGGGCGGCATCGAAGTACTCGTTCTCACGCACTCGCACGCTCGGCATCGAAACCTCAGGTCATTGACGCATAAGGAAATTTGTCCCGCGCCCGCGGGTGATGCCCGAAGGCACGCCGCACGGGGGCGGGGGATTCTACGAGAGCGGCGCAGCAAAGGCAAAAGAGCCACAAGTACGTATTGAGGCTGTCCGCCGTCCGGCTGATTCTGCGGGCCGAGACACAAGGCGAGGAGAGAGATCATGACTATCAAGCTCGTTGCGGTATCCGCGGCGGCGGCGCTGGTCGCCGGCGTGGCGCTGGGCCAGGGCGTCCCCGAGGTGAAAGTCGAGGCGACGCGCGTCATCGCCAGCGGCATCACCGCGAAGACGGTCGGCCGGACCTCGAGCGGCGTGCCCATCAAGGACATCACGCTGAGCTACGGTGTGAGCGCGGAGGGCCTCGATCTTTCCACGCACACGGGGGCGCTGGCGTTCGAGCAGCGCGTCAAGGACGCGGCGGAGCAGGCTTGCCAGGACATCGGCCGTCAGTATCCCGATGCGACGCCGAGCGAGGCGGCCTGCGCCAAGGCGGCGGCCGACCAGGCGATGGTCAGGGTCCACGAGCTGGTCGCCTCGGCGGAGAAGATCCGGACCGCAACCAAGTAGCGGCGCGGGATGCGGGTCACGGCACGAGGCCGCGGCTCGCAGCCTGCTCGGAGATCCCGGGAAAGATCGCGGCGGCCGCGGCGATGTCGGCCTGGCCGGACGCGGCCTGGCCCCGATGCTGCTTCGCGAGTCCCCGCCCGTAGAGCGCCCAGGGGAGCTTCGGATCGAGCGCGAGCGCCGCATCGTAGTCGGTGACCGCCTTGTCGTACGTGCCCTGGCGAAGATGGACGAGGCCGCGGCTCTCGAGGAAATCGGCCGCGTGGGGGCGTTTGCGCACCGCGAAGTTGCAGTCGTCGAGCGCCTTGTCGAGCTCCTGCCCCACGAGCGCCCGTGCCCGGCAACGCGACCCACGTGCGTGCGGCATCCCGACGTCGTCGTGGTTGTGGGAGTCGATCCAGTCGTCGTACTGCACGAGCGCCGCCCGGTAGTTGCCGACCTGCTGGTAGAGATGACCCAGCGTGAGGCGCACGTCCGCTTCCCTCGCCGCGGCGCGGTCGGCGGCATCGAGATCGGGGCTGATGGAGTCGGCGGGATCGTGCCGTTCTGAACGCAGCTCGGCGCGCGCCACGAGCGCGGGCACATCGCCGGGCCTGAGCCTGATCGCCTGGCTGAAGTCCCCGAGGGCCTGGTCCGGATGCGCGTCGGATTTGTAGGCCAGGCCGCGCTCATAGAAGTAGTCGGCCTCGGCCGGGTCGAGCTCGACTGCGCGGGTGAGGTCGGCGAGGGCGTGCCGATAGTCGCGGCGCGCAGCGAAGGCGCTGCCGCGCCGCGCGTATCCGGCCGCGTCGAGAGGCTCCTCCTGCGCGGGCTGCGACGCGCCGGCCGCGGCC
>DASYYF010000046.1:0-5989 GCA_035934055.1 Steroidobacteraceae bacterium | reverse complement strand
GCGGAAGCGGTTCCGGGAGTCGTCTCTTTCCAAAGCGCCATGAGGTAGCCCCCTTAAGTGATTGAGCGATGAAAGTTACCCGCCCAGTCGCAGAGCGACTAGTGTCTCCATGTGCAGACACGGGGCGGTCAAGGTAGAGTTCCCGCCCCGTCGGACCAAGCAAGCCGATCAAGAATACTCCCGCGCGCGCTTCGTGAGTATGTCCGCGTGCTCAGAAGTCAGTCCGCGCTGGAGTGCCGCGCCCGGGCTTAGGTCCCGTGCCATAAAGGAGGAATGCGTCTCTTGAGCTCAAAGGTCGTCCATCTGATCGCCGCCGCCCGGCCGAACTTCATGAAAGTGGCGCCCCTTTACCACGCGCTCGCGCGGGAGAGCTGGTGCGAGCCGCGGATAATCCGCACCGGGCAACATTATGACGCCAACATGTCGGACGCCTTCTTCCGCGACCTGCGCCTGCCCGAGCCCACGCATCATCTCGAGGTCGGGAGCGGCACCCACGCCGAGCAGACCGGGCGCACCATGATCGCTTACGATGCGATCGCGGATCTGCTCTGGACGCCCTCACCCGATGCGGATGCGAACCTGATCCGCGAGGGCGTAGGACGAACCCTTCAGCACGAGGTGCTGAGACCGCCATCGATTGCCTGAGCGCAACTTTGCCTGCGCCACGGTTACGAGCTACTGACGCGCGATCGGGACTTCGATGCCATCGGCAGGCACTTCCCGCTGAAACGCTTGAGACCCGCTCCGGGCGTCCAGGAGCGGGCGCGTCTTTACTATGCGCCCGCCGAGCCGGTTACGCCTCGACGAGCCTCAGGACCTCGGCGGTCTTCTCGCGCATCAGCGCCTCGTTCGCACGCGACTCGACGTTGAGGCGCACCAGCGGCTCGGTGTTCGAGCCGCGGAGATTGAAGCGCCAGTCGGCGAACTCCATCGAGAGCCCGTCGGTGAGGTCGATCGAGGCGCCCTGCCGCTCGTAGTGGGCGCGCACGCGCTCGAAGATCGTCGCGGCCTTGGTGGTCAACTTGCGGTTGATCTCGCCGCTTGCCGGGAAGAGCCGCATGCGCTCCCCGACGAGTGCCGAGAGGCTCTGGCGGCGCTCGCTCATCACCGCGAGCACGAGGAGCCAGGGGATCATGCCGCTGTCGCAGTAGGAGAACTCGCGGAAATAGTGGTGCGCGCTCATCTCCCCGCCGTAGACCGCATCGACCTCGCGCATCTTCGCCTTGATGAAGGCGTGCCCGGACTTACAGAGCACGGGCGTGCCGCCGTACTTCTTCACGATGTCGAGCGTGTTCCACGTGAGACGCGGGTCGTGGACGATGCGCGCGCCGGGCTCCCTCTTCAGGAACACCTCGGCGAGGAGGCCGACCAGGTAGTACCCCTCGATGAACTGCCCGGTCTCATCGAAGAAGAAGCAGCGGTCGTAGTCGCCGTCCCAGGCGATGCCGACATCGGCACCCGAGCGGCGCACCAGGTCCGCGGTCGGCGCGCGGTTCTCGTCCAGCATCGGGTTCGGCACCCCGTTCGGGAACCTACCGTCGGGCTCGTTGTTCAGCTTCACGAACTCGAAGGGCAGATGCGGCTCGAGCTGATCGACGATGAGCCCTGCCCCGCCGTTGCCGGCATTGACCACCACCTTGAGCTTGCGGAGCCTTTGAGGCTCGACATAGCCCAAGAGGTGCTCCAGATAGCGGCCACGGATATCGAGCGGCCGCTCGGTGCCGGGCTTTGCGGCCTTCGGCGGCAGCCGTCCGCTCTCGATCAGCGCGCGCATTTCCATGAGGCCCGTGTCGGCGCTGATCGGGCGCGCCCCCTCCCGCACGAACTTCATGCCGTTGTAGTCCGGCGGATTGTGGCTCGCCGTCACCATGATGCCGCCGTCGAGATGCCCGGCGAAGGTGGCGAAATAAGACCCCTCGGTGCCTGAGAGCCCGATGTCGAGCACGTCGACGCCCGTGTCCGTCAGGCCGCGCCGCACGGCGCGGGCGAGCTCGGGCGAGGAAAGACGGATGTCGTAGCCCACCGCGACGCGCTTAGGTCTGACGAACGCCGCGTAGGCGCGCGCCACGTCATAAGCAAGCGATTCGTTGATCTCGTCCGGGATGCGTCCGCGGATGTCGTAGGCCTTGAAGGAGTCCAGGTTGGTCATGTGCGCAGGCCCTTCAGGTCTTCGTTCCCTCGCGGCCGTAGCGGTCCTCGAAGCGCACGATGTCATCCTCCCCGAGGTACGACCCCGACTGCACCTCGATGATCTCGAGCATGATGGTGCCGGGATTGTCGATGCGGTGCTTCATGCCGATCGGGATGTAGGTCGACTGGTTCTCCTCGAGGAGAAATACCTCCTCGCCCCGGGTGATGCGCGCGGTGCCGACGACCACGACCCAATGCTCGGCGCGATGATGGTGCAGCTGCAGCGAGAGCGTCGCGCCGGGCTTGATCTTGAGGCGCTTCACCTGAAAGCGCGGTCCCGCCTCGATGCTGTCGTAGCTCCCCCAGGGGCGGAACACCTCGCGGTGGAGCGAATGCTCGTAGCGGCCGCGCTCCTTCAACTGCGAGACGAGCTTCTTGACGTCCTGCACGCGGCTCTTGGGTGCGACCAGCACCGCGTCCTTGGTCTCGACGACGACGTGGTCCTTGAGTCCGACCGCGGAGACCAGGCGGCTCTCGGAATAGAGGTAGTTGCCCTGCGAGTCCTCGCTCAAGACGTCCCCGTGCGTCACGTTGCCGTGCGCATCGGCCTCGGTCGCATCGTGAAGCGCCGCCCAGGAGCCGACGTCGCTCCAGCCGGCCGCGAGCGGCACCACCACCGCATCCGCGGTCTTCTCCATGACGGCGTAGTCGATCGAGTCCGAGGGGCAGCTGGCGAAGGCTTCGGGAGAGATGCGGGTGAACTCGAGGTCGGACCGCGCCGAGGCGAACGCGGCTTCGCAGACACGGGCCATCTCCGGGGCAAGGCGGGCGAGCTCGGCGAGATAGCGCCGCGCGCCAAACATGAACATGCCGCTGTTCCAGTAGTACTCGCCCGACTGCACGAACTCCGCCGCCCGTTTGGCATCGGGCTTCTCGACGAAGCGCGCGATGCGGTGAAGCGCACCGCTCGCAGCTCCCCGCTGGATGTAGCCGTAGCCGGTCTCGGGCGCGGTCGGCACGATGCCGAAGGTGACGAGCTGGCCCTGCTCGGCCGCCGGGAGCGCCAGGCGCACGGCGCGCTGGAAGGCCGGAACGTCCTTGATCACATGATCGGCCGGAAGGACGAGGAGCACGGGATCTGCTGTCTCCGCCGCAACTCCCTTGAGCGCTGCGTGCGCGGCGAGTGCGATGGCGGGCGCGGTGTTGCGTCCTGCGGGCTCGAGGACGATGGCGCGCGGCGCGATCTTGAGCTGCCGCAGCTGCTCGGCCACGAGGAAGCGGTGCGCCTCGTTGCAGACGATCACGGGCGGCGCGGCGCCCAGTCCCTCGAGCCGCAGCGCCGTCTGCTGCAGCATGGTGCGCGGACCCGTGAGCGCGAGCAGCTGCTTCGGATAGAGCTCACGTGAGAGCGGCCAGAGCCGCGTTCCCGCGCCGCCCGAGAGAATCACCGGGGTGAGCATCGCTTGGCTTCCTCCTTGGGATAGACGCTCAGTCGACCGCGAGCGGCTTGCCGCGGCCGATCGCGTGGTAGGTGAAGCCGAAGCGGCTCACCATTGCCGGGTCGTAAAGATTGCGGCCGTCGAAAATCACCGCGCCCTTCAGCACCTCCCGCAGGCGATCGAAGTCGGGACTGCGAAACTCCTGCCACTCGGTGACGATCGCGAGCGCATCCGCTCCCTCCGCCGCCTGATACGCGTTTTTCGCGAGCGTGAGCTTAGGCTCCGCGGCGTAGATGCGCTGCGCCTCCGCGCCGGCTACGGGGTCGTAGGCCTGCACGCGCACGCCGGCCTTGATGAGGAGGGCGATGAGCGTGCGCGAGGGGGCTTCCCGCATATCGTCGGTATTGGGCTTGAACGAAAGGCCCCAGAGCGCCACGGTTCTACCTGCGAGCTTACCGTCGAAGTGTCGCGACATCTTGTGGAAGAGCACCTCCTTTTGCCGCGCGTTCACCGACTCGACGGCATTGAGGATCGTGGGCTCGTGGCCCGCGTCGTGAGAGGAGCGGATCAGGGCCTGGACGTCCTTCGGGAAGCACGATCCACCGTAGCCCGTGCCGGGGTAGATGAAGCTATAGCCGATGCGCGGGTCCGAGCCGATGCCGATGCGCACTTTCTCGATGTCGGCACCCACCCGCTCGGCGATGTTGGCGAGCTCGTTCATGAAGCTGATCTTGGTGGCGAGCATCGCATTCGCCGCGTACTTGGTGAGCTCCGATGAGCGTATGTCCATGACGATCAGGCGGTCATGGTTGCGCGTGAAGGGCTCATACAGCGCGCGCAGGAGCTCGGTGGTGCGCGGGTTGTCGCTGCCGACCACGACCCGATCCGGCTTCATGAAGTCGGTGATCGCGGCGCCTTCTTTAAGGAATTCGGGGTTCGAGACCACGTCGAACTCGCAGCTCGCCCCGCGCGCGGCGAGAGTCTTGTCGATCTCGGCGCGCACCTTGTCCGCGGTGCCGACCGGGACGGTCGACTTGGTGATGACGATCGCATAGCGGTTGAGGTGCGTCGCGATGGTGCGCGCGACCGCGAGCACGTGCGTGAGGTCCGCCGAGCCGTCCTCACTCGGGGGCGTGCCGACCGCGATGAGCTGGAAGAGCCCGTGGGCGACCCCCCTGGCGGCGTCGGTGGTGAACTCGATGCGCGCCGCCTCGGCGTTGCGCTTGATGAGCGCCTCGAGCCCGGGCTCGTGGATCGGGACCTCGCCGCGATTCAAGCGCTCGATCTTCCCCGCGTCGACGTCCACGCAGACCACGTGGTTGCCGGCATCCGCGAGGCAGGCGCCGGTGACGAGGCCGACGTAGCCGGAACCGAAAATCGTTACGCGCATGGATTAAGTCAATGTAAGTTGTGGATTTATAAGAACTAATAGATGACAGACTAGAGCAAATCAGCGTCGGGCTCAATCGCGCAGAGCGAAGAATACCCTCCGGGCGAGGCCCGGGACTCAAAGGTCGCAATGGTGCGGCTTAAGTCGGGGGGCTTTGTCCCGGCGCGGGCTTGCCGACTTCGGACTGGCGGCGCTTGGCGGCGAAGTCGGCCACGTTGGCGTGGCCGGCGTGCGGCAGTACGGCCTTACGCATCCAGACGTAATCGCGGATGTCGGCGCCGGACTGGTACTCCGCGACGGACTCCGACAGGAGCCCGAGCGCCCGGTGGCAGTCGAAGCTCGCGAGCGCGACCAGCAGGTCGTTCAGGATCTCCTGCATCTTGGGCCACGGCACGTGATGCTCCATGGCCCGCATGACCATCGGGTGGTCGGTACCCGTGACGTTCGAGCCGATCACGAGCTCTTCGAACAGTTTCTCGGCCGTGCGCAGGCCCGTGTATTCGATCTCGATGTCGCCGTCCGGATGCGCGGTGTCGCGCACCGTGAGGCCCATGAGATGCACCAGGCGCCGCGCGAGATCATCGATCCGCACCGGGCTTCCCATGTCGAGAACGAATACATCGCCCCCCTTGGCCATGGAGCCGGCCTGCAGAACGAGCTGCGCAGCTTCCGGAATCGTCATGAAGTAGCGAATGACGTCGCGGTGCGTCACGGTCACCGGACCGCCGCGGCGGATCTGCTTCTGGAAAAGCGGCACGACGGAGCCCGAAGAGGCGAGCACGTTGCCGAAGCGCACCATGCAGAAGCGGGTTTGCGAAGTACGCTCCTGCAGCGCCTGAAGCACCAGCTCCGCGAGGCGCTTGGTGGCACCCATGACGTTCGCCGGGTTGACCGCCTTGTCGGTCGACACCAGCACGAAGGTCTCGACGCCGGTCTCGAGCGCGGCCTCCGCCGTGTACCAGGTGCTGATCACGTTATTGTGGATGCCTTCGACGACGTTGTACTCGACGATCGGCACGTGCTTATAGGC
>DASYYF010000033.1:0-20603 GCA_035934055.1 Steroidobacteraceae bacterium | reverse complement strand
CGAGGTTGCGGCAGCCGTGTGCAGCACATACTGAAGAGCAGCAGGGTCACCGCGCTGCTGAACACGCACAAGAACGTCCTGGGCGAGCGCGCAACCCGGAGAGATAAACAGCAGGAAGGTGCCAAACATGCGCACTGCCATGTGGCGCCTAACGGTGAAGTTGAGGGGCCGGCCGACCACGTGTCACAGGCGCGGCGGGCCCGCAATTTCGACTGGGTCCCGCCGCGCCCAACCACCAGCGCATCACGGCCCCCTCCAACGATTGTTAGGAGTCACGCCCCCGCGCGGAAGCATTGCAACCGCATGCGGTCCGACCCGCCCCGCAATTGTTCCTGCTGATTCTCTTGCCGGGACCACAGTCAGAACCTTACGCCTTGGAAGTAAGTGCTAAAAGATTTCGTATGTGCCCGGCTCGGTGCACGCCCCGTAGAAAACAATGCGTCCCCATGTTCTCGCAACCATGTCGAGAGCTTGATCCACGGTTACGTTCGATAGTTCAGCAGGAAGGTGAGGGAGGCCTTCCGCTGGTCGCATAACGGGCATGCTGGCGATGACCCTCATGGGTAGAACAATGTGCAGCCTTTCGCCGGCCGACTGCACTTCCGGTGCACTGTTAATAGCCCAGATCGCCGGTAAGACATTGAATTGGTCAATCGGGGTCAATTTCAGGATGGATACCCGCGTCTGCAGGATGGCATCCGGAACTCTCCCGATCCTGACGCGGATAATCCCTGAAGGGTCTTCGGAAACCAAGACGCCTTTCTCTTCACGAAATACGCTTCGCACAGCCGCCAGATCCGTCGCGTTTGTTAACGGCGCGCACACCTCTATTTGCGGAAATGCGAGAGGGTGATCCTTGACTCGCGGGCAGATGGCTTCGTAGTAAATCCGGCCTGTTTTGCCAGCCGACGCAAGCACTGGCAGAAGATATCTTCTTACAGCTCCTATCGAGTCATTGCGTTCGCAGGGCGCAGCTATCGGCGTTGGCGGATCCGCCACGGTAGTCTGTACCCCACACAGCACAAACGCCAAGACGAGCGCTGCTCTCACGCGTGACTCCTAACTTCATTTATCGGTCACGCGACCGAGTGCGCCGTTGAAATGCATTGAAATTCGCTTGCGCGCATCTGCCCCCGCATGCTGCCGATTTAGAAGACCTAAATGGGGTGAAGAAATGGGCCATTCTCCTTAGATATTGCTCTCGACTTCGCCGCGTCATTGCTTCCATGCTTTGCACTGCCGGCGCGGCCGTCGCGCCCAGGGAGGACGAGCGCCGTGGACAAGCAACCGGGCCTGTTCGCCGTGGCGCGCGAGAAGATGCGCACCCGGCACCTGGCCCTCAGAACCGAGCAGGCTTACCTGCACTGGCTGCGGCGTTACGTCGAGTTTCATGATCGAAAGCATCCGCGCGAGCTCGGCGCGCCCGATGTCGAGGAATTCTTGACCCATCTGGCGGTGCGCCGCAAGGTGAGCGCCGCCACGCAGAGCCAGGCCCTGCAGGCGCTGCTGTTCCTCTACCGCCACGTGCTCGGCATCGAGCTGCCCTGGCTCGACGGGATCACCCGCGCGTCGCAGCCCAGGCGGCTGCCGGTGGTTCTGAGCCGCGCCGAGGTGCGCGCGCTGCTCGCGCAGCTTCAGGGCACGCCGTGGCTGGTGGCGAGCATCCTGTACGGGAGCGGACTGCGTCTCACGGAGGGATTGCGGCTGCGGGTCAAGGACCTGGCGCTCGAGCGCGGCGAGCTCGTAGTGCGCGAGGCGAAGGGCGGCAAGGATCGGGTCACCATGCTGCCGGCCACGCTCGAGCGTGCGGTGCGCTCGCACCTCGAGCGCTTGCGCGCCTGGTACGACGAGGAGCGGCGCCTGGCGCGGCCGGGTGTCACGCTGCCTGCGGCGCTCGCCCGCAAGTACCCGCAGGCGGCGGCGCGCTGGGGCTGGCAGTACCTGTTCCCCGCCGCGACACTCTGCCGGGACCCCTATACCGGCGAGCTCGCCCGGCATCACCTGCACGAGAAGGTCGTGCAGCGCGCCGTGCAGGCGGCGGTACTGCGCGCCGGTCTCGCGCAACCTGCGAGCTGCCATACCCTGCGGCACAGCTTCGCGACCCACCTGCTCGAGGACGGTTACGACATCCGTACGGTGCAGGAGCTGCTCGGCCATTCGGACCTGAAGACCACCATGATCTACACGCACGTCATGGGAAAAGGCGCGGGCGGCGTGCGCAGCCCGCTCGATCACAAGTGATAGGTGATCGCGCCGTTCGCCTCGCTCAGGCTTCCCGCGGCGATCAGCTCTTCGACCAGACGCTGCAGCTCGCTCTCGGGGACTTTCTGCGCGAAGTGCGAGTGCAGCACGGCGATCAGGCCTTTGCGCTTGCGCGGACGGCGCGCCTTCTGCGTACCCGCGAGCAGCTGCAGGGCCTCTTCCTTGAGCGATCCGCCCTCGCGCCGCGGGCTCTCGCGGCGCGCAGCCGTGCGCCCGCCTCCACGGCGACGCCCGCCGCTGCGGACGGCTGCCGGGCTGCGCGGCGCGGTGGCGGGCGCGGCGCCCGAGCCGAGCGCCTCGGGCATGGAGTTGGCGCGGCGCACCGCAAAGCCGCGGCGGGCGAGGTGGCGCACCAGGGGATCGAAGCCCTTGTCCTTCGAGAGGATGACGCAGGCCGTCTCCGGCGACTGCGCGAGGTATTCCCCGAGATAGAAGGCGATGTGGAAGTCGAGCGCGTTCTTGCCCTGGCCCTCGATGTCGATCGGCACGAAGCGCTCGCCGAGCCGGAGCGCGGCCTTCAGGAACTCGGTCGGCACCGTGCGCTGTGAGGCGCCGAAGAAGAACGGCACGCGCACCCCCTCGGGGATCGCGGCGAGATCGATCTTGCCTATGTTCTCGTAGTCGACGAGCAGCACGCTCTCAGCCATGGTCACCTCTAACCCTCACCTCTTGGACTCACCTCTAACCTCGACTCTTGCCGTCACCCCTCGGCGCTGGCGTCCGCCCCGGCGAAGCCATTCTGACGCCAGGCCTCGTACACGACCAGCGCTACCGCGTTCGAGAGATTCAGGCTCCGGTTGTGCGCCCGCATCGGGATCGCGAGCTGCCGCTCGAGCGGCACGAGCGAGAGTACCCGTGCCGGAAGGCCCCGGGTCTCGGGGCCGAAGACGAGGGCATCGCCCGCGCTGAAGGCCGCCTCGCTGTAGGGCCGCGCACCGCCGGTCTCGACGCTGTAGAGGCGCGCGGCGCCTAAGGCCTCGAGACAGGGGGCGAGGCCCTGGTGCACGCGCACCTCGGCGAGCTCCTCGTAGTCGAGGCCGGCGCGCCGCACCGCCTTGCGGGTGAGCTCGAATCCGAGCGGCCGCACGAGGTGCAGCGTCGCGCCCGTGTTCGCGCACAGGCGGATGACGTTGCCGGTGTTGGGCGGGATCTGCGGCTGAAACAGCACGACGTGGAACATTCGCATCTCGCGTGGGCGGCGGCGGGGCTGTGCGATAATGCGCGCCATGCCGAGCGCGACACCAGAAGCAGCCGGGGTGCCGGCTCGCCCGGACGCGGCCTCTGCCGCCGCCGCGCTGCGCTTCTCGTTCTGCGGCCTCGACTTCGCGTCCCCGATCGTGCTGCTCTCGGGCTGCGTCGGCTTCGGCGAGGAGTACACGCGGGTCGAGGGGTTCTCGAACCGCGACGCCGGCGCTGTCGTGCTCAAGGGCACGACCGGTAAGCCGCGCCTCGGCAATCCCCCGCACCGCATCTGCGAGACGCCGGCCGGCATGCTGAACGCCATCGGGCTTCAGAACCCGGGCGTCGAGCACGTCGTCGGCACGGTGCTGCCGCAGCTCGACTTCAGCGAGACGCGCTTCATCGCCAACGTGTGCGGCTCGACGGTGGAGGAGTACGTCGAGGTGACGCGCCGCTTTGATCAGTCGCCGATCGACGCCATGGAGATCAACATCTCCTGTCCGAACGTCAGGGAAGGCGGCGTCGCCTTCGGCAACTACCCGGAGATGTCGGCCCAGGTGGTGGCCGCCTGCCGTCGCGCGACTGAGAAACCCCTCATCACCAAGCTCTCGCCCAACCAGACCGACATCCGCGAGAACGCGCGCCGCTGCATCGAGGCGGGCACGGACGCGCTCGCGGTGATCAACACCGTCATGGGCATGGCGATCGACGTGTCGACGCGCCGCCCGGTGATCGGCAACGTGCAGGGCGGGCTCTCGGGGCCGGCCATCAAGCCGATCGCGCTGCTCAAGGTTCACCAGGTCTACGAGGTGGCGGGCCCCCACAAGGTGCCGATCATCGGCCAGGGCGGCATCGTGGGCGCGACGGATGCCATCGAGTTCCTCATCGCCGGCGCGAGCGCGGTCGGTGTCGGCACGGCGCTCTTCTACGACCCGCTGGTCTGCCGCAGCATCAACGACGGCATCGCGGAGTACCTGCGCGCCCAGGGACTGAAGAACGTGACGCAGCTGGTCGGGACGCTGCGCACGGGCCGCGACATCGAGGACTCCCCGTGTTCGGGCTGACCGGCAGGCGCGGCGCGCGATCGTTCGGATTCAAGTTCTGGGAGGAGAGAGTCATGACGAGAACACTTCCGTTGCAGAGCCTCGCGTGGGTTCTCGCGCTGGCGCTCGCGGGCTGCGTGGTGGAGCAGCCGTACGCATATCAGGTGCCGCAGCCCGTGGACGCGGCCGTCCCCGTCCCGGCGACTGACGAGATCGAGGAGGAGGCGAGCGAGCCGCCGCCGCCGATGCCGGTCTACGAGCAGCCCCCGCCCCCGGGGGACGGCTACATCTGGACGCCTGGCGTGTGGCGCTGGGGAATGGACGGCTACTTCTGGGTTCCGGGCACCTGGGTGGTGCCGCCGCAGGTGGGCTTCCTGTGGACGCCCGGCTATTGGGACCCGGTCGGCTCGGCGTACGTCTTTCACCCGGGACACTGGGGGCCGCACGTCGGCTACTACGGCGGCATAGACTACGGCCATGGCTATGACGGGGACGGCTATCGCGGCGGGCGCTGGATGAACAACCGCTTCCAGTACAACGCCGCGGTCACCAACGTGAACGTGCCCACCGTCCATAACGTCTACCGCGAGACGGTGGTCAACAAGGCCCCGGTGAACGGCGCCCGCATGAGCTACGTGGGCGGCGCCGGCACGCGCGCGCAGCCGACGCCGCTCGAGGCGGCGCATGCGGCTGAGCCGCGCTTCAGGCAGACGCCGGTCCAGCTGCAGCACCATGTCGACGCCCGCTCGGAGCCGACGTTGAATGCGGCGCGCAACGAAGGCCGCCCGCAGATCGCCGGCACGCCGCGCCCGAGCGCCTTCCGCGAGCCCGGTGTGACCGCCGCGAAGCCGGTCGGCGAGGCCTACCATCCGCAGCATCCCGTGCAGCGGGACGAGAAGGGCCAGGAGAGGGGCAAGGAAGAGAGGCCGCATTAGCACCTCCGCCACGACTGCGCTGCTCGCGGTCGCCGTCGCCTTCGCGGGCTTGGGCGTCGCGGGCGATGCCGCCCCCGCCGCGCGCGAGCTCCCGCCCGATGTCGTGCGCCTCGCGCTGCCGCCGGGCGAGCTCGCGCTCGGCCGTGCCACCGCGCCCCTCACCATGGTCGAGTTCACCGACTACCAGTGCCCCTACTGCCGGCGCTTCCAGGCCGAGGTGTGGCCGAAGCTCAAGCGCAATTACATCGATACCGGAAAGCTGCGCTACATCGCGCGCGACCTGCCGCTCGAGATTCACGCCTCGGCCGCGCCGGCCGCCGAGGCCGCGCATTGCGCCGCCGAGCAGGGCAGGTTCTGGGAGATGCATGCGGCGCTCCTCGGCGGCCCCGCGGATCTGGGCGGCGGCGGGATCGAGCGGCGGGCGCGCGCCGTCGGGCTCGACACGACGCGCTTCGATGAGTGCGTCGCCCGCAACAGGTACTCCGCGGTGATCGCGGCGCATGCCGCGGAGGCCGACGCCGCCGGCATCAACGGCACGCCCGGCTTCATCGTCGGCCGCGCCGCGCACGGCGAGCTCACCGGCGTGCGGGTCGAGGGGGCGCTGCCGTACGACGAATTCGCCGAGCTGCTGCGCGAGCTGCTCGCCGAGCCCTAGGGAGCGCGAGCCCCTAGAGCAGGCGCTGCTGGCCGCCCGCATCCGCCGCGGGCGTGAGCGGCGGGTGCAGCCGCACGGCCGTCGGCGCGGTGGCGGTGAAGCTCACCTCCATCGTGCGCAAGCGCTCCAGGATCCTCAGGTTGATGGTCTGCTGCGCATCGGCGTAGGCCTTGTACTCGGGCCGCATGACGAAGAACACGGCCTCGAACTCGAGCGCCGTCTCGGTGCAGCGCAGCAGGTGGCAGCGGTCGAAGCGCACCTCGGGCGTCGCCTCGATGATCTCCCGCACCGCGCGCGGCACCGCGGCGAGCGTCGCCACCGGCGTCTCGTAGTGCACCGCCAGCACGAAGAGGGCGCGCCGCTCGCGCAGCCGCCCGTAGTTGCGCACGCGCGCCTTCAGCAGATCGCCGTTGGCCATGATGATCTGCTCGCCGTTGATGCTGCGCAGCCGCGTGCTCTTGACGCCGATGTGCTCGACCGTCCCCTGGCAGTCGTCGACCGTGAGGAAATCGCCGAGGCCGAAGGGCTTGTCGAGCGCGATCGAGAGCGAGGCGAGGAGATCGGCGAGCACCGTCTGCACGGCGAGCGCGAGGGCGATACCGCCGATGCCCAGTCCCGCGAGCAGCGGCCGGATCTCGACGCCGAGGTTGTCGAGCGCGAGCAGCGCCGCGACTCCCCAGATGAGGAGCCCCGCGGCGAAGAGGATCACCTCCATCGAGCTCTGCAGCAGCGTGTCCGGACCGGTGGAGCGCTGCCGGCGCACGTCGATCGCGAAGCGCACCGCCGCCATGGACCAGAGCGCGATCTGCATCCACAGGAGCAGCACCAGCGCCGCCGTCAGCCAGCGCTCGAGCTTCGGGGGGAAAGCGAGGTCGCGCGCGGCGAGCCACACGGCCGCCCCCCACAGGAAGAGGCGGCTGGTGCGCCCGGCGAGCAGCGCCGCGAGATCGATGGCCGGGTGGACCTTGAGCGGCGCGCGCGCCAGGAGCCGCCGGCGCTGCGCGGCGATCAGCCTCTTTGCGACCGGCAGCACCGTGAGGGTGACGAGGAGGACCGCGAGCGCGATCGTCCAGTTGCCGAGCGTATTGCCGAGGAACTCGCTCTGCCAGAGGCGGCCCGACACGGCTGAGCTCCTACTGCGTGCCGCCCTCCGTGCCGTTCATGCCGAGCTCCTTGAGCTTCCGCGTGAGCGTGTTGCGTCCCCAGCCGAGGAGCTTGGCCGCCTCCTGCCGGTGTCCGTGCGTGCGCTTGAGCGCGGCGCGGATCAGCACGCGCTCGAACTGCGGTTGCGCCGCATCGAGCAGCGGCTGCGTTGCGCTTAAGGAGGCGCGCTCCGCCCAGCTGGCGAGCTGCGCCGCCCAGTCCGCATCCTTCGGTCCCGCGGAGGCCGCGCTCACCAGCTCGGCGGGCAGGTCCTCGAGGCGCACCTCGCGCCCGGGCGCGAGCACCGACAGCCGCCGGCAGAGGTTCACGAGCTCGCGCACGTTGCCCGGCCAGTCGTAGGCGGTGAGGAGCGCGAGCGCCTCGGGTGCCAGCGCCTTCGGCTCGACGCCGAGCTCGTGGGCCGCGACCTCGAGGTAGTGCGCGAGCAGGTCCGGGATGTCGCCGGCGCGTGCGCGCAGCGGCGGCAGCTCGATGCGGATCACGTTGAGCCGGTGGTAGAGGTCGTCGCGGAACAGGCTGCGCGCGACGCGCTCGCGCAGGTCCTGGTGCGTCGCGGCGATGACGCGCACGTCGACCCGCACCGCGGTCTGCCCGCCGACGCGATAGAACTCGCCCTCGGCGAGCACGCGCAGCAGTCGTGTCTGCAGCGGCATCGACATGTCGCCGATCTCGTCGAGAAACAGCGTGCCGCCGTCGGCCTGCTCGAAGCGCCCGCGTCTCAGGCTGTCGGCGCCGGTGAAGGCGCCGCGCTCATGGCCGAAGAGCTCGGACTCGAGCAGGTCGGCCGGGATCGCCGAGGTGTTGAGCGCGATGAAGGGCTTGCCGGCGCGCGGGCTGTGATCGTGCAGCGCACGCGCCACGAGCTCCTTGCCGGTGCCGGACTCGCCCATCACCAGCACGGTCATCGAGGAGCGCGCCAGCCGCCCGATGGCGCGGAACACCTGCTGCATCGCCGGCGCGCGCCCGAGGAGCTCGGGGATGCGCGGCGTGCCGCCCGCCTCGCCGCTGCCCTGCATGCCGGCGTGGGCCGCACGGCGCGCGAGCGCCACGGCCTGATCGATGTCGAAGGGCTTCGGCAGGTACTCGAACGCGCCGCCCTCGTAAGCCGACACGGCGCTGCCGAGGTCCGAATGCGCGGTCATCACGATCACGGGCAGCGCCGGGCGCGCGTCGCGGATGCGCTTCAGGAGCTCGAGCCCCGAGGCGCCCCGCATGCGGATGTCGGTGATCAGCACGTCGGGCGACTCGCGCCGCAGCGCCTCGAGCGCCGGCTCCGCCGCATCGAACACGCGCGCGCTCATGCCGCCGTGCTTGAGCGCCCGCTCCAGCACCCAGCGGATTGAGGCGTCGTCGTCGACCAGCCATACGCGCGGTGATTCGCTGTTCATGATTCATCTCCGAGCGGCAGGAGCAGCGTGAACACGGTGCGCCCCGGCTCGCTCTCGAACTCGATGATGCCGCCGTTGCGGGTCACCAGCTCCTGCGCCACGGCCAGACCCAAGCCCGTGCCGTTCGCGCGCCCGGTGACCAGCGGATAGAAAATCGAGGAGCGCAGGTGCTCCGGGACGCCGGGCCCGGAATCCTCGACCTGCACGGCGGCGACCAGGCGGTGGCGCACCGAGCCGATGCTGACGTTCGAGCGCGCACGGGTGCGCAGCACCACGTGGCCGGTATCGCCCTGCGACGAGAGCGCCTGCAGCGCGTTGCGCCCGACGTTGAGCACCGCCTGGATCAGCTGATGGCGGTCGAGCATGGCGTTCGGGAGGCTCGGGTCGTAGTCGCGCTCGACCAGCACCCCGGTGCGCGCCTCGGCGCGCAGCAGGTGATACACGTGCTCGCAGATCTCGTGCACGTTCATGAGCGCCTTGCTGGGCGGGCGGCTCGGACCCGCGATCGACTCGACCAGCGCGGTGAGGCGATCGGCCTCGCCGATGATGACCTGGGTGTACTCGCGCAAGGAAGGCGCCGGCAGCTCGCGCTCGAGGAGCTGCGCCGCGCCGCGCAGGCCGCCCAGGGGGTTTTTTATCTCGTGGGCGAGCTGGCGGATCATGAGGCGGCTGCCGTCGAGGCGCGCGAGCAGGTCGTTGTCGCGCGAGATGCGCTGGCGCTGCGTGGTGTCCGCGAGCTCGATCAGCAGGTGCGTCCCCGTGAGCCCGGGGAGCGGCGTCACCGTGACATCGAGCGTGCGCGCCTCGCGCGGCGAGCCGGCGGGCTTCAGCTGCAGCTCGCGGTCCGCGATGCCCTCGCCGGTCACGAGCGCGCGCTTGAGGATCGCGTTGAGAGCGCCCGCGTCGTGGAGAAAATCCCCGAAGGGGCGGCCGCGGCTCATGTTGAGGCTGAAGGCGAGCAGGTCCTGCGCGGCCACGTTGGCGTAGATCGGGCAAAGCTGCGCATCGAGCATCAGGATCCCGGTCGAGAGCGCATCGAGCAGCTCCGCCGGATCGAAGTGCGAGAGCACCGAGGGACTGCGGTACTCAGCGGCCATGGCGCGGCCGGCTCGCGGTGAGCGGCGGGAGAGGCGGCGGCGCCCCTCTGCGGGGCGCGCGCAGCGCACGGGGCGCTGTCAGCGCGGGCGCGGCGAGGTGCCGGGCTGCTGCCCGCTCTGGAACCCGGGGCTGAGGAGATTCGGCTGCTGCACGTAGAAAGTCACGTTCGGCGTCTGGCACAGCACCTGGCCGTCGGCGGCGCGGATCTGCGCACTGACGCTGTGCTGGCCGCGCTCGATCGGCGTCACGTTGAAGCTGAGCCCGGTCGGCTGGCCGCCGTTCAGGCCCTGGCCGTCCATCGTGATGAAGACGCGATCCGCCCCACGCGGCACCGGATCGGCCGCCACGCGGATGAACACCGACTGCGCGTTCGGCAGGTTCTGCTGGTCGAGCGGCTGCGCGATGGCGCAGCCCTTGTAGGGGTTGCCGGACGCGGAGCTCTGCTCCGGCTCGGCAGCGCGCACCGCGGCGGCGTTCGAGGAGTAGGTCTGTACGCCCTCCACCTGCAGCTTCTGGGCGTTCGGATGCGGCTGATCGCTGTAGTGGATCACGCCGTTCTCGTCGACCCACTTGTACACGGTGGTGGCGAGCGCCACCGAGCAGCCGAGCGATATTAAGGTAAAGAGGATGCGCCGCATCGCAACCGAGCATATCCCGGCAGAAAGGTGGAGACAAAAGCGGCAGGCCGCGAATGTGCGCTGCCGCTCCCTCGCGCGCCGCCCGCTGTGACCGCCGCACCCCCGGCGCGCCCGCCGGCCCGCCCCGGACGGGGCCGGAGGTGCGGGCGGCGGGGCGCGGGGGCGGCGGTCGCGTCATCCTTGAGCTCAGGCGCTGTAGTACAGCTCCAGCTCCACCGGGTGCGTCGACATGCGAAAGCGCGTGATCTCCTGGAGCTTCAGTCCCATGTACGCATCGATCACGTCGTTGGTGAACACCCCGCCGCGGACGAGGAACTCGCGATCCTTGTCGAGGTGCTCGAGCGCCATGTCGAGCGAATGGCACACGGTCGGAATGTGCTTCGCCTCCTCGGGCTCGAGATCGTAGAGGTCCTTGTCCGCCGGGTCGCCCGGATGGATCTTGTTCTGGATGCCGTCGAGCCCGGCCATCATCATCGCCGCGAAGGCGAAGTAGGGGTTCGCGCACGAGTCGGGGAAGCGCACCTCGATGCGCCGCGCCTTCGGCGACGACACCCACGGGATGCGGATCGAGGCGGAGCGGTTGCGCGCCGAGTAGGCGAGCAGCGTCGGCGCCTCGAAGCCGGGCACCAGGCGCTTGTAGCTGTTGGTGCCGGGGTTGGTGATGGCGTTGAGCGCCTTGGCGTGCCGGATGATGCCGCCGATGTAGTAGAGCGCGAGATCGGAGAGCCCGCCGTACTTGTCGCCGGCGAACAGCGCCCGGCCTTCCTTCTGCAGCGACTGGTGCACGTGCATGCCGTTGCCGTTGTCGCCGACTAAGGGCTTCGGCATGAAGGTCGCGGTCTTGCCGTAGCCGTGGGCGACGTTGTGGACGCAGTACTTGAGGATCTGCACCTGGTCGGCCTTCTGCACCAGCGTGCCCGCGCCGACGCCGATCTCGGCCTGGCCGCCGGTGGCCACCTCGTGGTGATGCACCTCGACCTTGAGCCCCATCTCCTCCATCGCCAGACACATCGCCGAGCGGATGTCCTGGAACGCATCGACCGGCGGCACCGGGAAATAGCCGCCCTTGATCCCGGGACGGTGGCCCTTGTTGCCTTCCTGGTACTCGCGCTGCGAGTTCCACGCGCCCTGCACCGAGTCGATCGAGTAGAACGAGCCGTTCATCTCGTTGCCGAAGCGCACGCTGTCGAAGATGAAGAACTCGTTCTCCGGCCCGAAGAGCGCCGAGTCGGCGATCCCGGTCGACTTGAGGTAGGCCTCGGCGCGCTTGGCGAGCGAGCGCGGGTCGCGCTCGTAGCCCTGCATCGTGGCAGGCTCGATCACGTCGCAGCGGATATCGACCGTCGTCTCCTCGAAGAACGGATCGAGGACCGCGGTGTTGGCTTCGGGCATGAGGATCATGTCCGACTCGTTGATGCCCTTCCAGCCGGCGATGCTCGAGCCGTCGAACATCTTGCCGTCGCGGAAGAAGTCCTCATCGACGAGCCGCGCCGGGATCGTCACGTGCTGCTCCTTGCCGCGCGTGTCCGTGAAGCGCAGATCCGCGAACTTCACTTGCTTTTCTTTGATGAGCCTAATCACATCACTCGGTGTCATATCGCCTCCGGGAAAAAGGGGTCAGGCGGCCGCCGCCTCTCAGGTCCTCAGGCCTTTGCAGGCCCCGTGCCATAGGCGCAGGGAAAGGAAATCAAGCAGTTAGGGGACATTCTCAAGTCGTATTGCACCATTTAGGTGCGCACGAAATTCATTATTGCACTCTCCAGGTGCGTGCAACAGGCTGTTTTTTGATTTTTTTGCCGGGAGAAGCGCGCTGCACGACTTTGGTGCACCACGGATGGCCCGTTCGGCCGCAACGGCCGCAGGGCCGGCTCTTGGTCTGCCGTCGTAAGCTCCCGGCCTCCCGGAGCCACCGCGGGTGCATCGAGCGTCTTATACTCGCGCGCTCTTTGGGTCTTTAAATCCCGCATGGCTTCCGGTCGCTCGAGAAAAAATACCCGCGCGCCGCGCACCTTCCAGGACCTGATCTTCGCGCTGCAGGAGTACTGGTCCTCCCGCGGCTGCGTGATCCTGCAGCCCTACGACATGGAAGTCGGCGCCGGTACCTTCCACACGGCGACGTTCCTGCGCGCGGTGGGACCTGAGCCGTGGAGCGCCGCCTACGTGCAGCCCTCGCGCCGGCCCACCGACGGCCGCTACGGCGAGAATCCCTTTCGCCTGCAGCACTACTACCAGTACCAGGTGGTGATCAAACCCTCGCCGCTCGAGATTCTCGATCTCTACCTCGGGAGCCTCGCGGCGCTCGGCCTCGACCCGCTCACCCACGACGTGCGTTTCGTCGAGGACGACTGGGAGTCGCCCACGCTCGGCGCCTGGGGCCTCGGGTGGGAGGTGTGGCTCAACGGCATGGAGATCACCCAGTTCACCTATTTTCAGCAGGTCGGGGGTCTCGATTGCCACCCGGTCACGGGCGAGATCACCTACGGGCTCGAGCGGCTCGCGATGTATCTGCAGGGAGTCGAGAGCATCTACGACATCGTCATCACGCGCACGTCCGCGGGAACCGTGACCTACGGGGATGTCTTCAGGCAGAACGAGGCCGAGCAGTCGGCCTTCAACTTCGAGCAGGCGGACGTGCCGACGCTGCTCAGGCACTTCGAGGATCACGAGCGCGAGTGCCAGCGGCTGCTCGCGGCAAAGCTCGCGCTCCCTGCCTACGAGCAGGTCTTGAAGGCCTCGCACACCTTCAACCTCCTCGATGCGCGCCGCGCGATCTCGGTGACCGAGCGGCAGCGCTACATCCTGCGGGTCCGCACGCTCGCGAGCGGCGTCGCCAGGGCTTATCTCGAAAGCCGCGAGAAGCTCGGCTTCCCGCTGCTGAAGGAGCAGCCGCCGGCAGGACGCGCCGCCGCTGACGGCGGGGCCGCGGCATGAAGGCGCGGCGCTCGAAACCGAAGCGCGCCGCGACGGCTCGACGCCGCGCGCCAAAGCCCCGTGCCGCGCCGAAGCCCCGTGCAGCGGCCGGACCGCGCGATTTCCTCTTCGAGATCGGAACCGAGGAGCTGCCGCCGAAGGCCCTGCTCGGGCTCGAGCAGGCGCTGGTCGCCAGCCTCGGCGCCGGGCTCGACAAGGCGGGCCTCGCCCACGGCGAGCTCGTCGGATTCGCCACCCCGCGGCGGCTCGCCGTGTGGGTCAAGGCCCTCGCCGCGCAGCAGCCCGAGCAGCAGCTGCGGCGCAAGGGACCGCCGCTTGCGGCGGCGTTCGATGCGGCGGGCAAGCCGACGCGCGCCGCCCTCGCCTTCGCCGAGAGCTGCCGCACCGAGGTCGCGAAGCTCGTGTCGCTCGAGGAAGGCAAGGGGTCCTTCCTCTACTTCATCGGCACCCGCACAGGCGCCCGCGCGGTCGAGCTGCTGCCGGCGCTCGTGCAGACGGCGCTCGAGGCTCTCCCGATCCCGCGCCGCATGCACTGGGGCGCGGGCACTGCGCTCTTCGTGCGTCCGGTGCACTGGCTGGTGATGCTGTACGGGAACGAAGTCGTACCGGCGACGCTGCTCGAGACCGCGAGCGGACGCGACACGCGCGGACATCGCTTCCTCGCGCCGCGCCCGCTGCGCCTCGCCGCTCCCGACCGTTACGAGCCGACGCTGCGCACGCAGGGCTTCGTGCTCGCCGATTTCGCCGCGCGCCGCGCGCGCATCCGCACCGAGGTGACGGCGCTCGCCCGGGGCGTCGGCGGGCGGGCGCTCATCTCCGAGGCGCTTCTCGATGAGGTCACGGCGCTCACCGAGTGGCCGGTGGCGCTCGCCGGAAGGTTCGAAGAGCGCTTCCTCGCGCTGCCGCGCGAGGTGCTCACCGCGACCCTCGAGGATCATCAGCGCTATTTTCCGGTCGAGGACGCGGACGGGCGGCTCCTGCCGTGCTTCATCGCCGTCGCGAACATCGCGAGCCGCGACCCGGGCAGGGTGCGTGCGGGAAACGAGCGCGTGGTGCGCCCGCGCCTCGCCGATGCCGCGTTCTTCTGGGAGCAGGACCGCCGCGAGCCGCTCGGCGCGCGCGTCGGCTCGCTCGATGCCGTAACCTACCAGGCGCGCCTCGGCTCGCTCGGCGACAAGACCCGGCGCGTGAGCGCGCTCGCCGGCGAGATCGCCGCGGCCACCGGCGCGCCGCGCGCCGAGGCGCAGCGCGCCGCCGAGCTCTGCAAGTGCGATCTTCTCACCGCCATGGTCGGCGAGTTCCCCGAGCTCCAGGGCGTCATGGGCAGCCACTACGCGCGAGCCGACGGGGAGCCGTCCGAAGTCGCCGCCGCGATCCGCGAGCATTACCTGCCGCGCGGCGCGGGCGATGAGCTCCCGGCGACGAGCGCCGGGCTCGCGCTCGCGCTCGCCGACAAGCTCGACACCCTGGCGGGGATCTTCGCGATCGGCGAGAAGCCGACCGGGACGAAGGATCCGTTCGCGTTGCGCCGCGCGGCGCTCGGCGTGCAGCGCATCCTCATCGAAAGAGGCCTCGACCTCGATCTTCCCGAGTACCTCGGGCGCGCCGTGTCGGCCGTACACGCCGACATCGCGCGGCTGCGCGCCGGGACCTCCGGGGCCGCGGCCCGGCCGCTCCCGCCCGTGGCCGGGACCGTCGGCGAGATCTACGACTTCCTGATGGAGCGGCTGCGCGCTTATTACCTCGAGCGCAATGCCGCGACGGCGACGCCCGGCATGCGCGCCGTGAGCAGCGAGATGTTCGATGCGGTGCTCGCCGGCCGGCCGGCCTCGCCCCTCGACTTCGACGCGCGCTTGAAGGCGCTCAGCACCTTCCTCGAGCTTCCCGAGGCGGCCAGCCTCACCGCCGCCAACAAGCGCATCGCCAACATTCTGCGCAAGGCGCCCGGCGCGCCCCCCGCCCAGGTCGACGTGTCGCAGCTGCGCGAGAGCGCCGAGGTGCGGCTCTTCGATGCGGTGCGTGCGCTCCGTGATGCCGTGGCCGAGGCCACCGCGCGGCGCGAGTACACCGGAGCGCTCGGCCGCCTGGCGCAGCTGCGGCCGGCCGTCGACGCGTTCTTCGATTCCGTCATGGTCATGGACGAGGATCCGGTGCTGCGCGCCAACCGCTTGGGTCTGCTCGCGCAGCTGCGCGGACTCTTCGCCGGGGTCGCGGACCTGTCGCGGCTGCCAGGTTGAGCGCGGCGGGCCCGAAGGAAGCGCAGCCCGGGCGGCGGCGCCCGGCGGCGCTGCAGCTGCTCGGGTCGCTCTTCTTCACGGCGTTCCTCTTCGCGTGGACCTTCCTCTACGCGATCCCCTTCGTGCTCGCTTGTCTCGTGCTGCCCTTCCCGCGGCGCTTCCCGCTCGCGCGCGGCTGGGCCGCGAGCGTCCTGTGGGTGCTCAGGTGGAGCTGCGGGCTCGACTACCGCGTCGAGGGCGCGCCTCTCCCCGCGGGCTGTCACATCGCCCTCTGGAAGCACTCCTCCTCCTGGGAAACGATCGCCATGATGGTGCTCTTCCCGCGCCAGGTGTGGGTGCTCAAGCGCGAGCTCCTGTGGATCCCGGTGGTAGGCATCGGGGTGCGCCAGATGCACGCGATTGCCATCGACCGCAAGGCCGGCCACACCGCCGTCGCGCAGGTCGTGGAGCAGGGCAAGGACCGGCTCGCCGAGGGCGACTGGGTGATGATCTTCCCCGAGGGCACGCGCATGCCCGCCGGCGAGACGCGCCGCTACGGCGTGAGCGGCACGCTGCTCGCGGCCGAGACGAACAAGCTCATCGTCCCGGTCGCACACAACGCCGGGCATTACTGGCCGCGGCGCGGACTTCTCAAGAAGCCGGGGACCGTGCGCGTCGTCATCGGCGCGCCGGTGACGGCCGCGGGACGCGAGGCGCGTGCGCTCAATGTGGAGATTCAGGCGTGGGTCGAGGCAACGGTACGGCGGCTCACCCCGGGTTAGGAGAGGGGATGCAGTCGGTAATGTGTCTCATTAGGGATACATTAATTGCTAATACGATGCATTTTGATCCGATTCTGCGGCCCAATCAGCCCGTGAATCGTGTATCAGGACCTTGTCGAGAGCAGCGTCCTGAAAGGCAGCCGGTGCGTCGCGCCCGCACGGTAGGCGTCGCTGCGCGAAGGATCGAGGAGCACGTTGTAGTCGGATGAGCTGAGGACCGACGGGACGCGGAGCCCGAGGGGCCGCGATGCGCGCCCGGCGGCCGTCTCGAGAAACCGGCGCGCGATGGTGCGCGCCGCCGGTGCCGCGGGCCGCGTGCTCCAGTCTGTGGGGAGCTCGATCCCGAGGTCGGCGAGGTCGGCGACGGAGCCGTCGGGGATCTCGATCGGCGCGATGAGAACTTCGCGCACCGAGTCCCAGCCCGGCCGCACCGCGACCTCGAGCACCGCGAGCGCTTCGCGCTCCGCGGTGTAGAGGATGGGTGTGAAGGGATCGTTGAAGCGCCAGCCGAGCGGCCCCGCGACGGAGCCGGACGCGTCGAGCGCGTTGAAGTCCTCCCGGCCGCTGCGCAGGGCGCGCGCGCGATAGAGCCTCACACCGGTCCGCCCGCCGCCTGCGCCTGGAGCTCCCCGAGTACGAGCGGCTCGCCATATCCGGTCTTCAGGAGCTCGAGCGGCGTCGCGCCGCCGAGTGCGAAGTTGGGCGTGTGAAGATAACGGCGGCCGTCGTCGGCGGAGCCGAGCAGCTCGCCCGCGAGCGCGGCCACCCGTGCAAGGCGCAGCGCCTGATCGCCCTCGGTGGGCGAGAGTGCGGTGGCGAGCTTGCTGCGCGCGGTTTTCGCCGTGACGTCGAAGAACGGCAGCGCCTCGGTGAGCGAGTCGAACGCGAGCGCCGCGGCCACGAACAACGCTACCCCCGGCAGGCCCTTCACCAGGCGCCGGTGAACCGAGAGGGCATCGACGGGGGCGGCGCGGCGCGCGGACCCGAGCTCCGCCGATACCCGCTGTGCAAGGTCGGGGAGATCGAGCTTGTGCCGCCCGCTCAGTGTGCGCTGGATCGACGGATCGTCGAAGAGCCTGAGCAGCCGCGCGTCGACCTCGCCGCGGCGAAGCGCAAACCCGGAGCCTGCCTCCCCCGGCGTCCCCCGGCCTCCCTTCGAACCAACATCAGGTAATTCTCCCTTTTCCATTAGGGAATATTACCATAAAGGGAGACTATCCCTCCTGGCCGCCGGCCCGAATATTGACTCTCTTGTGAGTCATTTAAGGCAAAAAACTATGGATTGATCCGAAACAGAACTTAATCGACGTCAAAAGCCTCAGATGTCGAGGTTGGTGACCGAGAGCGCGTTCTTCTCGATGAACTCGCGTCGCGGCTCGACCTGATCCCCCATGAGGGTCGTGAAGATGTCGTCTGCGGCGACTGCGTCCTCGATCTTCACCTGCATGAGGCGGCGCGTCTGCGGGTTGATGGTCGTCTCCCAGAGCTGCTCCGGATTCATCTCGCCGAGGCCCTTGTAGCGCTGGATGCTCTGGCCCTTCTTGGCCTGATCGAACAGCCACTTCATCGCCTCTTTGAACGAGCCGACCTCCGCGCGCTCGTTGCCGCGCGTCACGTAAGCGCCCTCGCCGATGAGCCCGGCGAGCGTGCGCGCGAGCTCGGCGATGCGCTGGTACTCCGCCGATTCGAAGAACTCGCGCGGCAGGTACTTGTGGCTCGTGGTGCCGTGCTCGGTTTTGTGCACGGTGACGCGCGCGGCCTGCCCCGTCCCCGCGGCCCGCACTTCGACGCGATAGGTGCGCGTGCCGTCGGCGAGAGCGTTCAGGCGCTGGTTCAACTCGGCCGTCCAGCCGCGCAGCCACTCGGCGCGATCGAAGTCCGCCGGCGTCACCTCCGGCATGTAGACGAGCTGCTCGAGGAGGCGGTCGTCGTAGCGGCGCGACCAGCGCTTGATGATCGCCTGCACCTCCATGTACTTGCGCGCCAGGAGCTCGAGCGCCGAGCCCGAGAGCGGCGGAGCCGCAGTGTTCACGTGCAGTCCCGCGCTCTCGAGCGCGGTGTTGAGCAGCAGCTGGTTCAGCTCGTTGTCGTCCTTGACGTAGGACTCCTGCTTGCCGCGCTTGATCTTGTAGAGCGGCGGCTGCGCGATGTAGATGTGGCCGCGCTCGATGAGCTGCGGCATCTGGCGATAGAAGAACGTGAGGAGCAGCGTCCTGATGTGGCTGCCGTCGACGTCCGCATCCGTCATCAGGCAGATGCGGTGATAGCGCAGCTTCTCGATGTCGAAATCGTCGCGCCCGATCCCGGTGCCGAGCGCGGTGATGAGCGTGCCGACTTCGGCTGAGGACAGCATCTTGTCGAAGCGCGCCCGCTCGACGTTCAGGATCTTGCCCTTCAGCGGCAGGATGGCCTGCGTGCGCCGGTCGCGCCCCTGCTTGGCGGAGCCGCCGGCGGAGTCGCCCTCGACGATGAAGATCTCGGAGAGCGCCGGGTCCTTCTCCTGGCAGTCGGCGAGCTTGCCGGGAAGGCCCGCGATATCGAGTGCGCCCTTGCGGCGCGTCATCTCGCGCGCCTTGCGCGCCGCTTCGCGGGCGCGCGCCGCCTCCACCATCTTCGCGACGATGAGGCGCGCCTCCTGCGGATGCTCGAGCAGGAACTCCTGCAGTTTCGTGCCGACCGCGTTCTCGACGATGCCCTTCACCTCGGAGGACACGAGCTTGTCCTTGGTCTGCGAGGAGAACTTCGGATCCGGAAGCTTCACCGACAGGATGGCGGTGAGACCCTCGCGCGCGTCGTCGCCCGTCATCGGGATCTTGTCCTTCTTGCCGGATAATTCCTTCTCGACGTAGTCGTTCAGGGTGCGCGTGAGCGCGGAGCGAAAGCCCGCGAGGTGCGTGCCGCCGTCCTTCTGCGGGATGTTGTTCGTGTAGCAGAACATCGATTCCTGGTACGAGTCGTTCCACTGCAGCGCCACCTCGACCGACACCGGCCCGTCCTGCGTGCGGAACCAGAACACCGACTCGTGGATCGGCGTGCGCGTGCGGTTCAGGTACTTCACGAACGCCTGCAGTCCCCCGGCGTGCGCGAACACGTCGGACTTGTTCTCGCGCTCGTCGATGAGCTCGATGCGCACGCCGGAATTCAGGAACGAGAGCTCGCGCAGCCGCTTGGCGAGGATCTCGTAGTTGAACTGGATGTTGGTGAAGATCTGCGCGCTCGGCCTGAAGCGGATGATCGTCCCGCGCTCGTGCGCCGCGCCAACCTCGGCCAGGGGCGCCGCGGGCTCGCCCAGGTGGTACTCCTGGCGATAGAGCTTGCCGTCGCGGGCCACCGTGAGCTGCAGATAGTCCGAGAGTGCGTTGACGACCGAGACGCCGACGCCATGGAGGCCCCCCGAGACCTTGTAGGAGCTGTCGTCGAACTTCCCGCCCGAGTGCAGCACGGTCATGATGACCTCCGCTGCCGAACGCCCCTCCTCGGGATGGATATCCACAGGAATGCCGCGTCCGTTATCGGACACCGTGATCGACTCATCGGCGTGAATCGTGACCACTATGCGATCGCAGTGGCCGGCCAGGGACTCGTCGATCGAGTTGTCGACGACCTCGAAAACCATGTGGTGAAGCCCGGTGCCGTCGTCCGTGTCCCCGATGTACATTCCGGGGCGTTTCCGCACCGCATCAAGACCCTTTAAGACTTTGATTTTGCTTGAGTCGTAGACGTCGTCTGAAGCCATGAATTCGCTCGATTTTGTGACATCGCATTATACCGGGCGGACCCTCCCATGTTCCACGTGGAACGTGCGCGCCGGCGAGCCAAAAAGCCGCGATTCGGCGTGCAAGGACGTTACGACGAGCTGCGATTTGAGCTGCGAAACCTGGGCGATGAAGCGCTCGAGATGCTCCCGATCGAGCTCCGCCGCGGGATCGTCGAGGAGCAGCGTCGGCGTCGTATCCGTGGTCGCCTGGAGGAAGCGCAGCTGGGCCAGCGTCATAGCCACCGCGACGAGCTTCTGTTGTCCGCGCGAGAGCACCTCGCGCGCCGGACGCCCATGCAGCCGTACCGCTACGTCAGCGCGATGCGGACCGGCGTGGGTGAGATGGCGCGCCTCGTCGCGCGCGCGCGAGGCGCTGAGGGCCTCCTGCAGGGACTGCTCCTGGCTCCAGCCGCGCAGGTAGTGCAGCTCCACCGGCAGCCCGCTCAGGGCGGCCACGGCGTCCTGCCAATATGGCTCGAGCTGCTCGAGGAATTGGCGGCGGGAGTCGGCAATGGTCTCCCCGAGCCGTGCGAGCTCGACGTCCCAGATCGAGGC
>DASYYF010000021.1:0-20411 GCA_035934055.1 Steroidobacteraceae bacterium | reverse complement strand
TTGGGTGCCCGCAATCCTGATAGGTCGAGCGCAAATACATGCCCGGGAGGAGAGTTCTGATGCATCCCTGTGAGGTGTGCTGCAAGGAGTGCACGCGTCGTCTCACCGGAGAGATCGTCCACACGTATATCGAACATACGTCTTGGCGTTCCGAAGTACAGAACCTGAAGTGACAAGCACAGCCGCGATCACGGAGGCTGACAAGATATTCTACGGGACATCTAGCCCGGGAATGTCCGGTGCGGAGCAGAGAACCCGGCTGGTTCGGCGGCCCGCTTCTGGCCGGAATGCGCCACTGCATGGCAGAACGCCAGGCGGAGCACGCCCCGTCAATTTGTGCCAGCGCGCTCGGCGAAATACACTCATTCGGTACCGCGCTCGCTCGCGCTCAACTTCCGAACGCACGTTTGCACGGCGGTTCGACAGGCGCGTAAGTGACAGCGGTACCGGAGAAACCTCGCGTGAAGTTCAGAATGCAGGTGGGGTGCTTGGCAATGGTGTGCGCCACACTGACGGCCTGCGACTCGAAGGATTCCGCGCAATTCAAGGCCGCTCTGACGCTTCAAAGAAGGCTCGCGGAGATCGCCGGCCAGGCTAACGGCGCTGCCCCCGCTGCAGTCGATCCGGATACCAGATTGGATGGCGCGAGGGCCGGGCCAGGACTGAGACTCACCGTCATGTACACGCTCGTGAACGCCGAATCGAATGGCGTCGACAGTACGACATTCGAGGCGAAATTGACTCCGACGATAAAGGAAGGCAGCTGCGCAAACCCTGACTTGCGGCCGCTGATCGACCAGGGCGTCGTTGTAGTTCTGGAGTACAGCGGGAAGCAAGGCAACCCAATAGGAACGGTCAACATCAATCGCGGAACGTGCGGCGCACTAAGCGACCCACGCACAACTTAACCGCGAATGGCTGCTCCTGGCCGCCGGAAGCCACTTAGCCAATCTCCCTGACCGCAATGGTCGCTGAGGCCATCACTTCGCGCGGATTGGGTACTTTTGCGACTACCCCAACCGCTATTCCAGCCGCAGGCTACGCGCATATGCATGCAACTGAGCGCGTCGACCCTCTGATGAGCGCGGCGTTGTCGATCGACGTCAACGAGTCCGATTTAATGAGCAAGCCGGCAATCACCATCCGGCCGCACCAGTCGCTGGTCGACGCGGCTTATTTGATGGCTAGTCACGGAGTTCATGCGCTCCCGGTCGTGGGTGCGGAGCAGCAGTTGCTTGGGATCCTTACCACTACGGACATCATTGGTTCGACCTTGGACGCCCTGACGCCTGCTCCGCTCCCGCCGACCTGACCTGACAGTCTGCTCCTGCCGCAAGCGGCCCTCAGCGCCCCTGCAGCGGCGGCAGCGCGAGGGCCGCGGGCTTCGGCCGCCGCTCGTCGTCGAACAGACCCCAGTGTGCTTCCTCGGGCCCGGTCGCCGCGCCGGCCACGGGCCCGGCATCGTGCGCACGCCACGGCGCATCGAAGGCGGAGAAATAGGCGAACGCGCGCGTTGCAGATCCGGGCATGCGCCGGCGCAGCTCGGCGTAGAAGGCGGCCTGCCGCTCGGGGGTGTAGCCCACGCCCGCCGGCGCGGTCGGGACGCCCGTTTCCTTCACCAGGATCGGGCCGCAGAAGCGCTGCGCGAGATCGGCGACCACGTTGACCACGAACTGCGCCGCAGTGGCATCCGCCGCGCCGCGGAACCACGGCTGAAAGACCGGGTGCACGTTGACGAGCAGAAAATCCATGGCGCCGAGGAGCGGCGCGGCCTCGGGCTCCTGGTAGACGTGGAAAGGCTCGGTCGAGGAGAGCGCGAGCGCCGGAGCGCGGGCGTGCACGGCGGCCATCGCCGCCGCCAGGCGCGCAAAGCTCGTGCGACGGCCGAAGATCGACTCGTTGCCGAGCGACAGCCCGACAACCAGCTGCGGGTACGCCCGCGCGGCCGCAAGCGCCGCGTCGAGCTGCGCGGGGTCGGCCGGATCCCACACGCCGATGACGAGAGCGCGAAACCTGAGAGCGGCGGCAATGGCCGGGATCGCCTGCGCGCCGTGGATCGCATCGTAGGTGATGAGCGCATCGAAGCGCGGGCGCAGTGCCTCGAGATCGGCGCGGATGCTTTTCGGGTCGGCCTCGTGGGTGCGGCCGTCCACGACCTGCAGCGAGGTGGGCTGGTAGGCGACGAAGCGCCCCTGCGCCATGGTGCGCGCGAGGCGGGTACGCGCCGCCTCCCCCGTCGCGCCGCGCTCGCACACCGGCCGCGCGACGGCGAGCGGGGCGAGCAGCGCCAGCAGCAGGGCCGGAAGCATCAGGGTGTGCATATTGCGCATCGCCAGGCCTAACATGGCACGGGGTTGGGCGACCATCGTAGCCTCGAGGGGAGGATTCCGTGAACACCGCGCAGTCGGACAGGGCCGGGCGCTTCCGCGCGCTCCACGAGCGCGCCGGCGTCTTTGTGATTCCCAACGTCTGGGACGGCGCCTCCGCGTGCGTGATGGCGGGTCTCGGGTTCGAGGCACTCGCCACTTCGAGCTCCGCGTGCGCGAACACGCTCGGCAAGGTCGACGGGCAGATCACGCGCGATGAGGCGCTGGCGCACGCCCGGGTCGTCGTCGGCGCCTGTGCGCTGCCGGTCTCGGCCGACCTCGAGCAGGGCTTCGGCGACGCGCCGGAGGCGGTGGCCGAGACCATCCGCCGGGCGGCGGCGGCGGGACTCGCAGGCGGGTCGATCGAGGATGCGAGCGGCGATCCGCGCGCACCGATTTATGACTTCGAGCTCGCGGTCGAGCGCGTCACGGCTGCGGCCGAAGCCGCCCGCAAGCTCCCTTTCCCATTCATGCTCACCGCGCGTACCGAGAACTATTTCCACGGCCGGCCTGACCTCGACGATACGGTGCGGCGGCTGCAGGCCTTCGAGCGCGCGGGCGCGGACGTGCTGTTTGCTCCGGGGCTCCCGGACCTCGCCGCGGTGCGTACCGTCTGCAGCGCGGTGAGGAAGCCGGTCAACTTCATGGTTGGAATCCGCGGCCGCTCGTTCAGCGTGGCGGAGCTCGCCGCCGCCGGGGTAAGGCGCATCAGCCTGTCGACCTCGCTCTACCGCGCCGCGATCACCGGGCTGTACGCGGCCGCGCGCGAGGTGAAGGATTCCGGGACCTTCAGCTACCTCGAGACGATCATGAGCGGCAGGGATCTCGAGGGCTTTCTCGGACGTTGATCGCCGCGGCGCGACTGCTGCGCCATGGCCGCCCGTCACGGAGCAGGCGCCGTCTCTCCCGGCTCGGCGTGCCGTGCCCATTCGAGGAAGCGCGCGACGCCCGGGTCGCCCTCGGCGGGAGCCCAGCCGGCGAACTCGGACGCGGTTGCCGGATCGTAGGGGCCCTGCTTGACTTCGAGGAACGCGGTGCCGTCGGTATTGACGACCACCGTGTGCCAGATTCCCGGACCATTCTCGTAGGCGATGTTGCCCGCGCCCGCGCCGAAGGCGTGGCGGGCCGTGACCCGGCGCGCGTCGTCGAAGACGACGAGATCCATCGCGCCGCGCACGACGAATGCCAGCTCGGCGCGGGTCGCATGGCGATGCGGGCGGAAATAGGAGCCGCGGTTCGCGACGACGAGATAGCGCTGCACCACGTCGTCGGGCGAGCCATGCAGGTTGTAATGGGTGCGTCCACGCGGGCTGGCCGCCGCGGCCGCCGCCAGCTCGTTCAACAGGCTCGCAGAGATCAGTTTCATGCTTCAGGGCGCGGCTTGTTCCGCCGCCGGCAGCCCGGCGGCCGGCGCGCGATGCTCGACGTCGGGCAGGAAACCGGCGAGCAGACCTATGAGCGGCAGGAAGGCGCAGATCTGGTACACCGCATCGATCCCGAAGTGGTCGGCGAGCTTGCCGAGCACCGCGGCACCGACGCTGCCCATGCCGAAGGCCAGCCCGAAGAACAGTCCCGCGACCGCGCCGGTGCGCCCGGGCAGCAGGTCCTGAGCGTAGACCACGATCGCCGGAAAGGCCGAGGCGATGATGAGCCCGATCGGCACGGTGAGCACGCTGGTCCAGAAGAGATTCGCATGCGGCAGCAGCAGCGTGAAGGGCAGCACGCCGAGGATCGAGACCCAGATGATCTTCTTGCTGCCGATGCGGTCGCCGATCGGGCCGCCGACGAAGCCGCCGACCGCCGCCGCCGCCAGGAACACGAACAGGTGCAGCTGCGCGCTGCGCACCGATTGCTCGAAGTGGCCGATGAGATAGAAGGTGTAATAGCTCGTGATGCTCGCCAGGTAGAAGTACTTGGAGAAGATGAGCGCCAGCAGCACCGCGATGGCGCTCGCCACGCGGCGCGGCGAGGCCTCGATGTGGCGCGTGCGCGCCGCATGCTTCAAGCGCGTGATGCCGTGCGTCTTGTACCAGTGCCCGACGTTGAACAGCACGAACATGCCGAGCAGCGCCACCGCCGAGAACCACGCGACGCTCGACTGTCCGTAGGGCAGCACGATGAAGGCCGCGACCAGCGGTCCGCATGCGGAGCCGAGGTTGCCGCCGACCTGGAACACCGACTGCGCAAGTCCGTGCTTGCCGCCGGAAGCCATCCGCGCCACGCGCGAGGACTCGGGATGAAACACCGATGAGCCGGTGCCGATGAGCGCCGCCGCGAGGAGCAGCAGCGGGTAGTTGCCGGCGAACGCGAGCAGCAGCAGCCCGGCGAGCGAGAACGCCATGCCGCTGGCGAGCGAGTAGGGGCGGGGAGTGCGGTCGGCCATCGCCCCGACCATCGGCTGCAGCAGCGAGGCCGTGAACTGGAAGGTGAAGGTGAGCAGCCCGATCTGGCCGAAGCTCATCTGGTAGCGGCTCTTCAGCATCGGGTAGAGCGCCGGCAGCAGCGACTGCATCATGTCGTTCAGCAGATGGCAGAAGCTGATGGCCGCGAGGACGGCGACGGCGGTGCGGCCCGCGGCGTGGACGCCGGCCAGGCGCAGGGCGGATTCGTTCATGGGGGCGCAATTGTCCACCGATTGTCAACCGGGGCCAATCTCCCGGAATGGGCGGGCGGCGAGCCGCCCGTGGCGTGCGGCAGCGGCCGTGCGATCACGTGGCAAGGGCGCCCGGCCTCATCTAATGTGGCGCCCGAAGGAATCGGGGGACCCTCATGAAAGACCTGACCCAGGGCCCGATCACCGCACAGGTGATCGCGATGGCGGTACCGCTCGCCATCGGCATGCTGTTTCAGACCCTGTACCTGGTGGTCGACATGTACTTCGTGGCGCACTTCGGCGATGCGGCCATCGCCGGGGTCAGTACCGCCGGCACGGCCATGTTCGTCATCATGGCTCTGACACAGATGCTGGGGGTGGGCACGGTCGCGCTGGTCTCCCACGCCGTGGGGCGCAAGGACCAGGCGGAGGCCAACCTCATCTTCAATCAGTCGGTGACGCTGTCGGCGATCTGTGGGGGGGCGACGCTCGCCGCCGGCTGGGTGCTCGGCGGCGTGTACGTGCGTTCCATGGCGGCGGATGCAGCCACCGCGGCCGCGGGCACCGCTTTTCTCTACTACTACACGCCGGGCCTCGCTCTGCAGTTCGCGCTGATCGCACTCGGCTCGGCGCTGCGCGGCACCGGCATCGTGCAGCCGACCATGATCGTGCAGGTGCTCACCGTAGTGCTCAACGCGCTGCTGGCGCCGGTGCTGATCGCCGGCTGGGGCACTCACCACCCGCTCGGCACGGCCGGGGCGGGACTCGCGAGCAGCATTTCCGTCGCCGCCGGCGTGGTATTCCTCTGGGTTTACTTCGCGCGGCTCGAGCACTATGTGAAGGTCGAGCGGCCGCTGCTCGTCCCGCGCACGGCCGTCGTGCGCCGCATCCTCAACATCGGCCTGCCTGCCGGCGGCGAGTTCTTCATGATGTTCGTGATCATCGGCATCATCTACTGGGTCATCCGCGGCTTCGGGCCGGCGGCGCAGGCCGGTTTCGGCATCGGCGGGCGGGTGATGCAGGCGCTGTTCCTGCCGGTGATGGCGATAGCCTTCGCCGCCCCGGCGGTGGCCGGGCAGAACTTCGGTGCGCGCCAGTTCGGCCGGGTGCGCGAGACCTTCCGCGCGGCGGCGCTGCTCTCCTCCGTGCTGATGCTCGGGCTGACGCTCATCTGCCAATGGCGCCCGCAGGTCTTCATCGAGTTCTTCAGCCGCCAGCCCGAGGTGGTGGAGGTCGGCGCGACCTACCTGCGCGTCATCTCGTGGAACTTCGTCGCCACCGGGCTCATCTTCACCTGCTCGGGGCTGTTTCAGGCGCTCGGCAACACCTGGCCGTCGCTTGCCAGCTCAGGCTCGCGCCTCTTCACCTTCGTGCTGCCGGCGGTGATCCTGTCCACCCTGCCGCATTTCTCCCTGCTGCAGGTGTGGCACCTGTCGGTAGCAACGGTGACGCTGCAGGCGCTCACGAGTTTCGCGCTGCTGCAGCGCGAATTCCGCAGGAGGCTCGGTGCGCCGGCGGATCAAGCCGTGACTGGCGCCAAGCGGCCTGCCGTCTAGCGGGCCGTTACTTCGGCTCGCTGCCGGGCTTGGGGTCGGCGAGCGGGAAGGACTGCGCGTTCGCCGGCGCCGGCGTCCCACCGGGCGCTGCCGGCCGCGGCGCCGGCGCTGCCGAGGCCTGGCGCTGACCCTCGGTGCTGGTCGAAACGGCAGCGAGGAAGCGCCGCGCCGCCTCGTCATCGCTCTTTACGCTTCCCGAAATGATGTCGCCGGCCGTGACTCCGGGCTTGTGATAGAAGTCGGCATCGGAGCCGTCGTCGATCGAGATGACCGTGCCGTCGAGCGCCAGCCCGACGAAGGCGCCGCGGCTGCGCGAGTAGGAGTAGACCTCCGCCTTGAAAGTCGCATCGGTGGCGGCGAAGGCGTCGCGTCCGACCGGGCCGGCCGCGACCGACAGGTCGCCGCCGAGCGTGACCTTGCCGCCGTTGATGCCCTGGATGCCCTTCGGCGTCGTGAAGACCAGCACGACGTCGGTCGACTGCACGCCCCACTGGAAGCCGAAGCTGCCACCGGTCATCGTGACGAAGATGGGGCTCGAGAAGCGCCCGTCCTTGTCGCGCACCACCATCGCGCCGTGTCCGCGTCGCCCGCCGAAGAACCACGCGATCTTGGTCGTGTCCGGAATCACGAGGATGCCGTAGGCGCGCTCGAGCAGCCGATCGGGTATGGCCTGGTCGCGCGCCCCGCGCATCTCCTGGAGGACCTCGCTCGCCACCAGCAGGCGTCCTTCCTCGCGCGCCTGGGCGTGGACGGCCGCGGCGCCGCCCGCGAGCGCGAGGCCGGCGAGCAGGCTGAACAAAGCAGTGCGTGTGCGCATGATGTAGTTTCCCTCCGTGGCACGCGTGCCGGCGCCCGCCGACGCGCGATGCGACTGAAGCAATTGACGACCAGAGCGGAGCTTAACCCAGCCGCGGCCCGGCGGCGCATAGTGTCGCGCAGCGCGGGCGGTTCAGCTGCCGTTCAGCTCAGTACCAGATAGACAGGAATACTTCGAGGATGTTCGCGTCGAGCTTGTAGAGCGGCTCGTTGCCGGCGCCGTACTGGGCCGCGAGCAGCGCGTCGCGGAAGTCCTTGTAGTCGATCATCATGCGGTCGTAGCGGATATTGGCGGTGCTCTTGTGGATCCAGGGCGCCTGCGGGACCTGGAATTCGTACGAGGCGCCGACGCCCAGCGTCCAGCTGTCGAACGCGGCCAGCTCGCGGTCGCGCGCCTGGAAGTTCGAGTAGTTCGCGTACGGGAACAGGTCGCTGTAGAAGCTGGCGTGCGTCTGCGTGTAGTAGCGCACGCTGCCGTCGAAGATCCAGCCTTTCCACGCCGGCAGCATGTAGTCGGTCTCGAGCGTGCTGCCGGTAATGCCGAAGGTATCGTGATAGAAGCGGTACGAGCCGGTGAGCGCCGCGCGCCACGGCAGGTAGTACTTCAGCAGCACCGAGGCGGCGTTGCTGGTGCGCGTCCCCGGATAGACCTGCGGCGCGAGCGTGAAGCCGGGGCCGCCGGGGGACTGGTAGCGGATCTGGCGGTAGGGATTGGCGAGGTAGCCCTGGTCGGTGTCGATCTCGTAGTTCAGGTTCGCCAGCAGGTTGCGGGTCAGGATCTGCGTGAGCCCGAAGGTGTAACCCCAGTGATCGGCCCGCTGGTGGAAGGTCGGGTCGTTGATGATCGCGGGGCATTCCTCGTTGGTCGGGTGCGGCGCGGCGCACAGGTCGCGGTAGACGTTGTCCCAGCCGCGGCGGTAGCCGAGCGTGATCGTGGTGAGATCGCCGAACATGTCCTGGCTCACTGAGTAATAGGTCGTGTCGGCGACGTAGTCCGGCTCGCGGCTGTGGATGTAGCCGACGCTGTAGGTGGTCTTGCCGTGCAGGAAGTCGGCGCCGAAGGTGTTCTGTTTCCTGATCTCGTGGTAGGGGCTGGCGGAGAGCTTCACGTCGATCGAGGCGCTCGAGATCATGTCCTCGTAGTAGTTGTAGGTGAGCGACAGGTTGTCGCCGACCTTCTTGCGGATGAGGACCGAGGGACCCTCCACCGTGATGTCGCCGCCCGAGTAGGAGTGGTACATCACATCCGCCTCGTCCTCGGGCAGCACGCCGCCGAGCGCCGGGACGGCCGCCATGCCGAGCGCGAGGAGGGTGCGGGCGAGGAGTGCCGGCAGGCGGACGCCGCGTGTGCCCGCACGCGGCGCGGCCACGCTCACGCGCCTACCCCGTGCGCCGGCGCCGGGCTCACCCGCGTTTTCCTCGCGCCGCCGCGGTCAGTTGCATCCGCAGCCGCCTCCGACCGCTCCGGTGGCTCCGTGGGATCCCTCGCGGGTTTCGAACACGTGGTCGCGGTAGGTGGCCGCGATCGACTCGCCCCTCAGCGCCATGATGGGGTCGGCGAGGTGCTCGCGCTCGTAGGGTTTGACCCACGGCTCGACCGAGGTGCAGCCGGCGAGTCCCGCCGCAAGCGCCAGCGCCGCGAGCAGCGCCGCGCCGCAGCGGCGCGCACCCGGTTCGACCTCGTGCTGCCGCGCCCGCCGCACCTGCCTGACCCGCATCGCGCTACTCCCGCACCAGTGTCCGGATGCTGTCGAGATACTCGTTCTCATCGCCCGGCTTGTAGCCGCGATGCAGCACCCGCACCTTGCCGCTGCGGTCGATGATCACGGTGCTCGGCATGCCGGCGACGTCGTACATCCTGCTGACCTTGCTTTCCTTATCATAAAGAATCGGAAAGCTCACCGGGGTCTGTTTCAGCCATTCGTTGGCGGCGCTCGAGTCCGGCTCCACGTTCACCCCGATCAGCGTGAACCCGAGGCGGTTGTACTTTTTGTAGATGCTCTCGAGCAACGGCATCTCCTGGCGGCAGGGGCCGCACCAGCTCGCCCAGAAGTTGAGCATCACGACCTGGCCCTTGTACTGGGCGAGGCTCACGTTCGTGCCGCCGCGGCCGGCGAGCGTGAACTGCGGCGCCGGCGCGCCGGTCGGGTCGGCCGCCAGGGCGGGCAGAGCCAGCCCGGCCGCGGCGATCATGGCCAAGATTCGCTTCCTCATCATCCGTCCCTCCAATGACTAGAAGAAGAAGGTCGCTCCCATGCGCGCTTCGAGGTTGTTGGTGAGCTTGGTAACGCCGAGCAGGCTCGTCTGAAACACGTGATCCTGCACCGTGATGTGCAGCGCCAGCCAGTCCGTCGGTACGACGCGATAGCCGCCGCCGAAGTTCACCGTGAACTTCGTATCTCCGGCGAAATCGGTGGCGCCGAGCCCGCCGAGGAGATAGAAAGCGCTCGTCATGGCGATGCCGCGACCGAGAAAGACCTCGCCCGGGAGGAAGTTGTAGCCGAGTGACAGGTCGTAGTACGTGAAGCGCCTCTCAGCTTCGGTAAGCAGCTGCAGGTTGCCGCTCAGGGTCTCGAAACTGGTGCGTCCCCCGCGCGAGCGGCCCGCCTCGCCCTGGAAGAAGAAGTCCTCGGTGATGTGGTAGGCGGCGGTGATGCCGTAGTCCGCATTGGTGCCGAAATTCTCGATGGACAACGCGCCGTAAAACGCCCCCAGCTCGACATTCGAGCTCTTGATGCGCGGGACCTTGATCTGGCGCCGCTCGACCTGCGGCTCGATCACGCGCGGCGGCGTCTCTTCTTCGGGCCCCGCGGTTCCGGAGGTCCCGGAGGGCGAGCCGGCCTGGGTGTCGGCGCTCTCGGCGGCGTGCCTGCCGTGGAACCAGTTGCGCACCGAGGCGCAGCCGGGAAGCAGGGCGAGCGCCAGCGTCAGAAGAAGAACCCGAATCCCATTTTCCATTCGTCTGCTTCCTCGTTCTGGTTGCGCTTCGTGAAGATGTAGTGAGCCTTGTATTCGGCGCGCATGAAAAAGCGCCGCGTCAGGTAGTAACGGATGCCCCCGCCCACGTAGGCGGTCTGCTCGGTGCGGTTCGACGGGGTCGTCAGCGTCGCCTTGGGCTCGGTGTGCACGATGCCGACGCCGATCAGCAGCAGCGGCGACCAGCGCGTGTCCGGGGAGATGACGTGGGCGAAGCCGAGGTCGCCCGTCTCGCCGTTGGAGAAGCGGCCGAGGAACTGGCCGGCGGCGGCTTCCACCGCCATCTGCGGGGTGAGCGACACCGACCAGTAGGTGGAGAGGAGATTCGCGCCGCCGTATTCGCCGGCGAACACGCCGAGCTCGTAGCGGTGCGAGCTGAAGCCCGCCTGGTCGCCGAGCTCGAACTTGAAAGCCGACCCGTCCGCCAGCACCGTCTTCAGCATGTCGGCCTGGCTCGCCCAGCCCTCGACGCCGCGCTCGGTGCGCACCTTGAACCAGTCGGTGCGCCGGAACAGCACATCCACGCTCTGATCGCGCGGCACCGCGTGGAACACCGGATAGCCGCGGCCGGGGCCGGTGTGCAGCTCGAGATACGGCGCCGCCACGAACACCTGCAGGTACTCGCGCGCGGCGCCGACCGCCGGCGCCAGCACGGCGAGCAGCGCGGCGAGCGCCAACGCCGCCGCATGCGCCGGCCGTTGCGGGCGGCGTGTCAGATCTTTCCCTTGCTCACATGGGTGCCGCGGGGGCGAACGGGTCGTTGTGGTACTGCGCGCCAATATCCAGCCACTCCGACAGCAGGCGAAGCTCCGCGATGTTCAGCCAACCCGTGTGCGACGGGTTGTTACACCCGGAACCTGTTGCGAAGCAGTTGAAGAACGCGCTCGAGGCCCCGCCATTGGCGCTTCCCGCATTCATGAACGGACCCACCGTCGGTCCCGGCTGGCCCATGATAACCGTAGTGTGAGGGGTAAGCAGCTGCCCGTAGGAGGTGAACTCGTTGGTGTTCGCATCGACGCTCTTGGTCAGATCGAGATTTCCCGCCGGTGTCTGCGCGGCGCCCGCCGCGCTGACCGGATTGTGACAGCCGGCCTGCGAGCAGGTCACGTTGCCCGGCGCACCGTTCAACATGCCGGTGCGCGCGGCGTCCCAGATCGGCTGGATGTGCTGCGGGTAGTTGATGATGATGCGGCAGTTGGCCGACCAGGCGGTCGCGCACAGCGCGCTGGTCGGAATCGCCGGGACCGGATTGGCCGCGTCGGTATAGCTGTAGGTGATGGGCGTGCCCGGCGTCGCCTGTGCGGGGTCGGTCCAGACGTCCGTGTACAGGACGTTGACGCTCGGCATCATCTGCAGGCAGGGCGGCGTATCGGTTGCGCAGCTCACCGCCATGCGCGCCTGCGCCATGGTCTCCCCGGCGTTCTGCGGAATGTAGGCGGCCGGGCCGCTCGCGATGGTGTGCGGGAAGGCGGCGCCGGCGGTTCCGCCCGCCCACGCCGAGTTGAAGGTGCCCTGGCGGCCATGCGACACCGGATTCGGCGCGCCTCCCTGCGGCCGGTGGCAGCCGTTGCAGGAGACGGTCTCGCCGGGCTGCACCTGCAGCCACACGCCCTGTCCCGGGGTGATGGCGCGCGCGTTGGCATCCAGCACATCGATGCGCAGAGCAACCTGAGCGGGGACCTCGAGGTGCACCGAGCCGTCCGGCTCGATGGGGGCGTAGCCGAGAATCTGCATCATGAAGCTGCTGACGCCGAAGTCGGCGTTCGTCAGTGTCACGAGGGTCTTGTCGGGTATCGAGACGGCCTTCTCCAGGCGGATGAAGCGCGCCGGCCGCTGGCCGGCCGGCGTCTGCGCGGGATCCGCAATGGCCGCGATGCTCACCGGGGCGCCGCTCGCCGGATTCACCGCGAGCCCGTCGATGTCGTAGACGCTCCTGATATCGAGTACGCCGAGGCCGTTGCTCGCAAAGGTTTCGGCCTGACCGGTCGGTGCCGCATCGAGGATGATGTTGGGCACGGGTTTCGGCTGCGTGGCGACGACGTAGGTGATCATGACGCCCTCGACCGGCGCCACGATCGGCATCATCGTCCCGTGGACCGGATCGAGCATCCACAGGCTGTAAAGGGGCAGGGCGCTCTGCACGTTCGGATTGGCGAGGCCGGAGGTGGTGCACGGCACGATCGCCGGCGGAGTCCGGGTGGTGTCGAGCAGCCGGCATTCCGACCAGCTGACGAGGATGCGGCCGGTGCCGTCCCAGAGCGGATAGGCCGAGTTGAAGCGCCCGCCGGGTGACGGTCCGGGAATCGTGTAGACGTTGTTGAGCGGCGTGGCCTGCGTCTGCGCCGGTCCCGCGAGGCCGGCGTAGGCGGCCAGCGGCTGGGTGTTCTCGACGAAGTTGAGGCCGTTGATCAGGACCAGGTTGCCGCCGTCGTCGACGCCGGTGTACTGACGGATGAGCGACATGATGGCGCCGCCTTCCATCTCGTGCGGCTGCATGAACTCGACCACCGTCGGCGTAGTCGTGCCGGCTGCCGGCGTTCCGCTCATGTGGCTGTTGGCGCCGTAGTAGAGCTCGACGTCGGTGCCGTCGGGGTTGGACGAGTACAGCGACATGGCGTTGTGGCCGAAGGCGTCGTCCCAGCGGCTCCACAGCACGCGCCCGCTCTGCAGCACGGTCGCCTGCTGGTCGTGGCTCTGGTTGAAGGAGATCTGGTGGATGCCGGTGCCGTCGGCATTCATCACCTCGAGCACGAACGCCGGCTGGGTGCCGCCCTGGTCGGCGGCCGAGTCCTCATCGAGCGCCGAGAACTGCGGCTTGCCCTCGTTCAGCAGGATGCCCTGCGAGGCGGTCTGGCGGGTGCTCGAGAAGACGACGCGCCCGTCCGCGAGGTAATGCGGCGACACGTCGTTCACGGTGAGCGGGTCGGGGTCGATGGCCGGATTGATCACCGGTGCGAGCGTGTCGGTGGCGATGACGTATTGCCAGATGCGCCACGACGGCGGGTTCTTGGCCGGCTGGTTCTTGACGAGCGGGCCGCGCATGGCGAACACCACGCGGCTGCCGTCGGGCGCGACGTCGACGTCCTTGACGTCGTAGAGCGCCCCGGCCGTGACGCGCGCGGTGATGTTGGTCTCGATGGCGCTCGGCGAGGCGCTCTGGCGCATATAGAGATCGGCGCCGGGCACCAGGTCGCGCAGGATCCGCAGGTCGTCCTGCACCAGCACCCCGGCGGCGTTGACCGGCACCGGGCGCTTCACGTAGAAAATCGGGAAGTCGACCGTGGCCGGGTCGCCCGCCTGACCGTTGGCGATGTTGACGCTGCCCGAGCCGCCCGAGCCGTTGCCGGCGCAGGCCGCGAGCAGGCCGGCGAGCGCGGCCGCCAGCAGCGGCGCACCGCACCGCCGCCGATCGCTTCCAACGGGCCGTAGACTCATGCGCACCTTGCACCATCCAGTCCGTACGCGCTCGCGCGCCGTGAATGTAACGTAATTGGCCGATCCCGCGATTACTATCGCCGCGGCGGCATTACGTCACGGTACCGGCAGGCGCCGCGTGTTTTGCTGAGCTGAAGCGCAGCGCTGCCGCCCGAGCCGCTACTGGTAGTCATTCGGGGCAGCGCCCGCCGTGACCGGTCTCCCAGTTTGCGGCGCAATCATCCGCGCGTACCGGCCAGGCACAAAACTGTCGGCGAGCAGCGACGTCAGTCGGTTGAGACATTCGGGGCGGGGCCGTGCGGGCCGTATAGTCGGCGCGCGCTTTGGGGCATTTGCAGGGAGACGACGAGCGCCATGAACGTCACGACTACAGGCACAGGTCCGGGCCGCGCGCCGCGCGCCACGCTCACGGCGTGCACGCTGTTGCTGCTCGCGCAGCCCCTCGCGCCCGCGTTCGCGGGCCCCAACGAGCAGGCCAAGCGCATCTACGAGCGCATCGCGGGAATTCCGCCCTCGGCGGCCGAGCTCACGCAGATGACCAACGCCATCTGCGGCGGTGCGTGTGCCGCGGGCGCCGCGGGCGCAGCTCCCGGCAGCGCCAGCCTGGTGCAGGCGGCCGCGGTCGCCACCGGCGCACCGGGCTTCTACAACGTGACGCTCAAGAACTTCTCCATGCCGTGGACCAACCGCAGCGCCACGGTCTTCTCGCCGCTCAATGACTACGTGGCGACCGTGATCGGCATGGTGCGCGACAACGTGGCGTTCAACACCGCGCTGTCGGCCGACATCCTCTACACCAGCAACGCCTCGGGCCTGCCGGCGCCGTCACCCGCCAACAACAATCACTACGCCGCCGCCGAGCAGAACGGCGTCGACCTGATGTCGACGCTGGTGAAGGCCACGCAGTCGGGCGTGTACGGCACGCCGGCCGCCGCCGTCGCCGGGCTCATCACCACGCGCGGCGCGGCCTCGGCCTTCTTCATCAACGGCACCAACCGGGCGATGTTCCGCTTCACGATGATCAATCAGTTCTGCAACGACATGCCGACACTGATGGATACCACGCGTCCGTCGGACCGCATCCGCCAGGACGTGGCGCGCTCGCCGGGCGGCGACAGCCGCATCTTCCTCAACAACTGCGCCGGCTGTCACAGCGGCATGGATCCGATGGTCCAGGCCTTCGCCTTCTACAACTTCGATGCGACCGCCGGGCAGATGGTCTACACCCCCGGCCAGGTGCAGCCGAAGTATCTGATCAACGCCACCAACTTCCCGTTCGGTTTCGTGACCCCGGACGACGGCTGGCAGAACCGCTGGCGCACCGGTCCCAACACGGTGCTCGGCTGGTCCCCGGCGCTGCCGGGCAGCGGCAACGGCGCCGCCTCGCTCGGCCAGGAGCTCGCCTCGAGCGCCACCTTCGCGCAGTGTCAGGTCACCAAGGTGTTCCAGGCGGTGTGCTTCCGCGCGCCGGCGAGCAGCACCGATCTGGCGACGGTCTCCTCGATTACTTCGAGCTTCACTTCCGGCGGCTACAACCTCAAGCAGGTGTTCCAGCAGGCCGCTGCCGCCTGTCCGGGGTCGTAAGGGAGCGCCCAACATGCACAGCCGTTTGAGCCACGCCAGCACCAAGTTTCTCGCCCGCCGCGCGCTGCAGCCGTGCGCCGCGGCCGCCATGCTCGCGGTCCTGGCCGCCTGCAGCTCCTCCGGGGGCGCGCCGACCACGGTGAACCAGCAGACGACCACCGCGACCACGCAGTCGTACACCGGTCCGCCGGCCCAGAACGCCGACATCCAGGCGTTCCAGGTCAACCTCTGGCAGAACATCATTCCCTCGAACCGCTGCGGTGGCTGCCACCACCAGGGCGGACAGTCGCCGATGTTCGCGCGCTCGGACGACGTGAACCAGGCGTACCAGGCGGCGCTGCCGCTGGTGAATCTCACCAACCCCAGCCAGTCGACCCTGGTGCTCAAGGTCGGCGGCGGACACAACTGCTGGGTGGCCGACCCCTCGGCGTGCGCCGCGACCATGCTGGTGTGGATCCAGAACTGGCTCGGCGCGGGCGCCTCGTCCACCACCTCGGTGGTGCTGCAGGCTCCGCCGGTGCAGGCCGCCGGCGGCGGCAAGCAGTTCCCGGCGGATCCGACGGTCGGCAATCCGAGCTATCAGAGCACCGTCTACCCGCTGCTCACCAAGTTCTGCTCCGGCTGCCACAACCCGTCCTCGGCGAGCCCGCAGCAGCCGTACTTCGCCGACCCGAGCAACATCGACGCCGCCTACATCGCGGCGCAGCCGAAGATCGACCTCGCCCAGCCCAACCAGTCGCGCTTCTATGAGCGCCTCGCCAACGAGTTCCACCATTGCTGGCCGACGGCGAGCTCGAACGGCGCACCCGACTGTCCGGGCAGCGCCGCGGCCATGCTGGCGGCGATCACCGCCTTCGCGAACGGCATCCCGGTCACGCCCATCGATCCGTCGCTGGTCGTGTCGAACGCGGTCACCCTGACCCAGGGCACGATCGCCTCGGGCGGCAGCCGCTTCGAGGGCTCGCTGATCGCCAAGTACATGTTCGAGACCGGCCAGGGCAGCACCGCCTACGACACGAGCGGCGTGACGCCTGAAGCGGACCTCACGCTCTCGGGCAACGTCAGCTGGGTCGGCGGCTGGGGCCTCAACTTCGCCATGGGCAGCGCCGCGCAGGCTTCCACCAGCGCGAGCGCCAAGCTCGCCACCATGATCCAGGAATCGGGCGAGTACTCGATCGAGGCGTGGGCGGCGCCCGCCAACGTCGCGCAGACCAACGCCTGGATCGTGAGCTACTCGGGCAGCAACACGACGCGCAACATGACGCTGGGTCAGGCCGCCGACCAGTACGAGGGCTTCACCCGCTCGAGCGTCACCGACACCGCGGGGCTGCCGCCGCTCGTCACCACGACGACCAACGGCGCGGCCCAGGCGGCCCTGCAGCACATCGTGCTCACCTACGATCCGGTCAACGGCCAGAGGATCTACGTGAACGGGGTCTACACCGGCGACATGGATCCGTCCAAGGGCGGGTCGCTGGCCAACTGGGACAGCACCTTCGCCCTGGTGCTCGGCAACGAGACCAGCGGGCAGCGCCAGTTCCAGGGCGTCATCAAGATGGTCGCCATCTACAACACGGCGCTCACCCAGGCGCAGATCACGCAGAACTTCAACGCCGGCGTCGGCCAGAAGTACTACCTGCTGTTCGGCGTGAGCTCGCTCACCGGCGTCAACCAGTCGTACATCATGTTCACCGCGAGCCAGTACGACAACTACAGCTACCTGTTCTACAACCCGACCTTCATCAGCCTGGATCCGAACGCGACCATCCCGGCGAGCTTGCCGGTAGCCGGCATCCGCATCGGTGTGAACGGATTGCTGGCGCCCGCGGGGCAGTCGTTCGCCACGCTCAATACCAGCATCACCAGCACCGGCTACAACGCGACCACCGGCCAGCGGCTCTCGCCGCTCGGCACGGTGATCCCGGTGTCGCTCGGGGCGGCCAACGACCTGTTCTTCCTGTCGTTCGACGTGCTCGGCACCAACACTCATAGCTTCGCGGACCCGCCCGGCATCCCGGTGCCGCCGGTGCCGAACAACACCCTGGTGCCCGACTACGGCATCGCGACCTACGAGCGCATCAACAACACCTTCGCGCGCCTCACCGGCGTGCCGATCACCGACCCGGTGGTGCAGACGCTCTACATGAGCTCGCAGCAGGCGATGCCGGCGACCCCGCTCATCTCGGCGTTCGTGTCCTCGGCGCAGACGGCGATCTCCGGCCTCGCCAACGCCTACTGCGGCGAGCTGCTGGCGAGCTCGAGCCTGCGCGACGCGTTCTTCGGCACCGGGCTCGACGCGAGCCTCGCCGCCGGCGCCTCGGGCTTCTTCGGCGCGAGCGGCAGCTCGCAGCGCGCCATCGTCATCAATGCGCTCACCGGCGCGATCGGCACCACCGCCCAGCCGCAGATGGCGAGCGCGGTCGCCTCCGAGGTCGATGCGCTGATCACGCGCGTGCCGCAGATCAACTCCGCCGCGACCGTGACGCAGGCGACCGTGGCGGCCTGTACCGCCTCGCTGGCGAGTGCCGCCGTGACCCTGCAGTAAAAGGTTTTGAGAGGTAACTCAGATGCTGATCCGCAAGCGTCCCCCCAAGCCCACGCCGCCCGGCGCCCCGCTACTGCACGAGAACCACCCGCGCCCGGTGACGCGCCGCGACTTCCTCGCGGCCGGCATGCTCGGCGCCCAGGGCATGGTGATCGGATCCGCCTTTCTCGGCTCGCTCCTCAAGGCGCAGGCCGCGCGCGCCGGCGGGCTCGACGCCGACATCCAGGCGCTGCTCGGCGCCGGGCAGTGCAACATCCCGTCCGGCTCGGGCTCGTTGCCCTTCATCGTGTTCGACCTCGCCGGAGGCGCGAACCTGGTGGGCTCCGAGGCGCTGGTCGGCGTGCAGGGCGGCCAGGCGAACTTCCTCTCGACCGCCGGCTACGGCAAGCTCGGCGTGCCCGGCAACATGGTGCCGACCTCGAGCACCTTCATCTCGAGCGCGCTCGGGCTGCTGTGGCATTCCGACGGCGCGATCCTGCGCGGCATCCTCACCAAGGCCTCGGCCACGACCCAGGCGGGCACCAACGGCGCGGTGATCCCGGCGATGTCGCAGAACGACACGCAGTCGAACACCACCAACCCGATCTACGGCATCGCCGAGGCGGGCGCCAAGGGCACGGTGGTCAACCTCGTCGGCACGAATTCCTCGGTGTCGGGCGGCAACTCGGCGGCGCTCATGTACACCATCCGGCCCGCGCTCCAGCCGACGACCATCCAGCGGCCGGCGGATGCGGTCGCGCTCGCGCCGGTGCCGCCGGGCGGCGGCACGCCCGATCCGCTCGCGATCGCCGAGCTCGAGTCGGAGACGCGCATCAGCACCGGCACCGGTGCGTACCAGGGATCGAGCTCGACGGGCAGTGAGTTCACCGGCGCGCTCGCAAGTCCGAGCGGCTCGACCCCCGGTGTGCAGCTCATCCCGGGCGGCGGCAGCGCGGATGCGGCGCTCAAGAACCAGGTGCGCTGCTCGTACGTGCAGGCCGCTAATACGGCCAACATCTTCGCCGCCGGCCCCGCGGGGCTCGATCCGACCCAGGATCCGCTCATCGTCGGCGGCACGACGCCGATCTTCACCGCGGCCGACTTCCAGAACCAGGACGTGCAGATGACCGCCTCGGTCATGAAGCTCGTCATCGACGGCTACGCCGGCGCGGGCACCATCGCCATGGGCGGCTACGACTATCACGACGGCTCGCGCGCCACCGGCGAGACGCGTAACTTTACCGCCGGGCAGATGATCGGCGCGGTGCTCGAGTACGCCTCGCGCAAGGGCACGCCGGTCATGATCCAGATCATGAGCGACGGCTCGCTCAACTCCAACAGCATGGTGGACACGAGCGCCGCCGGGCGCGACAAGCTCGGCTGGCAGGGCGACAACTCCTCGGTGGCGGCCACGCTGTTCCTGGTGTTCAGCCCGAACGGCCGCCCGGCGCTGCGCAACGGCGCCGCCGGCCAGCAGATCGGCTACTTCAGCTCCGACGGCAACGTGGTCAGCACCTCGAGCCCCGCGGCGAACTCCGTGAACCAGATCCCGGAGCTCATCATGCTCAACTACATGGGCCTGATGGGCACGGACGCGCAGTTCGCGACCACCTTCCCGATGCAGGGACTCGGGCCCGCCGCGTCCCTTGCGGCCATGACGGTGTTCGAGCCGATCATCTAGGTGTCGTGGCGCCGCGCTCATGCGGCGGCGCCCGCGCGCAGCGGTGCGCTACCTGTCGCCGGGCGACGACTGTCCGCAGCGCGGCGGCGCCCCGAGGCCGTTTTCACGCGGCGCTTCGTTGACAGTCTCGACTGCGCTGTGCGAGGGTTCCCGCGCTTGCGCGCAGCTCGGCTTCACAGCCCGAAGGAACTTCTCTTGAGCTTGCAACGACCCGACGGTCCGGCGGCGCGTGACCGCCGGTCACGCGTGCGGGTAGTCCTCCAATGTGCGGCGGTTGCGCTGCTCGGCGCCGGCACGGCCGCGCTCGCGCAGCACGGCCACACCCTGATCGCGCGGGCGGCCCCGGACTTCACCCTGCACGCCGTCGCCGGCGGCAACGTGCGCCTCTCGGAGCATCGCGGCGAGGTCGTGGTCCTCTCCTTCTGGAGCAGCGGCTGCGGCACCTGCCGCCGCCAGCTCGACGCCCTGAACACGAGCCTCGCCACCTACCGCTCCGCCGGGCTCGAGGTTTACGGGGTGGGCGTGGACGATGTCCCGGCGCGCGCGGTCGAGTACGCCCGCGGCATCCCGGTCGCCTTTCCGATGCTGCTCGATCCGGACAAGGCGGTGGGCCGCGCCTACCAGGTGGACAATCTGCCGATGACCGTGCTGATCGATCGCAGCGGCACCATCCGCAACGTGCTGCGCGACTTCAGCGCCAAGAGCGACGACACATACCTGCAGCAGTTGCGGGTTCTGCTGAACGAATGATCGGAACGAACATGCCCGATGTTTTCACGACCCGCGAGTCCGGCGGCGCGCTGCGCGCCCTCAGAAGCGCGGCCGCCGCGGCGCTCGGCTGCGCGCTGCTCGCCGCCGCGCAGCTCGCCGCCGCCGCACC
>DASYYF010000020.1:0-66585 GCA_035934055.1 Steroidobacteraceae bacterium | reverse complement strand
TTGGGTGCCCGCAATCCTGATAGGTCGAGCGCAAATACATGCCCGGGAGGAGAGTTCTGATGCATCCCTGTGAGGTGTGCTGCAAGGAGTGCACGCGTCGTCTCACCGGAGAGATCGTCCACACGTATATCGAACATACGTTTTGGCGTTCCGAAGTACCTACGGGACATCTAGCCCGGGAATGTCCGGTGCGGAGCAGAGAACCCGGCTGGTTCGGCGGTCCGCTTCTGGCCGGGAGCAGCGCTTCTCGACCTGGGATGCAGCGGAGTCGGACAAATCGGGACGCGCTAGTGGCTGAGTCGCCCGCGCCACTTCTTTCCCAATCCTCCGGCCCGCAATTTCCAGATCGTACTGCGCCTGCAAATTTTGCCACAGCTGCGCGGTCGTTCCAAAGTAACGAGAGAAACGCAGTGCCATCTCCGCTGTTACGGCACGCCGACGCCGCACAATCTCGTTGACCGTCGGTGCCGTGACGCCGAGCTCCTTCGCGAGCCTGTACGAGCTGAGATCTAACGGCTGCATGAAGTCGTGCAGCAAGACATCGCCTGGGTACCGGTTCACGAAGTCCGCTTCGGAGAAACTTGAGTCCACGCGATGAATGACCGGAAGTGGCTTGGTCAGCGACCGCGGCAGCCGCTGATCGGCCGACGCACTTGCACTTCGGTCTGCTCGGCCATCTCCAATGCGTCGTCGGCTTCGATCCCCAGGTACCGCCAGATGACTGCGCTGTGTTGGTTAAAAAGCTTCTCCTTTCCAGACATTGACCGGCAGGCTCACCGTTGCGACTCGATGTCCCTGTGATGAATCTTAGGAGACTGCCGTAGAACTCTTGCGTTGATAAGCAGTCCGAACCTGCAACGTCACGCATTGCTCTGGGTTGCCTGGCCGCAACATTCGCGAGGCCCCGTGCGGCGCAATGGATGCCACGGCGCTCGGAGGATCAGGGAGGTCGAAAATGAGAGCACCCCGAATTGTCCGTCCTCTTGCTGGGAGTTGCCTGCTGGCAAGCAGCGCCTGCCTTGGTCTTCTGGTGTCTCCGGGCGCTCGCGCCGATGACGATCTACTCGGACTTTACGCAGGCGCCGGCGTGGGGTACGCGAAGATCAACCAATACTTCAACAGCCCTAGCGGTCCGATGTACTTTCCGAGCGAACATCGGACGGGCTGGAAGCTGTTAGTCGGCTTTCGCCCCCTCTCGTGGCTTGGGTCCGAGCTCGAGTACACGGACTTCGGCAGCGCGCACGTCGGGGCCATTAGCGATGGACTCTCGCCACCTGATCAACTTTACGGCGCCGACGGTCACGTCCGAGCCAGTAGTCTGTTCGCCGTCGGCTATCTTCCGCTGCCTCGGCGCCTCTCCTGGATGGATGTCTTCGGGAAAGTCGGCCTGTCTTACACGCGAGCCTCCGACAGCTACGCTGGAGATTGGCCCAACTCATACATCTGCACGATCGGCTGTGTGCCTGTCGGACAGCTATCCGTCTCCGAGAGTGTAGGTCACACGGGTCCCGCCTATGGCGGCGGCGTTCAGTTTCACTTCGGTCGGCTTTCCGCGCGATTGGAGTATGAAGGTTTGAGCTGGCGACATACGAAGGACCCCACACTAACGGCTAACCCTGATCAAACGTCCTTTGTGCTGACGTGGAAATTCTAGACGCGACGATGCATGCAGCGAACGATCTCGCGAGCGATTGTCTTGAGGGTCGAAGGCGGGAATCCGATAGCTGAGGCACTCCTCCGCATCGGGAACGATGGCGCTGATGTTCAGCCAATCGCTCGCCCGGTCCGGGTATTCTTCGACGAGTCCGGCGCTAGCCGAGCGCGACGAGCTCCGCGGCAGTTAGCCTGACGCGCGCGGCGGCGAGGTCCTCCTCCAGATGCGCCACCGAGGAAGTGCCGGGTATGGGCAGCATGACGGGGGATTTCGCCAGCAGCCACGCGAGCGCCGCCTGCAGCACATTCACTCCGTGCGCACGCGCTACCTCCTCGAGCGCGTGACCGCTGTCGGCCTCGAGCTTGTTCGCGGAACCGCGCGCGATCGGCGCCCAGGGAATGAACGCCAGTCGCTCACGCTCGCACACGGCGAGTACGTCTGCTGAGGAGCGGTCGGCTGCGTTGTAACGGTTCTGCACGGAGACGATGGGTACGATGCGCCGGGCCGCGGCCAGCTCATCGACGCTGACCTGCGACACGCCGATGTGACGGATCTTGCCCTCCTTCTGCAGCCGCGCCAGCTCTCCGAGTGAATCTGCCACCGGAACCTTCGCGTCGATTCGGTGCAGCTGGTACAGATCGATGCGCTCGAGCTTCAGGCGCCTCAAGCTGGCCTCGCATGCCTCGCGCAGGTGTGCGGGACTGCCGTCCTGCACCCACTGGTCGGGCCCGGGGCGCAGGCTGCCGCCCTTGGTAGCAATGACGAGTCCCGCCGGATAGGGATGCAGCGCCTCCTTGATGAGGCGCTCGCTCACCTCGGGTCCGTAGGCATCGGCGGTGTCGATGAAGTCAACTCCGAGTTCCACTGCTCGGCGCAATACCCGGCGCGCCTCGGCCGCATCCTTCGGCTCACCCCAGATGCCGGGGCCGGTGAGGCGCATGGCGCCGAAACCCATGCGGTTCACTACCAGATCGCCGCCGATTGTGAGCGTTCCCGCGGCTGCGGCTGGTGCCTGGCGCCGCGCCGTACCCGCCGATGCAAGCGGGCCCGCGAGGCTCGCAATGCCCGCGGCTGACGCGCTCAAGAGCAGCTGGCGGCGCGTCCAAGGAGAGGGCTTCATGGGGCGAATGCTATCGCCATCCGACCTGGAACACTACCAGAAGGGTCGCGCACAACGTCTGCTCTGATTTGACGTTCCGCGAAGCAGGCGTCCGCCGAATGACCACATTTCCCGTTCTTAATGCTGCGTCCATCGATCATTAACCTGCGAGGAGTATCGTCCGTTACAAGGTCGGCCCTCCGTCGGGAGACCTAGGTTGATCGGAGCCACAGGCATGTCACACATGTTCAGGGCGCTGATTCCTACCTTGATTGGCGCGTGTCTGCTGACAGGCTGCTCCAGCCCGTTTGCATTGTTCTACGACCCCGCATCGAACAGCCACTCTTCAGCGGCTACGCAGCAGGCCGTTCCGCTGCTTGCGTTCTCGCGCAATCCTGACCGCGACGGCAAGCGACTCGCGCGGGAAGGATATGTATTGGTTGGCACCTCTTCCTTCGTCACCGGCGACGCCGACCTTCAACTGTACCAAGAGCAGCTCATGACCCAAGGAACGAAGGTCGGAGCGGCGGTTGTGTTGCTCAACGTCGATTACGCTGACGTGACGGGCGACTCCGACTGCTGCATAAGGGTTGTCGCTACGTACTGGGCTCACTCCATGGATGAGTAGTTGGCAGCAGCGGCATAGCCCCTCTGCCGGAGCGGCCGCATCCTAATCGCGTTTCAGGTCTCGGCTGTATCTCACCTCTTCGACGGTAGCGCCCCATACGGTGGCCGTGCGCTGCAACCCGTCGCACGTCCAACCATCGCGCCGATAGAACCGTTCCGCTCCAGCATTGCCCAGCAAGACCCATAGCACAGCTTTCTGGTGCCCAAGCAGCAGCAAGCGGTTGCGAGCCGCCCTCACGAGGGCGACGCCAATGCCGCAGCCCCATCGCTCCGGCGAGACATAAAGGGCACAGAGCTCCCCGCAATCGGGCGCATCACTTTGCGCCGCGCGCCCAACCGTCGCGAACCCACACAATGAGTCGCCATCCACGGCGACAAGGGTGGAGGGCCGTGTTGGATCTCGGCTCCCAAGGTCGTATCGCGCCGCTCTGTCCTCAGCGCGCAAACCGTCCAGGTACTGGCCGGGCAGCAGGCTCCGATAGGCCGCCTGCCAGGCCCGCACATGGATCTGCGCCGCCGCGACGGCGTCCTCAGGTCTCGCGAGCCGAATATCCAATCTTGAGAACTTGCCTCTTGCTCTGTTGAGTCCGGTGGCAGTGTATATCCCATCGACGCAGCGCTTTGCTGCGATCGGGCGTCGACTCCTGAGGGAGCCGGCTCCGCCGCCAACAGGCCCGTGCGGGTGCTATTGTGAAACGACCTCGCGTTCATATGGCCGCTTGACCAAATGAAGATCGCATACGGGCCGGCTGCCGGACAGTGGCAGCCCGCAGATCCCCGGGAAGCCTGCTCGTTCCTGGGTCATATACCCACCTCATGGTGGGTCGCTGGCGGCTGGGCTCTGGACTTGTTCATCGGTCAACAGAGCCGTCCGCACAAGGACCTGGACATCGGGATCCTGCGCCGAGATTTACGCCAGGTGCTGGCTGCCCTGCCCGGGTGGGAGTTCTTTGAAGCCAGGAACGGCGAGCTTTTTGGACCCCTGACAACCGATGCTCGGCAGGACGTCAACTCGCTCTGGGGGCGCCGCACTCACACCCGTGAGTGGGTCTTGGAACTGATGCTGGACGATTCCGAAGGTGACCAATGGGTGTTCCGACGAGATCGCCGCATTCGGCGGGCACTTGACACGGTAATCCGATATGACCCGGCGCGTACGCCTTATCTCGCCCCCGAGATTCAGCTCCTGTACAAGGCAAGCCGCCCTCGAGCAGAGGACAATTCGGACTTCGATCGAGTCGCCGGCTACTTGGATGACCCCTCGCGCCGATGGCTGTCCTGTGCCCTAAGCCAACTGGACGGCCGATAGCGCCGCGTCACATGGGCCTTCGTACATGGCCAAGACCCGGGACTATCAGCCCGCCTGGCGCCTGTACTCGAAACGCGTGTCCGGCAGTTTGCCGGGCGCCGCTTCGAGATCGAGCGCGAGACTCTCGTAGCTGTCTGCAAGCAAGCGAAGGTCTGCCACAGCCCGAGGGTGCACCAGCAAGGGGATGAGGTCTCGAATCTCTGTCGCCAGGTAGCGGTAGTCGGCAGCGGTCACGGGGTCCGTCTCCAGTTAGCCCCCCGGATGAAATGTAGCTGCCGCGCGATTCCGTGCCTGTCGGTTACTTCCGGCCGTTTTGTAAGAGAGGACTTACACGCGTGGACGCTCTCGCGCCTCATATGCGTGTCCGGAGGTGAGCCCGCGCACGGCGGATAGCAGCCCGCTGCCGCGCGGCACTCGGCTGCAGGTGATCAGTGCGGCCTGGGCGGCGCCGGCGAGTTGCGCCGCTGGAGCGTCACGAAGGTGAGCGGATAGGCGTGGCGCGCGTCGGCCGGCAGGGTGCGGAACTCGACGTCGTCCCACTGCGCCGGATCGAAGGCCGGAAAATAGGTGTCGCCGGGAATGTCGGCGTGCACGTGGGTGAGATAGATGCGCCGCGCCAGCGGCAGCAGCAGCCGGTAGATCTCCGCGCCGCCGATCGCCACGAGCTCATCGCAGGTGCGCGTCTGCCGCAGCGCCTCCTCCACCGAGTGCACGGGGATCACGCCCTTGGCGTGCCAGTCGCGGTCGCGGGTCAGCACGAGGTTGGCACGTCCCGGGAGCGGGCGGCCGATCGCCTCGAAGGTCTTGCGCCCCATGAGGATGGGCTTGCCGAGCGTGAATTCCTTGAAGCGCTTCAGGTCCTCGGGCAGCCGCCACGGCAGCGCATTGTCGCGCCCGATGACGCCGTTCTGCGCCATGGCGACGATCAGGGAGATCAGCGGCTGCTGCGGCTCGCTCATGTGACGGCATTATTACAAGCCGTCTTTCAGATCTCCACCGCGGTATTGAGGATCACGACGTCCCGGAAGGGCATGCGGAAGAACTCCGCCGCCTGCGTGCTGTATTGCTGCATGCGCGCAAACAGCCGCCGCTGCAGACCGCGCAGGCCGGGCAGCGGGCGGGCGCGCACCACGTGCCGCCCGACGAAGAAGGAGCTGTCCTCGGTGAAGACGCGCAGCCCGCGCGTCCGGCATGCCTTGAGCGCCTCGGCAACGTCCGGGGTCTCCATGAAGCCGAAGCGCGCGGTGATGTAGTACACGCCCGGCACGGGCTCCTCGATGTTGAGCCGCCCGGCGGGATCCTGGCGCGGCGTGTCGGCGATCTCGACGTTGAGAATGATGACGCGCTGGTGCACGACACCGTTGTGCTCGATGTTGCGGATCAGCGCCGACGGCACCAGCGTCGAATTGCTGGCGAGGAACACGCCGGTGCCGGGGACGCGCTGCACGCCGGCTACCAGCTTCGGCAGCTCGCTGCGCGGCACCGCGAGCTTGGCGAGCGCGGCGCGCAGCTCGAGGCGGCCGCTGCGCCAGGTCATGAAGACGAAGTACAGGAGTCCCCCGAGCGCGAGCGGGATCCAGCCCCCGGCGGGCACCTTGGTCATGTTGCCGGCGACGAAAGCGCTGTCGGTGACGAGCATGAGGCCGAAGAGGCCCGCCACCTGCCACTTGGGCCAGTTCCACTGCGTGGCGGCGACGAAGGCGCCGAGGACAGTCGTGACCGCCATGGTGCCGACCACGGCGGCGCCGTAGGCGCCGCCGAGCGCGCCGGAGGAGCCGAAGCCCACGACGAAGAGAATCACCGCGGGAAATACCAGCCAGTTGACGATCGGCACGTAGATCTGGCCCTGCTCGAGCGCCGAGGTCTGCAGCACCTTGAGTCGCGGCAGCAGGTCGAGGTGCACCGCCTGGCTCGCCATGGAGAAGGCCCCCGAGATCGTAGCCTGCGAGGCGATGACCGTAGCGGCCGTCGCCAGGGCCACCAGCCACGGCAGCACCGGCGCCGGTACCAGATGGTAGAGCGGATGATCGACCGGCTTGCCGAGTTCGAGAAGGAGTGCGCCCTGGCCGAAGTAGTTGATCACCAGCGCCGGGCCCACGAGGGCAAACCACGCGATGCGCACCGGCCGCTTGCCGAAGTGGCCCATGTCCGCGTAGAGCGCCTCGCCGCCGGTGATGGCGAGGAACACCGCACCGATGATCGCCAGCGCCACCTGCGGCCGGTGAATGAGCAGCGCGAGCCCGAAGGCGGGATTGAGCGCGGCGAGCACCTGCGGGTTGCGGGCGATCGGAATCGCGCCGATCACCGCGATCGCCGAGAACCACACGACCATGATGGGGCCGAAGAGCGCCGCCACGGTGGCGGTGCCGCGGTGTTGATAGGCGAACAGCACCGTAAGCACCGCGATGGTCGCCGGGATCACCCAGCTCTTCAGCTCCGGATCCAGCACCTGGAGGCCCTCGACCGCGCTCAGCACCGAGATTGCAGGGGTGATGAGCGCGTCGCAGAAGAAGAACGCGGTCCCGGCGAGCGCGAGTCCCACCGCGATCTTGGCCCAGGTGCTGCCGGTGATGAGCCGCCGCTGCGCGAGCGCAAACAGCGCCAGGATGCCGCCCTCCCCCTGGTTGTCGGCCCGCATGATCACCGTGAGGTATTTCAGGCTCACCGAGATCGCGAGGGCCCAGAAGATGAGCGACAGCACGCCGAGCACCGCCTCGGCGTCGAAGGTGCCCGCGGCGCCGAGCGCGGCTTCCATCGTGTAGAGCGGGCTCGTGCCGATGTCGCCGTACACGATGCCGGTCGCGGCCACCACGGTAGCCAGCCTGAAGGGGCGTGCCGCGTTCATGCGGTCAACGCCGCTTGCCGCGCCGCGGCGGCCACATCATGGTGCCGCGACAGCGGGGCAAGCCGCAGCGGCAGGCGAAGACGGCGTCGATGTCGGGGGGATCGCCGGCTTCGCGCTGGATCTGGTAGTCGTAGGTGAGCTCCTCCCCGGGCGCGATCGTACGGATCGTGTCGAGAAAGACGCGCGCGCGCTCGATCACCGACTCGCAGTTCGGGTCGCAGGCGTGATTCACGAAGCGCGCCTCGTTGCCGTCGACGCCGGCGTCGATCACCGTGGTGCCGTCGGCGATGAAGAGGAACGTGTGGTTGTCGTCGGTGCTCTTCCCCTCGTAGCGCCGGTCGGCCTCCTGGTGGGAGATGCGCTCGCCGAGGTATTCGATCACGCGCGTGCCCGCCTCGATGCGGCGCACGGCGAACACGCCGAGCCCGTGCAGCGGCGAGGCGCGCACCTCGATGAGCGGCTGCACTGCGTCTTCTGCGGCGCTCATACCGCCACCGGCGCCTTGATGGTCGCGTGATAGCGGTAATCGACGAACTCGAAGTCCTCGAGACTGTACTCGAACATGCTCGCGGGGCGGCGCCGGATGTTCAGGCGCGGCAGCGGAAACGGCGTGCGCGACAGCTGCAGGTCCGCCTGCTCGAGGTGATTGAGATACAGGTGGCAGTCGCCGCCCGTCCAGACGAGCTCCCCGGGCTCGAGATCGCACTGCTGCGCGAACATGTGGGTGAGGAGCGCGTAGCTCGCAATGTTGAAGGGCACGCCGAGGAAGAAGTCGCAGCTGCGCTGGTACACCTGCAGCGACAGCCGGCCGGCGGCGACGTGCAGCTGGAACAGCAGATGGCACGGCGCGAGCGCCATGTGCTCGAGCTCGCCCACGTTCCAGGCGCTCACCAGATTGCGGCGCGAGTCGGGATCGCGCCTCGCCCGCTCGACCGCCCGGGAGATCTGATCGATGGTGCGGCCGTCGGCCGCGCCCCAGGCGCGCCATTGCCGGCCGTACACCGGACCGAGCTCGCCGCGCTCGTCCGCCCATTCGTCCCAGATCGTGACGCCGTGCTCGTGCAGCCAGGCGACGTTGGTGTCGCCGCGCAGGAACCACAGGAGCTCGTAGACCACCGCCGGCAGATGGATCTTCTTGGTCGTGACCAGGGGAAATCCCCGGGCGAGATCGAAGCGCAGCTGCTGCCCGAAGAGCGACAGCGTGCCCGTGCCGGTGCGGTCGTCCTTGCGCACGCCCTCGGTGCGGATGCGGCGCAGCAGCTCCAGATACTGCTTCATGGGGCCGCGGCGCTGAAGTTGCCCGACGCCGTGCGGGTGCGGTAGGCCCAGCCGAACATCGCCACGCCGGCGACGACCATCGGCAGCGACAGCAGCTGGCCCTCGGTGAGCCAGCCGCCGGCGAGATAGCCGATGTGCTCATCCGGCACGCGCACGAACTCGACGAGGAAGCGCACGCTGCCGTAGATGATCAGGAACAGGCCCGAAGGCGCAAGGCGCGGCCGCGGCCGCGACGTGAACCACCACATCACGCCGAACAGCAGCAGTCCCTCGAGAGCCGCCTCGTACAGCTGCGAAGGATGGCGCACCTCGCCGTTCACCTCGAAGCCCCAGGGCACGGTGGTCGTCTTGCCCCACAGCTCGCCATTGATGAAGTTGCCGATGCGCCCGAAAAAGAGTCCGAGCGGCGGCAGCGGCGCGGTGAAGTCGTACACGTCGCCGACGCTGCGCCCGCGGCGCCAGGCGAACAGCATCATCGCCAGCGCCACGCCGAGCAGGCCGCCGTGGAAGGACATGCCGCCCTCCCAGATCTTGAGCGGGTACCACGGGTCGAGCGCCCAGAACTTGAGGCCATAGAACAGCACGTAGCCGATGCGCCCGCCGAGAATCACGCCCAGCATGCCGAAGAAGATCAGATCGTCGACGTCGGCGGGCTTCCAGGTGCTGCGCGGCGACGCGGCACGCCGCCGCGCCAGCCACCAGGCGCTGGCGAAGCCGAGCAGGTACATGATCCCGTACCAATGCACCCTGACCGGGCCGAGGTGGAACGCGATCGGATCGAAGCCGGGGAACTTCAGCATGAGGCGCGTTAGTTTAGCGGTTTAGGCGATCTCGCGCGTCACACGGCAGAAGAACGCCTTGAGGTAGCGCGTCTCGGGAATCGCCGGGTGCACCGGGTGGTCGGGCGATTGCCCGCCGGCCTCGAGGATCTGCACGAAGCGCCCGCTGTGGCGCGCGGCGCTCTGGATGGCGCCCATCAGCTCCTCGGCGGCGAGGTGATAGGAGCAGGAGCACGACACCAGCAGGCCCTCCTCGTCGAGCAGCGCGAGCGCGAGCTGATTGAGCTTGCGGTAGGCGGCCTGTCCCTGCGGAATGTCCTTCTTGCGCTTGATGAAGGCCGGCGGGTCGAGGATCACGACGTCGTAGCGCGCGCCCTGGTCGTTGAGGCTCTTCAATGCGTCGAAGGCGTCGGCCTTGAGCGTCTCGAGCTCAAGTCCGTTACGCGCGGCGTTCGCCGCAGCGAACCCGAGCGCCGCCTGCGAGGAATCGACGCACGTGGCGCGCGCGGCTCCCGCGCGCAGCGCGGCGATGGCCCACGCGCCGGCGTAGGAGCACACGTCGAGCACGCGCGAGCGCGGCACGACGTAGCGCTTGAGGCGCGCGCGATTGGCCGTCTGGTCGTAGAACCAGCCGGTCTTCTGCCCGTGCGCGAGCGGCGCCCTGAAGCTGAGCCCCGACTCCTCGACCGTGAGCTCGTCCGGCACCGCGCCGAAGGCGAGCTGCGCCTCCTGCGGCAGCTGTTCGAGATCGCGCGCGGCGCTGTCGTTCTTCCAGAAGAGCCCGGCAGGATCGAGCACCGCGCGCACCGCGGCCGCCGCCTCGTCCTTCAGCGCCTCCATGCCGGCGGTGGCGATCTGACCGACGACCACGTCGCCGTAGCGATCGAGCACCAGGCCCGGCAGCGCATCGGACTCGCCGAACACCCAGCGGTAATAGGGGGCGCCGCCGAGCCGCGTGCGCAGCGCGAGCGCCGCGGTCAGCCGCCGCTCGATGAGCGCGCGGTCGATGCGGTGCGCGGCATCGCGCGACAGAATCCGCGCGCAGATGAGCGCGTGCGGATTGACATAGGCGTAGCCGACGAAGCCGCCGCGGTGCGTGGTCAGCGTTGCGAGCTCACCGGGCGCAAAAGCGCCGAGCGGGCTCGCGTCGGTGTCGATCTCGTTGCTGAACACCCACGGGTGGCCCGCAGCGAGGCGCCGTTCTTCGCCGCGCTTCAGCACGAGTGAGCGCTCGGCAGTGGCCGCAGTTGGCTCGGGAAGCATTGCTTGCAACACAAGGATCCGCTGCGCAGGGGGCGGCAAGTATACAATTGGGCCCCCTTCTCCGAGGTGCAACGTGTACTTACCGCGCAGCGCCGTGGCGCTCGTCGTGTTTCTCGCCGGCCTGTGTGCGCCGCCGGTGCAGGCGGCGGCCGAGCCGCTCGCGGCATTGGTGAAGCCGCTCGAGTGGCGCTCCATCGGCCCGTTCCGCGGCGGGCGGGTGCTCACGGTCGCCGGCGTGCCCGGTGAGCCGGATCACTTCTACTTCGGCGCGGTGAACGGCGGCGTATGGGAGACGCGCGATGCGGGGCGCACCTGGGCGCCGATCTTCGACTCGGCGCCGGTCGGCTCGATCGGCGCGCTCGCGCTGGCGCCGTCCGACAGTCATGTCATCTACGTCGGCACGGGCGAAGCCGACATGCGCTCGGACATCGCCCAGGGGACGGGCTTGTACCGCTCGCGCGATGCGGGGCGCACCTGGCAGGCGATCGGCCTCGCGGACTCGCAGCAGATCGGCCGTATCCTGATCGACCCTGCGAACCCTGACATCGTGCTGGTGGCCGCGCTCGGACACCCCTACGGCGCCAACGAGACGCGCGGCGTCTTCCGCTCGACCGACGGCGGCACGAGCTGGCACCGCACGCTCTACAAGAACGCCGACACCGGCGCGATCGATCTGGCGTTCGAGCCCGGGAATGCGCGCGTGGTGTATGCGGCGCTCTGGCAGACGCGCCGGCCGCCCTGGAACGTCTACCCGCCCTCGAGCGGACCGGGCGGCGGGCTTTATCAGTCGCACGACGGCGGCGAGACCTGGGTCGAGCTCGCCGGCCGGGGGCTCCCGGCGCAGCCTGGCCGGATCGGAATCGGCGTCGCGCCCTCGAGGGCGCAGCGCGTCTACGCGCTCGTCGACGCGGCCGAGGGGGGCCTGTACCGCTCCGACGATGCCGGCGCGAGCTGGCAGCGCGTCAGCGACGATCCGCGCGTCTGGAAGCGCGGCTGGTATTTCGGTGGCGTCACGGTGGATCCCGCCGACCCGGATGTGGTCTACGTCTGCAACACCGGCGTGCAGCGCTCGACCGACGGCGGACGGACGTTCTTCCCGGTCAAGGGTGCGCCCGGAGGCGACGACTATCACGCGCTGTGGATCGATCCGCGCGACAGCCGGCGTCGTATCCTCGGCGTCGACCAGGGCGCGGTGGTGACGCTGAACGGTGGCGCCACCTGGAGCTCCTGGTTCAACCAGCCGACCGGCCAGTTCTACCACGTCATCACCGACAACCGCTTTCCCTACTGGGTGTACGGCGCGCAGCAGGACTCGGGCGCGGCCGGCATTCCGAGCCGCACCGACAACATCGACGGCATCAATCTCAGGGAGTTCCGCGAGAGCGCGGTCGGCGGCGAGAGCGACAACGTCGCGCCCGACCCCGGCAATCCGCAGATCATCTTCGGCGGGCGCGTCGACAAGCTCGACATGCGCACGGGCCAGCGGCAGAGCGTCACCCCGGAGCTCGGCCTTCCCGGGCTCTATCGCGGCACGTGGACCTTGCCGCTGGTGTTCGGCAAGACCGAGCCTCACGCGCTCTACTTCGGTACCCAGCGCATCTTCCGCACCACCGACCGCGGGGCGCACTGGGACGCGATCAGCCCGGACCTCACCCGCGAGGACCCCGGGACGCCCGCCAACCTCGACGCCGCCACCATCGCCGACAGCGACAGCAACGGCCCGCGCCGCGGCGTCGTGTACGCGATCGGTCCCTCGCCGCTCGACGCCGGCCTCATCTGGGCGGGCACCGACGACGGAATGGTATGGAAGACGCTTGATGGCGGGGGTCGTTGGAGAGATGTCACGCCTGACGCGCTCACACGCTGGTCGAAGATCGGAGTCGTCGAGCCCTCGCACTTTGACGCCGGGACTGCCTACGTCGCCGTCGACCGGCATCGGCTCGACGACCCGCGGCCGTACATTTATCGCACGCACGACGGCGGCGCGAGCTGGACACTCATCGTCGACGGGATCGCCGATGGCGGCGTGCACAACTCGGTCAACGTGGTGCGCGAGGATCCCGCGCATCGCGGCCTCCTCTATTGCGGAACCGAGCATGGCGTCTACGTGTCGCTCGACGACGGAGCCCACTGGCAGCCGTTGCAGCAGAACCTGCCGCGCACCTCGGTGCGCGACCTCGAGGTGCACGGAGCGGACCTCGTGCTCGCGACTCATGGGCGCGGCCTCTGGATCATGGACGACATCGCACCGCTGCGCGCGTTCGCGGACGATGCGGGCAGCGGCACGCGCCTGCTGCCGCCCGCGCCCGCCGTGCGCGTGCGTCCCACCGGCTTCCTCGGCTCGCCAATGCCCAGGGACGAGCCGATGGGAGCCAACCCCAGGCCCGGCGCGTACCTCGACTACGTGCTCGACGGAGCCGCGACGGCTGCAGTCACGCTCACGGTGTACGACGCGCGTGGCGCGCTCGTGCGCGCCTTCTCGAGCGACGACAAGCCGCCGCGGCCCGACCTCGCCAAAGTGGTCATCGCACCCGAGTGGCTCGTGACGCCACAGCCGCCCGGCGCGGGCGCCGGAGCCCACCGCTTCGTGTGGGATCTGCACTATGCGCCGCACGCCGGGCTCACGCCGGAGGATCCGGACGAGCCCGAGGAAGGCGTGTGGGCGCCGCCCGGCGAGTACCGCGTCGAGCTCAGGGTGGGTGGCCACGCCTATCGGCAAACGCTCACCGTCGCTCCCGATCCGCGCGTCACGCTGCCGGCGGCCGCCTACGCGCGTCAGTTCGCACTCGCCCGCGACATCGAAGGCGCGCGCGTCGAGATTGCGGCGGCGCTGGCCGAGGCCGGGCGGGTTCACACAGCCATCGCCGAGCGGCTCAAGGACGCCGCCGGCGCTCAAGCCGCGGAGCTCGCCGCCGCCGACGAGGAGCTGCTCGCGATCAGCGATCTCGCGCCCGAGAGGAGCTCACCCGACTCGATCGGCCGGCCGCCGACTACGACCGCAGGCCTCAGGTATCTCGCCGCCGCCTTCCACGGTCTCGCGCGGGCCGTCGACGGAGCCGACACCGCGCCGACCGCGGACGCCGAGCGCGGCTACCGGCGGCACCGTGCACTGCTCGACCGCGCCCTCGCCGGCTGGGCGCACTTCCGGAGCACAGAGCTGCCGCACCTCAGCGCGCAGCTTCAGTCGAGCGGCGCCGCGGCCGTCGCCCCGAGCGCCGTAGCGCCGTAGCGCACGCGGAGCATCGACGATGCAGATCGCGCACATGAACCCCGACGGCACGCCGAAATACACCAACCATCTCATCGGCGAGACGAGCCCGTATCTCAGGCAGCACGCCCACAACCCGGTCGACTGGCACCCGTGGGGGAGCGAGGCGCTCGAACGCGCGCGCCGCGAGGCCAAGCCGATTCATCTCAGCATCGGCTACGCGGCCTGCCACTGGTGCCACGTCATGGCGCATGAGAGCTTCGAGGACGAGGCCGTCGCGCGCCTCCTCAACGAAAACTTCATCAACATCAAGGTCGATCGCGAGGAACGGCCCGACATCGACCGCATCTACCAGATCGCGCAGCAGATGATCACGCAGCGGGGCGGCGGCTGGCCGCTGACGATGTTTCTGGCGCACGACGATCAACGCCCGTTCTTCGGCGGCACATACTTTCCGCGCGAGGCCCGCTACGGCCTGCCCGGCTTTCCGGACCTGCTGAAGAGAGTCGTCGAGTTCTATCGCGCTCACGAGCCCGAAGTGCGCGCGCAGAACGCCGCGCTGATCGCGGCGCTCGACGAAATCAATCAACCCCCGGCGCCGGCCGGGACCGAGCTCAGCGACGCGCCGCTCAGGGCGTGCCGCGCACAGCTCTCGAGCAGCTTCGACCGCCGTTACGGCGGCTTCGGCGGCCAACCCAAGTTTCCCCAACCGAAGGCCATAGAGCGGCTGCTGCGCGACTGGCGCGGCGGCCCGGCGGGCGGCGAGGCCGGGCTGCAGGCGCTCCACATGGCGAGCTTCACGCTCCGCCACATGGGCGAAGGCGGCATCTGCGATCAGCTCGGTGGGGGCTTTTGCCGCTACTCGGTCGACGAGCGCTGGATGATCCCGCACTTCGAGAAGATGCTGTACGACAACGCCGCGCTGCTCGCGGTGTACGCCAACCCCTCGCTGGCAGGCGCGGATAGGTTCTACACCGAGGTCGCGCTCTCGACCGCCGGCTGGGCGCTGCGCGAGATGCAGTCCCCCGAGGGCGGCTTCTATTCGAGCCTGGACGCCGACTCCGAGGGCCATGAGGGGAAGTTCTACGTGTGGGACCGCGAGGAGGTGCGCCACGCCCTCAGCGCCGAGGAGTTCGCGGTGTTTGCACCGCGCTTCGGGCTGGATGGGGCGCCGAACTTCGAGGGCCGCTGGCACCTGTACGTGGCGGCGACGGTGGAGCAGATCGCGGTGGTCGTGCAGCGCCCGGCCGCCGAGGTGAGCGCGCTCCTCGGGAACGCCCGCGTCAAGCTGCTCGCGCTGCGCGCGCAGCGCGTGCGCCCCGGACGCGACGAGAAGATCCTCACCTCCTGGAACGCGCTCATGATCCGCGCCCTGGCGATCGCCGCGCGCGTATTTACCGCCGACCAGCTCGCGGCCGCGGCGAGCCGTGCGCTTGAATTCGTGCGTGCCACGCTCTGGCGCGACGGCCGGCTGCTCGCGACCTGCAAGGACGGCCGCGCGCATCTCAACGCCTACCTCGACGACTACGTCTTTCTCATCGACGCGGTGCTCGAGCTGCAGCAGGTGCGCTTCCGCGCCGATGAGCTGGAGTTCGCGCGGCAGCTGACCGAGGTGGTGCTCGAGCACTTCGCCGATGAGGAGAACGGCGGGTTCTACTTCACCTCCGACGATCACGAGCAGCTCATCCACCGCTCCAAGACCTTCACCGACGATGCCACTCCGTCCGGCAACGGCACCGCGGCGTTCACCCTGCAGCGTCTCGGGCACCTGCTCGGCGAGCCGCGCTATCTGGTGGCGGCCGAGCGCACCCTGCGCGCGGCGTGGCCGGTGCTGGAGAAGTACCCGGTGTCGCACGTCACGCTGGCCACCGCTCTGGAAGAGCTGCTGCAGCCGCCTGAGATCGTGATCCTGCGCGGCGAGAGCCTGGCGATCGAGGGCTGGCGGCGTGAGCTCGCGCGCCGCTTCGTGCCACGGCGCCTGGTGCTGGCCATTCCGGCCGATGCCGCCGGTCTGCCGCCGGCGCTCGCCGAAAAGGCACCGCGCGGCGCGGCCGTGGCTTACATCTGCCGCGGCAGCACCTGCTCGGCGCCGGTGGAGTCGCTCAGCGCGCTGCTCGAGCAGCTCGACTCGGGCGTCACCGGCGGCTCCGCCGGCGCCAGCTCATAACGCGCCGGCCGTCAGTCGTACCGCAGCGGCGAACGCCGCCCCGGCTGGTAATCGCGCCAGCGCAGGCTCCGCAGCCACGCCTCAACCTCCTCGAGCCGCTCGAGCCGCAGGCCGTAGAGGCGCTCGGGACCCTCCTTCCGGCTGGAGAGCAGCCCACAGCCCTCGAGGACCCGGAGGTGATGGATCACTGTCTGCGCGGAGAGCGGAAAGATGTCGCGAAACTCGCACAAGCGCACGTCACCGTCCGTCAGACATTCGACGTACCAGCGCCGCGTCGCATCGGCGAGCGCCCGAAAAACGGGTCCCAGAGTATCCCTCTGCACGCGCTCAGTATGAGCCGGGGTGCAAGTGGCTCAATTCCAGATTACTTGCACAAGCATCCAACTATGCCCGCAGAGCACCCTATGAGGGTCCCTTGGGACCAATGTTTGATGGTTATCAAACTTCGGCTCCGGGAGCCCCTCTATAAGGGGTCCCCGAGGGAAAGTTTGATGACTATCAAACTCTGCCCCGGGAGAACATCCTGCGCGCTCCCCTCAGGCGCGCTCCCCTCAGGCGCGCTCCCCTCAGGCGCGCTCCCCTCAGGCGCACTCCCCTCAGGCGCGCTCCCATCCCGCGCGCGAACCTACTCCGGCACCGCCTCGCCCGACCCGCCGAATTCCTTCGGGAAGTCCTTGAGCTTGGGCAGGCCGTCGTGCATCCGCAGCACCGTCTCCTGGTAATTGACGTGGACGCCCGGCTTGAACTTGAGCGCCGGCAGCATCGCCGCAAATACGTCAGTCAGTTTGAGCGGCGGATGCTCGGTGAACAGGTGGCCGCCGCAGGTCTTGCACCACTTGCGATAGCTCACCGGGGTCTTGTTGTAGGTGCCGATGTTGTCCGCGCCCTTGGTCACCTTGACGGCGCTCGGCTGCCACAGGGTGAACGCGTTGACCGGTCCCGCGGACCAATGCCGGCACGATTCACAATGGCAATAGCCCATCGCCACCGGCTCCCCGCTGACCGCGAATTCAACCGCCCCGCAGAAGCATTTGGTCTTGTATTCAGCCATGGTGGTCCCCTAGAAGCTCGACGTTGCCGCCGATCGCGGCGGTATTGATGGTAAGCGTCCGCTCGGTAGCGAAGCGCAGCAGGTAGTGAGGTCCCCCGGCCTTCGGCCCGGTGCCGGAGAGGCCCTGGCCGCCGAAGGGCTGCACGCCGACCACCGCACCGATCATGTTGCGGTTCACGTAGGTGTTGCCGACCGGCAGCGACTGGAACACGTGCTGGGCGACGCTCTCGAGGCGGCTGTGGACCCCGAGCGTCAGCCCGTAGCCCGTACCGCGGATCGCCGCGAGCACCTGCGGCAGCTCATTGCTGCGGTAGCGCGCCACGTGCAGGACGGGGCCGAACTCCTCGCTCTTCAGCTGATCGAGCGAGCGCAGCTCGAACATCTGCGGCGGGAAGTAGTGCCCGGCAGCGGCGAGCGCCGGATCGAGCTCGCACGCGTACAACAGCTTCGCATCGGTGCGCATGCGCTCGGCATAGCGTGCAAGGCGGGCACGCGCCGCCTCGGAGATCACCGGACCCACGTCGGTGGCGAGCTCGCCCGGCGGGCCGATGCGCAACACCCGCATCGCGCCGGTCAGCATCTCGATCACCCGATCGGCGATCTCCTCCTGCAGGTACAGCACGCGCAGCGCCGAGCAGCGCTGGCCTGCGCTGGTGAACGCCGAGGTGATCGCGTCATCGACCACCTGCTCAGGCAACGCGGTCGCATCCACCACCATGGCATTCACGCCGCCGGTCTCGGCGATCAGCGGCACGATCGGGCCGTCGCGGTTGGCGAGCGTGCGATTGATCGTGGCCGCGGTCGCGGTCGAGCCGGTGAAAGCGACCCCGGCGAGCGCCGGATGAGTGAGCGCCACCTCGCCGAAGGCCGGCCCGTCCGCCGGAGTCAGCTGCAGCACCGCAGCCGGCACACCAGCCTCCTGCAGGAGCCGCGTCATGGCATGAGCAATCAGGGGCGTGGCAGGCGCGGGCTTGGCCACCACGGCATTGCCGGCGGCGAGCGCCGCGGTGATCTGCCCGGTGAAGATCGCCAGCGGGAAGTTCCACGGACTGATGCACACGAAGACGCCCCGGCCGTGCAGCGAGAGTGTGTTGCGCTCGCCGGTGGGACCCGGCATCTCCTCGGGCGTGCCGAAGAGCTCGCGCGCGCGCGCCGCGTAGTAGCGGCAGAAGTCCACCGCCTCGCGCAGCTCCGCCACCGCATCCGGCAGCGTCTTGCCCGCCTCGCGCACCAGGAGGCTCAGGAACTGCCCGCGCCGCTCCTCGAGCAGATCCGCCGCGCGCGTCAGGCACGCGGCGCGCTCGGCCGCCGGGGTGGCATCCCACGCGGGCTGGGCGCGCGCCGCCGCCGCCATCGCCTCGCGGATCTCCCCCGCGCTGGCATCGCGGGTAAAGCCGACGGTCTCGGCGGTGTTGGCCGGAGACACGACCGCGACGTTCACATCGCGCGCCGGGCGGCCGCTCAGGATCGGGCCGCCCATATAGGTCTCGCCGGCGTGCGCGCGCAGCTGCCCCTCGAGGAGCGCGAGCGTCGCCGGGTCGCCGAAGTCGTCGCCGGCGGAATTGGCGCGCTCCGCGCCGAAAAGCGCGCCGGGCTCGCGCACGCGCGGCGTGCCGGAGGAAGCGTCCGTCAGGGATGAGATGGGATCGCGCACGACCTGCTCCACGGGAATCTGCGGGTTCATGAACTGGTGGACGAAGGAGCTGTTGGCCCCGTTCTCGAGCAGCCGCCGCACCAGATACGGCAGGAGCTCCTCGTGCGTGCCGACCGGCGCGTAGACGCGCACCGGCGGCAGGTCCGGCAGCTCGGCGCGCGCCGCCGCGTACAGGGCATCGCCCATACCGTGCAGCCGCTGGAACTCGTACTGCGCGCCGCCCGGCGCGAGCGCCAGCACCGCCGCGGCGGTGTAGGCATTGTGAGTCGCGAACTGCGGATAGAGCACCTCGCGCGCGGCGAACAACTGCCGTACGCCCTCCAGGTAGCTCGCGTCGGTGGCGGCCTTGGAAGTGAACACCGGAAAGCTCGCAAGTCCCCGCTCTTGCGCACGCTTGATCTCGCTATCCCAGTAAGCGCCCTTCACCAGCCGCACCGTCATGCGCCGCCCCGAGTCGCGCGCGAGCTGCGCCGCCCAGTCGAGCACCAGCGGCGCGCGCCGCCCGTAGGCCTGCACCGCGAGCCCGAGCCCCTCCCAGCCGCGCGTCGCGGCATCGCGCGCGAGCGTCTCGATGATGTCGAGCGACAGGTCGAGCCGGTCGGCCTCCTCGGCGTCGATGGTCATGCCGATGCCGGCGCGGGCGGCGCCGCGCGCGAGCTCGAGCATCCGCGGGCCGAGCCGCTCGTTGACCCGCTCGCTCTGCAACTGCGTGTAGCGCGGCTCGAGCGCCGACAGCTTCACGGAGATCGCGGAACGCGCATGCACCGTTCCGGGCGGCTGACTACCCAGCACCTCGATCGCGTGCGCGTAATCTTCGAGGTAGCGCCGCGCATCGGCCTCGGTGCGCGCGCCTTCGCCGAGCATGTCGAAGGAGCACAGCGCGAGCTCCGGCTCCGCGCGCGCGCGCCTCAGCGCCGCGTCGATCGTCTCGCCGACGATGAACGCATGGCCGAGCATCTGCATCGACTGCTTGAGCGCCGCGCGCACGATCGGCGCGACCACCGGCTTGGTGAGGCTGGCCGCCGAGACCTCGCCGGAGAGCTCGGCCGAGACCTCGGGCAGGAGCCTGCCGGCGGCGCTCAGGAGCGTGAACCCGGTGCGCAGCAGCAGATCCGTGTCACCACGGACACCCGCGTCGCGGATGGCGGCAAGCCGCTCGGCGATCAGCTGGTCGGCGCGCTTCGCATCGGGGGTGCGCAGCAGCGCCTCCGCCAGGCTCATGAGCGCCCTGCCCTGTGCACTGTCGAGCGGAAACTGCTCGAGCATCCGGTCGACGAGCGGTCGGGAGCGCTGATCGGCGCGCGCCACCTCGACCCAGCGGGCGGCGCGCTCGCGGGCGAGCGCGAGGGCCGCCTGCACAGCCTTTAGGTCGGCGATCAGCTCGTTGGAGGCCCCGGCCTCCGGGCGCAGCGTCGCCTCGCGCAGCAGCGACCGCAGCGCCGCGAGGCTCGGTCCCGGCGGTGCGCGCGCGCCGCGCTCGATGCCCGCGGCGCTCACGTCAGCGGCCCGCCCCGCCCGCGAGCACCGCGGCGACCGAGCGTGCGAAGTACTCGAGGTTCTCGCGTCGCAGGCCCGCGACGTTCATACGGCTGTCGTCGACCATGTAGACGTGATGGCGCGCGCGCAGCTCGCGCACCTGCTCGGTCGTGATCCCGAACAGCGAGAACATGCCGTGGTGGCGGGCGATGAAGCCGAAGTCGCGGCTCGGACAATGCTCGGCAAGGTGCCGGACTACCTCGCGCCGCAACCCCTGGACCCGCTCGCGCATGGCGTCGACCTCGGCGATCCATTGCGCCTTGAGCGTCGCATCGCTCAACACCCCGTGGACGATCGCGGCGCCGTGATCCGGCGGCATCGACCAGAGTCCCCGCGCAAGGCGCACCAGCTGGCTCATGGCGGCATCGGCCTGCGCCGGCGACTCGCACATGATGCCGAGCGCTCCGGCGCGCTCGCGGTAGAGGCCGAAGTTCTTCGAGCACGACACGGCGAACATCACCTCGGGCAGCTCCGCGCAGAAGAGCCGCAGTGCGACCGCATCCGCATCGAGGCCCTCGCCGAGTCCCTGGTAGGCCATGTCGATGAACGGCAGCAGCTGCCGTCGCTTCACCAGCGACAAGAGCTCGCGCCACTCGCCCTGCGACAGGTCGGCGCCGGTCGGGTTGTGACAGGAGGCATGCAGCAGCACGACGGCGCGTGGCGGCAGCCGCTCGAACGCCGCCAGCATCTCGGAGAACAACACCCCGCCGCGCGCGGCGTCGTAGTACGGGTAGCGCTCGAGCTTCAGCCCGCTTCCCGAGAGCAGCGGCACATGGTTGACCCAGGTCGGCGCGCTCACGTGCACCACGGACTCGGGCGAGGCGTGCCGGATGAGCTCCGCCCCGAGGCGCAGCGCACCGCAGCCCCCGGGAGACTGGATGACGCGCACCCGGCCCGCGGCCAGGGACGGATGCTCGCTGCCGAGCACGAGACGCGCCATCTCCTGGTTGAAGCCGGGATTCCCCGCCGGCCCCACGTAGGTCTTGGTCGTCTGCCGCTCGATCAGAGTGCGCTCGGCCGCGCGTACCGCGGCGGGCACCGGCGTCTCGCCATGGTCGTCGCGATACACGCCGACGCCCAGATCGACCTTGCGCGGATCAGAATCGGCACGAAACGCCGCCATCAGGCTGAGGATCGTGTCGGCAGTGATCAGCTCGAGTCGCTCGAACATGGTGGCCTTCCGCTCTTCCGATTCAGTTGCCGCCCACGGCGGCCAGCGCGCGCCTGCGCGCCGCCTCGAACTCATCGCCCGGCTTCCAGCTCGGCATGGCGTCGGCCTGCGCGATGAGCCAGCCGGTCATGAAATCCAGCCGTGCGTCCTCGATCATGCCGTCGAAATTCCAGGTGTCGTCCAGCTTGTCGGACGGCTGGTGGTAGTGCTTCAGCTCCCACTCCTCGTGCTGCTGCCTGCCCCAGCCGGCAGGCCGCCCGATGACGTCGGTGCCCTGGTCGAAGAACAGCGCCGGCACGCCGATCCTGGCGAATGAGAACTGATCGGAGCGGTAGTAGTAGCCGCGGTCCGGGAACTGATCGGGCACCATCGCACGGCCCTGGTACTTCGCCACCGTCTCCGCGGCCTGATCGAGCGAGGACTTGCCCATGCTGATCAAGGTGATGTCGCGCGTGCGGCCCAGGGTGCTGCCGCCGTCGATGTTGATGTTGGCGGCGATGCGGCCGGCCGCGAAGCTCGGATGCTGCGCGTAGTAGCCCGAGCCGAGGAGTCCGCGCTCCTCGCCGGCGACGAACAACGCCAGCACCGAGCGCCGCGGCCGCTCGGGCAGCGCGGCGAAAGCGCTCGCGATCGCCAGCACCTGTGCGCAGCCCGAGGCATTGTCGACCGCCCCGTGGTAGATGCGATCGCCGCTCTTGTCCGGCTCGCCGATGCCGAAGTGATCGTGGTGGGCGGAGTAGATGAGCACCTCGGCGCCGAGCTTGAGATCGCTTCCGGGCAGGAGCCCGCCGACGTTCGCGGTTTGCGCGCGCGACAGCTGGTTGTTGAACGCGATCGAGGTGCGCACGCCGAGCGGAACCGGCCGGAACGAGCGCGAGCGGGCCGCCGCCAGCAGCTTGTCGAGATCGAAGCCGCCGGCCTTCACCAGCCGCCGGGTCGCCTCCTCGGTCGCCCAGGCTTTGAGCCGCACCCGCGCCTCACCGGCATCCGGCAGCTGGAACTGCTCTCCGCCCCACGAGCTCTGCACCACCTGCCAGGGATAGCCGGCCGAGGGGGTCGTGTGGATGATGATGGCGCCGGCGGCGCCCTGACGCGCGGCGCTCTCGTACTTATAGTCCCAGCGCCCGTAGTAGAGCCGGCGCTTGCCGGCGAACAGCTTCGGATCCCAGTCGGGATTGTAGTTCATCATCACCAGGATCTTGCCGGCGAGCTTCGCGCCCTTGAAATCGTCCCACTGATACTCGGGCGCCTGGATGCCGTAGCCGACGAACACCAGCTCCGCATCCCCGATCGACACGTTCTCACTCTGCACCCCGCTGGTGGCGATGTAGTCGTCGCGCCAGGCGAGATCCACGCCGCCGCGCGTGCCCTGGAAGCTCCAGGTACGGGGCAGCTGCGAGCGGATGCCGACGATGTCGAAGGGCTGCTGCCACTCGCCGTTGCCGAAGGCGCCCTGGTAGCCCATGCCCTCGAGGCGTGTCTGCAGGTAGAGCCGTGTCAGCTGATCGGCACGCGTCGCGGGTCCCCGCCCCTCGAGCAGGTCGGAGGACAGGAAGCGGATCGGCGCCTCGAGTGCGGCGCGCGTGATGTGTCTGCCGGCGGACTGCTCGACGGCCGGCGGCACCGGCGCTGCATCGGCGAGCGCCACCGCGGCCAGCGCGAGCCCTGCAACGACGAGCCCGGATCGCCGCAGGATGCGCTCTGCCACCATGGCCGACTCCTCGAACGCCGCAAATCGTGGGGGCGCAACGGTAGCACGCAACTGCCGGCGGGCTATAATATTTTGTGTCCATCGACCGGCCGCGCATCGCCCGGAGTGTCCTCGGTAGTGCGCTCGCCGCCTGGACCTCCGTTCCGATCGCCGCCGCGGCCGACGCGCCCGCGCCCGCCTCCGCGCCCGCCTCCGCGCCCGCCAACGCCGCCACCGCCGCGGAGCTGCCGACGGTCACGGTGATCGCCAACACGCCGCTGCCGGGACTCGGCCTGCCGCTCAACCAGATCCCCGCGAACGTGCAGACCGCCGACAGCAGCGCCATGCAGCGGCAGCAGACGCTCAACCTCGCCGACTACATCGACCGCAACTTCAGCGGCGTCAGCGTCAGCGGGAGCGCCGACAATCCTTTTCAGCTCGACATCAACTACCACGGCTTCACCGCCTCGCCGCTGCTCGGCACGCCCGAGGGCCTGTCGGTATACGTCGACGGCGTGCGCATCAACGAGTCCTTCGGCGACGCCGTCAACTGGGACCTCATTCCGCAGTCGGCCATATCGACCGTGACGCTGATGTCGGGCTCCAACCCGGTATTCGGGCTCAACACGCTCGGGGGCGCGCTCTCGGTGCGCACCAAGAGCGGTCACGACGATCCGGGGAGCGAGCTCGAGGGTTATGGGGGGTCCTTCGGCCGGCGTTCCTTCGGGGGACAGACCGGCGGTGAGTCGGGCAATTTCGATTACTTCGTGAGCGGGGAGTATTTCGACGAGAACGGCTGGCGCGACTTCTCGCCGACTCGCGTCGTCCAGGGCTTTGGCAAGGTCGGCTGGCAGAACGAGAACACCGATCTCGACCTCAGCTACACCTATGCCGATACCAGCCTCTACGGCAACGGCGCGGTGCCCGAGAACATGCTCGACTTCCGGCGCGAGGCGAGCTACACGCCCGACTACACGCAGAATCTCCTGAGTTTCGCCAACCTCACCGGCACGCAGTTCCTCAGCCGGGAGCTGCTGCTCTCCGGGAACGTCTACTACCGGCGCCTGGCAACCGGCGCCGGCAACGGCAACGTCAACGACAGCTACCTGCAGAGCAGCTACAGCGGGCCGCCGCTCGATTGCAGCGCACCTGCCGCGAGCCTCGCCGCGCTCAGCTACTGCGAGCCGGGCCAGGACCCGAGCTCGCGCCTCCTGCAGCGCAGCTTCGGGCTCGGCCTGCAGCTCACCGATTCGCGCGACCTCTTCGGCAGCAGCAACCAGGCCATCGTGGGCGCCGATTACAGCGACGCGCACGACACCTTCGTGCAGGCCTACCGGTACGGCGGACTGACGCCCGAGCGCACGCTCGTCTACCTGCCGAGCGCGTTCAACGATCCCACGGTGATCTCGCTCACCGGCGGCAACCGCATCTACGGTCTCTATGCGACCGACACTTTCTCACCCGGGAAGCTCCTGCACTTCACGCTCTCGGTGCGCTACAACGACAACCGCGAGACGCTCGGCGGCTACAGCGTCGACACCGACGTCGCCGACCTCGGCGCCGGCTTCGGCGAGCCGAGTCCGCTGAGCGGCGATCACAGCTTCAGCCGCGTCAACCCCTCCTTCGGCTTTACGGTGACGCCGGACGATACGCTCACCTACTATGCCGACTACAACGAGGCGAGCCGCGCGCCGACCGTGATCGAGCTCGGCTGCGCCAACCCGTCCGTGCCCTGCGGCCTGCCGAATGACTTCGCCAGCGATCCGGGGCTCGCGCAGGTCGTGGCCCGCACCGCCGAGGTGGGGCTGCGCGGGAGCCTGCCGGGACAGCGCCTGACCTGGAGCGCCGACCTGTTCCGCACGGTCAACAGCAACGATATCCAGTTCGTCGCCACCGCCACCAATGCCGGCTACTTCGACAACGTCGGCCGCACCCGCCGCCAGGGGCTCGACCTCGCGTTCGGCGGCCGGCAGGGCGGCTTCAGCTGGCAGGCGGCGTACAGCTTCGTCGACGCGACCTTCCAGTCGGCCTTCACGGTGAGCGCCGCGGCCAACAGCAGCGCCGATGCCAGCGGCAACATCCAGGTACGACCCGGTGACCGGATTCCGCTCATTCCGCGCCATACCGGCCGGCTGGTGCTCGACTACCAGCTCGCCAGGCGCTTAGAAGTCGGCGCCAGCCTGGTTGCGGCCTCCGGCTCCTATCTGCACGGCAACGAGAACAACGCCAATCAGGCAGGAGGCACCAACGGCGCCGGCGCCTATATCTCGGGAAGCGGCTGGATCGCCGGCTACGCGGTGGTGAACCTCCACGCAACCTGGCAGCTGACCGACCACGCCGAGATCTTCGCCCGCGTCGTCAACCTCCTCGACCGCGAGTACGCCACTGCGGGGTTCCTCACCACCAGCGCCTTCAATGCCAACGGAACGTTCATCCCCAACCCGGCTGACTGGAGCAACGGCAACGCGATCTCTCCCGCGACACCCCTCTCGTTCTGGGCCGGCGTGCGGCTGCGTTTCTGACGGCGCCCGCGCGGCACGGGCGAAGGCCAAGGTAGCCACCAGACAGCCGTGCCGGCGAGGAGTACGATGGGATCTGCCGGAGCCCGCCATGACACGCAACTTCCCCCTCCTTGCCGCGCTCGCGTGGCTGCCCGTGACCGTCGCGTTGGCTGCCGGAGCACCCCCCTCGCAGGTTCAGTTCGGCGGACAATGCGCGGAAGGCTTGGCCGAGGGCCGGCACGTCGAGAGCAACTGCACGGTGAGCTGGACCGACAAGGACGGCAAGGTCTACTGCTTCAGCAGCGAGGCGGCGAAGAAGACCTTCCTCCAGAACCCGCAGGCGAACCTCGAGAAGGCCCGCGACTTCATGGCCGCGAGCACGGCCGAGTCGACCGAGCAGGCCATGCAGAACTTCTCGAGCAGTGACGCCGAGACCCTCGTCAAGCAGGCGATCGAGGCGAACCTGAAGGCGAACGGCGGCCTGTTCGCGCTCCAGGATCCGCTCGACGGCGCGCAGCTGAAGCTCACCTACGACGGCATCGACTTCACGCGCACGATCGACGGCTACGGTTTCTTCCCGGACGTGAAGTTTCACGACCCGAGCGATGCCAGCAGGCGCTGGCTGATCGACTTCTGGGTGGCGCCGGCCGACGGTGTCCTCAAGGTGCAGGAAACCCGCATCTACAAGGCACCGCTGCGCAGCGAGGGCAAGTGGGTGCTGATGGCGCGCGATCCGATCCCGTGGTGGTGGATTCCCGCTTCCGAGCACCCCGGGCACCTCGCCACCAAGCGCGGCTGGGAGGTGATGTCGGCCGTCGAGCAGGGCGCGCTCGCCGCACAGGCGAAGAACAACGGGATCTTCAAGCTGAAGGACGACAAGACCGGCAAGGTGCTGGAGTTGCAGTTCGTCGACACCCATCAGCCGATACGCCAGCTCGACGACGGGCAGTACTTCGCCTGCACCGATTTTCGTGCCGCCGGCACCAAGGACCAGATCTACGACATCGACTTCTGGGTCACCGACAAGAACGGCAAGATGGCGGTCACGCAGACGCGCGTGCACAAGGTGCCCGAGCTCAAGGACGGCCACTGGGTCGAGGTGCCGCGCTACGAGTGGAAGGACCTCGGCACCTCGCACGTGGTGCCGTGAGCCCGCCGGGGCGCTGCCGGCGCCGCTAGTCCGCCGGAACGGCGAGCACGATGCCCCAGGGACTGCCGCCGACCTTGACCCGCGCCTTCACCTGCCCGGCTTTGAGATCGATCACCGACACATCGCCCGAGGGTCCGTTGGCAGTGTAGGCCGTCCGGCCGTCGCTGCTGAGCGCGATGCCCCAGGGACGTGCGCCGATATCGTCGATGGCGCGGACCACCTGGCCGGATTGCGTGTCGACCTCGAGCAGTTTCCCGAACCGCCCGGTCGTGACGTAAAGATGTCGCCCGCCGTCCGGCGAGGCGAGTCCCATCGGACGCACCACCTTCGGATCCCCGAGATCGATGCTCCTGACGACCTTGTAGTCCTCGGTGCTGAACTCCGTCAGCGCCGCGCCGAACTCGGCGCTCACATAGCCGCGGTGTGCGTGCCGGGAGAGGTAGATCGCCCGCGGGCGCTTCTGCGTCGGGACTTGCGCCAGCACTTTCATGCTGCGTGCGTCCACCACGTAGACCGCGTTGGACGTCTCGCAGGCGACGTACACCAGCCGATCGTCGGCGCTCACCGCCACGCCCTCGGGCTCGGTCCCGACCGCCACGGTGACCTTGAGGCTGCCCTGGGTGACGTCGAGGGCCGAGAGCTGGCCGCTGTCCTCGTTGGAAACGTAGAGGGTCCGGCCGTCGTGCGACAGCGCGAAGGTCTCCGGGTCGATGCCGCTCGGATAGGTGTGCACGAGGCGCTGCGAGGCGAGGTCGATCACCCCGATGCCGTCGTAACGGCGATCGGGCGGCGGGAGCTTCGACTCATCGACCCCGGGGCCTGCGGCCGGCGAGCCGGTGAGCGCCACGTACAGCCGCTTGCGATCCGGCGAGATCACCATGCCGCGCGGCCGCTTGCCGACCGCGACGTGCCCGAGCACCTGCAGCTGCCGCGCATCGACGATCACGACCTCGCCGCCGCGCTCGTCCGACACGTAGAGGCGCTCCGCTGCGGGTGCGGGGGCGGCCGCGGCGGCGCCCGGCAGAAGCACGCTCAGCAGCAGCGCGCACGCCGCCCTCAGCGATCGCCGCCAGCCGCCCTCGCAATCGGTCACTCAGTACCTGACCACGCTGCGGATCGACTCGCCCTTGTGCATGAGATCGAAGGCGTCGTTGATCTTCTCGAGCGGCATCACATGGGTGATCAGATCGTCGATGTTGATCTTCTTGTCCATGTACCAGTCGACGATCTTCGGCACATCGGTCCGCCCGCGTGCGCCGCCGAAGGCGGTCCCCTTCCATACCCGCCCCGTGACCAGCTGAAAAGGCCGCGTCTTGATCTCCTGACCCGCGCCGGCCACGCCAATGATCACCGACACGCCCCAGCCGCGGTGGCAGCACTCGAGCGCCTGGCGCATGAGGTCCACGTTGCCGACACACTCGAAGCTGTAGTCCGCGCCCCCGTCGGTGAGGCTCACCAGGTGCTGCACGAGGTCACCGCCCACCTCCTTGGGGTTCACGAAATGCGTCATCCCAAAGCGCTCGGCGAGCGCCTTGCGCCGCGAGTTGATGTCCACACCCACGATCTTGTTAGCCCCGACCAGATGCGCACCCTGAATGACGTTCAGCCCGATCCCGCCCAGCCCGAACACCACCACGTTCGCACCCGGCTCCACCTTGGCGGTGTTCATGACCGCCCCAAGACCTGTGGTCACTCCACAGCCGATGTAACAGACCTTCTCGAACGGCGCATCCTCGCGGATCTTCGCCACCGCGATCTCCGGCAGCACCGTGAAATTCGAGAACGTCGAGCAGCCCATGTAGTGGTGCACCATCTTCCCGCCCAGTGAGAAGCGGCTGGTGCCGTCGGGCATCACGCCCTTGCCCTGGGTGGCGCGGATCGCGGTGCAGAGGTTGGTCTTCCTCGACAGGCAGCTCTTGCACTGGCGGCACTCGGGTGTGTAGAGCGGGATCACGTGATCGCCCTTCTTCACCGAAGTCACGCCCGGCCCCACGTCGACCACGATCCCGGCACCCTCGTGTCCGAGAATCGACGGGAACAGTCCCTCGGGATCGCCCCCGGAGCGCGTGAACTCGTCGGTGTGGCAGATCCCGGTGGCCTTCAGCTCCACCAGCACCTCGCCCGCCTTCGGACCGTCGAGGTCGACCGTCGTGATCTCGAGCGGCTTGCCGGCCGCGTAAGCGATCGCAGCGCGTGTTTTCATGGCGCAGATCTCCGGGCCGGCCCCGCGGGAGTCGCGGAGCCGACCGCAAATGCCGACCCCTAGGACGCCTGTACGCCCTTGGCCTTGGCAGCGTGAGTTGCGATCAGGTCCATCAGCTCCGGCGACAGGCAGTCGTACGGCTCGAGCTTCAGCTCCCTGAGCCGCGCACGGACTTCGCCCATGCGCGCCGGCGGGAAGCCCGACTCGATGATCGAGGACACGAAAGCGGCGAATCTCGGCTCTTCCCAGCCGCTCTCCTTCGACAGCTCGACGTGGAAAAAATCGAAGCCGTAGAAGGGATGGGCCTTGTTCTCGATGCGGCCGTACATGTGCACGCCGCAGCCGGTGCAGGCATGGCGCTGGATCGCCGCCTTCTCGTCGACGACCTTGAGCTTGTTGGCGTTCGCGGTCACCGCGACCTTGTCGCGTCCGGCCACGCCGACCAGCGAGAACAGCGCACCGGTGGGCTTCCAGCACTTGGTGCAGCCGCACACGTGATTGAAGGCCACGTTGGAGGAGATGCGCACCGTCACCGGGTCACGCGTGCATTTGCAGGTGAGCGTCCCGCCCGCAAAGCCGGCCGTGCCCTTCTTGACCCCTTGGTCTACCAGCGGATGAATGTTGAGTGTCGCCATGATGGTTTTCCTGTCTATTGGAAACTCACTCGGGCTCGCAGCCTGCTCCGAGGTGCGGAGCATGCCGCAGCAGCCCGTGCCGATGAATCTTGCGGTAAATGGTGCGGCGGCTGATATGCAGCCGCGCCGCCGCCGCACTGACATTCCAGTGACACGACTCGAGGACGCGCCGCAGTGCCTCGCACTCCGCCGCGCCGAGCACGTCCTCGCTGTCCGCGGAGGGGGGCTCGGGCTCGTGCAGCGCCTGCTCGGTCGCGCCGTAGGCCAGCCATTCCTCGTTGAATTCCGCGAGCGTCAGCCGCTCCGAGGTGCGCAGCGCCAGCATCGTCCGCAGCACGTTGCGCAGCTGGCGCACGTTGCCCGGCCACGTGTGCCGCACCAGCCGCTCGACGAGCGCCGGCTCCGTCTCGACCGGCGCCGCGGCGCCGGCCTCGTTTGCGAGCAGCTTGCGGATGAGCTCGGCCGTGTCGGTCCGCTGCCGCAGCGGCGGCAGCCGCACCGTGATGCCGTTCAGCCGGTAGTACAGGTCCTCGCGGAACTGGCCCGCCGCGATCATGTCGAGCGGGCTGTGCTGCGTGGCGCTGATGACGCGCACGTCGACGCTCACCACCTTGTTGCCGCCCAGCGGCATCACCTCGCGGTCCTCGATCACGTTCAGCAGGCGTGACTGCAGCGCCACCGGCATATCGCCGATCTCGTCGAGGAACAGAGTGCCGCCGTTGGCCTGCAGGATCCGGCCCATGCCTCCTTCGCGGGTGGCGCCCGTGAAAGCGCCCGGCTTGTGCCCGAACAGCTCGCTCTCGATCAGTGCCTCGGGGATGGCGGCGCAGTTGACGGTGACAAACGGCTTGTCTGCGCGGTTGCTGGCGGCGTGAACGGCGCGCGCGCAATGCCCCTTGCCGGTGCCGGTCTCGCCGAGCAGCAGCACCGAGATGTCGCAGTCGAGCACCCGCTGCAGCACCTCGACGTTCTGCGTGATGAGCGGATCGCTCGACTGCAGGCACGCGAGCGAGCCGCGCGTGCCGGCGGACCGGGCGGCTTCCGCGGCGCTCGTCCCCGCCGCGGCCGGCGAGCGCCGCGGCGGGTTGACCGGCCCGTGTACCGCGGCGAACCAGCGCCGCTCGCTCGTCTTGCAGCTGAGCTCGTGCGCCGGAAAGCCGCGCTGATCCGCGAGGCGCAACAGGCTGGTGACGCTCGTATCCAGCACGCGATCGACGCGCTGCCCGCACACCGACCCATGGTCGCGCCGGCCGAGCAGCACCAGCGCCGCGCGGTTCGCGCCCATGATCACTCCCTGATCGTCGAACGCCAATACCCCCTCGCCGGGGGTGCTCACGAATTCTGCGCAGCGGTGGAAACGCACCACGTGCAGATCACGGCAGGCGGACAGCAACGTACGGTTCTCGACGTTCTGCGCCGCCATCTCGACCAGCGCCAGCGTATGGCTCTGCGGGTTGAACGAGGCGCCCGATATGTCGAGGGCGGCCAGGAGCTCGCCGCGCATATCGAAGATCGGTGCGGCGGAGCAGGTGAGCTGGGTGTTCTGGGCGAGAAAGTGGTCCATGCGGTGGATCACTACCGGACGGCGCGCAGTGAGGCAGGTTCCCATGCCGTTGGTACCCATCTCCCGCTCGCCCCACATGACTCCCTCGCGGAAGCCGCAGCGGCGCGCGGTCGCCGAGAAGCCGGAGTCGCCGATGTAGCTCAGGATCACTCCGTCGCGATCGGTGAGCATGATGCTGTATTCGGAGCGCTCGATGAGCTTGCCGAGCGCCTCCATCTCGAAGCGCGCGATCGCCAGCAGCACGCCGAGGCGCTCGCGCCGCTCTTCCAGGTCGGCCGTATCGACGCTGATCGGCCGCCGCGTCTCTCCCGGGTCGAGCGCATAGCTGCTCAGACAGCGGCTCCAGGAAGTTCGCACGACCTCGGGAATGGGCGGCTCCCGCCCGTGACGGCGGACCAGGTTTCCGATCAGATCCGCGTGGCTATGAGCTGCGGATCGCGAGCGCATCATGATGCAGTCCCCTCTCGATCACGCCGGGCGTCGGCCCGCCTAGTTCCCCGGGCAGCCGTACTTGCATTGCGGCGAACCGTGATAGTTCGCGCGCACGAAAGCGAGAATGCGCCACAGGTCGTCATCGCTCTTCACGATACCCCCCATCGGCGGCATTGGCGCGACCACGTTTTCCTGCCCTTTGCGACTGTAGCCCTTGGCCTGCAGTTCCTGACTGCCGTAGGCCACCAGCCGGAAGAGTGTGTCATCGTCGCCGCCATAAACCCAGATGTCGTTGGTGAGCGGCGGGCACATGCCCCCTCCCCCCGTACCTCCATGACAGCCGCTGCAGGCGTAGCTCATGAACAGCTTGTTGCCCTCGGCGACAGCCGCGGCGTCGGTGTCGGAGTAGGGATTCTTGAGCTTTCCCTTGGCGGTGGAATCGGCGCGCTGCGCCGGCGTCAGGAGCTCCCTGGCCGCGGCAGCCGGTGCGGCGGCCGGCGCCGAGCCCGTCAGCCGCCCGGCATAGACCAGCGAGCAGATCGCTCCCGCAACACATAGGGTTAAAGCACCCGGTCGTACCGCCGGCGCCCTGCTAGGCTCCCGGATGCGCATGCTCATCCAGTAACTTGATCATCCGCTCGTCGCCGCGGGCACGCGCGATCGACAGCGCGGTATCGCCGCGGTCGGTATGAGCCCGCAGGTCGGCGCCGGCGCGCACCAGAAGCTCGACCATGGGCGCATCGCCCCCCGCGGCCGCAATCATCAGGGCCGTGACGCCGCCGCTGTTGCGGGCATTCACGTCGGCGCCCTTCTTGAGCAGCGCGCGCACCACCGCCTGCGCGCCGTTGCCCGCCGCGAGCATCAGCGGTGTATAACCCGCCTCGCCCACTGCCCGCTGCGGGTTCGCACCGGCTTCGATCAGCGCGACCGCCGCGTCGTTCTTGGCATACTGCACGGCGATCCCGAGCGGCGTGAGGTTCTGCGCGCTGCGGGCGTTGGCGTCGGCGCCGTGCGCCACCAGCGTCTTCACCGCGCCGGCATCATCGTAATAGGCCGCCGTCATGAGCGGCGTCCAGCCGTCGCGATCGCGCTGGTTGACGTCCGCGCCGTGCGCGATCAGGTAATCCACCATCGGCGTGGAGCGCTCGATCAACGCATGGTGCAGCGGCGTCTCGCCCTGCAGATCCTGCGCGCCGACCGCGGCGTGCTTCTTCTCGATGAGGTAGCCGACGCGCGCCACATCGTCTGCCATGACTGCGTCGTTCAGCTCCACGTCGACATTCGCCCCATGCGCGAGCCAGTCGTCGAGCTGCGCGATGCTCACCGGCGGACCCTTGGGCGCGGAGCCCGGCGCCGGCCGCTTGTACGGCCCATGCGAGGGCAGATCGCCGCTTATCAGGCAGGCAGCGCATTCCACCAGCGGCACACCGAACCCGGTGAGTACGGCGCGCAGCGCGTCGCGCTCCTGGCGCATCGCCTGCTCGAGCCGCCGCTGCAGCTCGTGATCGCTGCGGCGCACGGCGATCGCCATGTCGAATTCCAGCGGCGTCTCATCGTCCATCAGGTTGACCGGCTGGATGACGAGCGGCGCGTGGCGCATCGCCTTGTAGTAGCCGGCCATCGGTCCCCACGCGGCGGCCACATCGAGCTTGCCGTCGATCACCTGCTGCACCTGGTAGCTCGGCTGATCGGCCGGCACCAGGTCGGCGTCATGGCTGAGATACTGGATGACGATGTTGCGCACCACGCCGTGGTCGAGCAGCGCCTCGCGCACCGCGGAGGTCTCGTACACCCCGACCTTGAGGGTCTTGAGGCGCGGATCGTCGAGGTTCTTGAAGCTAAGGCCCCGGTCGCTGCGATACACCAGCACGAAGGTCGAGCGGTACAGCGCGCCGGTGGTGATGACGTCCTCGGAGTCGGGCGGCATGTCGAACATGACGTCGCACTGATCGGCATACAGCGTGGTGCGCGTCAGCCCGCGCTCGACTCCCGGCCGGTAGTAGTTCTCGACCGTCGTGCCGAGCGCGCGCGCCAGCACCGCGGCCATCTTGTTCTCGAGCCCCTCGCCGCGTTCGTTGGATAACGGCATGTTGCCCGGGTCCGCGCACACACGCAGCGCCGCCTGCGCCGCGCCGGGCAGTGCCGCGAGCGTGACCACCGCGAAGGCCAGCGCTGACTTGAGCGTCGGCCTGGCCTTGGTCCGCGTCTGCATCTTCCTTCCGCTCCTCCGTCCTGGCGCTGCCCCTGACCGAACGGCGCGGACGTCCCCCTTGCGAGGGGGACATCCGCGCCTGTCACACCGGTCGATTATTGCACGGCAAATGTATACAGCGTGCCGCCCTGCGGAATCATGCTCAGCCCCGCGGCCTTGGTCATGGCCGTGGCGCCGATGGCACCGAACTTGTCGTTCAGATCGAGCCCCGCCGTGACCGGCAGTCCGATCCAGCCGCCGATGCCGCTCCACACGGACACGTACTGCTTGCCGTTGACGCGGTAGGTGATCGGGTTACCGATGATTCCCGACCCCAGGCGCCGCTGCCACAGCACTTTGCCGGTGTTGCGATCCACCGCGCGGAAGTCACCATTGAGGCTTCCGTAGAAGGCCAGTCCGCCGTCCGTCACCAGAGCGCCGCCCCAGTTCGGATACGGATCCGGAATCTCCCACACGGTCTCGCCGGTGAGGACGTTGAACTTCTTGAACTTGCCGGTGATGCCCGGCTTCTCGGGGTACATGTAGACGTTCGCGAACACGTACACCACGCCCTGCTGGGTGTGGGTGCGTTCCTGCGGCTCATCCTCCATGCACCAGTTGTTGGTCGGGCAATAGGCCATACCGGGCTCGTTCGGATCGATGGCGCACGGCTGCTGGTCCTTGCCGCCCATGGCCGACGGGCAGGCCTGCGTGTTGCCGTGCACCTTGAGCGGCGAGTGCTCGTACACCTTGATCGGCTTGCCGGTCTTCATGTCGACCTTCTCGGCCCAGTTCACGGTCACGTACTTGTGGGCGCGCAGCAGCGTCCCGTCGGTGCGATCCAGCACGTACGCGAAGCCGTTGCGGTCGAAGTGGATCAGCACCTTGCGTTCCTTGCCGTCGACCGTGAGGTTCTCCAGCATGTTCTCGTTGATGCCGTCGTAATCCCACTGATCGAATGGCGTCATCTGGTAGGCCCAGACGACCTCGCCGGTATCGACGTTGCGCGCGAAGATCGTCATCGACCACTTGTTGTCCCACTTGCCGTCGTTGCAGGCCTCCTGGGTGATCGGCTGCGCGCCGCAGCGGTACTGCGGGCTCCAGAGCCCCGGGTTGCCGCTCGAGGCGTACACGAGCTTCAGCTGCGGATCGTAGCTGTACCAGCCCCACATCGCGCCGCCACCGCGCTTCCACTCGTCTCCCGGAAAGCTCGAGATGCCGACGTCGTGTCCGGCGGTGCCGTATTCGGGATGCTTCTTGTTGGAGTTCTTCGTGAGGCATACGTCCTTGTCGCTGCCGGTGTTGTAGCACTCCCACGCCTTGGAGCCGTCGGCGAGGTTGTAGGCGTCGAAGCGGCCGCGGGCGCCGAACTCGTCGCCGCCGAAGCCGATGAGCACCTTGCCGTCGGCGATCAGCGGCGCCGGGGTGATGGTCTCACCCTTGTCCGGCCAGGCCTGCTTGACGACCCAGTCCTCCTTGCCCGTCACGGCATCGAGCGCGATCACGTAGCCGTCGAGGGTACCGAAGACGAGCTTGCCGTCCGCATAGGACATGCCGCGATTCACGGTGTCGCAGCAGGCGCGCGCCACCGCGGAGTCGTCGCGGTTGCTCGTCTTCTTGTAGTTCCAGACTTCCTTCGGGTGGTCCGGATCGCTCAGGTCGAGCGCCTGGATGATGTTGGGCCAGCCGCTCTCCATGTACATCATCGGCTTGCCGTTGACGTCGACCACCAGGGGCTGCCCCTCGTGGCCGCGCAGCGTGCCGCTGGATTGCGACCACACCATCTGCAGCTGCGCCACGTTGGAGGCGTTGATGTCCTTCAGCGCGCTGTGCCGCGTCAGCGCGTAATCGCCGCCCGGCGCCTGCCACCGGTTCGGGTCCCGGGCGTGCTCGCCGACCTCGTCGCCGCCGGCCGTGCACGACACTCCGAATGTCAGTGCGGCGATCACAGCATATAGGTTCTTCTCGCGTTGGAATCGCATACGCATTCTCCTCACAGAGATTTCAACTTACGTTTCTTGGTGATGGGTAAGCGTCGATTTCCCTATCCCCTGCCGCCCTTTGTCCCGCCGCGACCTGTCGTTGCGAATTCGTCCATGTGATAAAAAATCATCATAGTCTGACGCGGCCGCATCCGCAGCAATCCGCTTGAAAACGAGCGAGTTCGCCACAGCATGTGTCACAAATGACACAGTGCGAAAAGCTGCGCTGCTGCATCACAGCTTCACCTCGGCGATCTGGATCACCGGTGTCGTGTTCGTGTAGCGCGGCACGTCCGCCATGATCTTGTCGGCGTGCGGCGCGAACGCGCTCTGAAAGGCGTCGACCGATGCGAAGTACAGATGCCCCGACGCCAGAAACGGCGGCGGGGCTCCTGGTATGCCGCCGGCGAGCCCGTATTCCACCGCGATCCGCTGCAGCGGCGCACCGACCAGCTGCTGCACCATCGGCATGTGCACCCGGCAGTAGTAGTCGAGGTCGAACGTGCTTCCCGGTCCGTTGGGATACAAGACGCTCACTTTGATCACGGTCAGAATCCCAGGTACGCGCCGATGTTGAAGGTGTTGGCGCTGTTGCTGTCGCCGTTGATACCGCTCGTCTGCGCCTTGCTCTGCACGTTGCTGAACTCGCCGAGCAGCGTCAGGTTCTTGGTCAGCTGGTAATAGGCCCCGACGGTCACCTTGCGGTTGTTGTCGAGCAGGAAGGGGTTCGCTGCCCGATCCGCGGCGTTGGCAAAGTCGAGCTTGCTCTCGCCGTAGTTCACGCCGAGCTTCAGTTGACCGAACTTGTAGGTGGCCTGGGCGAAGTACCCGTCCGAGGTGCGGGTGTTACCGTCGCCGAATGCGCCCAGGTTGAAGAGCGCCGTCGTGCCGAGTCCGTCGCCGTGGTAGTAATAGCCGATCAGCTCCAGGTCCTGCAGGTCCCACTTGGCGAACACGTCGACCCCGGTCCCGGTATAGCTGTAGGAAGCTCCGGCCGGATCCACCCAGTACTGCTGCTGCGAGAGGAGGCTCGCCGAGAGGTAGAGCTTGTTGCCCGCGGCGATCGGCATGGTGTAGGCGAGCTTGGCGTGGAATCCGGGCGCCTTCTTCGGCTCGACGGTGCCCGCGTCGGTGAGAGAGTTGACCGGATCGAAGATGCCCACCGTCGCATTGAAGCCCTGGATGTCGGGCGTGGTGTAGTCGATCTGCGCGAGCCAGTCGGTATAGATGTAGCCGAAGCCGATGCCACCCAGGGTGGTGTTGGAGGGCGCTGCCGAAGCGGCCGAACCGGGAGCACCGACGCCGGGCAGCGTCATGTCGTTGAGAATCGCGTCGGCGCCGAACAGCCCGATGTTGCGCCCCAGCGTGAAGGTTCCCATGTCCTTGTTGCCGAAGGTCAGGTACACCTGACGAATGTCGAGGCCGGTGGTGCCGAGGGCCGTGTTGGAAGAGCCGTTGCCGCTGTTCGACTGCAGATTCGGGCTGCCGCCGTCATTGGTGGCGATACCCGGGAACAGGCCGAGGTGCGCCGACAGGTCGATGCCGTCCTGGGTCGTCGATACCCCGAAAGTAAAGGCCGCCGGCAAGAGGCCGTTGCCGATGTTGGAGACGTTGCTGCCGCTCGCCGAGCCGACGCATGTCAGGCCGCCGTCCACCGCGGCCGCGCTGGTTACGCTCTGGCACTTGGAGAAGATGTAGTCGACGTTCACGTTGCCATCGAACGAGAAAGTCCAGGCGCCGTCCGGGGTCTTCAGATCGATGGCCGCGGCGGGCGCCGCCAGCACGGCGAGCAACGAACCGGCGACCGAAGCTCGTGCAACCTGGTGAGCTAGCCGAATGCATTTCATTGATCTGACTCCTCACGTTGTCATGTAGCGCTGCGACCGCGGCGCAAACACGCGCCGCTCCAGGGCTAAGAGCAAATGACGTGCCATTGCTGTTGCCGGATCGCCACAACAGCCGGGTTCGACCGAACAAGGAGTTAGCAGCACACGTTACCCGCCGTTACTGCGGCCTGCGCGTGGCTTTGCCAGAAAGGCCACAGTGTGCGCCAATCAGGTGTCACAGGAGCGCCACAGCCGCGGCGCGCCGCTCTCCCTATGCGCGGTGCAGCCAGCGTGCGGCGAGCGGCGGGACGAGCAGCAGACTGACGGCGGTCGAGGAGATGAGTCCGCCGAGAATCACGATCGCCATCGGGCCTTCGATCTCGTGCCCCGGCTCGTGAGACTGCAATGCCACGGGCAGCAGCGCGAGCGCCGTCAGGAGCGCGGTCAGCAGCACCGGCGTCAGCCGCTCCTCCGCACCGCGCACGGCCGCGGCGAGTCCCCAGCTCTCGCCTTCGTCGGTCAGCAGATGCTCGTAGTGCGAGATGAGCAGGATCGTGTTGCGCGCCGCCATGCCGAACAGCGCCACGAAGCCCACCATCGCGCCGAGCGACAGCGTGCCACCGGTCAGCGCCACGCCCGCGACTCCGCCGATCAGCGTGCTCGGAAGCGAGGCGAGCACCAGCAGCACGTGACGGCCCCGGCCGAAGGCGAGCGCCAGCAGCAGCACGATCGCCACCAGCGCCGCCGCCGAGTGCCACAGCAGCTCGCGCGCGGCCGCCGCCTGCGCGGGCGCCGTGCCGCCGTAACGCAGGTACACGCCGGGCGGCAGGTTGATGCGCCGCCCGATCGCCGCGCGCGCCGCACGCGCGAACCCCGCCTGGTCGGCGGTGGTGGGGCTCGCAACCACTACCTGACGCCGCAGCCCGTCCTGATGCTCGATGAGGCTGCGCGCGGACACCATGGTGAGCGTTGCCACCGCCGACAGCGGCACGAGCGTGCCGTCGTGCGCACGCAGCGTGAGATTGCCCACCTCCTGCGGGCTCGCGCCCGCCGCGGCGATGCGCACCACGACGGGCACGCTGCGGTCGGACTCGTTGAGCTGCGCAGCGACGGCGCCGTGATAGGCGGCATTCAGCACGCCGAACACTTCCGCGGCCTGCAGCCCGTAGAGGCCGAGCCGCTCGGCGCGCAGCTGCACCTGCATCTCCGGCTGCCGCGGTGGCACCTCGAGCCGCACCGAGCCGCTCTGCGGCCACTCGCGCAGCAGCGATGCGATCTCGCCCGCCACCTGGTCATCCATGTCCAGATCGGGACCGAAGACACTCACGAAAAACGGCGCCACCTCGCCCGAGAGCGTCTCGCCGATGCGCTCCGCCAGCACCGAGTAGACCTCCACCAGCTGATCGGGAAATTGGTCGAACGCCGCGCGCACCCGCTTCTCGAGCTCAGACGTCGGGATGCCGCGCGCGGGATCGAGCTGGATCTCGAACTCGCTCTTGTTGGGGGCGTCCGGATCCTGGCCGTTCTCCGCCCGCCCGATCTGCTCGGCTACGCTCTTCACCCCGGGAATCGCCGCCAGGCGCGCGGCGATGCGGCTGCCGACCCGCGCGGTCTCCTCGAGCGCGATGCCCGGACGGAGCGCGGCGTGCGCGATCAGGTAGTTCTCGCGGAAATCGGGCAGCAGCCGCGCGCCGAGCAGCGGCAGCAGCGCGAGTCCCGCCGCACCGCTCGCGAGAATGCCCGCCAGCACCAGCGGCGCATGCGGCGCGAGGCGCGTGATCACCGCCCGCTGTGCGCGCTTCGCCCGCCGCAGCCAGCCGGGCTCGGCGCGCGGGCTGTGCCCGCCCATGAGCAGCGCGCACAGCGCCGGCGTCGCACTCATGGCGACCAGCAGCGACAGCGCGACCGCCAGCAGGAAGGCCGCGGCGAGCGGCCGGAAGAACGCGCCCTGCAGCCCCGAGAGCATCACGATCGGCAGGAACGCGGCCGCCACGGCCGCCGTGGCGAAGAACACCGGACGGCGCACCTCGAGCGAGGCGTCGAGCAGCAGCGCAGGCAGCGCGCTCCCCGCCGCGGCGTTGCGGCGGCGGCGGGTGATGTTCTCGACGTCGATGACCGCATCGTCCACCACCACGCCGAGCGCCACCACCAGCCCGCCGAGGCTCATGGTGTTGAGCGACAGCCCGCCGATGCCGAGCAGCCACACCGCCGCGAGCAGCGAGACCGGGATGGCGCCGAAGGAGATGAGCGCCGCGCGCCAGTCGCGCAGGGTCGCCAGCAGCAGCACCACCACCAGCAGCGCGCCGACTGCCAGCGAGTTGCGCAGCTTCCCGATCGCGCTCTCGATGAAGCTCGCCGGCCGCAGCAGCGCCGCGTGGTACTCGACGCCCCGCTTGGCGAGCTCCGGCACCAGCGCCTGCAGCCGCCGTTCGAGCTCGCGGGTCACGTCGAGCGTGTTGGCGCCGTACTGCGTCGAGGTCTCGACCAGGATGCCGGGCCGCCCGTCGACGATCGCATCGCCGAAGCGCGGCGCGGCGCCGTCGCGCACCTCGGCCACATCGCCGATGCGTACCGGCGCGTCGCCGCGCAAGGCGATCACCGCCTGTCGGAGCGAGCCGAGCGAGGCGGCGGCGGGCAGCGGCTGCAGCACGAGGCGCTGCGTCGCGGTCTCGAAATAGCCGCCGCCGCTCACTTCGGTCGCGCGCCGCGCCGCATCGAGCAGGTCCTCGAGCGTCGCGCCGGAGGCCGCGAGCCGCGCCGGATCGACCCACAGCTGCCGCTCGCGCGAGTCGCCGCCGAAGAGCTGCGCCTGGGCGACTCCCGGCACTGCCAGGATCTGCGGCTTGACGGTCCAGCGGATCACATCGCGCAGCTCGAGCGGCGAGAGCCGATCGCTGGTGAAGCCGAAGTGCAGCAGATACTCCATCGAGGAGCTGAGCGGCGAGAGCTGCGGCGAGCCGACACCCTGCGGCAGCAGCGCGCCCGCATCCGCGAGACGCTCGCCGATGACCTGCCGCTGCCGGTACGGATCGCTGTCGCGGCCGAAGACCACCTGAATCGCGGCCAGACCCTGGCTCGAGGTGGAGCGCACCGACTCGACGTTCTCGGCGCCGGCGAGCAGATTCTCGAGCGGCCGGGTCACCAGCGCTTCGACCTGCGTTGCATCCATGCCCGGTGCCTCCGCCTGCACCAGCACGTGCGGCGGCGCGAAATCCGGAAACACGTCGAGACGCGCGCCGAGGAGCGCGGCTACCCCGAGCAGGGCGACGAGCAGCGACAGCGCCGTCGCGATCCTGGGATGCGCGAGCGACGCGCGCACGATGGAGGCGAGCATGAGTGCTAGTCGTGGTCCTCTTCGGCCGCGGTGAAGCCGCCGATGCCCTGCATCGACCAGAGCACGCCGGCTCCCTGCACCACGATCTGATCGCCGCGCCCAAGGCCGGCGACCAGCCAGGCTGCGCCCACGCGCGCCAGCGGCCTGACCGGCACCGGCGAGTACTGCAGGCTGTCCGGCGCCGCCGCGCGCGACTCGCGGTAGACGAAGGCGCCGTCCTCCGAGTAGACGAGTGCCGCGGCCGGCACCAGCAGGCCCGCGGCAGGCTTGGTCTCGAGCCGCACCCCGGCACGCGCCCCCGGTCCGAAACCCTGCGGTCCGTGCCCGACCTCGAGCAGCCAGGCGGCGCTCTGCGACTGCGGATCGACGCGCGGCAGCGGGCCGAGGACCCGTGCCGCGACGTTCACGCCATCGACGTCGAGCAGCGCCCGCGGGCCCACCGCGGCGCCGAGGCGATATGCGGGAACCGCCGCCCGCACCAGCAACCGCTCGCCGCCCGCGAGCGCCTCGAGCAGCGCGCGCCGTTCGCTCCCGCTCCACGCTGCGAGCGGTCCCCACTGCAGCCTGAAGGCGAGCTGCGCCGCGCGCGCCTGGGACTGCGTCTCGATCGACTGCGCGCGGGCGGCCTGCACGGCCTTGAGCGAGGCACGCTCATTGTCCCGATACAGCTGCTCGAGGCGCGCCGCGTCGGCCTGCGCGGCCTCGGCGACCGCCCGGGTGCTCTCGAGGCGGCCGGCGTCGGTGAGCAGCGCGAGTGGATCGACCACGGTACCGAACGCCTCGATCTCGACGGCGCTGCCGAGCGGCAGCGGGCGCTCGGCGCGCACGCCCACCGCCTGCTGCTGCGAAGCCGTGAGGGAGAGCGGCGTGGCCGGGGCATCCCCCCGCTCCGCCGCCGCCGCGGCCACGGCCGCGAGCAGCACGCACGAGCTGAGCCACGCCGCGCGCTTCATGGCCGGGAACCGCTCGGCGGCCATTCGCTCTCCGCGCCCTCGAGCGGCCGCCGGCAGGCATCCTCGAGTGCGCCGTAGGCGACCTGGGCCGCGTAGGCCGCCTGCAGCGCCGTGAGATGCGCCTCGGTGGCGGCGATCTGCGCCGAGTCGAGCGTGGCGCGGTCGCCTGCGCCCGCCTCGAGCGAGCCTTGCTCGGCCGCGAGCTGCTGGCCCGCGAGCGTGGCGAGCTGCTGCGCCTCCTGCCAGGCGGCGCGTGCCGCGGGCCAGGCGCGCTCGGCGCGATCGATCTGTTCGTAGACGCGCGCCTGCGCGGCCTTCAGCTGCTCGCCCGCGGCTGTCCGGCGCGCGAGCGCCTCGCCGATCGCGCCCTGGTGCTGGTTGAGCAGCGGCAGCTCGAAGGACACGCCGACCGCGCTCTCGCGCGCCACATCCTCGAGCGATTCGGCCTGCACTCCGCCCGCGCCCCAGGCGTAGGCGGGCGCGACCTGCAGTTGCGGCCAGCGGCGTGCCGCCTCGCTGGCGAGACCGTTTTCCGCGAGATCGTACTCGCGCAACGCGTGCACGATCTGCGGCCGCCCGATGAGCGCCTCGGTGCGCCAGCGCTCGGGTATGTCGCCGGGGAGCTCGCCGATCGCCGCCCAACTGCGCCAGCGCACCGGCACCGCATCCACGGCGCTCGCCGGCACGCCGACCGCGGCCGCGAGCCGCGCCAGTGCATCGCGGCGGCGCGCCCCGGCCTGCTCGCGCCGCTGCCGCACCGCGGCGAGCTCGCTCTCATCGGCGAGCAGCTGCGGACGCGGGATCTCGCCGAGCCGCAGCCGCGCTCGATCGGTCTCGAGGAGCGAGAGCCGCGCGGCCCTCAGGGAGTCGAGCAGCTCTGCCTCGTCCTGCGCCGCCGCCGCATCGAGCAGCGCCTGACGCAGCGCCGCGCGCACCTGCCAGATCGACTCGGCGAGGTCCGACTCGGCCAGTGCGGTCGCGAGCGCCGCGCGCTCGCGCAACCGCGCGCGCTCGCCTGGCCGCTGCAGCAGGAACTCGAGCGACAGGCCGTACAGCCAGGCGCCGCTCTGCGCCGCGCCCGTCAGATACTCCGCGAACAGGTCCAGCGTCGGGTTGCGGTGCTCGGCGGCGGTGCGCTCGGCGGCCGCCACGGCCGCGACCTCGGCGCGCTGCGCCGCGAGCGCGGGGTTGAGCGCCAGGGCGGCCTCGAGCCACTGCGCGCGGTCCCAGCCGACCGCGGGCGGCGGCAGGCCCGCAGGCGGCACCTCGAGGCTGCGCTCACGGAACGCGGCCAGCGTGCCGCCGGCCGCGAGCGGCGCACGCGGCGGGGCGGCGCTGCACGCGGCGAGCGTCGCGCCGAGCAACAGCATAGTGAGCTGCCGCACCGATCGTCTCCCCCGGCGGGCCTGTTGGCCTGGCGGAAATTCTCGCGCTATGCCCCGACCCCAGCAAGCGCCGCGGCATGGAAGCGCAGATGCTCCTCGACGAAGGTCGCGATGAAATAGTAGTCGTGGCCGTAGCTCTCGTGACGGCGCAGCCGCAGCGGCTGGCCGGCCTGCGCGCACGCGGACTCGAGCAGCTCGGGCAGCAGCTGACCCTGCGGCAGGAATTTGTCGGCGAGCCCCTGATCGACGAGGATTTCGGGGAAGACACGCCGGCCGTGCGCCTTGAGCAGCTCCACCGCGTCGTATTGCGCCCACGCGGCGCGATCCTCGCCGAGGTAGCGGCTGAAAGCCTTCACGCCCCACGGGCAGCGGCTCGGCGCGCAGATCGGAGCCAACGCCGACACCGAGCGGTAGACGCCCGCGTTGCGCAGCGCCAGCACCAGCGCGCCGTGCCCGCCCATGGAATGCCCGAAGATCCCCAGCTGCCGTGGCGCAGCGGGGAAGCCCCCGAGCACCGTCGCGCGCAGCTCGTCGAGCACGTAGTCGTACATGCGGAAATACCGTGCCCACGGCGCTTGCGTGGCGTTGAGGTAGAAGCCCGCACCGCTGCCGAATTCCCAGTCGTCGGCCTCACCGGGGATACCGGTCTGACGCGGGCTGGTGTCGCAGGTCACGAGCATCAGGCCGAGCTGCGCGGCCACGCGCTGCGCACCCGCCTTGATCGCGAAGGTCTCCTCGGTGCAGGTGAGACCGGCGAGATAGAACAGCACCGGCACGCGCTGCTGCTGCGCCTGCGGCGGCTGATACACGGCAAAGCGCATCGGCGTACCCGTCACCGCCGACTGCTGGCGGTAGAAGCCCTGCAGGCCGCCGAAGCTGCGGTGCTCGCTGATGGTTTCGATGCTCATCGGTCCTCCACCACGACCGGGATCGAGAGGCGGTGATCGCGGAACCTGAGCGGCGCGCCCGTCCGCGCGCCCTCGGCCGCGACTGCGCGCTCGGCCTGCTCGACCGCCGCCGTGACCAGCCCGTGGTGCGGTGAGAGCTCGCACACCGGATCGGCGTTGGCGGCGTCGCCGGTCAGCAGGTAGGCCTGGCACCGGCAGCCGCCGAAGTCGCGCTCCTTCTCCGGACAGCTGCGGCACGGCTCCTTCATCCAGGCATCGCCGCGGAAGCGGTTGAAGGCCTCCGACTCATGCCAGATGCTGCGCACGTCCTGCGCGCGCACGTTGGGAAACGTGATTCCCGGCAGCATGCGCGCGGCGTGACAGGGGAGCGCCGTGCCGTCCGGAGTGACGGCCAGGAACACCGAGCCGAGGCCGTTCATGCAGGCCTTGGGCCGCGTCGCGAAATAGTCCGGCACGACGAAGTAGATCTGCATGGCCGCGCCGAGCCGCTCGCGCACGCGGCGCGTCACCTCCTCGGCGCGCTCGAGCTGCGCGCGACTCGGCAGCAGATGCGCGCGGTTCAGCCACGCCCATCCGTAGTACTGCGTGTTGGCGAGCTCGACGTATTGCGCCCCCAGATGCTCGGCCATCGCGAGGATCTCGCCCACGTGGTCGATGTTGAGCCGGTGCAGCACCACGTTCAGCACCATGGGGTAGTCGTATTTGCGGATGAGCCCGGCGACGCGCGCCTTGAGCTCGAAGGTGCGGGTGCTGCTGAGAAAATCGTTGAGCTCGCGGGTGCTGTCCTGAAAGGACAACTGGATGTGATCGAGCCCGGCGCTCTTCAGGGCGGCGATGCGCTCCTCGGTCATGCCGATGCCGGAGGTGATCAGATTGGTGTAAAAGCCGAGCCCGTGCGCCTCCGCGACGATCGTCTCGAGATCCTCGCGCAGGAGCGGCTCGCCCCCGGAGAGCCCGAGCTGCACGGCGCCGAGCGCGCGCGCTTCACGCAGCACCCGCAGCCACTCCCGCGTCGGGAGCTCCGCGCCGGTGGCGGCGAACTCGGTCGGGTTGTAGCAGAACAGGCAATGCAGCGGGCAGCGGTAGGTCAGCTCCAGCAGCAGCCACAGCGGTGGGCCGACCTTGTGCTCAGTGCTCATCTGAAGGTGATCGGCGCGCGGCGCGCCGGTGCTTCCCGCCAGCCCCGCCGGGGCGGCGGACGGTCGGCAGCATAACAGGAGCGGCCCCGGGGTTGCGCCCGGTCCTGCCCGACAGGCACGCGGAGCCCGGCGGACCGGGCTCCCGCTCCCGTTGGTCGCTCAGCGGTTCGCGATATACAGCGTGATTTCCATTCCGAAGCGGAAATCAGTCGCCCGCGGCGTTTCCCAGCGCATGGTGTCCTCTCCTCACTCGGGTCGGTCAGACAGTGTCCAGGATCAGGGGTGTATCCTTTCCCGGACGGCGGTGGAGCGGTAGCGGAACATCATTAAACTGGCCTCATGATTTTCTTGAGGACGGCCTCTTGAGCCGCCGATGAAGCTGCGCACGCGCCTGAACCTGGTCCTGACGGGCGTTACCACCGTGTTCGTCGCCGCGCTCGTTGCGGACGAGATTCGCGATACCCGTTCCTCGATCCGCGAGGAAATCGAGGCCGCCAACCACGTCGCCGTGCAGGTCATCGGTCAGCTCGCGGTCGCCTATTCGGAGGCGGGGGGAGAGCAAGCGGTCCGCAGGCTTCTCGAGCAGCTCGGCCACGTGCGCGCCAACGAGATCACGCTGCGCGACTCCTCGGGGCAGCTGCTGTACCGTTCGCCTCCGCCCGTCTACAAGGCCGGCCGCAGCGCGCCCGCGTGGTTCACGCAGCTGCTCGCCCCGCATCCGGCTCGTCAGGGATTCGAGCTCGCGAACGGGACGCAGCTGATGATCGAGGCCGAGCCCTCGCGCGCCATACTGGACGCCTGGGATGACCTGACGCGGCTGGTGAGCCTTGCCGCAGTCATGCTGCTGGTGCTGGCGGTGCTCGCCTTCTGGCTGGTGGACCGCGCGCTCGCGCCCTTCCCGGTCATCGTCGAGGGACTCGAGCGGCTCATGCGCGGTGACCTGGCGTATCGTCTGCCGCCGCTCTCGGGCGCCGAAGCGCGCGCCATCGGCTCGGCTTTCAACCGCATGGCCCAGGCGGTAGCGGACAACGTGCAGGCGGAGCGCGAGGCGCGCGAGGCGCGCGCCCGGCTCGAGGAGCGCCGCGAGCTCTCGCTGGTGGTCGAGCAGAGCGTGGAGGAGGAGCGGCGCTTGATCGCTCACGAGCTGCACGACGAGTTCGGCCAGTCGGTCACCGCAATCCGCAGCCTCGCCATGGCGATCGCGACGCAGTCGGCCGAGCCGGGCTCGGTCTCCGCCGCACGGCTGGTATGCGAAGAGGCGGCGCGGCTCTATGATGCGCTGCACGGCCTCATCCCCCGCCTGGCGCCGCCGGCACTCGACACGCTCGGGCTCGGAGCCTCGCTCGAGAGCCTGGTGCGCGATTGGCAGCAGCGCCGCGCCTCGCCGGTGTTGGCTTTGCGGCACCAGCTGCCCGCGGACCTCGGCACGAGCGTCTCGCTCGCCGCCTACCGCGTGGTGCAGGAGGGACTGGTGAACGCCCTGCGTCACGCGCATGCCGCGCGGGTGGACATCGACGTGAGCTCCTCGGCCGCCAGCATGACGGTGTCGGTGACGGATGACGGTCTGGGCCTGCCGGCCCAATGGGCGCGCCCGGGTCATTTCGGACTACGGGGTCTCGCCGAACGGGTCGAGCACCTCGGTGGGAATCTCGAGGTGGGCAACGTGTCGCCTCACGGCGTATGCCTCAGGGCGCACATTCCCCTGGTGCGTCCATGATCCGCGTGATGCTGGTCGACGATCATGCGGTGGTACGCACCGGTTTTCGGCTGCTGCTGCAGGCGCACCCCGATACCGCGGTGGTCGGGGAAGCGGACTCCGGCGAGAGCGCCTGCCAGCGCTACCTCGAGCTCGCTCCCGACGTGGTGGTGATGGATCTCGCCATGCCGGGCATGGGCGGGCTCGAAGCGCTGCGGCGCATCCGCGCCCACCACCCGCAGGCGCGCATACTGGCGCTGTCCGCCCACGACGATCCGCTGCACGCACGGCGTGCGTTGCGCGAGGGCGCGCGCGGTTTCCTTTCCAAGCGCAGTGCGCCCGAAGCGCTGTTCGAGGCGATCACGGCGGTCGCCGCCGGGCAGCGGTACATCGACGCGGCGCTGGCGCAGAAGCTCGCGCTCGATGAGCTCGAGAACGGCGGCAAGTCGCCGGTCGAGCGGCTGTCGGAGCGCGAGTTCGAGGTGTTCGTGCGCCTGGCCGGGGGCGCCAGCGTGCAGCGCATCGCCGAGGATCTGAACCTGTCCGCATCCACGGTCGGGACACATCTCTATAACGTCAAGCAGAAGCTCGGCGTGTCCAACCAGGCCGAGCTCACGCTCATCGCGATCCGCCACGGGCTGATCCAGGCGTGATGGTGCGCCGCGGGACGGGGCCACCCGCGGAAAGGGAGGTAAGTCCCACTTCCCGAGGCGGGGCGTGGTACCTTACGCCGCGTTGCCGCCGAGGGGGTCGAGCCACCGTATGTCCACCGCTGTTGCCACTGCCAAGCCACCGCTGATCTGGGCGAACGCCCTGATGTTCGCGCTGACCGCCGCCGCGGCGGCAGTGCTCGTGCCCTGGTATGGCCTGCGGTACGGCTTCACGGGCGCCGACTGGGCCGTCTTCGCCTTCTTCCTGATCGCCAACGGCATGTCGATCACCGGCGGCTACCACCGCCTGTGGGCGCACCGCACCTACGAGGCGCACCTCGCCCTGCGCATCTTCTATCTGGTCTTCGGCACCATGGCGCTGCAGAACAGCGCCTTCGCCTGGTGCAGCGGGCATCGCAGCCATCACCTGTACGTCGACGACGTCGATCGCGACCCGTACTCGGCGCGCCGCGGCTTCTGGTTCTCGCACATCGGCTGGATGCTGCGCGAGTACCCGAGCGGCAAGCCCGACTTCACCAACATTCCGGACCTCAGGAAGGACCGGCTGCTCGCCTTCCAGCACCGCTACTACGTGCCGCTGGCCGTGGCGCTCAATTTCGGCCTGCCGCTCGCCGCGGGACTCCTGTTCCACGACCTGTGGGGCATGCTGATCCTCGCCGGGGTGCTGCGCCTGGTATGGAGCCATCACGTCACCTTCTTCATCAACTCGCTGGCCCACATGTGGGGCACCCGTCCGTATACCGAGGACAACACCGCGCGCGACAACCCGGCGCTGGCGGTAGTCACCTACGGCGAGGGCTACCACAACTTCCATCACATCTTCGCCCACGACTATCGCAACGGCGTGCGCTGGTGGCAGTGGGATCCGACCAAGTGGCTGATCGGGGGCCTGGAATTCGTCGGGCTGACCCGGCGCCTGAAGCGCACCCCCTGGTTCCAGATCCAGCGCGCGCTGCTCGCCATGCAGTTCAAGCGCGCCGAGAAGCGCCTCGCCGACCTGCCGAGCGCCGGCCATTCGCAAATCGAGCAGCTGCGCGCGCGCGTCGCGCATGAATACGAGACCTTCCTCGCCGTGATCGCCGACTGGGCGCGCGTCAAGGAGCAGTGGCTCGAGGAGAAGCGCCGCGCGGTCATCGAGCACTGGCAGCAGTCCGAGCTGCAGGCGAAGCTGCGCGACATCGAGCGCGCACTCAGCCGGCAGCGCCGGCGCATGCGGCTGCTGGCTGCGCAGCTCGCCTAGTTCATTCGCCGAAAAATCCTGCGGATTTTTCGGCAGGCCACCCGCCAACGGATCTGCGCTCGCCGCCTAAACGCGCGGCTGCGCCGCGCTACAATAGCCCGCCATGGGGCGCATCTTCGAAGTCCGCAAGCACACGATGTTTGCGCGGTGGAACCGCATGGCGAAGCAATTCGCCCGCATCGCGAAGGACATCACCATGGCGGTCAAGGCGGGCGGCCCCGATCCCGGCTCGAATCCCACTCTGCGCCGGATCATCCAGAACGCGCGCGCCGTCAACATGCCCAAGGACCGGATCGAGGCGGCGATCAAGCGCGCCTCGGGTCGCGATGCGGCCAACTACCACCAGGTGCTCTACGAAGGCTATGCGCCGCACGGCGTGGCGCTGCTGGTGGAGACCGCGACCGACAATCCGACGCGCACCGTGGCGGCGGTGCGCAACATCATCACCAAGAACGGCGGCAACCTCGCCACCAGCGGCAGCGTCAGCTTCCTGTTCCGGAAGATGGGCGTGTTCCGGCTCGATCCCGCGCGTCTCGACCAGGATGACCTCGAGCTCTACCTCATCGATCACGGCCTCGAGGAGATGGGCGAGAGCACGGGCGAGAAAGGCGAGCCGCAGCTCGTGATCCGCTGCGCGTTCGCGGATTTCGGCAAGCTGCAGGAGGCGCTCGAGGCGCGCGGCATCGTGCCGCTCTCGGCCGAGCATGAGTACATCTGCACCGTGCCGACGGAGCTGCCCGAGGCCCAGGCCACCGAGGTGCTCACGCTGATCGACCGCCTGGAGCAGGACGACGACGTCCAGCATGTGTTCCACACGCTCGCCTGAGGGCTCGCCGTGCAGGACTATCGCCTCGAGCCCGCCCGCTTCGCCGATGCGGCGCGCCTCGCGGCCATGTCGCAGGCGCTCATCGAGTCGGGCCTGCGCCCGGCGTGGGGCGCGGCGCGCATCGGCTGGTACGTGCGCCATCCCGAGAGCGTCGTGCTCACCGCGCGCAGCGATCGCACCATCGCCGGCTTCGCCATCATGCGCTACGCGGACGAGGTCGCGCATCTGAATCTCCTCGCCGTCGATCCGGTGCACCGCCGCCGCGGCATCGCGCGGCGCCTCGTGACCTGGCTCGAGGAGACCGCGCTCACCGCCGGCACCTTCGTCATCGGGCTGGAGCTGCGCGCGCAGAACGTGGCGGCGCAGGACTTCTACCGCGCGCTCGGCTATCGCGAGGTCGGGCGGGTCCCCGGCTACTACCAGGGGATCGAGGCCGCCATCCGCATGGAGCGCGACGTGCGCGTCAGCCGTCCGGCCGCGGCTCGATCCTGAAGTCGAACTCGTAGGAGTGGGAGCCGTCGGCGGCGACCTTGATGCGCATGCTGCCCGTGAGACCGGCGAGCTCGCCGGTGCCGGAGTCCGGCACCACGGTGATGGTCGACTCGGGCGCGCCGCGCTTCATCGTGGCGGCGTGCAGCAGGACGAAGCTGCCGCTGCGCCCCTGGAGCTTGCCGGTCACGCGCTCGAGCGCCACGTAACCGGCCGAGCCCTTCACCTCGCTCTGAGCGGCGAGCATCTCCCCCTTGGCGCTCGCCTCGAGATCGCCGTGAAATCGCTTGTCGATGGTGAGCCGCCCGAGATTCGCGGTCCGTGCGATCTGCGTGTCCGGCTTCTGCGGCGTGACCTTGACTTCGAAGGGCCCGCTGGCGTGGTGAGTCATGCGAGTCTCCCTGGGGCTCATTCCATCAGTCCGGCATGGGCGTCATCTGTCCGGCGAGCGCGTCCTCGAACCCGAAGTTGCGCAGGTCGCGTACCCGCTGCGGGAAGAGTATGCCATCCAGGTGATCGACCTCGTGCTGCACGACGCGTGCATGGAAGCCCTCGACGGAGCGGTCGATGGGGGCACCGCGCGCATCGAACCCCTGGTAGCGCAGCCGCCGGTGGCGCGGCACGAGGCCGCGCATGCCGGGCACCGAGAGACATCCCTCCCAGCCCTCCTCCTCGGCCGGATCGAGCACGGTGAGCTGCGGGTTCACCAGCACGGTGTAGGGCACCGGAGTGAGCTGCGGGTAGCGCGGATTGTCCTTGAGCTCGAAGATCACCACGCGCAGGCCCACGCCGATCTGCGGCGCGGCAATTCCGGCGCCGCTCAGGGCCCTCATCGTGTCGTCCATGTCGGCGACGAGAGAGGCGAGCTCGGCGTCGAAACGGGTCACGGGGGCAGCCACTGACCGCAGCAGCGGCTCGCCCATCTTCAACACCGGGCGTACGGTCATCGCCCCCCCCGGGTCAGGCCCGGCTCACTCGCGCAGCTCCAGCCAGCGGCGCTCGAGCGCGAGCTCGACGAAGGCGGCGACATCGGCGGCGAGATCCGCGGTGCCGAAGGCCCGCTCGAGATCGGCGACGATCTCGGCCACGGTGCGCACCCCGTCGCAGCGCGACATGATCGCCCCGGCGCTGCCGTTGAGCTTCACCATGCCCTCCGGGTAGAGCAGCACGTGCGCCTCCTGGGCCGGCTCCCATTGCAGCCGCATGCCGTGCGCGATCGCCGGCCGCGCCGCGGCGCTCACCCCGCTCACGTCGTCACTCCGTACGCGAGCGCCATCGCGTCGTTCATCTGCCAGAGGATATCGAGCTTCAGCTTCAGCACCTCGAGCGCGCGCTCCTGCGCGGCGCGCGTGTCGAAGCGCTCGAGCGTCACGGCGAGCGCGAACTCGACGTCGCGCTGTGCGCGGCCGACCCGCGCCTGGAAGTAAGCGAGGCCCGCCGCATCGATCCACGGATAATGCTGCGGCCACCCGGCGAGGCGCTGCCGGTGGATCTCCGGCGCGAACAGCTCGGTGAGCGAGGCGCACACACCCTCCGGCCAGGGGGCGCGGCGCGCGAAATTGACGTACGCATCGACCGCGAAGCGCACTCCGGGCAGCAGGAGCCTGAGGCTCTCCACCGCGGCCCGCTCGAGACCCACCGCCTCGGCGAGGCGCAGCCAGGATTCGATGCCGCCCGGATCGTCGCCGTAGCCGTCATGGTCGAGGATGCGCTGCACCCAGTTGCGGCGCACCGCGCGCTCCCCGCAGTTGGCGAGGATGGCCGCATCCTTCAGCGGGATGTTGATCTGGTAGTAGAAGCGGTTCGCCACCCAGCCGCGGATCTGCTCGCGGCTCGCCTTGCCGGAGTTGAGCATGACGTTGAAGGGATGGTGGATGTGGTAGGCGCGCCCGCGCTCGCGCAGCTGCGCCTCGAACTGCGCGCGCGTCCATGCCGCCTCGCTCACAGCGCGATCTCCATCCCATCCCACGCGACCTCGACGCCGGCGCGAGCGAGCGCCGCGCGCTCGGGCGAATCTTCGACCAGGATCGGATTGGTGTTGTTCACATGGATGAGGATCTTGCGCGTGGCCCGCGGCAGCTTCGCCAGCCACTCGAGCATGCCGCCGGCGCCGCTTTGAGGCAAATGCCCGAGATCGCGGGCGCGCTTGGCCGGCAGGCCCTGGCGGACCATCTCATCGTCGCTCCAGAAGGTGCCGTCGACGAGCACGCAGGCGGCGGATTGCATTGCGCTCCACACCGGCGGCTCCATCGCTCCGAGCCCGGGTGCGTAGAGCGCGGCTCCGCCGCTCGCGGTATCGGTGATCACGAGCGCCACGTTGTCCCCCGGGAGCGGCGCGCCGCGGTGCGGCGAGTACGGCGGGGGCTTGCTCGCCACCGCGAGCGCCCGCCAGCGTATGCCGGCGAGGCCGTCGATCGCGAACTCCTCCCCTGCGCTATCCATGCGCCGCCGGTCGATGCCGCAGTAGTGCCCGAGCACCTCGAGGACCGGATTGCCGCCCGTGAGATCGGCGTACGCGGCATCGGTGCACCAGACGGCGAGCGGCGCCGTGGACTCGCGCAGCATGAAGAGTCCGGTGGTATGGTCGATCTGCGCATCGACCAGCACGATGCCGGCGATCCCCGTGTCGCGCGGCGCGCGCGCGGGCTGCAGATCCGGGTGCTCCTTGAGCTGCGTGAGGATGTCAGGGGAGGCGTTGACCAGCGCCCACGCGGCCGCATCCGGGCCGGCGACGGCGATCGAGGATTGAGTCCTGGGCATGGCACGTACCGTGCCGTTGCGTACGCCCGAGCAGTTACGGCAGTTGCAGTTCCACTGGGGAAAGCCGCCGCCGGCGGCCGATCCCAGTACCCGGATTCTCACGATAGATACCGAAATATTCCCGGCGCCGCAAAAGACCGGCAGCCGCTCAGCGCCCGCCGCCGCGCCCCATCGCCACGCGCCGGGTGAGCCGCTCGAGCGAGCGGCGCGCGGCGGCTTTGGCGATGTGCTTGCACCAGAGCGGCTCGCGCTGTCCGGCCTGGCGGCGGAACCTGTCGCAATCGCAGGTCCAGAGGATGTGGTCGTCCTGCGTTCTGAGCACCTGGACCGTGCGGCTCGGGAAGCTGTAGGTTCCGAGGACTTCGTTCTCGACCGGCTTGTGCCGGCGCAGGCGGATCGCGACCATGGACAAAAGCCTAGCGCACCTGTCCTGTGGATCGCCTGTGGATTACTTGTGAGTGCTCATGTATGGCGGCTCAAGGCGAGACGATCTTGGCCTTGATCGCCTCGTACTCGGAGTCGGAAATCAGCCCGGCGTCGAGCAGCCGCTTCGCCTCCTGAAGGCGCCGCACCGCATCATCGCCGGACGCGCCGGCGCCCCCTCCGAGCGGCGACCCGGCCATGACCTGGATGCCGCCCGAGCGCGCCCGCAGCTCCTCGAGCTCGCGCACCCGGCGCTTCTCGCGCCAGGCCTGATCCTGCGCCTGACAGATTCGATAGACGGCCTGCGCCTGCACCTTGCGCAGACCCTTGAGCTCCACCCGCTGCGCCCCCGGCGAGGTGAGCGAGGCCAGATCGGTGGCCTTGCCGGCACGAATGCCGAGATCGGCGCCGAACACACCGACGCGCAGCGTGACTTCCTCGAGGTCCTGCCAGCGCACCGAGACCAGCTCGAAGCCGCCGAGCAGCGGACGGGTGATGATGATGAGGCGGCCGCTGGTCGCGGCGACGATCACCCGCCGATGCGCCAGGGCGAACATCCGCCGCTGGATCGCCCAGGCCTCGACCGACTCTCCGCTGATCAGCACCGAGCGCAGGTCATCGAGCGGCTTCTCGAGGCCACCCGCGGCGGACTGCAGCGGGTCGCTCATTTCTTCGGGACGATCTCGGCGCGCAGCTCGCGCAGCTTCGTCTTGATGATGCGCGCGTTCGCCGGGCCCATGCGGATCAGGAGCTTCTGTCCGGCCGAGCGTCCTTCGAGCCCGGCGTCGGCGTAGGTATAGAACACCCGCGGCTGCTCGAGCTGGATCGGACCTGCGACCTCGGGCGTCTCGAGCAGGTGATCGATGACCTCGACCAGACGGTCGTTGAAGTACTTGCCCGGGTAACCGAGATCCTCATACGCCTGCTGGAACAGCGGGTAGAGCCGCTGGTACAGGGCCGCGAGGGCTTTGACGTCGGCCGCCTGCACGGCGCGCACGAAGATCGTATAGCGCCCGAAGTTGGCGTCGCTCAGCACCGTGAGGTCGCCCTGCGTCGATACCGCCGTCTGCCCGGCGGTCGGCTTCACCGGCCGCAGCTCGACGGCCACCTTGTGCCGCGGCAGGTTGTCGATGGTCACCACGATGTGCCGCACGATGTTCTGCGGCACCAGCAGCGCCTCGATCGTCGGCTTTCCCAACACGCCGGTGAGCGACTCCTGGACCATCGGGTCGCTGTCGTTGAGCGCGGGCAGCGCCTCGGATCCCGGCGCCGCCGCAGGCAGCGGGTTCGAGACAGCCGGCTGAGCGGCGGCCTGCGGAGCGGCGGGCTTGACCGCGGCGGGCGGCGCGGTTTCCGCAGGATGGAACAGGAACCGGTACCAGAGGGCGAAGCCGGCGGCGGCGACCACCGCCAGGCCACCGATCCACCAGAGGAGTTTGCGGCGGAATGAATCCGCTGTCTCTTCTTCCCACATCGTGAGACGTCCTCGCAAAGCAACCAGGTCGGGACTCTACTCCCCTTTCAGGCATCCGCGCATACAGGCGCGGTTCAGGTGACAGGCTGTACGTTGCATTAATTCGGCGCCCCCGAGCTCCTCGTGCGCCGCGGGCTGTGCTTCAATGCCTGCATGCCCGCCGAGTTCCACCCAGCCGTCGCCGGCTGGTTCGCCCGTACTTTCGATGCCGCAACCCCGGCGCAGGCCGCGGCGTGGCCCGCGATCGCCGCCGGGCGCCATGTTCTGATCGCGGCGCCGACCGGCTCGGGCAAGACGCTCGCGGCATTTCTCGCGGTCATCGACCAGCTGGTGCGCACCGGCATCGAATCGCACGGTCTCGCCGACGAGACCTGCGTGGTGTACGTCTCGCCCCTCAAGGCGCTCTCGAACGACATCCACCGCAATCTCGAGGCGCCGCTTGCCGGCATCGCGGACGAGCTCGCCGCGCTCGGGCTTGCCGGGCACGGCATCCGTACCTTCGTGCGCACCGGCGACACGCCGCAGCACGAGCGCACGGCCAGCGCCAAGCGCCCGCCGCACATCGTGGTGACGACTCCCGAGTCGCTCTACATCCTCATGGGCTCGGAGTCCGGGCGGCGAATGCTCGCCACCACGCGCACCGTGATCGTCGACGAGATTCATGCCGTGGCCGGAGCCAAGCGCGGCGCGCACCTCGCCCTCACGCTCGAGCGGCTCGAGGCGCTCGCGGGACGGCGGCTGACGCGCGTCGGGCTCTCGGCCACAGTCAAGCCCATCGAGGAGGTGGCGCGTTTCCTGGTCGGTGCCGGCGGGCTGCGCGCCGACGGCACCCCCGACTGCACCATCATCGACACAGGGCACGTCCGCAATCGCGATCTGCAGCTCGAGATCCCGCCGGCACCGCTCGAGTCCGTCATGTCGGGCGAGGTCTGGACGCAGATCTACGACCGCCTCGCCGAGCTGGTGAGCGAGCACCGCACCACGCTCGTGTTCGTCAACACGCGCCGCCAGTCCGAGCGCATCGCGCGCCACCTGTCCGAGCGGCTCGGCGAGGAGCACGTCGCCGCGCATCACGGCAGCATGGCCAGGGAGTCGCGGCTCGATGCCGAGAAGCGCCTGAAGGGCGGCGAGCTGCGCGCCCTGGTCGCGACCGCCTCCCTCGAGCTCGGCATCGACATCGGCGAGGTGGACCTCGTGTGCCAGCTCGCCTCGCCGCGCTCGATCGCCGCCTTCCTGCAGCGCGCCGGCCGCTCCGGCCACTCGGTGGGGGGCACGCCGAAGGCGCGCCTCTTCCCGCTGTCGCGCGACGACCTGGTGGAGTGCGCGGCGCTCCTCGCCGCCGTGCGCCGCGGCGAGCTCGACCGGCTCAGCGTCCCGGAGAAGCCGCTCGACGTGCTGGCACAGCAGATCGTGGCGGAGGCGGCGGCGCGCGAGTGGGAGGAGGACGGCCTGTTCGCGCTCGTGACCCGCGCCCGGCCCTACCGCGATTTGAAGCGCAGCGAGTTCGACGAGGTGGTGCGGATGCTGGCCGAGGGCTACAGCACGCGCCGCGGCCGCCACGGGGCGCTCATCCATCACGACGGGGTCAACCACCGCATCAAGGGCCGCCGCAGCGCGCGGCTCACCGCCCTCACCTCCGGCGGCACCATTCCCGACACCGCCGACTACCAGGTGCTGCTCGAGCCGCAGGCGCAGTTCGTCGGCACGGTGAACGAGGACTTCGCGATCGAGAGCCTGCAGGGCGACATCTTCCAGCTCGGCAACGTGTCGTACCGCATCCTGCGGGTCGAGCCGGGGCGCATCCGGGTCGAGGACGCGCGCGGCGAGCCGCCGACCATTCCCTTCTGGATCGGCGAGGCGCCGGGACGCACCGATGAGCTCTCGGCGAGCGTCTCGCGGCTGCGGCGCGAGCTCGCGGCGCGGCTCGACGAGGGCGCCGAGGCCGCCACCGCCTGGCTGGCTGCGGACAGCGGCATCGGCGCGCCCGCGGCGGTGCAGCTGGTCAATTACCTCGCCGCGGCGCGCGCCGCTCTCGGCGCGCTGCCGACGCAGGAGCTCGTCGTCTTCGAGCGCTTCTTCGACGAAGCCGGCGGCATGCAGCTCGTGATCCACTCCCCCTTCGGCAGCCGCGTCAACCGCGCCTGGGGCCTCGCGCTCCGCAAGCGCTTCTGCCGCTCCTTCAACTTCGAGCTGCAGGCCGCGGCCACCGAGGACACGATCGTGCTGTCGCTCACCACCGCGCACAGCTTCGAGCTCGCCGACGTGGCGCGCTACCTGCATTCCAACACGGTGCGGCCGCTGCTGGTGCAGGCGCTGTGTGCGGCGCCGATGTTCCCGGTGCGCTGGCGCTGGAGCGCGACAATCGCGCTCGCGCTGCCGCGCTTTCGCGGCGGCAAGAAGGTTCCTGCGCCGCTGCAGCGCATGGCGGCGGAGGATCTGCTCACCGCGGTGTTTCCCGACCAGGTGGCCTGCGCCGAGAACCTCTCCGGCGAGCTCGAGATCCCCGACCACCCGCTGGTGCGTCAGGCGATCCGCGACTGCCTCGAGGAGGCGATGGACATCGAGGGCCTCGAGCGGCTCCTGCGCGGGCTCGAGGCGGGCAGCATCCGCTCGCTCGCCCGCGACCTGACCGAGCCCTCGCCGCTCGCGCTCGAGGTGCTGTCGGCGCGGCCGTACGCGTTCCTCGACGACGCACCGCTCGAGGAGCGGCGCACGCAGGCCGTCATGAGCCGGCGCTGGCTCGACCCGCAGAGCGCCGCCGACATCGGCAAGCTCGATCCCGAGGCCATCGCACGGGTGCGATCCGAGGCCTGGCCCGACGCCACGAACGCCGACGAGCTGCACGATGCGCTCGTGTGGCTGACCTTCCTCACGGCGGCCGAGGTCGAGCGCCAGGACGGCTGGCCCGGGCTGATGGCCCGGCTCGCCGGCGAGCGGCGGGTGACGCGCCTCGCCGCGGAGCGTCTCGAGCTATGGGTAACGGCCGAGCAGCTGCCGCTCTTCGCCGCGCTCTACCCGGCGGCCGCTCGCGACCCGCAGGTGAGCACGCCGGCGGCGCACGCGCGCGAGGTGAGCCCCGAGGCCGCGCTCATCGAGGTGCTGCGCGGGCGGCTCACGGGCTCCGGGCCCGTGACCGCGCCGGCACTCGGTGCGCTGACCGGCTTACCCCCGCCGCGAATCGACGCGGCGCTCGCGGGGCTCGAAGCCGAGGGGTTCGCGATGCGCGGCCTCTTCACGCCCGAGGCCTCCGCGAGCGTGCCGGAGTGGTGCGAGCGGCGCCTCCTCGCGCGTATTCACCGCTACACGGTCAAGCGGCTGCGCGCCGAGATCGAGCCGATCGAAGCGCGCGATTACCTGCGCTTCCTCTTCGAGTGGCAGCGCGTGACGCCCGCGGGGCGCATGGAGGGACCGGACGCGGTCGGCGCGATCCTCGCGCAGCTCGAGGGCTTCGAGGCCGCCGCCGGCGCCTGGGAGACCGAGATCCTCCCCGAGCGCATCAGCGAGTACGAGCCGGCGTGGCTCGATGAGCAATGCCTCGCCGGGCGTTTCGTGTGGACACGCCTGGCGTCGCGCCGCTCCGATCCCGAGCGCCGCGCCGCGCCGGTGCGCGCCACCCCGATCGTGCTGCTCGCGCGGCGGAACCTGAGACTCTGGTCGGGTCTCGCAGGCTCCGCTCAACCCGCACAGCTCAGCGCTCCGGCCGGGCGCGTCGCCGACTATCTCGCGAGCCACGGCGCCTCGTTCTTCGATGAGCTCGCGGGCGGCGCGGGGCTGCTGCCTTCGCAGGCCGAGGAGGCGCTCGCGGAGCTGGTCGCGCTCGGGCTCGTCAACTCCGACAGCTTCGCGGGACTCAGGGCCCTGCTCGTGCCGTCCGATCGCCGCCGCCCGGCCACGGGCGGCCGCCGCCGGCGGCGCATCGCGCTCTTCGGCATGGATGCGGCGGGGCGCTGGGCGCGGAGCGCGCGCGACGACGCGGCCCTGCCTGCCCTGGATCGTGCGCGCGAGGAGGAGCTGATCGAGCACGTGGTGCGCACGCTCCTCAAACGCTGGGGCGTGGTGTTCTGGCGGCTGCTGGCACGCGAGGCCGACTGGCTGCCGCCCTGGCGCGACCTCCTCATGTGCTGCCGGCGGCTCGAGGCGCGCGGGGAGATCCGCGGCGGGCGCTTCGTCGCCTCGGTCACCGGCGAGCAATACGCGGCTCCCGAGGCGATCGCTCTCCTGCGCGAGGCGCGGCGCAAGCCGCGCGAGGGCCACTACGTCTCGCTGTCGGGCTGCGATCCGCTGAATCTCGTCGGCATCATCACGCCGGGCGCGCGGCTGCCGGCGCTGGCGGGAAACCGCGTGCTGTACCGCGACGGCGTGCCGGCCGCGCTGCTCGCCGGCGGCGAGGTGGAGTTCCTCGCCGAGCTCGCCCCCGCCGAGCAGTGGGAGGCGCGCAACAAGCTCCTGCGCCGCCACGTGCCGGCGGTGCTCGCGGACCTGGCTTAGCTCGCGCCGCTCATCGGTTGGCAAACGTCTCGCTGAAGATGTCGTATGCGCCCAGGTAGGCGTCGCTGTGCATGGAGAATGCGCCCATCACGCTGTGAAAGACGTCCCGCTGGCTATGCATGCGCTGTGCTTCGAGCCGGCTGATCTGCACGGCCTTGCGGCGGATGAACTCATCGGACATCCAGATGATGAAAGGAATGTCCTTCTGCACATCCGGCGCGAGCGCGTAGGGTATCCCGTGCAGGTACATGCCGTACTCCCCGAGCGACTCGCCGTGATCGGACACGTAGATCAACAGCGCCGCCGTGTCCTTGAGCTCTCTCAGCACGCCGATGACGCGAAAGAGGAAATAGTCCTCGTACCGGATCGTGTTGTCGTAGGCATTGACCAGCTCGTCATGGGTGCACCTGCCGAGCTCGACCGACCTGCAGACCGGCTGAAAGTATTCGAGCTCGCGCGGATATTTCGCGTAGTAGGCGGGCCCATGGCTGCCGGTCTGGTGAAGAACCACGAAGACCCGCGGGCTGGATGAAGCCTCGATGCGCCGCCTGAGCCCGGTGAGGAGGACCTCGTCGTACGCGCAGTGCGGCCCGGCGCACTCTGCCGCGAGATCGCCCGCTTTCTGGTACGTCTGAACCTTCATCGGCGGCTCGCCGAAGTTGCGGCTGCGCCAGATGACGTCGACACCGCTGCGCTGCAGGTAGGAAGGCAGAGGCTCATACCGTGTGGCGAACGGCGATGCCGCATCGACGTTCGACAGCATGCAGCGGACCGCCGCCGTGGTGTAGGTGGCGCAGGTCGTGGCGTTCCTCAGGGCGACGACGCCCGCCTTCGTGAGCAGCGGGTTCGTCGCGCGGTCGTAGCCATAGAGCTGGAAGTTCTGCGCCCGCGCCGCTTCCCCGATGACCAGAATGACGACGGTCCTTTCGCTGGAAGAGAAGCTGGCCGGAGGCAGCGGCGCCGGTGCCCCGGAGACCAGCAGCTTTGGCGCCAGGTATCTCCCCGTGTTGATGAGATAGGACCACGGCATGGTCATGCCGCCCACCCTTTTCGAGTTCTCATCGAACCACAGCCAGCTGCGCGCAGCCAACAGGCACCAGATCACGGTGACAGCCAGGCAGCCCAGGGCAAAGACGGCGAGGCGCGAGCGCGGCGTCCTGCGGATGTGAACCCGCGTCAGAAGCCAGCACGGCAGAACGCCGAGAGCCAGCACATAGACGAGAAGAGCCGGATGCAGATACTCGGCAGACTCGGCGAAGTCCGTGTCGAGCACATTCCCCATCATCGTCTCGTCCAGCACGACGTGATAGGTGACCACGAAATACACGGCGACCGCGTTGCCCAGCGCAACCAACATGCAGAACGGCTTCAGCAGCCGCCCGGAGACCAGGGCCAGCAGCACGAGCAGCAGAACGGTCTCGGACAGCAGCACCGCCAGCAGCGTGGCCAGCGTCAGATCCCCGGTGAAGGAGGCAAGGTGCAGATTGCCCACCGCGAACCCGAACAGCGGCAGGTCATACAGCAGCGCATTGACCGCCGCCGTCACCGCGATGAAGGTGGTCGCCGCCGGCGTGAAGCGCAGGCCGTCAGAGATCATGCGTCGACACTGCGGCCCGTCAGTAAGGGGGCAGCGTGAGACAGGCGGTTTTGCCGTTGCTCTTCACCGCATGGCTTGCATACCGGTGCAACCGAAGCTATCACTGCGCCATGAGTATGAGCAACGATTGCCGCGGCGCTGCTTCCGAGGGCGACGGGCGACAGGAGGCCGGGAGTGAGAACGAAGCCACCGCAAGCCACGATTCGCGGCAGAACGCCCCTGCACGAGGGGTTTCTGCGCGTATATCGCTACGCTTTCGAAGTCGAGAGACACCAGGGAGGGATCCGGCGGCTCTCGTGGGAAGTCATGGAGCGCGGCGACGCCGTCGCGGCGCTCGGGCATGATCCCGGGCGCGACGAGGTCGTGCTGGCGAACGAGTTTCGACCGGGCGCACTCATCGCGGGCGAGTACCCATACCGGGACAATCTCGTGGCAGGCTCGATCGAGGGCGGAGAGACTGCGCTCGAGGCCGCCGTGCGCGAGATGCAGGAGGAGGCGGGCCTCGTCCTGAGCGACCCGGTGCTCATTCATGCGGGCGCTTACGTCAGCTCGGGCGGCACATCCGAGAAGATCTCGCTGGTATACGGCACGGTCGACACGAGCGCCGCCGGCGGGGTCCATGGCAACGCCGCGGAGGACGAGGACATCCTGACCGTCGTCGTGCCGGCCGAGATCTTCATCGAACGCGTGCACAGCGGCGATATCAACGATCTCAAGACGCTCGTGGCCGGCTACTGGTTCGCAGAGCGTCATGCCAGAGGCGAGCTCTGATATTGAGAAGGTCACGCGCACCGCCCAGTCTGCGTCAGCGGCGCCGTGCCTGGGGCGAATGCTCTTCGACGAATGTGCAAATCGCCTGCCACGCGGCGCGACTCTCATCGAGCCACGGCAGAGTAAGCGGCCAGTCATGTTGCATTCCATCGCCGATTAGCACGCGGGCGTCCGCCCCCTTGCTGGCAGCCGCGTCGCGTACACGCAGCGCGTCATCGAGCAGCAGCTCGTTCTCTCCGACCAGCAGCAATAGCGGCGGCAGCCCTGAGAGGTCGGCGAAGACGGGCGAGACGTATGGCGAGTGTCCATCTGCACCGTTGACGTAGTACCTGGCCCAGGTTTCCAGGTGCTTGCGGGTGAACCATAGATCCCTACCGAGATTGCCGTCGACCGATGCACCGGAGATAGTCAGGTCGGTCCACGGCGAAAGGAGGATCGCGCCGTTAGGCATGGCGAGCCCGAGATCTCGAAGCCGGACAAGCAGGCTGAGGCTCAGGCCCCCTCCCGCGGAGTCGCCGGCGACGAAGAGCGGCGCGTCCGGCCTGAGGGTCCTGACGAGCGTCCATGCTGCCAGGGCGTCGTCGAGCGCCGCGGGAAACGGATTCTCCGGCGCCAGGCGATACGCGGGGACAAAGACCTCCGCTTCGCATCGGTAGCTCACGCGCATGGTTCGGTCCCGGTACGAGGCCGGCGAACCCATGATGAACGCGCCGCCGTGAAGGTAGAGAATGACGCGCGCTGGCGTTGCGGCCGCACGGACCGATTCCATGGCGAGTCCGTCGACGGTGTGGTCCTGGAACACGAGCTTGGGGAACCTGCGCTGCAGCGCTGCCCGCGAGACGCGGGCGAAGCGTTCGAAGCGGGCACGCGCCGCGAGCGGCGAGGTGGTCGCCCCGAACAGGGTGCTGGTAACGAGTCCGTAGGCGCGGAGCGAAACCCAGCGCTTCAGGGAGCCGAGCAGTGTCGCGCGGGCCGGCGTGCTCGCCCGGGTTGGCGATTCCCCCTGCATCTTCGAGAGCATGCCTCACTGCGGTTCGGGCGAGTAGAGGCTCGTCATGGTTGCCGTGGCCGCCAACACGCTGACGATCAGGACGTACTCGGCGGCCAGCGAGCGCTTGAAGGCTCGCCTCGTGCCCAGGGCCACCGCCGGGCCCAGCCTCCATCGGTTGGCTGCGGCGAGTCCCATGAGCACGGTGAAGCCCGTGATCTTGCCGAGGAGCAGCCCCCCGTAGGGCTGCTCAAAAACTGCAAGCCGCGGGACCAGCGCGAGCGCCATCACCCCGCCGGCCACCGCAAGCAGAGGCACGATCCACACCGCGGCCTCGGAAAAACGCTCAATCAGCCGCCCGGCAGTATCGGCCGCCTCACGTACGGTCGCGACGTACAGCGCGGGAATCGCACCCAGCCAGAACGCCGCGATGAGTACGTGAGCGATCAGCGCGGGGGCGAGCAGCCAGCGATAGGGATGCACGCTCGTGTGGCCCATGAGCGCAAACGAGCCCGCCACCAGCAGACTCCCCCCGCAGCCGGTCACTTGCGCGCTCCGGCCGCTTCCTGACAACCCTGCCAGCAGCAGGATCACGCCGGCCACACGGGCAGCGAAGGCCGCGCCGGCTGCAGAGGTGAACGCCATGCGCTGGAGCGACCAGTCGAGGACGCCGGCAAACTCGCCCGCCATGCGCGCCGCCTCGAGAACGAGTTGGCTCAGGAGGAGCGGGAGCGCAGCCGCCGCCGACCAGATACCAAGTCGCCGGATCTCGCTCTCCGCCCTGCCGAGAGGCGGTCGAAACAGCGCGACGAAGATGGCGATGCCTGCGCCCTGAAGCAGAGCGACAAAGCTGACCGCGCGCAGTGCGATCGAAAGGCTATCGGGCGACATCGCGCTCAGGCTTGAAAGTCGGCGTTCATCGCCCGCTCGGCGAGATCGTGAAATGCACCGCGCCGGAGCTGACGTGGCCATCCGCGGCCACCGCCCGCCAGAGCAGGGTGTAGACCCCGGGGGTGAGCGTCGGCAGCGCGACGCGCAGCGTCCGGTCCACGGTCGCAGGCAGATCCTTGACTGCCTGCCGGGGCTCGCGGCCCTTCTGGATCGAGAGCGCCGTCAGCCGCGCGGCCTCGGAGAACGCCACCTCAAAGGCCGCGGGTGCGCTCGTCAATGTGCTGCCCTCTGCGGGCGTGGACTTCTCAAGGTGCGCATGCGCCTGCGCCGTTGCGGCGATCAGACCGGCAGCCAGAATCATCGTGATGGTCGAGAGTCTCATTACCGTTCACCTCGGATGATGTCCGGATGGCGATGATAGCTCGCCATGTGCACGGGACCCTCGGCATCGTCCCTGCCGACGCTCCCGATCCTTCCGGTATCGGCGGACCCGTGATTGCGCTTAAGGCCATGCCCAATCACCCGATGGTTGGTTCGCTCGATTCCGGTTTGCGGTTTCCCGCGCGTGATTGACGGCATCCGGGCAGTGGCGCAAGTTAGCTCCCGGCAGGTTGGACGCCGTGTTGGGTGGGAAGTCATGAAGAGACACGTCTGGCTCATTGGTTGGGCAGCACTGTTCGCGACGGTCGGCGTGAACGCACAGGGCAAACTATCTGTAACGCTGACATGCAAGGGCGAGACCGTGCACGCCCTGGAAGTGGGAGACCGCCCCGAGCATGTGCTGGCGGTCTGGAAAGAAGCGTGCACGTATGTACAGCCTGCCGAGATTGGCGGAGAAAAGCTCATCGACGGATACAGCGTCGGATTCAGCGAAGACACCGCGACTGACTCGGCAACGAGCGGACATCATGTCGCGACGGCCGAAGACGGCGCCAGGTTTTTTCTGGTTTTTCACGGAACGACGCCGCTCAAACACCTCAAGCGTGCCGGCCCGACCAACGGAACGTGGTTCTATTCGGGAGGCACGGGGAGGCTGGAAGGAATAAAAGGTAAGGGGACGTACAAAGTAACCAGAAACGATGATGGTACCTTTACCGTGGTGGTCGAAGGCAGATACGAGCTCTCGGGCTCGAAAGCGAAGTAAGGGCGCGGCACGCGAGACTTTTTTCCCGGAAGTACGCACTTCGCCGGGCTCCTCGAAGCGCTTTTCGAGTCGGCCGCAGGACCCGCAGCAAAGCCGTGGTGGCTACCTTCTCGGCTCATAGCGCATCGCCACCGCCCCCGAGCCGAACTCCAGCCGGCTCACGAGCCTCAGGTCGACACGCTTCGACAGCCCCGCGAACAACGTCGGCCCGCGGCCCACCAGGCTGGGGTGCACCACGAACTCGTACTCATCGATCAATCCGAACTCCGTCAACGCGAGCGGGAGCTTCACGCCTCCCACCAACAGTCCCTTGCCCGACTCCCGCTTCAGCTGCCGAACGGCCTTCCCCAGGTCCCCGCGCACGAGCTCCGCGTTCCAGTCGACCCGGTCCAGGGTGCTCGACACTACGTACTTCTTTGCCGCATCGATCGTCCGGGCGAAGGGTTCCATCCAACCGGGCCTCGCCTCCGTCCGCGCCGACGGCCGAAACGCCGCCTCCATCATCGTGTAAGTCACCCGTCCAAGGAGGAGGGCATCGGCCTGCTCGAGGTTTTCAACGGCGTGACGATGCAAGTCTTCGTCCGGGAGAATTGCGCGATGATCGCAGCACCCGTCCAAGCTAACGTTGATGGAATACCGGAGGGCTCGCATTGCGCCCAGGGTACCGCGATCGGACAGGCTGGCAAACAAATACCAGGGTCGGCCCTCTGCGCAGAAGCGCGGGCGATCCACCCTCAGGGCGCCGAGGAGAGGTCGGCCTTTCCCGTCTGAGGATCTACCGGGAAGGACGCATGCTCTTCGACGATGAACCAGTCGCCTTTGACTTTGCGATAGACGTCCGTGACCCGAAACGTCATGTCGATGTGGCTACCGGCGGTATCCACGCCGACGAGGTGCTGAATGTTGTGCCCGTAGGCGACGTCACCGACTACCGTGACGACGACGTCGCGCACCTCGAAGGTGAACGGAGGCTGAAAGTTGACGAAGAAATCCCGCACGTGCTGCCGATATGCGCCTGCTCCGACGACCTGTCGCGGCGGAACGGCTTCGAAAACGAAGAGATCCTCGGCCGCAGTGTAGGCGCGCATCGCCGCATCGAGGTCTTTTGCGACGAGCGCCGCCGCATAACGGCTCTCGAGCGCTCGAATCCTCGTGACATCGCTGTCGGCAGAGGCTGGCGCCGATGCCGCCACCACCCCGGTAATTACCACCGTCGTGGCCACGCAGATCGCGCTCCAGTTTGCATTCATGGCGGGCTCCCTGCGGTTGGATCCGGCGCGAACCCTGGAACGGGGGCAAACCGCGGGCGCCTGCTCCGTCTCTTCGCCCGGCGTGAAGCGAGCCCGAGCCAGGGCGTGAGGTGAAAGGCGCTCATCAGCGCGTACATCGGAACCATTCCGGTGAACGGCGGCATATGCATCGCGGTCGAGCACGACATCTGATGTGCGCCAGGGTCGAGGACGCCCGCGACAACCGCCATCAATGCGAAGCTCGGCGCGGCCGCGAGCGATAGCCAGGCGGCCGCGCGGAACGCCACAAGTCTCCTCAGGATGTCCATCATCATTCAGGCTCATGTGTGGCAGGAGGAGCCGG
>DASYYF010000001.1:0-16654 GCA_035934055.1 Steroidobacteraceae bacterium | reverse complement strand
GAACCTGCTGGTCGCGTTCATGCCGTGGAACGGCTACAACTTCGAGGACTCGATCCTCATCTCCGAGCGCGTGGTCCAGGAAGACCGCTTCACGACCATTCACATCGAGGAGCTCACCTGCGTCGCCCGCGACACCAAGCTGGGACCCGAGGAAATCACCGCCGACATCCCCAACGTCGGCGATGCGGCGCTTGCCAAGCTCGATGAGGCGGGCATCGCCTTCATCGGCGCCGAGGTCAAGGCCGGCGACATCCTGGTCGGCAAGGTGACCCCGAAGGGCGAGACGCAGCTGACCCCCGAGGAGAAGCTGCTGCGCGCGATCTTCGGCGAGAAGGCCTCCGACGTGAAGGACACGGGGCTGCGCGTGCCGCCCGGCATGGACGGCACGGTGATCGACGTGCGCGTCTTCACCCGCGACGGCGTGGAGAAGGACTCGCGCGCGCTCTCGATCGAGAAGGCCGAGATCGAGCGGGTGCGCAAGGACTTCGCCGATCAGCAGCGCATCCTGGAGGACGACCTCTTCCAGCGCGTGCGCGGCATGCTCGTGGGCCAGAGCGCCGCGGGCGGGCCGAGGAAGCTGAAGGGCGGCACGAAGATCGCCAGCGAGTACCTCGATGAGGTGCCGCGCGAGGAGTGGTTCGAGATCCGCCTCGAGGATGAGGACGCGAACAGCCAGCTCGAGCAGGCCTCCGAGCGCCTGAAGCTCCAGCGTAAGGCCTTCGAGAAGCGCCTCGACGACAAGCGCGCCAAGATCACCGCGGGCGACGACCTCGCGCCCGGGGTGCTGAAGATGGTCAAGGTCTATCTGGCGGTGAAGCGCCGCGTGCAGCCGGGCGACAAGATGGCCGGCCGCCACGGCAACAAGGGCGTGATCTCGACCATCGTACCGGTCGAGGACATGCCGTACCTCGAGGACGGCACCCCGGTGGACGTGGTGCTGAATCCGCTCGGTGTGCCTTCGCGCATGAACGTCGGCCAGGTGCTCGAGACGCACCTCGGCTGGGCGGCCAAGGGCGTCGGGCTCAAGATCGGGCGGATGCTGGAGGCTCAGGCGGCGGCGGCCGAGCTGCGCGCCTTCGTCAAGCAGATCTACAACGAGACCGGCGGCCAGCGCGAGGAGATCGACAGCCTGGGGGACGCGGACCTCACGCAGCTCGCGAGGAACCTCTCGAGCGGCGTGCCGATGGCGACGCCGGTGTTCGACGGCGCGAGCGAGCAGGAGATCAAGCGCATGCTGAAGCTCGCCGACCTCCCCTTGAACGGCCAGACGTACCTCTACGACGGCCGCACCGGCGAGCGCTTCGAGCGCCAGGTGACGGTCGGCTACATGTACATGCTGAAGCTGAATCACCTCGTCGACGACAAGATGCACGCGCGCTCGACCGGGCCCTACAGCCTGGTCACGCAGCAGCCGCTCGGCGGCAAGGCGCAGTTCGGCGGCCAGCGTTTCGGCGAGATGGAGGTGTGGGCGCTCGAGGCCTACGGCGCCTCCTACACGCTGCAGGAGATGCTGACCGTCAAGTCGGACGACGTGAACGGCCGCACCAAGATGTACAAGAACATCGTCGACGGCAACCACCAGATGGATGCCGGCATGCCGGAGTCCTTCAACGTACTCGTGAAGGAAATCCGCTCGCTCGGCATCAACATGGAACTGGAGCAGGACTAACTCATGAAAGACTTACTCAAGCTCTTCAGGCAGCACGCTCCGGTCGAGCACTTCGATTCGATCAAGATCGGGCTGGCGTCGCCGGAGATGATCCGGGCCTGGTCGTACGGCGAAGTGAAGAAGCCCGAGACCATCAACTACCGCACTTTCAAGCCGGAGCGCGATGGCCTCTTCTGCGCCAAGATCTTCGGCCCGGTAAAGGACTACGAGTGCCTGTGCGGCAAGTACAAGAGGCTCAAGCACCGCGGCGTGGTGTGCGAGAAGTGCGGCGTCGAGGTGACGCAGGCCAAGGTGCGCCGCGAGCGCATGGGCCACATCGAGCTCGCGAGCCCGACCGCCCACATCTGGTTCCTGAAGTCGCTGCCGTCGCGCATCGGCCTGATGCTCGACATGACGCTGCGCGAGATCGAGCGGGTGCTGTACTTCGAGGCCTTCGTGGTCATCGAGCCCGGCATGACGCCGATGCAGCGCGGCCAGCTCCTGACCGACGAGATGTACCTCGAGGCCATCGAGGAGCACGGCGATGAGTTCGACGCCCGCATGGGCGCCGAGGCGGTGTTCGAGCTGCTGCGCACCATCGATCTCAACGCCGAGATCGCCAAGGTGCGCGAGGAAATGGCCGGCACCTCGTCCGAGACCAAGCTGAAGCGCCTCTCCAAGAGGCTCAAGCTCATCGAGTCGTTCGTCGAGTCGGGCAACAAGCCCGAGTGGATGGTGATGACGGTGCTGCCGGTGCTGCCGCCGGACCTGCGGCCGCTCGTGCCGCTCGACGGCGGCCGTTTCGCCACCAGCGACCTGAACGACCTGTACCGCCGCGTCATCAACCGCAACAACCGCCTGCGGCGCCTCCTCGAGCTCAACGCGCCCGACATCATCGTGCGCAACGAGAAGAGGATGCTGCAGGAGGCGGTCGATGCGCTGCTCGACAACGGCCGCCGCGGCCGTGCCATCACCGGCACCAACAAGCGGCCGCTGAAGTCGCTGGCCGACATGATCAAGGGCAAGCAGGGGCGCTTCCGCCAGAATCTTCTCGGCAAGCGCGTCGACTACTCGGGCCGCTCGGTCATCGTGGTCGGCCCGCAGCTGCGCCTGCACCAGTGCGGTCTGCCGAAGAAGATGGCGCTCGAGCTCTTCAAGCCTTTCATCTTCCAGAAGCTGCAGCTGCGGGGCGAAGCGTCCACGATCAAGGCCGCCAAGCGCCTGGTCGAGCGCGAGGGACCGGAGGTGTGGGACATCCTCGAGGAGGTGATCCGCGAGCACCCGGTACTCCTCAACCGCGCGCCGACGCTGCACCGTCTCGGCATCCAGGCGTTCGAGCCGCTCTTGGTCGAGGGCAAGGCGATCCAGCTGCATCCGCTGGTGTGCACCGCCTTCAACGCCGACTTCGACGGCGACCAGATGGCCGTGCACGTGCCGCTGTCCCTCGAGGCGCAGCTCGAGGCGCGCGCACTCATGATGTCCTCCAATAACATCCTCTCGCCCGCCAACGGCGACCCGATCATCGTGCCCTCCCAGGACGTGGTGCTCGGGCTCTACTACATGACGCGCGAGCGCATTGGAGCCAAGGGCGAGGGCATGTTCTTCGCCGACGTCGCCGAGGTGCACCGCGCCTACGAGAGCCGCGGCGTCGATCTTCAGGCCAGGGTGCGCGTGCGCCTGCGCGAGACCCTGCGCGGCGAAGGCGGCGCCTTCACCGAGCAGACGCGCGTCGTCGACACCACCGTCGGCCGCGCGCTGCTGTTCGAGATCCTGCCGAAGGGCCTGTCCTTCGACCTCATCAACCAGGACATGACCAAGAAGGCGATCTCCGCGACCATCAACGCCTGCTATCGGGCGCTGGGGCTCAAGGAGACGGTCGTGTTCGCCGACCAGCTCATGTACACGGGCTTCCACTACGCCACCCGCGCGGGCGTGTCCTTCGGCATCGACGACATCGTCATTCCCGAGCAGAAGACCCGCATCGTCACCTCCGCGGACCACGAGGTGAAGGAAATCCAGGACCAGTACGCCTCGGGTCTCGTCACCAACGGCGAGCGCTACAACAAGGTGGTCGACATCTGGTCGCGCGCCAACGACCAGGTGGCGAAGGCGATGATGGAGAAGCTCGGTACCGAAGAGGCGACCGACCTGAGGGGCGGGCACCACAAGCAGAAATCCTTCAACTCGATCTTCATGATGGCCGACTCGGGTGCGCGCGGCTCCGCGGCGCAGATCCGCCAGCTGGCCGGCATGCGCGGCCTGATGGCCAAGCCCGACGGCTCGATCATCGAGACCCCGATCACGGCGAACTTCCGTGAGGGTCTCAACGTTCTGCAGTACTTCATCTCCACCCACGGCGCCCGCAAGGGCCTCGCGGACACGGCGCTCAAGACCGCGAACTCGGGCTATCTGACGCGGCGTCTGGTCGACGTGGCGCAGGACCTGGTGGTCACCGAGGAGGACTGCGGCACGACCAACGGCCTCGCCATGACGCCGCTCGTCGAGGGGGGCGATGTGGTCGAGGCGCTCGGCGAGCGCGTGCTCGGGCGCGTGCTGGCGGAGGACATCGTCAAGCCCGGAGCCAAGGAGGTGCTGATCCCGAACGGGACGCTGCTCGATGAGAAGCTGGTGCGGCTGCTCGAGCACGAGGGCGTGGACCAGATCAAGGTGCGCTCGCCCATCACCTGCCAGACGCGCTACGGCGTCTGCTCGCACTGCTACGGGCGCGATCTGGCGCGCGGCCGGCCGATCTCGATCGGCGAGGCCGTGGGCGTCATCGCCGCGCAGTCGATCGGCGAGCCCGGCACGCAGCTCACCATGCGCACCTTCCACATCGGCGGTGCGGCATCGCGGGCCGCGGCGGCTTCGAGCGTCGAGGTACGCAACAAGGGCCTCATCCGCTTCCACCACGTGAAGACGGTGCCGCACGAGAAGGGGCACCTGGTGGCGGTGTCGCGCTCGGGCGAGCTCGGCGTGGTCGATGACTTCGGCCGCGAGCGCGAGCGCTACAAGATCCCCTACGGCGCCATGATCGGCGTCAAGGAAGGGGCCACGGCGCACGCGGGCCAGGTGGTTGCGACCTGGGATCCGCACACTCACCCGGTCATCACCGAGGTGGCAGGCTTCGTCAAGTTCCAGGACTTCGTCGACGGCCTCACCGTCACCTCGCAGGTGGACGAGGTCACCGGTCTTTCCTCGACCGTGGTGCTCGACACCAAGCAGCGCGGCGGCAAGGACCTGCGTGCCACGATCAAGCTGGTCAACTCCAAGGGCAAGGAAGTGACCTTCGCCAACACCGAGATCCCGGCGGTCTATACGCTGCCGCCGGGCGCGCTCGTCAGCCTCGTCGACGGGGCGCGGGCGTCGGTCGGCGACGTCATCGCGCGCATCCCGCAGGAGTCCTCCAAGACCCGCGACATCACCGGCGGTCTGCCGCGCGTCGCGGACCTGTTCGAGGCGCGTAAGCCGAAGGATCCGGCGATTCTCGCCGAGAAGTCCGGCACCGTGAGCTTCGGCAAGGAGACCAAGGGCAAGCGGCGCCTGATCATCACCTCCGACGACGGCGAGAAGTACGAGGAGCTGATTCCGAAGTGGCGCCAGCTCAACGTGTTCGAGGGCGAGACGGTCGAGCGCGGCGAGGTGATCGCCGACGGCGAGCCGAACCCGCACGACATCCTGCGCCTGCAGGGCGTCGAGGCGCTCGCCAACTACCTGGTGCGCGAGATCCAGGACGTCTATCGACTGCAGGGCGTGAAGATCAACGACAAGCACATCGAGGTCATCATCAGGCAGATGCTGCGCAAGACCGAGGTGCAGGAGGCAGGCGAGACGACGCTGCTGCGCGGTGAGCAGCTCGATCGGGCGCGGGCGCTCGATGTGAACGATCGCGCCCAGCAGGGTGGCAAGAAGGGCGCGCGGCTGCAGCCGGTGCTGCTCGGCATCACCAAGGCGAGCCTCGCGACCGAGTCGTTCATCTCCGCGGCTTCCTTCCAGGAGACCACCCGCGTGCTGACCGAGGCCGCGGTGCGCGGACTCAAGGACGACCTGCGGGGACTCAAGGAGAACGTCATCGTCGGACGCCTCATCCCGGCGGGCACGGGCTTTGCGGCCCACGAGTCCCGCCGGCGCAAGCTCGAGGGCACCGAGCGCCGCAGCTTCATGGACGTGGGCGGCGGTCTTCCGGAGACCGAAGAGGCGAGCGTCGGCGAGGAGTCGGAGAGCGCCGCGGGCTGACCCCCGGCCTCGACTCGACGCTCAAACGGGCCGGCGAGCTTGTCGCCGGCCCGTTTTTTTGCCTCGGTCAGCGGCGCGTTGAGGCACAGGGCGCGCCGCTACCGGCCGGGCGGCACGCCGAGGTACGCCTCGGCGGCGCGCACGTAATGCCACACCTCGTCGGGATTCTTCGTGAGCGCCTGCGCCAACAAGTCCTCGCCCCTGTCGCGCTGGCCGATCCGGATGTACCAGGCGCCGATCTCGGCTCTGCCGGTGTCGTCCTTCTGCTTCCTGTCCGCCGCGAGCACTTTCTGAAAGAGCTCCTCGGCCCTGGCGGTCTCGCCGGCTTCCGCATAGATCTCGCCGGCCCGCTGCCAGTCGCTGGTCTCGGGCTTGCCGTTCAGCACCCTGTCGATCAGCGCCTGTCCCGTGGTCCTGTCACCCGACAGGTAGTAGACCCGGGCAACCCCCAGCGACTCCCACGACCCCTTGCCGGCGAGCTTCTCGGCCTGCTGCAGCGCCGCGAGTCCCGCTTCCCTGGCGGGTTTGCCGCGCATGAGGTCCATGCCGGGGGATTTTTCCCTGGCGGCGTAGCCGACGCCCATACCGAGCAGCAGGCATCCCGCCGCGAGCGCGGCGGCGAGACTCGTTTTCATGTCGTGCTCCCGAGCTCGAATGCGCGAGCCGTTGTCATAGTCGCGCTACGCTAACACGGCCTTGGAGGGGGCTATCATTCCCTGCGTGAGCACAGATCCCGTGACGCTTACCGGCCGGCACGTGCGCCTCGAGCCGCTCGCGCGCGCACACGTCCCCGGCCTCGTCGCCGCGGCAGCCGAGGACCCGGCGCTCTATCAGTGGACCGTCCTGCCGCTCGATGCCGACCGCATGACGCGCTACGTCGATACGGCGGTGCGCTGGCGCGAGGAAGGCACGGCGCTGCCCTTTGCGACCGTGCGCCGCGCCGACGGCAAGGTCCTCGGCTCGACGCGCTTCTTCCTCATCGAGCGCTGGGAGTGGCCGGCCGGCCACCCGCACGCGAGCCGCAAAGGCCCCGACGCCTGCGAGATCGGCTACACCTGGCTCGCCGCCTCCGCGATCCGCACGGCGGCCAACACGGAGGCCAAGCTCCTGATGCTCGATCACGCGTTCGAGCGCTGGCGCGTGCACCGGGTGTGCTTCCACACCGACATGCGCAATGAGCGCTCGCGCAACGCACTCGCCCGGCTCGGTGCGGTCTTCGAGGGCACGCTGCGCGCCCACCGCCTGGCGAGCGATCTCATCCCGCGCGATTCCGCGCGCTTCTCGATCATCGCGGCCGAGTGGCCTGCCGTGCGGCAGCGCCTCACTCAACGGTGCGCGGACCTCAAGGGCGCCGCTGGCCGGTGAGCCTGCGGCGGCTACTTCACCTGCCAGATCTTCAGCAGGTCGGGCGAGCCCTGGGCGCGCACGCCGTTGTCGGTGAGGATCTGCTCGGTGGCGCCCAGCATCTCTTCGCGGCGGAAGACCAGCGCCTCCCCGAGGCGGCCGTCGAACTCGAAGGTCACGAATTCGTCCTTGAGATCGCGCAGCAGCTCGACCAGGTGCGCGAGGCTCTTCACCGGCGTGCCGTTGACGGTCTTCACCACCGCCCCCCTCGGCGAGCTGTAGCCCTTCGAGAGCTTGTGCGGGAACATCGCCGCCGGGACGACGACGAGCTCGGTGCGCTCGGGGTGCTGCAGACCGCTGAGTTCCGTGATCAGGGGGCTGCCGATGGCGATGAGGATGCCCCCGAGGTCCTTGCCGCTCACCGCCACGAAGTCCTGAGTGGCGGCCTCGAACACCAGCGGCCCGTAAATGAAGTAGCGCGGGTACTGCCCGTCGAGGCTCTCGACCAGCAGCGGATAATGGACCGGGGCCGGGGCGTCGACCTGCAGCGTCCTGCCGCCGCGCACCAGGGTGAGCGGCACGGTGCCGTTGCGCGCCGCCTTCTGAACCTGGTAGCCGGCGGACAGCCGCAGGTCGGGCTCGATCCTGATCATCCCCTGGTCGTCGACCGGCACGTCCGCGATCTTCGTGACGACATCCCATTGCCTGAGGACCGAGGTCGCGCCCGGATCGAAGGGGCGGCGGACCACGACCCCGTGCACCGAGCCGTCGAGCTTGAGGAAGGCGCGCAGCGCCGGGTTCTCGAGCGTCTGGAACTCATCGCGGAGCGCGGGCTTGCCGCGGTACGGACCCGAGGCGATCTGGCTGAGGAAGAGCTCGATCTCCTCGTCGGGAATGATGTAGCCGATGTTCTCGGAGTTGCTGAGGTGGCTGAAGGCGAGCCCGATCATCCTGCCGGCGGCGATCGCAGGCCCGCCGCTGTTGCCCGGGTTGATGGCCGCATCGATCTGGATGCGCAGCCCCGAGATCGAGGTCTGGTAGGGAACGAACTCGATCCGCGACACGATCCCCTTGGTGATCGAGAGCGAGGTACCGCCGGTCGGGAAGCCGTAGGCGAGCACCGCGTCCTTGATGCGCGGCAGCTTGTTGGCGCGCGGCAGCGCGCGATGGGTATCGAAGAAGGATTCGTCGTCGAGCTTCAGGAGCGCGAGATCGATGCCCGGCGCCACCGCCGCCACGGTGGCGGACACCTTGTCGCCCGCCTGATTGGCCTGGATCTGCACCTGGCTCGCGTAGTTCACCACGTGGGCGTTGGTCAGGATGCGCTTGCCCTCGATGACGACGCCCGAAGCGGTCACCTCCGCCGGCGGCTGCTTGGACCACGGCCGCGACAGGTCCGGGGCGCTGACGGTGGCGAACACCTTGACGACACTCTCCTGGGGGTCGCGGGACGCGGCCGGCGGAGCTTGCGGCGCCGCGGCGCCCGCGGTGCCGGAGGCGAGGAACGCGCACAGAGCAAGCGCGAGGATCGGACGCAGCTTGAGCATTCGGACGATTCTGACACAGAAGGCGCGACGCGACGCCGCCGCGGCGCGGCGGAACGATGGTGAGGACGCTCGAAGTCCTGCTAGAGTGGCCCGCCCTGAAGGAGCAGCCAGCTCCTCGACCCAAGGAGGCGACATGCAACGTGTAGCGATTCTCGCGGCCGCGGCGCTTCTTGCCTCAGGCCTGGCAGCCCCGGGCGCCGACGCCCGCGACGCAAAGATCCCGAAGTACATAACCGCGGCGGTCGCGGACCAGGCGCGGCCCTCGACCGACACCGAGCGCGATGCCAGCCGCAAGCCCGCCGAGACGCTGGCCTTCGCCGGCGTCAGGCCCGGCGATCAGGTCATCGAGCTGGCGCCCGGTAAGGGTTACTACACCCGGCTGCTGAGCGCCGTCGTCGGCGCCAAGGGCTCGGTCACGACGCTCGGCTCGGCTCCCACCAAGCCCGACGCGCCGCCGCCCCCGGTGCAGGCGATCGCCGCCGATCCTCACTACGCCAACGTGCATGTGATGCTGCAGAAGCTCGCGGAAGTGAAGCTGCCGGGCGGTGCCGATCTCTTCTGGACCACGCAGAACTACCACGATCTGCACAACATCGCCGGCGTCGACCTGGCGGTCTTCAACAAGGCGGTGTTCGACGCCCTGAAGCCCGGCGGCATCTACTTCATCCTGGATCACGCTGCCGAGGCCGGCTCCGGCACGCGCGATACCAACACCCTGCACCGGATCGACGAGGAGACGGTGAAGCGGGAAGTGAAGGCTGCGGGCTTCGAGCTGGCCGGCGAGAGCGAGCTCCTCAGGAACAAGGGCGATCCGCGCACCGGCAAGGTGTTCGAGCCCCCGATACAGGGGCACACCGACCAGTTCCTGCTGAAGTTCAGGAAGCCCAAGAAGTAAGGAGCTCGAGAGTCCGGGGATCCGGCTCTCCGCGGTAGTACTTCGCGAGCGCCTCGCCGAACACCCGGTCGTCCGCGGCCGGCGAGGTCGCCGCGGCCCGCGCGAACAGGGTCAGGCAGGAGCGGAGCTTCAGATCGTCCGGGCTGCCGAAGATCTCGTGCGCCGTGCGCCCCTCGACGGCCCGCACGATCCGCGTGCACTCGCGCAGCCTGCTGCCGAGCAGCGGGTGCGCCAGGTAGGCGAGCGCCTCCTCGAGCCCGGAGAGCCCGAAGCGGCGCGCCGTCGCGCTCACCCCGAGTCCTTTGAGCTGCGGAAAGATGAACCACATCCAGTGGCCCGTCTTCTCGCCGGCGGCGAGCTCCTGCAGCACCCGCGCATAGCAGTGCGTCTGCGCTTCGACGAAGCGCCCGAGATCGTATGGATCGGCGGCGCCGGTCACAGGATCAGCGGACCTTGCGCAACACCAGCACGAAGCGGTCGGTCTTTCCCACCATCGGTCCCTTGTAGCTGATCTGGTCGCGCGGGTCGTCGGGGCGGCGCAGCACGTCGCTCGAGCGGACGAGCGTGAAGCCGTGCTGCTCGAACTCCCGGCGGGCGTACGCTTCGTCGATCCGGTGCAGCGGCGTGGCCGCCGAGGTCCCCGTGCCGGCTCTGGCGGAGTGATCGACAAGCAGCAGCACGCCGCCGGGCTTGAGGATGCGCGCGATCTCATCGACCACACGGGCGACATCGAACCTCGGCCATTTGGCGATCGGGTCGTCATCGATCGCGTAGAAGTCGTGGTAGGCCTTGATGAGGAGCACGGCGTCGAGCGAGCGATCGGGCAGGTCCACGTGCTCGGCGTCGATCGTGCGATGCTCGACGTTGGGAAGCCGCCCTGCGATGCGCTCCTTCCAGTGATTGCCGCTCCAGTAGTCCCAGGTGGCGTTGTTGAGGAGCAGCACGTGACCCTTCGGGCCCACGACGTAGCTCGCGAGCTCGCTGAAGTAGCCGTCGGCGGCCATGAAGTCCGCGACCTGCATACCGGGCTTGAGGCCGGCGAGGCGCAGCAGCTCGGCGGGGTGATCTATGCGATCGCGCTCGACGTCACCGGCGGGTCGCCCGGGGTGCGCAACGGCGGCGTCGTAGCGGTCCGCCTCGGCGCTGGCCGCGGCGCACGCGAGGCCGAGGAGCATCATAGGAATGAGTCTCGCGAACATGGGCTTGCTCCCGGCGGACACCGGCCGCCGCAGGGCCGCCAGTATGATCCCGGGAGTCCGCGCGCGGCGCCGCCGTGCGATGAGGCGAGGAGTTCCCGCGGCGTGCAGCTCGACCGGTCAGGCGGGGCGGACGATCGCGGGTGCCGACTGCAGGGCTTTATCGAGCAGGCGATAGCCGTCGCGCGCGGCGTAGCCGCGGTGCTGGTAGAAGCCGCGCGCCGCGGCGTTGCCGAGCGAAAGCTGCAGCTGCAGGCGCACGCAGCCGCGCGCGGCGAGCGCGCCTTCCGCCGCCGCGAGCAGGCGGCCGCCGATCCCGCGCGCGCGCTCCTCCGGCAGGACGAAGAGCTCATCGATCTCCGCCATGAGCCCGCCATGCTCGAGGCTCAATACGCTCACGGCGACCAGATAGCCGCTGAGGCGGCCCCCGGCATCCGCCACCCAGGCCGCCCCGAGGCGGGGCTCGCCGATGAGCTGCTGCAGCAGCAGCTCGACGCGCAATGCCTCGAATCCGGCGATGTGCTCGTAGTCCCAGTAGCGCCGCACCAGCGCCAGGAGCTGCGGAATGTCGCCGCGGGCGGCGGGGCGGACGATCGCGGGCGTCACGGCCCGTATGGTACCCCGCGGGCGCGGTGCACCTGGTTGCGCCCGGCGCGCTTGGCCGCGTACTGCGCCGCGTCGGCCTGTGCGACCAGATGCTGACCCCACACATGGAGGGTGTCGGTGCTTGCCACGCCGATGCTGCAGGTGAGGCGGATCGGGGCGGCGAATCCCTCGACCCGCACGTCCGCGACGCGCTGGCAGATGCGCTGCGCCACCGGCACCGCGGCTGCCTCATCCGCGCCGGTGAGCACCACCACGAACTCCTCGCCCCCGTAGCGCCCGATGATGTCCGACTGCCGCAGCTCCGCCTGGATCGGCGCCACCACCGCGGCGAGGCAGGCATCGCCCGCCGCGTGCCCGCAGCTGTCGTTGATCTGCTTGAAGTGATCGAGATCGATGAACAGCACCGAGAGCGGGAGCCCGCGCCTCTGCAGCCGCATGCACGCGGCGTCGAACCGCTCGATGAGCGTCGGGCGGTTCAGCACGCCGGTGAGCGCATCGGTCTGGGCGCGCCGCTCGGCCTCGGTGAGCGCGACGTTCTGCGCCCGCATGCGGTCGGCGACCCCGAGGGCGATCAGCACCGCGGCAGCCACCACCGAGGGGGCGAGCCCGTAGTAGAAGAGTGCGTCGGCATCGTCGGCGCGCCCGTAGAGCAGCCATGCCGGGCCCGCGACCTGGAACGTGCACAAGAGCGCCCAGGCAATGAGGAACCAGCCGGCGGCACGGTTGCCGCGGCGCCAGGCGAGATAGCACACGAGGAGCGTGAAGAGCGCGCTCCCGAGGAATATGAGGTTGCCGATGTCCTTGACCAGAGTCGCGAGCCCGACGAGGCGCAGCAGGTTCGAGGCGGCGAGCACGAGGAAGGCGACGGCGAGCCACCCGTAGGCGCGGTACACGCGCTCGGAGAAGAGGCGCAGGCTCGCGAACTCGCGCACGAAGATCGCCGCGGCGGCGCCGGACACCGCGACCGGCACGTTCCAGGCGTACCAGCCGAGCGGCCGGGCGTACGAGAGCAGCGGCCAGCTGAACCCCTCGCCCGAGAAATAGGCGAGATAGATTGCCTCCAGCGCGAAGAGCGTTCCGTAGAGGGGGTAGAGCGGATCGGTGAGCACGAAGCGCACCAGGAGCGCCGAGATTGCCATCGCCATGAGCGCCCCGAAGGCGAACGAGATCATCTGGGAGCGGGTAGCGGCGCGCGCGAGCGTGCGCTCGAGCGTCGAGGTGGCGAACTGCAGGTCGGTGGCCGTAGCGCCGGTGCGGGAGATGCGCGCATAGAGCGCCGTGCCGGGATCCGGAGGCGGATCGAGCGCGAACACCGTATCCCGCCCGCCGCCGGACTTCGGCACCACGGTGGCGGCCTTGAGCGGCACGACCGTGCCGTTGCGGCGCGCGAACATCTCGACCGGCTGATCCATCCCGGAGCGCACCAGCAGCACCGGCGTCTCGCCGCCCGCCGGCGCCTGCGGGGGCACCAGGCGGAACCAGAGCGTGGCTGTGATGCGATAAGAGCCGCGGGCCCTGAAGGGGCGGAACTGCCGATCGAGCGAGCCGTCGGTGACCGTGCCTTCGGTGGGACTCATGCCCGTCGAGTCGAGGACTTCGGCCGCAAGGGGGGCCGGGAAGGCGGAGGCAGGCGCCGGCGCGGCCCCGGCGGCCGCCGGCCATCCCGCCAGGCCCACCGCGAGAGCCAAAAGCCACCTGAGCTCCCTTGAGACCACGGAATCCCTGACCCCTGCCTGGGCCGACACCTTTAGATGTGGGGGCGGGGCCGGGGAGCCCCCTTCACGGCTATCGTAATGACCCCGGAGACCAAATCAATCGCAAAGCAGCAAGCCGCCGGGGTGGCGGTTGACACTCCCGGGGTCCCTACCTAGAATCGCCGGCCTTTGTCGGGCCGGCCCTTCGTAGCACGCCGGCACCGGAAACAGCGACTTAAATGCACCGGGCCGCCTGACACAGGCGGCCCGGTTGTTCATTCCAGGTCGCCCATTGTGCGAGTACCCACCCCCGCACCCGAGACAAGGAGACGAGTGTAACGATGGCGACCACAGGTCAGCTCATCCGGCAACCACGCCGGATAGGGGCGGAGAAAACCAAGGTACCGGCGCTCGGGGCCTCGCCCCAGAAGCGCGGCGTCTGCACGCGCGTCTACACCACGACGCCGAAGAAGCCGAACTCGGCACTGCGCAAGGTCTGCCGCGTGCGCCTCACCAACGGCTACGAGGTCACGAGCTACATCGGCGGCGAGGGCCACAACCTGCAGGAGCACTCCGTGGTCCTGATCCGCGGTGGGCGCGTCAAGGATCTTCCCGGAGTGCGCTACCACACCGTCCGCGGCACGCTCGACTGTGCCGGCGTCGGTGAGCGCAAGCAGGGCCGCTCCAAGTACGGCGCCAAGCGCCCGAAGAAGTAAGGGAGTCACCCAACTCATGTCCCGTCGTGCCCAGGCGCCGGTCCGCACCATCCTCCCGGACCCGAAGTTCAACAACGAGATGCTTGCCAAGTTCATGAACGTGGTCATGAAGAACGGCAAGAAGTCCGCCGCCGAGCGCATCATCTACGGCGCGCTCGACCGCATCGCCGAGAAGACCGGCAAGCAGGGCACCGAAGCCATCGAGGTGCTGTCGACCGCGCTCGACAACGTGAAGCCCGTGGTCGAAGTGAAGTCACGCCGCGTCGGCGGCGCCACCTACCAGGTGCCGGTCGAAGTGCGCGCCACGCGCCGCCAGACGCTCGCCATGCGCTGGGTCATCGAGGCCGCGCGCGATCGCAGCGAGAAGTCGATGGCGTTCCGCCTGGCGCACGAGCTCATGGACGCTTCCGAGAACCGCGGCGCCGCGGTCCGCAAGCGCGAGGACACCCACCGCATGGCGGAGGCCAACAAGGCCTTCGCCCACTACCGCTGGTAAGACTCAAAGGCACTGACCGTGGCACGCGCGACGCCCATCGAGCGCTATCGGAACATCGGCATCTCCGCGCACATCGACGCGGGGAAGACGACTACCACCGAGCGCATCCTTTTCTACACCGGCGTCTCGCACAAGATCGGTGAGGTCCACGACGGCGCGGCCGTCATGGACTACATGGAGCAGGAGCAGGAGCGCGGCATCACGATCACCGCGGCCGCCACCACCTGCTTCTGGAAGGGGATGGACAACAGCTTCCCCGAGCATCGCATCAACATCCTCGACACCCCGGGGCACGTCGACTTCACCATCGAGGTCGAGCGGAGCCTCCGCGTGCTCGACTCCGCGGTCGCGCTGTTCGACTCGGTCGCCGGCGTGCAGCCGCAGTCCGAGACCGTCTGGCGGCAGATGAACAAGTACCGCGTGCCGCGCATCGCCTTCGTCAACAAGATGGACCGCGCCGGCGCCAACTTCCTGCGCGTCGTCGACATGATCCGCGCGCGCCTCAGAGCCAACCCGGTCGCGATTCAGCTGCCGATCGGCGCCGAGGATGCCTTCGAGGGCGTGGTCGATCTCATCCGCATGAAGGCCATCTACTGGGACATGGAAACCCAGGGGATGAAGTTCGAGTACCGGGAGATCCCGGAGAGCCTCAAGGCCCAGGCCGAGGAGTACCGCGGCAAGATGATCGAGGCGGCCGCCGAGGCCAACGACACCCTGATGCACAAGTACCTCGAGCACGAGCAGCTCTCGGACGCCGAGATCCGCGCGGGGCTGCGCGAGCGCTCGCTGCGCAACGAGATCGTGCTCGCCATGTGCGGCTCGGCCTTCAAGAACAAGGGCGTGCAGGCCCTCCTCGATGCGGTCATCGAGTTCATGCCCTCGCCGGTCGACATGCCGGACGTGAAGGGCCTCAACGATCGCGACCAGCCGGACACCCGCAAGGCGAGCGACGAGGAGCCCTTCTCCGCGCTCGCCTTCAAGATCCTCAACGACCCCTTCGTGGGCAACCTGACCTTCTTCCGCGTCTATTCCGGGGTGCTCAACTCCGGCGACACGGTGTTCGTACCGACCAAGGCCAGGAAGGAGCGCATCGGGCGTGTCCTGCAGATGCACGCGAGCGAGCGCACCGAGATCAAGGAAGTGCGCGCCGGCGACATCGCCGCGGCGGTGGGCTTGAAGGACGTCATCACCGGCGACACGCTCTGTGATCTCGAGAAGGTCATCACGCTCGAGAAGATGGAATTCCCTGCGCCCGTCATCTCGGTGGCGGTGGAGCCCAAGACCAAGGCCGACCAGGAGAAGATGGGCTTGGCTCTTCAGCGGCTCGCCAAGGAAGACCCCTCGTTCCGCGTCAGCACCGACCAGGAGTCGGGGCAGACGATCATCTCCGGCATGGGGGAGCTGCACCTCGAGATCATCGTCGACCGCATGAAGCGCGAGTTCAAGGTCGAGGCCAACGTCGGCAAGCCGCAGGTCGCCTACCGCGAGACCATCCGCGGCTCGGTCGAGAGCGAAGGCAAGTTCATACGCCAGTCGGGCGGCCGCGGCCAGTACGGCCACGTGTGGCTGAAGATCGAGCCCAACGTGTCGGGCAAGGGCAACGAGTTCATCAACGGCGTCGTCGGCGGCAGCGTGCCGCGCGAGTTCGTGCCGGCGGTCGACAAGGGCATCCGGGAAGCCGAGGAGACCGGCGTCATCGCCGGCTACCCGGTGGTGGACGTCAAGGTGACGCTGTTCGACGGCTCCTACCATGACGTCGACTCGAACGAGATGGCCTTCAAGATCGCGGGCTCCATGGGCTTCAAGGACGGCTTCCGCCGTGCGCGGCCGGTGCTGCTCGAGCCGATCATGAAAGTGGAAGTGGTGACGCCGGAGGAGTACTCGGGGGATGTCATCGGGGATCTCAACCGCCGGCGCGGTCAGATCACCGGCATGGAGGAGACTCCGGCCGGCAAGGCGATCACGGCCGACGTGCCGCTGTCGGAGATGTTCGGGTACGCGACCACGGTGCGCTCCATGAGCCAGGGCCGCGCGACCTTCACCATGGAGTTCTCCAAGTACATCGAAGTGCCGCCGAACATCGCCGACGGCATCATCAAAGCCGAATAAGTTCCTGTAAGAGTCAGTTGAGGAATCCGCCATGTCCAAAGAGAAATTTGAGCGTACGAAGCCGCACGTGAACGTGGGGACGATTGGTCACGTGGACCATGGGAAGACGACGTTGACGGCGGCGCTGACGAAGGTGATGGCGGAGACGAACGGCGGGACGTTTGTGGCGT
>DASYYF010000080.1:0-14215 GCA_035934055.1 Steroidobacteraceae bacterium | reverse complement strand
GTCCCGTCGGGCAAGATTCAGGGCCTACTGCCGCGCCACTGAGCAAGCTTTACCCGGTGACTTCTCCACACGCCCCGCTCGCCACAAGGTGCCGGGCGCTCGTTGCAGCGGGCTGCCTGCGGGGTGCGGCCCTCGCGCTCGGCACTGGACCCGCCGCCGCTGCGGCCGCGGGGGATGAGATCGATACCGTCACGGTCACCGCCACGCGCGTCGCGGCGAACTCCTTCGACGTCCCGGCGGCGCTGAGCAGCGTGCCCGCCTCGGTGATGCGGGATGATGCGCTCGGCGTCAACGTCTCCGACGACCTCGCGTCGGTTCCGGGGCTCCTCGCCCGCAACCGCAACAACTACGCGCAGGATCAGCAGATCTCGATCCGCGGCATCGGCGCCAACTCCACCTTCGGCATCCGCGGCGTGCGCATCTACCAGGACGGGATTCCGGCCACCGGCCCGGACGGGCAGGGCCAGGTTTCGCAGTTCAACCTCGACTCGGCGAGCCGCCTCGAGGTGCTGCGCGGTCCCTTCTCCGCGCTCTACGGCAACTCCTCGGGCGGCGTGATTCAGCTCTTCACGGCCGACGGCGCACCGCCCGATCAGCTGCGCGGCGCGCTCGTCTACGGCAGCTTCGACGCCTGGCGCGCCGCACTCGATGCCTCGGGCGCCTCCGGCGACCTCGCCTATAACGTCGACTACACCCACTTTGCGATCGACGGCTACCGCCCGCACAGCAGCGCCCGCAACGACTCGCTCAACGGCAAGTTCGACTACGACTTCAGCGCGCGCAATCGCCTCGCGCTGATCGTCAACGTGCTGTCGCGTCCCGATGCCGACGATCCGCTCGGACTCACCGCGGCACAGTTCGCCGCCAACCCCGACCAGACGGCCGCCCCGGCGCTCGCCTTCGATAGCCGCAAGAGCCTCGCCCAGCAGCAGGCGGGTCTGGTCTGGGATCTCGACCTCACCGACACGCAGTCGCTGCGCGTCATGGCGTACTACGGGCACCGGAGCGTGTTGCAGTTCCTCGCCATTCCGGTGGCGAGCCAGAGCCCGCCGACCAGCTCCGGGGGCGTCGTGGACCTCGGGCGCGACTACGGCGGCGCCGACACACGCTGGTCGTGGCAGAGCGAGCTCGGCGGCCGCCCGTTCACCTGGGTGGTGGGCATCAGCTACGACCGCCAGAACGAGCTGCGCCGCGGCTACGACGACTTTCTCGGCTCGACACTCGGTGTCGAGGGAACGCTGCGCCGCGACGAGAACGACATCAGCTACGACCTCGATGAGTACACCCAGGCGAGCTGGGACTTCGCGCCGCGCTGGTCGCTGATGGCGGGGATCCGCCACAGCGACATGAACTTCGGCGTCGACGATCACTACGTCGCGCCCGGCAACGGCAACGACAGCGGCAGCGTCACTTACACGGCCTCCTCGCCGGTCGCGGGGCTCGTCTACAAGGCGGCGTCCTGGCTGCACCTCTACGCCTCCTACGGCCAGGGGTTCCAGACGCCGCTCGGCTCGGAGCTCGCCTATCGCGCCGACGGCGGCTCGGGGCCGAACTTCGCGCTCCAGCCCGCGCGCAGCGACAACGGCGAGCTCGGCGCCAAGCTCGAGCTGCGGCCGGAGCTGACCGCCGAGGCCGCGGTCTTCGAGACGCTCACGCATAACGAGATCGTGATCGATACCAATCTCGGCGGGCGGACGACCTACGAGAACAGCGGGCGCACACGCCGCAGCGGCGCCGAGGCTTCGCTCGACGAGAAGCTCGGGCGGCGCTGGCACCTTCAATTCGCGTATACCCACGTGGATGCCACCTACAGCGACGCCTATTACACGTGCTCGAGCGTGCCGTGCACGGCGCCCAACACGCTCGTCGCGGCCGGCAATCGTCTGCCCGGAGTGCCGCGCGACGATATCTATCTCGGCGTACGCTGGGGCGAGGACTTCGGCCCGCACGCCGCCGCGAATGCGCAGTACCTGAGCGGCATCGCGGTCAACGACGTCAACAGTGTCTTCGCTCCGGCCTATGCGGTCTTCGGCCTCGATGGCGGCTATCGCGCCCCCTGGTCGGGTGGGGAATGGAATGCGTTCGTGCGCATCAACAATCTACTCGACCGCCGCTACGTGGGCTCGGTGATCGTCGACGACTCGAACTCGCGCTATTTCGAGCCGGCGCCCGGGTTCAACGTGCTCGTCGGTGTGTCGGCGACCTGGAAGTAGACCTCGCGCGCCACAGCAGCCCCCCGTAAGCCACGAGATTGAGCGCGATGAGCAGCGCGGCGAGCAGCCACTGGATGCTCGAGGTGAGCCCGGGCGGATAGAGCACCCGGACCAGATAGTGCGCGAGAAAGCCTTCCCCGTACCCTGCCTCGCCCGCGAGGCGGCGCCAATGGTTCTCGAGCGGTGTGAGCGGGCAGATCGCGTGCGAGAGCTCGATCCAGCAACCCCAGGCGAGCGCCGGGAGATGCAGCAGCGCGAGCCACGGCCAGCGCCAGGTGAGAAAGCCCCCGAAGATGACGAACGCCGTGAACGCGAAATGGACGGCGACGAGAAGGTCGGCGAGCGCGGACCAGATCATGGGAGTGCGTTACACCTCGCACCCGTGGCCGCATGCGGCTCGCGGCGAGCGGCAGCTCAGGCGGTCTCGGCGACCACGCGCGCCACCAGGAAGCGCGCGATTCGGTCGAGCGCCTTCTCGAGCGTCTCCATGCTGGTGGCGAAGGAAAGACGCACATGGCCCGCAGCCCCGAAGCCCGAGCCTGGCACGACCGCCACTCCCGCATCGTTCAGCAAAAGCTCGACGAACTCGTTGTCGTCGCGACAACCGAGCGCGGCCATCGCGCGCGACACCTCCGCGAACGCGTAGAACGTTCCATCGCCCGGCAGGCAGCTGACGCCGGGCATGGCATTCAGCGCCCGTACCACGAAGTCCCGCCGCCCCTTGAACGCGTGGTTCATCTGGCTGACGCAGCTCTGATCGGCGTTGAGGGCGGCCGCCGCCGCCTTCTGCGAGATGCTGGAGGCGTTGGAGGTCGACTGGCCCTGAATCGTCGCCATCGCAGCGATGATCTCCTTCGGTCCCCCGCAGTAGCCGATGCGCCAGCCCGTCATCGCGTAGGCCTTGGAGACACCGTTGATCGTCACGGTGCGGGCGTTGAGCTCGGGCACGGCGCTCACCAGGCTGCAGAAAGGCTCAGCCCCCCAGTAGATCTTCTCGTACATGTCGTCGGTGCCGATCACGATGCGCGGATGCTCGATGAGCACTTCGCCGAGCGCCTTGAGCTCGGCACGCGTGTAAGCGGCGCCGGTGGGATTGCAGGGGCTGTTGAGGATCACGAGGCGCGTCTTCGGCGTGATCGCGGCCTCGAGCTGGCGCGGCGTGATCTTGTAGCCCTGCGCGAAACCGGCCAGCGGCATCACCGGCAGCCCGTCGGCAAGCATCACCATGTCGGGGTAGGAGACCCAGTAGGGCGCCGGAATCACCGCTTCATCGCCGGGGTCCAGCACCGCCATGCAGAGGTTGTAGACCGTCTGCTTGGCGCCGGAGGAGACCAGGATCTGCGGGCGCTCGTAGGTCAGGCCGTTGTCGCGCCGGAATTTCGCGATGATCGCGTCCTTCAGCTCATCGATTCCCTCGACGTTCGTGTAGCGCGTGAAGCCGCTCTTGATGGCATCGATGCCCGCCTGCGCGATGTGCGAGGGGGTGTCGAAGTCCGGCTCGCCGGCCCCGAGGCCGATGACGTCCTTCCCTTCGGCCTTGAGGCGCGCCGCGCGCGCGGTGACGGCGAGCGTGGGGGAGGGCTTGACGCGCTGGACGCGGCGGGAGACGGGCAAGATCGCGGCCCTCCTTGAGGTCCTTTGAAAGTCGCCTTGAGTCGCTATATTAGGAGATTGCCTGCGCCCCGGCCATGTGGCGGCGGCGCATCAGCCGCGATCACGCACGGCAGCACGAAGAGCATAGTACCGATCCATGGACCAGACGGCACATCGTCCCTTCGAGCTCGAGGCGGACTTCTCCCCCGCGGGTGATCAGCCGCAGGCGATCGACAAGCTCGTCGAAGGCCTGAACCAGGGCCTCGCGCACCAGACGCTGCTCGGCGTGACGGGATCCGGGAAGACATACTCGGCAGCGTCCGTCATTCAGCGCGTGCAGCGACCCGCGATGGTGCTGGCCCACAATAAGACGCTGGCGGCGCAGCTCTACGGTGAGTTTCGCGAATTCTTTCCGCACAACGCGGTCGAGTACTTCGTCTCCTACTACGACTACTACCAGCCGGAAGCCTACGTCCCGTCCTCCGACACCTATATCGAGAAGGACGCTTCGGTGAACGAGCACATCGAGCAGATGCGCTTATCGGCCACCAAGGCGCTCCTCGAGCGCCCCGACTCGATCATCGTCGCGACCGTCTCCTCGATCTATGGACTCGGCGACCCGCAGGCGTACCTCGCCATGGTGCTGCACCTGAAGCGCGGCGATCGCTGGGATCAGCGCGCGCTGCTGCGGCGTCTTGCGGATATGCAATACACGCGCAACGAGCTCGATCTCACACAGGGAACCTACCGGGTGCGGGGCGATGTCATCGACATCTTCCCCGCCGAGTCCGAGCGCGAGGCGGTGCGGGTCGAGCTCTTCGACGACTCGATCGACTCGATCACGCTCTTCGATCCCCTGACCGGTGCCATCGCGCGCAGGATCCCGCGCTTCACGGTCTATCCCGGCACCCACTACGTCACCCCGCGCGAGCGGCTCGTGGGCGCGGTGGATCAGATCCGCGAGGACCTGCGGGCGAGGCTCGAGGAGCTGCGCGATGCCGGGCGGCTGGTCGAGGCGCAGCGTCTCGAGCAGCGTACCCGCTTCGACATGGAGATGATCAAGGAGGTCGGCTACTGCGCCGGTATCGAGAACTACTCGCGCTATCTCTCGGGACGCGCGCCCGGGGAGCCGCCGCCGTGCCTGTTCGACTATCTGCCGAAGAACGCGCTGCTCTTCGTCGACGAGAGCCACCAGACCATCCCGCAGCTCGGCGCCATGTACCGCGGCGATCGCTCGCGCAAGGAAGTGCTGGTCGAGTATGGCTTCCGCCTGCCGTCCGCGCTCGACAACCGGCCCCTCAAGTTCGAGGAGTGGGAGAGCCTCGCGCCGCAGATGATCTTCGTGTCCGCGACCCCGGGCGAGTACGAGGCCAAGCACTCCTCGCAGGTGGTCGAGCAGCTGGTGCGTCCCACGGGGCTCGTCGACCCCGAGGTCGAGGTGCGCCCGGTAGCGAGCCAAGTGGACGATGTGCTCTCGGAGATCCGCAAGACCGCGGCGCGCGGCGAGCGCGTCCTCATTACGACGCTCACCAAGCGCATGGCGGAGGATCTCACCGAGTACCTCTCCGAGCACGACGTGCGGGTGCGTTACCTGCACGCCGATATCGAGACCGTGGAGCGCGTCGAGATCATCCGCGACCTGCGCCTCGGCAAGTTCGACGTGCTGGTCGGGATCAACCTGCTGCGCGAGGGGCTCGACATGCCCGAGGTATCCCTCGTCGCGATCCTGGATGCCGACAAGGAAGGGTTCCTGCGCTCGGACAACTCGCTCATCCAGACGATCGGCCGCGCCGCGCGCAACATTCATGGGCGCGCGATCCTCTACGCCGATCGGATGACGGGCTCCATGCAGCGCGCCATCGAGGAGACGAACCGCCGCCGGAAGAAACAGGTCGACTACAACATCGCCCACGGCATCACGCCGCGCGGCATAGAGAAGCCGGTGACCGACATCATGGAGGGCGCGCGCAGCGAGGCACCGACCCCGGGGAGCCGCCGCCGCGGCGAGAAGCCGCGCGCGGCCGCCGACCTGCGGCCCGAGGCACTGGTGAAGGAGATCAGGAAGCTCGAGGCCGAGATGCTGCGCAAAGCTCGCAATCTCGAATTCGAGGAGGCGGCGACGCTGCGCGATGAGATCGAGAGGCTCAAGCAGCTCGAGCTCGGGCTGCCGCTGCCCGCCGGCGAGCGGGCCTAGGGAGCTTCAGCCGGTGTAAGTGCTTGGAATCACAGGTATTAGCTTGCTTCACGCGGCTCACTCTTGTATCGTTCGCCGCCCCTCGGCTGCTTGCGGAATTCAGGCGCGTAGCTCAGTGGTAGAGCATCACCTTGACATGGTGGTGGTCGGTGGTTCGATCCCACTCGCGCCTACCAGTTTCCTGAGACGGGCCGGGACAAGTACGGGCAAACCGTCATTTGTCCCGGCCTGTCGTTAAAGCCCTCGCAGATTCACATACCGGATTTTCCGTACTGATCGCGCATCGCCGGCGTGGCAGCCTGCGCATTGGACTATTGCACAGGCAGGGGCAGCGCTGACGGTGCGTGCGGCGGATTCTTCGTGATTCTGGCTGTGGGCCTGGGAGTGCTCGCCGCGGAGCCTGCCTTCTGGCCGATTCGGACGGCTCTCGATTGCGGCGTGGCGCTCTATGAGGCCAAGGGTGCCGGCAGGAACCGGGTGTCAGTCGCCATTGCCGCCTGAGGCCGGGTGCGGGTTAAACTGCGCGCCCTTTGGCCGCTAACGTCCCTGCTGAGCTCCGCCCATGCCGGTCGTCACCTTGCCCGATGGCAGTCAGCGCCGCTTCGAACGCCCGGTGAGGGTGGAGGAAGTCGCGGCCGGCATCGGCGCGGGACTTGCGAAGGCGGCGCTCGCCGCGCGCGTCGACGGCAAGCTCGTCGACACTTCTTACGTGATCGATCGCGACGCGAATCTCGCCATCGTGACGGACAGGGATCCGGAAGGTCTCGAGATCATCCGGCATTCGACTGCGCATCTGCTCGCGCAGGCGGTGAAGGAGCTCTTTTCCGACGCGCAGGTGACGATCGGACCTGTGATCGAGGACGGCTTCTATTACGACTTCGCGTTCAAGCGGCCTTTCACGCCGGAAGACCTCGCGGCGATCGAGAAGAAGATGGCCGAGCTCGCGCAGGCGGATGAGAAGGTCACCCGGCGGGTGATGCCGCGCGATGCGGCGGTAAAGTTCTTCCGCGACCAGGGCGAGATCTACAAGGCCGAGATCATCGCGGGCATTCCCGAGAAAGAGGAGATCAGCCTCTACGGGCAGGGCAACTGGGTCGATCTGTGCCGCGGGCCGCACGTTCCCTCGACGGGCAAGCTCAAGGCCTTCAAGCTCACCAAGGTCGCCGGCGCCTACTGGCGCGGCGACTCGCGCAACGAGATGCTGCAGCGGATCTACGGCACGGCCTGGGCGGACAAGAAGCAGCTCGACGCGTACCTGCATCGGCTGGAAGAGGCCGAGAAGCGCGACCACCGCCGCATCGGCAAGGATCTCGATCTCTTTCATCTCCAGGAGGAGGCGCCCGGGGCCGTGTTCTGGCACCCGAAGGGCTGGACCGTGTTCCAGGAGCTCATCCAGTACATGCGCATGCGGCAGCGCGCCGCGGGCTACGAGGAAGTGAATGCGCCCGAGCTCATGGATGTCTCGCTCTGGAAGCAATCGGGGCACGTGGAGAAATTCGGCGAGAACATGTATCTCACCAAGACCCCGGACGAGCGCACCTACGCCATCAAGCCCATGAACTGCCCGGGGCACGTGCAGATCTTCAAGCACGGGCTCCGCAGCTATCGCGAGCTGCCGGTGCGGCTCGCCGAGTTCGGCAAGGTTCACCGCTACGAGCCCTCCGGCGCGCTCCATGGACTCATGCGCGTGCGCGCCTTCACCCAGGACGACGGCCACGTGTTCGTGACGGAGGAGCAGATCACGGCCGAGTGCGTCGCCATCACGAAGCTGATCCTCGACATCTACCGGGACTTCGGCTTCGAGGAGGTCGCCATCAAGTACGCCGACCGCCCGCCGAAGCGGGTCGGCGACGATGCGATCTGGGACCGGGCGGAGGCGGCGCTGCGGGCGGCGTCCGAGGCGGCGGGCATCCGCTACAGCCTCAACAAGGGCGAGGGCGCCTTCTACGGCCCGAAGCTCGAGTTCGTGCTGCGCGATGCGATCGGGCGCGACTGGCAGTGCGGCACGCTCCAGGTGGACCTCAACATGCCCGAGCGCCTCGGGGCCTATTACATCGACGAGCACTCGGCCAAGCGCACGCCGGTGATGCTGCACCGCGCGATGTTCGGCTCGCTGGAGCGCTTTTTCGCGATTCTGCTCGAGCACCATGCGGGCAGGCTCCCCGCCTGGCTCGCGCCGGTGCAGGCGGTAGTGCTGAGTATCACGGACCGCCAGGACGCATACGTCGGAAAAGTCATGGAATCCCTGAAAAATCAGGGCTTTCGCGTCGAATCCGACTTGCGTAACGAGAAGGTCGGCTTTAAGATCCGCGAGCACACGCTGAAGCGTGTTCCGTATCTTTTGGTGGCGGGCGACAAGGAAGTGGCCGCAAACCTACTTGCAGTGCGCAGTCGAAGCGGCAAGGACCTGGGCACGATGGCCCCGGAGACGTTCGCCGAACGGCTCCGTGTCGAGCTCGAAAGCCGCGGGCGCAGGAGTGTGGAGGGTTGACGAATCGCTAGTGCAACAAAGCGGGTCCGGCGCAATGAGGAAATCAACGCGCCGCAACTGCGTGTGATCGCGGCCGATGGGTCGCAGGCCGGGGTGATGTCCCGCTACGACGCCCTGCAGATGGCATCCGCCGCGGAGCTCGATCTGGTCGAGGTATCGCCGACCGCAGAGCCGCCGGTCGTGCGCATCATGGATTACGGGAAGTTCCTGTTCGAGCAGAACAAGAAAGCCCACTCCGCCAAGCGCAAGCAGAAGCAGATTCAGGTCAAGGAAGTGAAGTTTCGTCCCGGCACGGGCGAGTCGGATTACCAGATCAAGCTGCGTAATCTCACCCGCTTCCTCGTCGAGGGCGACAAGGCCAAGGTGACCTTGAGGTTCCGTGGCCGTGAGATGGTGCACCAGGACCTCGGGCGCAAGCTCCTCGACCGGGTGTCTGGCGACCTCGCGCCGCACGCGGTGGTCGAGCAGAACCCGCTCATGGAGGGCAAGCAGATGGTCATGGTATTTGCGCCGAAGAAGAAGTAACTCCCTGAAGGACTCTCGGGTCCCGCGGGGTGTTCGCCCGTAGCGGGCGCGGAAGCGCGCCTTGCGACCGGTAGCTACACAATGAGGAGTCGATCGATGCCCAAGTTGAAAACCAACCGGGCCGCGGCCAAGCGCTTTCGCAAGACGGCGAAAGGCTTCAAGCGGTACGCGGCGCACCGCCGCCACAATCTCGGCCACAAGACCCGCAAGCTCAAACGCCATGCGCGTTCCGGCGGCTCGAGCCTCGTCGACAAGACGGATGTCGGCCGGGTCGAGCAGCTTCTCCCCTACGCCAAGTGAATTTTCCAAAGCGAGCTAAGTCATGGCACGAGTAAAGCGTGGCGTGACGGCCGGGCGCCGTCACAAGAAGGTTTTAGGCAAAGCGAAGGGCTACTACAACGCCCGCCGCAAGGTCTATCGCGCGGCCAAGCAGGCCGTCATCAAGGCAGGCCAGTACGCCTACCGCGACCGGCGGCAGAACAAGCGTGAGTTTCGGGCGCTGTGGATCGCGCGCATCAATGCCGCGGCGCGCCTCTACGGACTCACCTACAGCCGTATCATCGACGGACTGAACAAGGCCGGCGTGCAGATCGACCGCAAGGTGCTGGCCGACATCGCGGTGCACGACACCGCAGCGTTTGGCGCTATTGCGCAGCAGGCCAAGACCGCCCTCGGCATGAGCTGATCGTCAGGAGGCGCTCTTGGCTGACCTGACGGCCCTCACCGCCGCGGCGCGCGCCGAGGTTGCGGCTGCAGCGGATGCCGCCGCGCTCGAGAGCGTGCGCGTGCGCTGGCTCGGCAAGAAGGGAACCTTCACCGAACAGCTGAAGGAGCTCGGCCGGCTTCCCCCGGCCGAGCGGCCGGCGGCCGGGGCGCGCATCAACGAGGCGAAGGAGGATCTCACGCGCGCGATCGAAGCGCGTCGCGAGGCGCTCGAGCGCGCGGAAGTCGAGCGCAAGCTCGTCGAGGGGCGCATCGACGTCACGCTCCCGGGACGGGGCGAGGAGCCCGGGGGGCTGCACCCGGTGACGCGGGCGCGGCTGCGCATCGAGACGCTCTTCCGCCGCGCCGGTTTCGATGTCGCCTCGGGCCCCGAGATCGAGGACGACTTCCACAACTTCGCCGCGCTCAATATCCCGGAGAACCATCCGGCGCGCGCGCTGCACGACACGTTCTATTTCCAGGACGGACGGCTGCTCCGGACGCACACCTCCCCGGTGCAGATCCGCGCGCTCCTCGATCGCGGTGCGCCGCTCGCCATCATTGCGCCGGGGCGCGTGTACCGCTGCGACTCGGACATGACGCACTCGCCCATGTTCCACCAGCTCGAGGGACTGGTGGTGGACGAGAACGTGAGCTTCGCCAACATGAAGGCGGTGCTGCACGGGTTCCTGCAAGCCTTCTTCGAGCGCGATCTCGCGATGCGCCTCCGGCCCTCCTACTTCCCGTTCACCGAGCCCTCGGCGGAAGTCGACATGGCGTGCCTGTTCTGCGCGGGGACCGGCTGCCGCACCTGCAAGCACAGCGGCTGGCTCGAGATCTCCGGCTGCGGCATGGTGCACCCGAACGTGCTCAAAGCGAGCGGCGTCGATCCCGAGCGCTATACGGGCTACGCCTTCGGCGCCGGAATCGATCGACTTGCGATGCTGCGCTACGGCGTCAACGACCTCAGGCTCTTCTTCGAGAGCGACCTGCGCTTCCTCAGGCAGTTCCGGGCGTTCACGTCATGAAGGTCCCGTACTCCTGGCTCGCCGAGTGGGTGAAGGTTCCCTGGAAGCCGAAGGAGCTCGGCGCGCGTCTCACCATGGCGGGCTTTGAGCTCGAGGGGCTCGAGAGCGCGGCACCACCCTTCACCGGCGTAGTCGTCGCCGACATTCTCTCCGCCGAACGTCATCCCCAGGCCGACAAGCTCCAGGTGTGCAAGGTGACGACCGGGAGCGGGCCGGGCCTGCAGATTGTCTGCGGCGCGGCGAATGCGCGCGCCGGGTTGAAGAGCGCGCTCGCCCTGGTGGGGGCGCAGCTCCCCGGGGATCTCAAGATCGGCGCGGCCAGGCTCCGCGGTGTCGAGTCGCAGGGAATGCTGGCCTCGGCCAGGGAGCTCGGGCTTGCCGAGAGCTCGAGCGGAATTCTCGAGCTGCCCGCCGATGCGCCGCTCGGGAAGCCGCTGCGGGAATACCTCAGCCTCGATGAGGCGGTGCTGGAGGTCAATATCACGCCAAATCGCGGCGATGCCATGTCGATTTTGGGGATCGCGCGCGAGGTGGCGGCGATCGCGGGAACGAAGATCACGGGACCCAGGATCGAGAGTCCCCGCGGCGCCGGGGCCGAGCGCTTTCCGGTGAAGCTCGAGGCTCCTGCCGGCTGCCCCCGTTTTGCGGGCTGCATCGTTCGCGGGATCAACAACCGTGCGGCGACGCCGGTGTGGCTGGCTGAGCGGCTGCGCCGGGCCGGCGTGCGCTCCATCAGCCCGGTCGTCGATGTCACTAACTACGTCATGCTCGAGCTCGGGCAGCCGATGCATGCCTACGACCTCGCGAAGCTCAAGTCAGGCATCCGCGTGCGTCTCGCGCGCGCCGGGGAGGAGGTCACGCTCCTCGACGGAAAGACACTCAAGGCGGACGCCGACATGCTCCTCATCACCGACGCGGAAGGCCCGGTCGGGCTCGCCGGCATCATGGGGGGACTGCGCACCGCGGTGCAGCCTGAGACCACGGACGTGTTCTTCGAGAGTGCGTACTTCTCTCCCGAGGCCGTGCAGGGCCGCGGCCGGCGCTCGGGTCTTCTCACCGATGCCAGCCAGCGCTTCGAGCGCGGCGTCGACCCGACGCAGCAGGCCCGCGCCATTGCGCGGGCGATCGCGCTCCTCGCACCGATCGCGGGCGGCACGCCCGCGAGCATCGTGGTCACCGAGAATGCAAGGCATCTCCCGAAGCGCGCCCCCGTCAGGCTGCGTGCCGCGCAGCTCAAGCGGCTCCTCGGCATGGAGCTTCCCGCCGCGCGCGTCGCGAAGGCCTTAACGGGTCTCGGCATGAAGGTGTCATCGAACGCCGGCGGCTGGAAGGCGACTCCGCCTGCGCATCGCTTCGACATCGCGATCGAGGCGGACCTCATCGAAGAGGTGGCGCGGCTCGCTGCCTGGGAGAAGATCCCCGAAACCGATGCGCTCGGCTCGCAGCATTTCCGCAAGCTCCCCGAGGAGCAGCCCGCCGAGCGCGCCGTGCTCGAGGCCCTCGCCGCGCGTGGCTACGAGGAGGCCGTGACCTATGCCTTCGTCGATCCGGCGCTTCAGGAGAAACTGTTCCCCGGAAGGCCTGCGCTCGCGCTCGCGAACCCGATTGCGAGCGACATGTCGGTCATGCGCGTCTCGCTCTGGCCCGGCCTGATCCGTGCGGCGCTCGAGAATCAGCGCCGCCAGCAGGATCGCATCCGTCTTTTCGAGCACGGCACGCGCTTCGAGCTCGACGGCAGCGCCACACACGAGATCGAGACGATCGCGGGACTTGCGAGCGGCGCGCGCCTGCCCGAGCAATGGGGAGTTGCGAAGGAGGCGCGGGTGCCGGCCGACTTCTACGACGTGAAGGCGGACGTCGCGGCGCTCATTGCCGGGACCGGCGCGGCCGAGACCTTCTCCTTCGAGCCGCGGGAGCTCGCTGCGCTTCATCCCGGACGCTCGGCGCGCGTGCTGCGGCGCGGAAGTCCGGTGGGTTGGATCGGGGAACTGCACCCGGCACTCGTCAAGGCGCTCGACTTTACATATGCGCCGGTGCTCTTCGAGCTCGACATGGGGGCGCTCGCAGTCAAGAGGGCGGCGTTCGAGGACATCTCGCGCTTTCCCCAGGTGCGGCGCGACCTCGCGGTGGTGGTCGATGAAGCCGTGACTTTAAGTACCCTGGCCGAGCGTGTAACCTTGGTGACATCAAGCTTGCTGCGTGGTCTCCGCGTTTTCGACGTGTATCGCGGCCCCGGCCTCGAACCAGGTCGAAAAAGCATCGCTTTGGGCTTGATTTTTCAAGATATTTCTCGCACTCTTACCGATGAGGACGTGGACCGCCTCATGGCCTCAGTAGTAACGGATTTGCGCGAGAGCTTGAACGCAAGAATCAGAGAATAAAGAAATGGCCCTGACCAAAGCGGAGATGGCGGAAGCGTTATTCAACCAGCTCGGGCTCAACAAGCGCGAAGCGCGCGAGCTCGTGGATCTCTTCTTCGAGGAGGTTCGTGCTGCGCTGTCGGGCGGAGAGCAGGTGAAGCTCTCCGGCTTCGGGAACTTCGACCTGCGCGACAAGAACCAGCGCCCGGGGCGCAATCCGAAGACAGGCGAGGAGATCCCGATCAGCGCGCGGCGCGTCGTCACGTTCCGTCCGGGGCAGAAACTCAAGGCACGGGTGGAAGCCTATGTTGGAGCCAAAGAATAACGCGCAGCTGCCGGTCATCCCCGGCAAGCGCTACTTCACCATCGGGGAGGTCAGCGACCTGTGCGGGGTGAAGCCGCACGTGCTGCGCTACTGGGAGCAGGAGTTCCCGCAGCTCAAGCCCGTGAAGCGCCGCGGCAACCGCCGCTACTACCAGCGCCAGGACGTGATCGTCATCCGCCAGATCAGGAGCCTCCTTTACGACCAGGGCTTCACCATCGGCGGCGCGCGCAACAAGCTCACCGGCGAGGAAGCGCGCTCGGATGTCACCCAGAGCCAGCAGATCGTCAAGCAGATGCGGGTCGAGCTCGAAGACCTGATGAAGATCCTGCGGCGCTAGAGCCGAGGACCCGAGCCCGGGGTCCCGGGCGTTTAGCGTATGATTGGCCCCGCGCGCGGCGGTCCCCACCGTGCGGGTCGATTCTCATAAGAACAAGCGGTTCGGAGCGTGGCGCAGTCTGGTAGCGCACTTGCATGGGGTGCAAGGGGTCCCGAGTTCAAATCTCGGCGCTCCGACCAGCCTTTCAGAGCATCTCAAAAACCTCCGGTGGTCCCATGAGTGGTCCCATTTCCCGGAGACCGTGCGGCGGAACGCGAGCGCCGTTGCGCCGCCGGCGTGAAACTCCTGTAACCGGCCGATTTTGTCCTGCGCCTGTGCGCGGGTAACGTATGCGAATGAGCAAGCCCGTGGTCACTACTACCCCCGAAGTCATGGGCGGAACGCCCGTGTTCCCGGGTACGCGCGTTCCCGTGCAGACGCTATTGGACTACCTCGAGGCCGGGGATT
>DASYYF010000072.1:0-12573 GCA_035934055.1 Steroidobacteraceae bacterium | reverse complement strand
GTCTCGTGCGCCACCCGCGCCGACACCAGCATCCCGAGGTGGCTCACCGGCAGCACGATATGATCGGTGGCTCCCGGCAGGCGCGTCTCGCTCACCGCGACGGTGCCGTCGTTCTCCTCGTCGAAGTGCGCCAGAAACTGCCCGAGACCGAGCGGCTGATTGCCGGCCACCACGCCGAGCGCGCGCGCATGCCTCCAGCGCCGCTCGCGCGGCGTGAGCAGCTCCTCTCGCACCGTCGGTCCCATGAGGTGCGCCAGCGGAGCAAACACCCCGGCTCGCTCCGCGGCGCGGCTCGCCACGCACGGGACGCCGAGAAACACCACGCGGCCCGGGGGCTGCTCGGGAAAGCGCTCGAGCAGCCGGTAGAGCACGAGTCCCCCGAGGCTGTGTCCCACGAAATGCACCTCCGGGCTCGCGAGCTCGCGCACGAAGGCCGCGAGCCTCGAGGTGATGTCGCTCATCGACTCGGACGCCCCGAAATACCGGAACCAGTGGAGCTCGAGGGAGAATTCCTCCCCGAGGTGGTGCTTGAGGACCAGCGACTCCTCCCCCGGGAGCCACAGGCCGTGCACGTAGACGACGTGCGCGATGGCCAATTCCTCGGTGTGCGGCGCTGCGGGCGGGCGGCCCGCCCTAGGCCGAAGGGGGCGGCACGCGCACCCGCACGTGCAGCTCGCGCAGCTGCGCCTCGCTCACCTCGGTCGGCGCATCGGTGAGCGGATCCGCGGCGGTCTGCGTCTTGGGGAAGGCGATCACCTCGCGGATGCTGTCGGCCCCGGTCATGAGCATCGCGAGCCGGTCGAGCCCGAAGGCGATGCCCCCGTGGGGCGGCGCCCCGAACTTGAGCGCATCGAGCAGGAAGCCGAATTTCTTCTGCGCCTCGTCGGCGCCGATCCCCAGGAGCTCGAACACCGTCGACTGCATGTCCTGGCGGTGAATGCGCACCGAGCCGCCGCCGATCTCGGAGCCGTTCAGCACCATGTCGTAGGCCTTGGCGAGCGCCGCCGCGGGCTCGGCGCGCAGCGCCGCCGCGTCGGGATTCTTCGGCGAGGTGAACGGGTGGTGCATCGCGACCCAGCGCTTCGCCTCCGCATCCCATTCGAACATCGGAAAGTCGAACACCCACAGCGGACGCCATCCGCCCTCGGCCATCTTCAGGTCGTGTCCGAGCTTCAGGCGCAGCGCCCCGAGCGCATCGTTGACGACCGCGGCCCGGTCGGCGCCGAAGAACACCACGTCGCCGTCGCCGGCGCGAGTGCGCTCGAGGATGCCGGCAAGAGCGGCATCGCTCAGGAACTTGATGATCGGGGACTGCAGTCCCTCGCGCCCGCGGGCGCGCTCGTTCACCTTGATGTAGGCGAGGCCCCTGGCGCCATAGCGCGCGACGAAGGCCGTGCACTCGTCGATCGCCGAGCGCGGCAGCGCGCCGCCCCCCGGCACGCGCAGCGCCGCGACCCGTCCCTGGGGGTCGTTCGCCGGACCGGCGAACACCTTGAAGTCGCAATCCCTGACGAGGTCGGCGACGTCGGTGAGCTCGAGCGGGATGCGCAGGTCCGGCTTGTCCGAGCCGTAGCGGCGCATCGCTTCCGTGTAGCTCATGCGCGGAAAGGGCTCCGGGAGCGCGGCGTCGAGCACCTCGCGGAAGAAGTGCCGCACGAGACCTTCCATCATCGCCATGATCTCGTCCTGGGAGAGGAACGAGGTCTCGATGTCGAGCTGCGTGAACTCGGGCTGCCGGTCCGCGCGCAGGTCCTCGTCGCGGAAGCAGCGCACGATCTGGTAGTAGCGGTCGAAGCCCGAGATCATCAGCAGCTGCTTGAAGATCTGCGGCGACTGCGGCAGCGCGAAGAACTTCCCCGGGTGCGTGCGGCTCGGCACCAGATAGTCGCGCGCCCCCTCGGGGGTCGCCTTGGTGAGCATCGGCGTCTCGATGTCGACGAAGCCGTGGGAGTCGAGGTAGGCGCGCATCGAGCGCGTCAGGCGATGCCGCAGCCGCAGCCGCTGACTCATGACTTCGCGGCGCAGGTCGAGATAGCGGTAGCGCAGCCGCACCTCCTCGCCGACCTGCTCATCGAGCTGGAACGGCAGGGGCTCGGAGCGGTTGAGGAGCTCGATCCGGCGGGCGATGAGCTCGACCTTCCCCGAGGCAAGGTGGGGGTTCACCGTGCCCGCCGGGCGCTCGCGCACCGTGCCGGTGCAGCTCACCACGTACTCGTTGCGCAGCCGCTCGGCCTCCGCGAACACGTCCGCGGCATCCGGGTTGAACACGATCTGCAGCAGTCCCTCGCGGTCGCGCAGGTCGACGAAGATGACCCCGCCGTGGTCGCGGCGGCGGTGCACCCAGCCGGCGACCGTGACTTCGCGGCCGAGGAGCTCCTCGTTGACCTGCCCGCAGTAATGTGAGCGCATGAGGCGCGCGATGTTACGGACGCGCCGACGGCCCCGCAACCGAAGCGGGCGGGCGCATTTCCAGCACGGCGGCCCCCGTCACCGCACCGCTGCGCAGCCGCTCGAGCGCCAGGTTGGCGTCGCCGAGGGGAAAGCGCTCCGCCCGGGCTTTGAGCTTGAGAAGCGCCGCGAGCGCCATGAACTCCTCGCCGTCGCGGCGGGTGAGGTTCGCGACCGAGGACACCTGCCGCTCGCCCCAGAGGAGCCGGTAAGGAAAGGCCGGCACATCGCTCATGTGAATCCCGGCGCACACCACCCGTCCGGCCGGACGCACGGCGGCGAGAGCCGCCGGAATGAGCGCGCCGACGGGCGCAAAGAGGATCGCGGCATCGAGCGGCTCCGGCGGACGCGCATCCGAGCCGCCCGCCCACACCGCACCGAGCTCGAGGGCAAAGCGCTGAGCCTCCGCGTCGCCGGGACGCGTGAAGGCGAACACGCGCCGGCCTTCCGAGCGCGCCACCTGGGCCAGCAGGTGCGCTGCGGCGCCAAAACCGTAGAGCCCGAGATCGGCCGCCTCGCCCGCGGCGCGGTAGGCACGATAGCCGATGAGTCCGGCGCACAGCAGCGGGGCGAGCTCCGCGGCGGATCCCGCCGGCAGCGGCAGGCAGTAGCGCGCATCCGCCAGCGCCTGCTCCGCGTAGCCGCCGTCGCGCGTATACCCGGTGAACCGCGCCTCGACGCAGAGATTCTCGCGTCCGGAGCGGCAATAGGGGCAGACCCCGCAGGTGTGGGCGAGCCAGGGCACGCCGACCCGGTCCCCGAGGCGGAAGCGCTCGACCGCGGCACCGGCCGCCAGGACCCTGCCCACGACCTCGTGACCCAGGGTGAGCGGACAGCGAATGTCCGGCAGCTCGCCGTCGAGCACGTGCAGGTCCGTGCGGCACACGCCGCAGGCCTCGACGGCGACGAGGATCTCGTGCTCGCCCGGCGGGGGCAAGGAGAGCTCGGTGGGCTCGAGCGGCGCGCCGCGCGCAGTGAGGCGCATGGCCCTCATGGGCTTACGCCGCGGGCTTGGCGACCTGCGACTTGACCGCCGGATGGGGCGGCACCACCACGCCGCAGGTGATGATCATCTTGAGCGCGGCGTCCACCGACATGTCGAGCTCGCGCACCATGCGCCGCGGGACCACGATCAGCCAGCCGGCGGTGGCGTTGAGCGCCGAGGAGACGTACACGGCCACGTGGTTCTCGCCGGTCTTTTGACTTATCTCGGGGACATCCTCGGCGGTGAGAAAGCCGATGCTCCAGGCGCCCTCGCGCGGGTATTCGATCATCACCACCTTGCGGAAGGAGTTCGATTGCGAGAAGACGCTCTCGGCGAAGCTCTTCACGCCGCCGTACACGCTGCGCACCACAGGAATGCGGTTGAGGAGCTCCTCGCCCCAAACCACGAGGCGGCGGCCGATCAGGTTGGTCACCAGGAGGCCGGTCAGCAGCAGCAGGACCAGGGCCAGCACCAGCCCCGCACCCGGGATCGAGAACCCGAGGAGCGCCTCGGGCCGGTACGACGGCGGCAGGAGCAGCAGCGTCCGGTCCATGAGGTGCAGCATGAAGTCGACCACCCAGATGGTGGCGAGGATCGGCAGCCACACGAGGACGCCTGCGACCAGGTAGCGCCGCAGCACCCTTTTTCGGGGTACAGCGTCCGCCTTCGCCGCGCTGGCTTCCATAGGTGGCATCGAACTCCTCCCGCGCGGCTTCTAACGCCGCGCCCGCCGCGTGCTCCTGCGCGGGACGCTCTTGACCGGCCGGCGCCCGGCGGCCGCGGGCTTGACCGCCGATGGCTTCGGTTGGGCTGCCTTCGTATCGGCCGCCGTGGCGTCCTTCGCCTCGGGCTTGCCCTCCTTCGACTCCGGCTTGCTCTCCGCCTTCGCCTCCTCCTTATCCGCGCCGAGGAGGTTGCGCTTGCTCTCCTTGTCCGACTTGAAGTCGGTCTCGTACCAGCCGCCGCCTTTCAGGCGAAACACCGGCGCCGACACCAGCTTCTTCAGGCGCCGCTTGCCGCACGACGGGCACTTGGTGAGCGGCGCGTCGCTGATCTTCTGCATGACCTCGGTGTAGAACTTGCAGGCCTGGCACTCGTACTCGTAGAACGGCATGGGTGGGTTGTGGAAATCCGCGAAATCTGACTGGCGCCGATTATAACGGACGCCCGCGCGCGTCCCCGGCCTCCCGGCGCCGCGCCTCAGGCGCGCGCGGCTCTGCGCTCCTCGACTTTGCCGAAGGTGAGGTGCCCGTCACGGGCGCCGATGCGGACCCGGTCCCCGGGCTGGAACTCGCCCTCGAGGATCCGCTGTGCCAGCGGATTCTCGATCTGCTGCTGGATGGCGCGCTTCAGGGGCCGGGCGCCGTACACCGGATCGAATCCCGCCTCCCCGAGCAGATCCCGCGCCGCGTCATCGAGCGTGAGGTCCATGTTGCGCTCCGTGAGGCGCTTGCGCAGGTACAGGAGCTGGATGTCGACGATCGCGCGGATCTGCCGGGTGCCGAGCGAATGGAAGACCACGATGTCGTCGATGCGGTTGATGAACTCGGGCCGGAAGCTCTGCTGCACCACCTCCATCACCGCGCTCTTCATCTTCGCGTAGTTCTTCTCGCCCGCGAACTCCTGGATCTGCTGCGAGCCGAGGTTCGAAGTCATGATGATGACGGTGTTGCGGAAGTCGACGGTGCGCCCCTGCCCGTCGGTGAGGCGTCCGTCGTCGAGCACCTGTAGCAGCACGTTGAAGACGTCGGGGTGCGCCTTCTCGACCTCATCGAGCAGGATCACCGAATAGGGACGGCGGCGCACGGCCTCGGTGAGATAGCCGCCCTCCTCGTAGCCCACGTAGCCGGGGGGCGCGCCGATCAGGCGCGCCACCGAATGCTTCTCCATGAACTCCGACATGTCGATGCGGACCATCGCTTCTTCGGTGTCGAAGAGGAACTCGGCCAGCGCCTTGCAGAGCTCGGTCTTGCCGACGCCGGTGGGCCCTAAGAACAGGAACGAGCCGTTCGGGCGGCGCGGGTCGGAGAGCCCGGCGCGGGAGCGCCGGATGGCATCCGACACGATCTTCAACGCCTCGTCCTGGCCGACGACGCGCTTGCCGAGCGCGTCCTCCATGTGGAGGAGCTTCTCTTTCTCGCCCTGCAGCATCTTGGACACGGGAATCCCGGTCCACTTGGAGACCACCTCGGCGATCTCCTCCTCGGTGACCTTGTTGCGCACCAGCGTCGGGGCCTTGTCCTCGGCGGCCTGCGCGGAGGCGAGGCGCTTCTCGAGCTCCGGGATCTTGCCGTACTGCAGCTGCGCCATGCGCTCGAGGTTGCCCGCGCGCCGCGCGGCATCGAGCTCGAGCCGCACCCGGTCGAGCTCGGCGCGGATCTCGGCCGCGCCCTGGAGCGCGGCCTTCTCCGAGTTCCACACCTCCTCGAGGTCGGCGTACTCCTTGCCGAGCGTCTTCAGGGTCTCCTCGAGCGTCGCGAGGCGCTTGCGCGTGGCCTCGTCCTTCTCCTTCTTCAGGGCCTCCTGCTCGATCTTGAGCTGGATGATGCGCCGCTCGAGCTTGTCGAGCGCCTCGGGCTTCGAATCGATCTCCATGCGGATGCGCGCCGCCGCCTCGTCGATCAGGTCGATCGCCTTGTCGGGCAGCTGCCGGTCGGTGATGTAGCGGTGCGAGAGCGTGGCCGCCGCCACGATCGCGGGGTCGGTGATCTCGACCTTGTGGTGCACCTCGTAGCGCTCCTGCAGCCCGCGCAGGATCGCGATGGTGTCCTCCACCGAGGGCTCGTTCACCAGCACTTTCTGGAAGCGCCGCTCGAGCGCCGCGTCCTTCTCGATGTACTTGCGGTACTCGTCGAGCGTGGTCGCGCCGACGCAGTGCAGCTCGCCGCGGGCGAGCGCGGGCTTCAGCATGTTGCCCGCATCCATGGCGCCCTCGGCCTTGCCGGCGCCGACCATGGTGTGCAGCTCGTCGATGAAGAGGATGATCTGGCCTTCCTGCTTGGCGAGATCGTTGAGCACGCTCTTGAGGCGCTCTTCGAACTCGCCGCGGAATTTCGCGCCGGCGATGAGCGCGCCCATGTCGAGCGCCAGGATGCGCTTGTCCTTCAGCCCCTCGGGCACCTCGCCGTTCACGATGCGCTGCGCGAGACCCTCGACGATCGCGGTCTTGCCGACCCCGGGCTCGCCGATCAGCACCGGGTTGTTCTTGGTCCGGCGCTGCAGCACCTGGATGGTGCGGCGGATCTCGTCGTCGCGGCCGATGACCGGGTCGAGCTTGCCGGAGGAAGCGCGCGCGGTGAGGTCGATCGTGTATTTCTCGAGCGCCTGGCGGCCCTCCTCGGCGTTGGGATCGGCCACCTTCTCGCCCCCGCGCACCTCTTCGATCGCCTTCTCGATCGCGCCGCGCACCAGGCGAGCGTCCTTGAAGACGCGCGCCAGCGCCCGGTCCTCGAAGGCCGCGAGCAGGAAGAGCTCGCTCGCGATGAACTGATCGCCGCGCTGCTGCGCGACCTTGTCGGTGACGTTGAGGATGCGGTTTAAGTCGTTGGAGACGTGGATTTCGCCCGGGGTGCCCTCGACCTTCGCCAGCCCGTCGAGGAGCGCAAGCAGCGCCGAGCGCAGCTTGTTGACGTCCGCCCCGGCCTTTATGAGGAGGGGGCGCACCCCGCCGCCCGCGCTGTCGAGCAGCGCCAGCATGACGTGGGCCGGCTCCATGAACTGGTGATCGCGGCCGAGCGCGAGCGACTGCGCGTCGGCCAGCGCCTGCTGGAACCGGCTGGTGAGCTTGTCCATCCGCATGGGAAACCTCGCCCTATATAAGGGGTGGTGCTCGGTTTGTGGGGACAAACCGCAGTCCGTTCAAGGGGCTGCATAGCGAAGGGTATGCCCGCGGCTCTGTTCGCGCACCTGCGGCTCGACGGACAGGCCGGCGCCCTGCCGCCTACTGGTCCACGAGCCATTCAGCGCAGGCAACGACGGCAATGCCGGCGCTAATCAGGACCACCTGGATCGCGCTAGTGCGCGGGTCGGCGCGGCGATGGAGACTCGGGATGAGCCCCGCCACTGCGATGTAGAGAAACCCGGCCGCCGCAAACGCCAGCGCGTAAGGCAGCACCTCGAGCGCCTCGCGCAGGCCGTAGTAGGCCGCGACCGCGCCGACGATGGAGGCGAGCCCGGTCGCGAGATTCAGCAGCAGCGCGCGCGATCGCGAGAAACCGCTGTGCACCAGGATGGCGAAATCCCCGACCCGGTGGGGAATCTCGTGCGCCGCGACCGCAAGCGTAGTCACTATCCCGAGCGACACGCCGGTGAGGAAGGCGGCGGCGATGAGCACGCCGTCGAGCGCGTTGTGGACGCTGTCTCCGACCAGCACCAGAACGCCGGAGGCGTGATCGTGTCGATGAGAGTGTCGCGCGCGGGAGTCCTGCTCGTGCACTTCTGCTTCGTGGCCGCCTTCGCCGGCAGGCGCCTCCTCGTCGGGACGGGCGTGCCACCACAGCACCAGCTTCTCGATTACGAAGAACACCCCGAGTCCGGCGATCAGCGTCAGCCCGAGCGCGTGTGCACCGGCCACACCGGCGCGCGCCATCGCCTCGGGAAGCAGGGCGAGCAGAGCCGCGCCAAGCAGCGCCCCGGTCGCGAAGCTGACGAAATGCGGCAGCATCTGCGCGGCCCGTTGCTCCGAGATCCACAGGAACACCACGGCGAGCGCGGCGCTGGCGATGCCGCCGAGGGCTGAGAACACGACGATCCACGCGAGCAGCGGCATCTTCACGCCCGTCGGCTATTCGAGCCAGATGAGTGCCGCCATGCGCCCGCAGCGCCCGTCGCGGCGAAAGGAGAAGAACCGGGCAGGGTCCGCGTAAGTGCACCAGGTACCCCCGGAGACGTCGGTCACCCCAAGGGCCGCAAGGCGCCGCCGCGCGAGGCTCACGAGATCGCACTGCCAGCGGCCACGTGCATTGCGCACGAACGCGGCACCCGCGTCCGCATCACGGGCGAGAAACGCCTGATGGACCTCCTCGCCCACCTCGAAATGCCGCACCGAGATCGCCGGCCCCAGCCAGGCGATGAGGTCGCCTCGGGCAACGCGAAGCTTCTCGACCGTGGCTTCCAGGACCCCCGCGGCGAGTCCCCGCCAGCCTGCGTGCGCCACGGCTACGGCGGAGGCGTCGCGTGCGGCGAACAGGACCGGCATACAGTCGGCGACCTGCACGGCGCACACGCGTCGCGCCCGGCGCGTGAGGACCGCGTCCGCGGGCGAGCCGCCGTCCCCGCCGGCCGCATCGAGGTCCGCGACGCGCGTCCCATGCACCTGCTCGAGCCAGGCGGGCTCCGCCGGGAGATCGAGCCGCGCGCGCACACGGCGCCGGTTCTCGGCGACCGCGGCCGGGCTGTCGCCGACGTGAGCGCCGAGATTGAGTGAGTCGAAGGGAGGCGCGCTCACGCCGCCGCTGCGCAGCGTGAACGCCGCGCGCACCGTCTGCGGCGCGGGCCACTCGGGCGTCAGCACTTCGGGAACTGCCGCTGCCGCAGAGCCGCTCACGCCGCCGCATCCTGCTCGAGCGCCGCGAGCAGGCCCTGCATGTCCGCGGGCAGCGGCGCCTGCCACTCCATCTTTCGGCCGGTCACCGGGTGCGTGAGCGCGAGGCGCTCGGCGTGCAGTGCCTGGCGGCGGAAGGCGCCGAGCGCGGCGGCGAGGTCCGGCGTGCAGCCGGCCGGGATGCGCCGTCGCCCGCCGTAAAGCGGGTCGCCGACTACGGGAAAGCCGATGTGCGCGAGGTGCACCCGGATCTGGTGAGTACGGCCCGACTCGAGCTCGGCGCGCACCAGCGTGTGGGCACGAAAGCGCTCGAGCACACGATAATGTGTCACCGCCGGGCGGCCGCCGCGGCGCACCGCCATCTTGAGCCGCTGCGTGCGGTGCCGCCCGATCGGCTCATCGATCGTGCCGCCTGCGGTCACACATCCGCCGCAGACCGCGAGGTACTGCCGGGAGATCTCGCGCGCGGCGAGCGCCGCCACGAGCGCCGTATGCGCTTCGGGCGTGCGCGCCACCACCAGCAGTCCCGAGGTGTCCTTGTCGAGACGGTGAACGAGCCCGGCCCGCGGCACGAGGGCGAGCCTCGGGTCGAGGCCGAGCAAGGCGTTCTGCAGGGTGTGGCGCGGATTGCCGGCGCCCGGATGCACCACCATGCCGGCCGGCTTATCGATCACGAGCAGTGCGCGATCCTTGAAGACGACGTTGAGCGGCAGCCTCTCGGCCGCCACCTCGGTCCGGCTCGGGAGCTGCGCGTGGATGCGCACCCGCTCCCCGCCCAGTACCCGGTCTTTGCCCCGCAATGCCCGCCCCTCCACGCGCGCCGCGCCGGATTCGATCCAGGACTTGAGCTGTGCGCGCGAGTACTGCGGCAGCGCGCGCGCCAGCGCCTGGTCGAACCTCAAGCCCGCGGCCTCCGCGGGCAGCTCGAGCTCATGCGAGCGGAACTCGGCCTCGGGAGCGGCGGTCGGAAGGCCAGCCGGGAGATTCGCTATACTTTGCAGATTCATTCGGCGCGAAGCCAAAGAAAGGCCCCTTCCAGATGCTCTTGTCCGGTCCGGTACGCGGCGGCGTGGTCGCGTTGTGCGCGGTGCTGCTTGCCGTCTGCGGCTGCAGCTCGCACCGCCAGAAGACGCTGCAGAAGCAGACGCCCGAGCAGCTCTACAAGACCGCCAAGAAAGACCTCAGCAACAACGACTTCAACGGTGCCATCAAGGTCTACGAGGCCCTCACCGCGCGCTTTCCCTTCACGGACGAGGCGCGCCAGGCGCGCATCGATCTCATGTATGCATATTACCGCGCCGGCGAGAGCGAGTCGGCCACCGACGCCGCCGATACCTTCATTCGCGAGAACCCGACCCACCCGCGCGTCGATTACGCCTATTACCTGAAGGGGCTGGTCGACTTCGAGCGCACCCCGAACGCGATCGAGAGGATATTCCGCGCCGATCTGACCCAGCGGCCGCCGACCAACGCGCGCAAGGCCTTCGCCTCCTTCAAGATCGTGGTCGAGCAGTATCCGAAGAGCGAGTATGCGCACGATGCGTTGCAGCGCATGGTGTACCTGCGCGACCGCCTCGCGAGCTACGAAGTGCACGTCGCGCGCTACTACATGAAGCGCGGCGCCTACGTGGCGGCCGCACAGCGCGCCAAGGGCGCGGTGGAGCAGTACGACGGGGCGCCCGCGGTAAAGGACGCGCTCGCGCTCATGATCGAGTGCTACGACAAGCTGGGACTCGAGCCGCTCGCGGCGCAGGCGCGCGAGGTGTACGAGGCGAACTTCTCCGCGGACGTGCGCCAGTCCGAGGCGGTCACGAAGCGCGCCTGGTGGAAGTTCTGGTAGTGAGCGCGGAAACGGTGCGCGCGCGTCAGCGCCGGTAGCCGTTCGTGATGGGATAGCGCCAGTCGCGTCCGAAGGCGCGGCGGCTCACCCGCACGCCGGGCGGGGCCTGGCGGCGTTTGTACTCGTTGCGCCTGACCAGATCGAGCACGCGCGCCACGGTCGCGCGATCGAAGCCGCGCGCCTCGATCTCATCCACCGACAGGTCCTGCTCGATGAAGGCCTCGAGGATCGGATCGAGGATCTCGTAGGGGGGCAGCGAGTCGGAATCCTTCTGTCCCGGACGCAGCTCCGCCGAAGGCGCCCGCTCGATCACGCGCTGCGGGATCACCCGCGAGAGGGAGTTGCGATAGGCCGCCAGGCGGTACACGAGCCCCTTGCTGCAGTCCTTGATGGGAGCGAAGCCGCCTGCCATATCGCCGTAGAGCGTGGCGTAGCCGACCGCCATCTCGCTCTTGTTGCCGGTCGTCAGCAGCATGCGGCCGGTCTTGTTGGAGATGCCCATGAGCAGCAGCATGCGGCAACGGGACTGGATGTTCTCCTCGGTGGCGTCGGGCTCGCGGCCGGCAAACTCGCCCGCGAGCGTCGCGAGCGTGCTCTCGAACATCGTCTCGATGGGCAGCACGCTGTAGCGGACCCCGAGGATCCGCGCCTGCTCCGCGGCATCCTCCAGGCTCATCGAAGAGGTGTAGCGCGAGGGCATCATGACCGCCTGCACGCGCTCGGCTCCGAGCGCGTCCACGGCGAGCGCCAGCGTCAGGGCGGAATCGACGCCCCCCGAGAGGCCCATGACGACTCCGGGAAAGCCGTGCTTGCCGACGTAGTCGCGCACCCCGAGGGTCAGCGCGCGGTACACGCTCGCCTCGTCGCTGAGCTCGGGCGCCACGTCTCCCGTGAGCGGCGCCACCTTACCGCGCGGGTCGCGCTCGAAGCGCGCCAGAAAGCTCCCCTCCTCGAAGGGCGGCGCGCGCAACACCACTTCGCCCTCGGCGTTCATGACGAAGGAGTTGCCGTCGAAGACCAGCTCGTCCTGGCCGCCGACGAGATTCACGTAGGCGAGCGGCAACCCCACCTCCGTGACACGCGCGCGGGCGATGTCCTCGCGCTCCCGCTGCTTATGGATCTCGTAGGGTGAAGCGTTGATCACGGCGAGCAGCTGCGCGCCGGCGGCGCGCGCGAGCTGCGCCGCCTCCCGCTCCCAGATGTCCTCGCACACGAGGAGCCCCAGCCGAAAGCCCTTGAGCTCCGCCACCGTCGGCTGGGCGCCGGCGCGGAAGTAGCGCTTCTCGTCGAAAACCTTGTAATTGGGCAGCTCCGCCTTGCGGTGGATCGCGGCGACCTCGCCGGCGGCAATCAGCGCCGCGGAATTGTAGATCCCGGCGCGCGTGTACTCCGGGAAGCCCACCATCACCGCCGCCTCGCCGGCCTCGGCGCGCACCCGCGCGAGCCCCGCTTCGATCTGGCGGCGGAAGCCGCGATGGAACAGCAGGTCCTCGGGCGGATAGCCGCTTAAGGCGAGCTCCGGCAACAGCACCAGGTCGGCGCCGAGCTGAGCGCGCGCCGCGCGCGCCGCGGCGACCACCCGTGCGGCGTTGCCCTGGACGTCGCCGACGAGGAGGTTGATTTGCGCGAGTGCGATACCGAGGGTGTCGCTCATGGCGGTACGGCGCACTCAGCGCCGCCGGCCGCCTCCTGGCCGCCGGGTCGCGGGGCGCGCACGCGGGCGGGCGCGCGCGCCTGACTTGCGCCGCGGCGCGGCCG
>DASYYF010000070.1:0-3905 GCA_035934055.1 Steroidobacteraceae bacterium | reverse complement strand
TATCCGGCCGCGTCGAGAGGCTCTTCCTGCGCGGGCTGCGACGCGCCGGCCGCGGCCGGCGCGCCCGGCCCGGCGCTGCCCGCCGCCGGTTGATCGGTGGCGCCCGGCGCCGGCACCGCGGTGGTCGTCAGATTGAACACCGGGCCGCCGTTATAGGTGAAATAGAGCTTGCTCTGGCTGGCCGCAACCAGGATGTGGTGGGAGAGAAAGAAGTCCGGCCCGATCAGCATGTCGGTCCCGGGCAGCACCTCTTCGCCGATGCGCAGGTGCGTGTTGCGGATCTCCTCGTCGCCGATCCTGAAGCTCGCGAACGGGGCGATCCAGGTGCGGACCGTACGGCGCCCGACGCCGGCGGACATGCCGCCGGCGGTAACCCCGGGGCTGTCGGGAGTGACACCGGCGTGCTTGGCGGCGTCGAGTGCCAGGATGGAAGCATAGGCGCCGGTATCGAACATGACGCGGATCTTGTTGCCGTTCACATAAGCCTCGCCCCGGGTGTGCGGGTTCTCTGCACGGGCGAAATCGACGTCTATCTCCGAGTACGGCTGACCCCTGGCGTTCGCCCAGTAGGCGAGCGATGCCTTGCGGCAGTCGCCGTGGGTGCGCATGATGTTGATGACGCCGTTCGCCAGGTCGTACTCGACGTCGCCGAGCCCCAGCACGTTCTGGCCGAGCACCCCTATCGCACCGTGCCCCAGGTCGTTGCCCAGGACGAGGAAGGGTACTTTCGGCAGGTCCATCTTGAAGATCGTGAATTTGGGTACCGTCGTGATCCAGGTTTGAGCGTCGCCCCCCACGCCTCTTACCGCGAAGTTGTGATTTGCAGGCTCCAGGGGCAGGTTGAACTGATGCGCGGCCGCGGGCGTCAGGATGCTGAAGAAGGCGCCGCTGTCGGCGATGAAGATCGCATCCCGGCCGTTGATCGCGGCATGGACCAGCGGGCGCGTCCCTTCCATGGTGACGGGCAGCTCGGCCACGCGGCTGAGCTTGCACGGCTCGGCCGCTGCGGCTCCTGCGGCGGGCGCCAGGAGCGCCAGGGCGAGGCCAAGGGGCGCTGCCCGGGAAAGCAGCGACCGGGCCGGCGCGACGGCCGATCGTGTGCGCAGGCACATCGTCGAGCCACTATAACATCGGCCCCTGGCGCTTCGGCTGCTGGCCGCGCGGATCGTCTAGAATTTCCCGTCATGCGCGTGCTCGCCATCGAATCCTCCTGCGACGAGAGCGCCGCCGCGGTGCTCGACGCCGAGGCGGGGCTGTTGTCGCACGAGCTCTACAGCCAGGCGGAGCTGCATCGCGCCTACGGGGGCGTGGTGCCGGAGCTCGCCTCGCGCGATCACGTGCGGCGCCTCCTGCCGCTGGTGAAGGCGGCGCTGGCGCGCTCCGCCACGCCGCCCGGGGATCTGTCCGGCATCGCCTACACGGCCGGTCCCGGGCTGATCGGCGCGCTGCTCACGGGCGCCTCGCTCGCCGCGAGCCTCGCTTACGCCTGGAAGATCCCGGCGCTCGGCGTGCACCACCTCGAGGGGCATCTGCTCGCGCCGCTCCTCGAGAGCGATCCGCCGCCCTTCCCGCACGTGGCGCTGCTCGTCTCCGGCGGCCACACGATGCTCATCGAGGTCGCCGCGATCGGCGCCTATCGCCTCCTCGGGGAGACGCGCGACGACGCAGCCGGCGAAGCCTTCGACAAGACCGCCAAGCTCCTCGGACTGCCTTATCCCGGCGGCCCGCAGCTCGCCGGGATCGCCCGGCGCGGCACGCCGGGCGCCTACCGCTTTCCGCGCCCCATGCTCGATCGCCCCGGGCTCGAGTTCAGCTTCTCGGGACTGAAGACCGCGGTGCTGCATGCGGTACGCGCCGCGCCGCTCACCGAGCAGCGCCGCGCCGACATCGCGCGCGCCGTCGAGGAGGCGATCGCAGGCACGCTCACCGCCAAGTCGCTGCGCGCGCTCGACTACACCGGACTCGACGCGCTGGTAGTGTCGGGGGGCGTCGGCGCCAATCGCACCCTGCGCGAGCAGCTCACGGCCGCCGCCCGCGCGCGCGGTGCGCGCGTGTACTATCCCCGCATCGAGTTCTGCACCGACAACGCGGCGATGATCGCGGTGGCCGGGCTCGCGCGCCTCAGGGCCGGGCAGCACGACGGCCTCGCCATCGAAGCGCGCGCGCAATGGCCGCTCGCGTCGCTCCCGCCCCTCGCGGCCTGATACCCGAAGCCCCAGGCGAGTTGCCATGACACAGCGCTCCGGCGACCGGATCTTTCTGCACGGCCTGACCGCCGAATGCATCATCGGCTTCATCGACTGGGAAAGGCGTGTCCGCCAGACGGTCGTGGTCGACCTAGAGATGCCGGTCGACTGCCGGCGTGCCTCGCTCAGCGACGAGGTCGCCGACACGCTCGACTACAAGAAAGTGGCCAAGCGGGCGCTCGAGTTCATCGGCGCATCGGAATTCAAGCTGGTGGAAACGCTCGCGCACCGGCTCGCGCTCGTCATTCTCGAGGAATTCGCGGTCGAGTGGGTGCGCGTCTCGCTCAACAAGCCCGGCGCCATCCGCAGCTCGCGCGACGTCGGAGTGGTGATCGAGCGCACGCGCGCCGACCTGGCGCGCTGAGGCCGCACCGATGCCGGAGGTCTACGTCGCGGCGGGCAGCAACGTCGAGCCGGAGCGCCGCATGCAGCAGGCGGTCGCGGAGCTCGCGCGCGAGTTTCCCGGCGCGCGCTTCTCCTCCTGGTACCGCAATCGCGCGGCCGGCTTCGAGGGCGACGATTTCATCAACCTGGTGGCGGGCTTCGGCACGGCGCTGCCGGCGCACGCGCTGCTCGAGCGGCTGCACGCGATCGAGGAGCGCTGCGGGCGGCCGCGCGATGCGCCGCGCTGGGCGCCGCGCTCGATGGACCTCGACGTGCTGCTGTACGGCGACCTGGTGTGCGAGGAGCCGGGACTGAAGCTGCCGCGCCCGGACCTGCTGGAGCGGGCCTACATGCTCGGTCCGCTCGCCGAGCTCGCCCCGCAGCTGATGCACCCGACCGCCGGACTCAGCGTCGGTGAGCTGTGGCGGCGCTTCGACCGGCAAGCGCACCCGCTCGAGCGGCTGCCGCGCACCCGGGGCCGCGGAGCCTGAGCCAATGTCACCAGCCGATGCTGCGCCCGCCGTCGACCGCGAGGATCTGGCCCGTGACATACGGCGCCTCGGCTGCGAAGAACAGGCACGCGCGCGCCACATCGACCGCCGAGCCGGGGCGCCTGAGCGCGGTGCGCGCGAGGATCTTCGCCTCGAGCGCCGGATCCATTCCGTCCTCCGGCCACATGACCGGACCCGGCGCGATGGCGTTCACGCGCACGTGCGGGCCGAGCTCGCGGGCGAGCGCGAGCGTCAGCATGATGACGCCGGCCTTGGCGACGCTGTACACCGGATAGCGCCGCAGCGGCCGCATGCCGTGGATATCGGCGAGATTAATAATGAGTCCGCTGCGCTGGTGGAGCGCGGCCGCCGCGGCCTGCGCGAGGAACAGCGGCGCCTTCAGGTTCGTGCCGACGAGGTCGTCCCAGTCGGTCCCGGTGATGTCGCCGACCGGGGTCGGATAGAAGGTCGAGGCGTTGTTCACCAGGATGTCGAGCGCCCCGAAGGCCTCGAGCGCGGCTGCGATGAGCCCCGGGTGCTGCGTCACATCGAGCAGGTCGCATTCGGCGAGGCTCACCGAGCGCCCGCGCACCGCGTTGAGCTCGGCGGCGAGCCGCCCGGCATCCGCGGCGGAGCTCCGGTAGTGGAGCAGGACATTGGCGCCCGCTCCGTGCAGCACGCGCACGATCGTCGCGCCGACGCGGCGCGCCGCGCCGGTGACGAGCGCGGTCTTGCCCGCGAGCGCCTTGCTCGGCGCCGGCAGCGCCCCGGCCGGCTCGGGATC